>JAZULQ010000021.1:0-52926 GCA_045603185.1 Acutalibacteraceae bacterium
GGCTTCAGAAATACGGGTCTCGGCTCCGCTTGTCAGTCCTTTGTTAATAAAATCGGTAATGCATTTGCAACTGTTATGATTATCGGTATGTATATGATTATCGACCTTGACGTTGCTACACTTAACAGCAAAGCCGAAAGCATTGTTGACTTTGCAATGAACCTTGATGCATTACAGAATTTCGGTATGTTCTCACTTGTTACTATCGTTCCCGGTCTTAGCCTTCTTCTTTGTGCAATTCCTCTTTTCTTCTACGACCTTACAGGCAAAAAGAAAGAAAAGGTATTTGCAGAGCTCGCAGTTCTTCGTAAAGAACGCGGAATCGAAATTGACGAATAAAACACAATACACAAAAAAATATGGCCTCTATTCCGTTTGGAGTAGAGGTCATAATTTTTATTTTGCTAATTCTTCACGTTGTGCAAGAACTGCGTTGTGTACTTCCTCTTTCTTTTTACCCGTGAGTTTATAGAAGAAGAACGGAACACCTGCAAGGAACATCATAATGCCGTGAACTATTGTGTAGAAGAAGAGCATTGCAATTTTTGTTTCCTGGGATTGAATCAAGCTTCCTTGAACATATTTGATTATTGAGTTTTCTCCATACAGAACCTGAGGTAAAAGCACCGAAGCGATAGCGCCGCTGATGGTAGTGCCGATACCTATAACAAAGGGGAGAGAAGCATCGAGTCGCATACCCTTTGTCTGAAGCTCAACGGATTCAAGCACATCCGCCTGGAACATTGAGGGTAAAAGATTGGAAGCACCAAACTGAAGACCGATAATGAATAACGCGGCTATAAACAAAACAGTCAAAACAGGAGTCGGATTTTTAAAATATGCGTATCCTATGAAAAATGCTACTACGTTAGCAATTACGGAATAAATACCCGAAGCAATATATAACTGTTTTGCATTGAATTTCTTGAGCAGGAAGTTTATAACAAGCATACCTACCGCCGTACCAATGCCGGTAGGAAGACCGAAGAACAAATCCTTTCCGTCACTTGCAAAGAAACAAACAGCCATAAATGACAACAATCCACTGGAAATACCGCGGAAGCTCTTAAGAGTTTCACTTATAATAATTATTCTGGCATACTTGTTTTTTAAGATATCAACCAATCCCTTTAGGGGATTTTTCTTTTCCTCGCTATAGACTATTCTCTCTTTTAAGAAGCGCATACCCATAAGTGTTATAAAAGTACCTACAACACTGATAAGTGATGCACCGATAATATACTGTAAATATGTTTTCTGGGGATTTCCGGGTGAAACCTTATCAATAATTTCACTTATAACCAGAACCACTACAAGAGGAGCTGAGTTTCCTACTGCACTTGAAATACTTTTGAAAGAAATAACCTTATCACGCTCTTTATTGTTAGGTGTAACAACAAATGAAACAAGGTTAATAGCGTTACCTATACTTGTGCAAGCACCGTGTAACATACCCATTGTAATAAGGTATATCATAAGAAGGGTACCTGTAAGTCCCTTGGGAGTATAGAAAAGAAGAATCGTAACAATTCCCATAGGTATGGCAATCGCATTTACCAAAGGAATAAATTTCCCTCTTTTAGTAATTTTACGATTATCTATTATCATCGCGTAAACGAAGCTCATTATGAAACCTGCGACAAAAAGGAAGCCGTTATAAAAAGACGCCTGGTCTTCTGAGAGCATCAATACATCGACAAGGTACCTGAACCGGTAACTACCGACCATGCCTGTCATCATTGTATAAAAGAAAACAGCCGCGAGATAAAAACCGAATTCCTTTGTTTTTACATGGTTTTGCTCTGTTGGGTTTTTAATCCGGGTTGACAATAGCATCACATCTTTCTAAAATTTCATTTTACATCTGTGTCGGTGCTAATTCTGTGCCATGCTTCGGGATATACTTCAATAAGCTTTTTAACAACATTGATGTTGCTGTTATTCTGAACGTTATCCTGCGCAATAGCTTCAACCTGAGAATCTGTAATAACAGAAAATGTCTTATGATATTTTCTTGTTTTCTTTATTTTTCTGTTATTCTGCATACACATAAACATAAACCATACATCATCGTGATGGTGTGCCAATGTGTTGATTTTTTCTTCGTTACAAACATCCTCCCAGAAAAGACCGTAGGGAATAAGACAACCGCCACCCGGAGAAGGGTTAAGGCTGTAGCTGGGAGTTTTAACGCCCTTATCGGAAATTGTTATCCAACGTCCGGGTTGATAGGGGTTACTTTCTTTATACGCCTGCGCTCTTTCGCAAATCATACAATCCGGATACTGCTCATGAGTTTTTATAAGGCGTTCAATAGTTTTTGTTGAATAGATAATGTCATCGTCAAAGGTGATGACAAGCTCATCCTCTTTCTGATTAAGAACAGGATAAAAGAATTTTTTATTACTGTGAAGGTCGTGCATCCACAAAATTTCAAGACCGTATTTTTCTAAAGCCGTAAGCTCCTCGGGGAGCTTTCTTCCGGGGAATTGGGAATCCGCCAACCATAATATAATTCTGTCGGGCTTATAGGTCTGGAGCATAATTGATTTTATTGCAAGGTGCACACAGCCTATACGCGCAGGATATGTAGTAAGCGTAGCAATAACCTTTTTTTCTCTTTTTTCCGTATTCAAGGGATTTTCCGGCAATACTTCTTTTCTTATGCTTTTATTTTCAAGCTTTGTTAAAAATTGGTACCATTTACCGCCGAAGAAAGGAATTCTGACAGTTTCGGGGATTTTTATTGATTCGAGAAATTCACGATTCATTATTTCTTACCTCTCTTTAAAAAACCTTTTAATAAACCTAATATGTATTTAAAGCTTTCCACTCTGAATATTACAGAAAGGGCTACATAAACGACAACTCCCACTATAACCTGAATAATGAGCATAAGCCATATGTTTATATCCAGGTAACTTATGGGGAAAGTAGCGGCAAACATTGCAAATGAAAGCAAGAGAGTGGGAAGAATATCCTTCACCTGCATTTTAAAGGTATAACCCAAAAGCTTTTTGTTTGGAATGGCGTTTACTATTGCGGAAAAAACAGCAACAATAACGGCTGATATTGCCATTGCGGTCACACCATAAGGAATTGCTACGATAATAAGCAATATACCTACAACTTTTTTTATTATTTCGAGCTTTAATACAATGTCGCTTCTGCCGGTAGCTTTGATGGCTTGTAAATTCTCTATTTCCATAGGTGCAAACACAAATGAAAAGGAAAGTATCTGCATCAAAGGAATACTCGGAGCCCATTCTTCAGTAAGAAGAATAAGAATCACGGGCTTTGATGTAGCGGATAAGCCCACAAGCAACGGAATAAGTATATACGATGTGGTTTTAATAGCTCGTCTGAGCATAGCGCGCATTTCGTCAACAGATGCCTGTTTTTTGGAAATAGCGGGGAAAAGCACACTGTCAATAGTACCCTCAACATTACTGTCAATTAACTGAGGGAAGCTCTGCGCCTTGTTATAAAAGGCAAGGTCCGCGGGGCTGAATTTACCTATTACAAGGCTTCTTAAATCATTATATATAACCTTTATGATTGATGCCGTAAATATTTTCCAACCGTATGAAAAAAGAGCCTTGAATCTTTTAAATGAGAATTTCAACTGGGGTCGCCATTTAACAGTGAACCATAAAACGATACCGTTCACAAGAGCTGCCAGCAAGGTCTGCGCTACAAGAGCCCATACGCCATATCCGCCGTATGCCAGACCTATACCCACTGCTGCGGAAATTGTATTTCCCAAGATTGTTGAAAGGAAATATCTTCTGAACTGCATTGTGCGGGAAACGTATGCCTGCTGAACACTGTTTACGGCGATAATAAACACATTAAGTCCCATTACCCTTATAACCTGAATCAATAATTCTTCATTGTATTCAGAATAGAAGCCGGCTATAAACGGTGCAACGAACCAAAGGGCAATATAAAGAACGACCGCCATGGTACAGCTGAAATAGAAGACTGTTGAAAAATCCAGATTGTCGGCGTCCTTCTTTTGAATAAGAGATGTTGCAAACCCGCTGATAACAAGTTTATTGCATATTGTGATAAAAACGGAAACAAGTGCGATTATACCGTAGTCCTCCGGGGCAAGAAGCCTTGCAAGGATTATGGAAACCACGAAGTGGATAGCCTGGGCAGCAACTTTTTCCACAAACTTCCACATAACACTTGTTATGGTTTTCCATTTTAAAGATGTTGATTCTTTCTTTTCCATTTTAACCTCTTATAACTTACACTCGACAATGGATGTGCAACACTCAAATACTTCCGATTCGGGTGGAATCTGCATATAGTCGCCGTATCTTTTTCTTAAAAATTCATCATAATTTTTAGGTATCAAGAATTGTCTGTCTTCAAATTTATGGTCAATTAAATCTTCAAAGGTACATCTCGGTATGGGATAAATACCGTTGTTGGGATGTGCCACCTTGTAAACATACTTTGTGGGCAAATGTTTAAACATTTTCATAGCGCCGCCACGCAGAGCATTAATAGCACCGTAGGGAAGCCATGAAAATAATTTATATACCTTCGCTTTTTTCCCGGAACCGTTATAAAGTCCGCTTTTCACCTTACCAACGCATGACCAGAACATATTAAGCTTAACCTGCAAGGGCAGAAGCTTAGGCACAATATTGTCGATAGGATGTAAGTCTATGAAAACACCGTTATGAAGCTCTGCAAGAGATGCCAGTTCCTTCTCCTGGAAAACTGTTCCGTTAAGTCGGACTTTACCCCAACTGTTGGGATATCTTTTTTCCGCAGAGTAATTACTGAAAAAGATTTTATCGTTAGGGTGCTTTTTCATATATTTTACGAACTTATCGTAATCCTTACGGGGCATACACATATCAATATCGTGGTCCCAGGGGATAAAGCCGTTATGACGTACGGCACCTATTACGGAACCGCCGTACAAGGAGCATTTAAACCCTTGTTCGCGACAGATTCTGTCCACCTCAGTTGCTATCTGCAACATTCTGTCGTGGACAATTTCCATATCATAGCCGCATACAGTATATTTACTCATAAATCAAATCACCGTTTTAACTTTCTTTTAAGACTTGCAAGAATATTTTTCACCTTACCGTAACGGATGCACTTTAAGAAATACACGCATTTTCTGTACAACTGTCTGAAAGGATGACCGTTACCCATAAGCTCATCCAATTCATCCATATATTGATAATCGGGAACAATATATTCAGGATGCTTCATAGGGAAATTCATTTCAAATGTGGGATTATTGAAAATTGACTGCTGTCTCTTTGTGAGCAATTTCATTTCAGCATTTGAATGGGTAGAGCCGTATGTAAGACCGATATTGGATACAAGATTCTTCTTGGGAATAATTGCGTAACGGTTATTGAGAATACAATCAAAACCTAAAATGCTTTCCCAGAAAGCTCTTCCTGTTCCCTCGTGTCTGACGGCGTTACTGTACCATCTGTCAAAACGTTTGCCATATTTTTTTCTTAAGTTATTTATGTAATATTCATCGTGAAGGAATGAATATGTTTCATCCCAACCATCTGCAACACGTTTCCAGCTTGCCCAAGCACCTGAGCCGGTGTATGAAAAAAGATAATCGTTAGGACAATCCTTTACTTCGCCCAATAAATTGAAGCCACAAATGTGATTTACTCTGTCGTCGTTTTCGTATTTATCGAGAAGCTCCTTGCAATAAGGGAAGAAGGACTGGTCAACATAAAAATCGTCCTCTAAAACTATACATTTATCCACAAGAGAAAATGCCCATTTATGAGAATAGAATGTTGAGGGGTCACAACCGTAGTTTTTCTCGTTATACATTTTGTGAACGGTACATTCCCAATCTATATTCTCCGCTATTTCACGGCATTTCATAATACCTTCCAAATCATCGGGTCTGCCTTCACGTGGACCGTCCTGCCATAAAAGAAGTGTGCTGGGACGTGCCTCTCTTATAACGTCAAAAACCTTCTCAAAAGTTTCGGGTCTTGCGAAAAATATAAGAAGAACCGGAACGTCTATTTTCCATTCTTTTTTCATATTGCTTTTTCTCCTTCTTTATTTATAAGAGTATCTATAATGAGCGGAACAATGAACCAAACCGCAAATGCAAGGGACAATGAACTGTGAATCGGATTCGAGAAGCCCATACAAAGCAAACAGAAGAATGCAGGTAAGAAGTTTATGGAATGTTTGCCTAACAATGCTTTCATTCGCTTGTTCATTGAGAAAAGAAGGTAGTAGAAAGGTATACCACCTATAATACCGGTATCGGATAAAACAGTGAAACAAGTTGCATGACCGTCGAAATCAACATTACGGTTACCTAAAATGGGGCTCTGTATGAATGCCTCAATAGAGCGCCAATATAAGGTAAGTCTACCGTTAAGGTTGTATCCTCCCGTATCACCGGAAGCAAAGAAGCTGTAAAGCTCCCTGAAACGGACCGCCATCTGGCTTGACTGAACATTATTTGAAATATACAACAGCATATCCGGAATAAAGAATGCCGCAATAACCACCACAACAAGGAAAATTATTTTTGTTACAGGGCTCTTTAAGGAAAGGAATATCTGTAAAATGAAACCTAAAACTGCAATAAGAATAGCGATTGTATACTGCGCCTGTAAGAGGAAGTAAAACAAAACTGCAATCATTGCAAGGCATATTATTTTCCTTACACCCTTAAGCTTTGCCATACAGACTGATAAACCAACCATTATAATAGGTACAGAATAAACGAAATAATAGTTACCTATATTTTCATCTTCCAGACCTTCTATGGCTTCCCACTGTCTCATAATATTGGGGTTTTCGGCAACAACCTTTAAGGTGTCATAAATAACCATCGTATAACAAACCACAACAAGTGCCAGGATGAATTTCTTTTGCTTGTCATTTGCTGTCTTAAGGGTTCTTATCAAGAACAACGCTGGTATATACATAAACACGTACTGGCTCAGCTTTGACAAAAACTGCTTCAATACACGGTAGCTTGCCGCCTGAGATATTGTTTTGGTATCCGTCAGCAACGTATACGCCAAGGCGATAACACCAACGGCAATAAATATACTTATAAAAGACATGCCGACCTTTTGGTCTTTCAAAAACACGTAACCAAAATATGCAAGACCCACAAACATTATAAGAATTGTATTGAACTTGCCGTTTACTGTCGGCAAAATATAGAAGACGGTAAAAAATATGACTGCCACAAAATCAATTATGGGCATACCGTCTTTTCCAAACAGACGATTTGTTTTCATTTCATCCCTCTTGACTTATACAAATCAATGTATTTCATATAATTCTCATCTCTGTTAAATCTGTGTTTAACCCATTCACGACTTGCCTGAGTAAACTCAGATTTACCAATCTCACGGATTTTCAAAATCGCATTGAGAAATTCTTGTTCGTTTCCGTTTTCTACGGAAAAACCGCATTTATTGTCAACGGTTTCCTGAACACCTGTATTTCTGTATGTAACCACAGGCGTTCCGCAGGACTGAGCTTCCACGTTTATGAGTGAAAGCGATTCTTCCCTTGTACAGTTCGCAAAAACATCGCACGTGGAGAAAATTCTCTTAATTTCTTCACGGTCGCGTATCCATTCCAAAGGAATCATATTGGGCGGCAAAGTGTCTTTTCGGCTTTCCCAACAGCCCAGAACCAATATTACGCAATCCTCGGGAAGATTCTGTGATACCGTGTCAAAGGTTTTTTGGTTTTCCGGTCTTAACCATTTACTTCCCGGCGCAAGAATTACGAATTTGTCCTGCAATCCGTGCTTTTCTCTGTAATCAGACGGAGTAGGAACAAAAAATTCCGTATCTATTCCGTTATATATTGCCGTAACATTTTTGTCTTTCAAAAATGTCTTTTTACTCTCGTTGGCAATCCAGTCCGAAACACCGACAACCGTCAGATTTTTAATTGCGCCGAAATATTTTTTTCTGTCAGCAAGTATTTTAGCAGAATGTTTCTTTAAATACTTTGTTGTATCCTTGGTTTTCTGAGGACAATCCTTACAGGTATCAAGCCACTTATTACAGCCGGTGGTGGTGTAATGGTAGCAACCGCCGGTATAAAACCAGCAATCATGGAGAGTTACGATTGTTTCAATATCGTGTTTTCCTAAGAATTTCAGCAACATATTAACGTGAATGTAGTTACTGTGTAAATTATGTAAATGAACTATATCGGGCTTCACCTTTTTAATGTGTCGGAGAAGCTTAAATGTTGCAAATCTGGAAAAATAACCTTGTTTACCTCCGACACGACAAAGCGCGGAATGAATTTTCTTACCCAAAGATCCGCCTATAACATATCCGTTTTTTATATCGGCAGGATTTTTTCGGGTAGTTGAATATGCAACATAAGACTCAATGCCGTTTTCTAATGAAAGATTATGTAAATCTTCAACTATAACGCCCGTACTGCCAAATCCGTAAACGGCATTTATCTGCATTACTTTCATATTCTCACTCCTTTTTGTCATTCTTCAGTATTTTCTCTGTAATTCTTCATTCTGTCGTCACCGGGTAATGATATCACACAACCCTCAACCGTTTCGGAATTACGCAGAGCATCTACATACTCTTTTATAATATCCTCGTATTCGTCCCCTAAAACAATTTCAGGGTCTATTGCTATAAATGTGAAGCCTACATCCATACAGGAGTTGTCCTCACTGTAAAATCTTCCTACCTTGTTCAAAAAGCTCGCGCCGGAGATAACACCGGATAAAATATCAATCATCATGGCGATTCCGTAGCCCTTGAAGCCTGCCATAGGAAGTACAAGCCCTGCCATACCTTCATCCGGGTCAGTAGTTGGCTTGCCGTCTGTATTCAACGCCCAGCCCTCGGGCAAAGGCTTATTCTGTTCTTTATATTCTTTGAATTTTGATTTTGCAACCACGCTCGTTGCCATATCGACGATAATCGGGTCATTGTCACCGCAGGGAATAACTATTGAAAAGGGGTTCGTTCCCAGCATTTTTTCTTTACCGCCAAAAGGAGCCATCTGCGCAGGGCTGTTGCTGAATGCAATTCCTATACACCCATTTCCGGCAGCCTTAAGAGGATAGTAAAAAGCCGGACCGAAGGTGTTATTATTTCTGCTGAAAACTGTGAAAATGCCGCTTTCGTGTGCTTTTTCAACTGCGTAATTCATACAGTAATCGGCGCTGACAACACCTATTGAATTATCACCGTCAATTACGGCAAAAGCGGAGGTTTCCCTGATAATTTTAAAATCCGGGTTTAAATTATATCCGCCTCGCTCAATTCTGCCTATATGAGAGGGCAAAATTCTCGTACCGTGACTTGTAACACCGTACATATCCGCAGTAACAAAGCAATCGGCTACTGTCATGGCATCTTTTTCGGCAACACCTTTTTCAGTTAAAGCCTCTGTTACCCTTTGTTTTTCTTTCAAAAAATCAGTTTTTGACATATCAGTTTCCTTTTTTTGCCGCTTTTACGAATGTATCTACGAAAATTCTTTTTATATCTTCCTCGTTATGATTCTTTTTACCGCAATCAAAAGAGTTTTTGCTGTATTTTTTTATCATTTCGGGATTTTCAATAAGCTTCTTTAACTGAGGTGCTATTTCATCGTATTCATTTGCTATGATTGCACAATCGTTTTCACGCAGATATTCAATAGGCGCAATGGTCTTATCGCCTATTGCAAAAATACATTTGCCGTTTTTGAAATAGTCGGTAAGCTTAGTTGAGAATGAAAGACGTGCATCGAATCTGTGCTCTTTTTCAAGAGACTCAACAAACACAACAACATCCGCCGCCTGCTGAATAGCATCAACCTCGCTCTTGGGAACACTGCCGTTAAAATGACAACCGTTTGAGTTAAGGTACTCCATGGTTTTGTCATCCATAACGGTGGGTGAATAAATATCGAGAGTTACTTTTTCGCCGTCCTTATTGATTTCAGCCAGAGCCTTTGAAATTTCAACGAGAGAAGCGGCACGACCTATAAAGAGATTTCCTGTATATACCATTCTTATAGGTGTTGAAACCTCTTTTTCCTTATATTCAAGGTTTTCGTAATTGATACCCTTTGTAAGAACTATGCTTTTTGTTCCGAAAAGGTTGTCTGTATCAACGGCTTCGGTTTTGGTGATGGTAAACATCTCCGTACAGTTCACCGCCAGCTTTTTAACAACCCGCCTTAACATAAAGCGGTGAATATACGCGAAGGGATTTCTTCCGCAGGGCTTATATGAGTAGTTATCGTCCGCAAGATAACATACATATGGTCTCGGATATTTTTTAAGTATATGTAACTGCAATTTACCCATATATGCAACAGGGTAAATGGGCACAAAATAAACGTCCGGGGCTTCTTCTTCAATAAATTTATCAAGAGCTTTTGTTTTCCATCTTCCGAACATCCATACAAATTCGCGCATTACGGTCATAAGCCAGGATTTCTTTTTGTGAGCCTGAGTGTAAAGTGCTTTTTCGGCATCCATTGCTTTTTGTGTGGAAGCGTCTGCCTCTGCGCCGTTTTCCACTCTGCAGCCTACGGGATTACGTTTAATAACGCTCTTTATAATTTCATTTTCTGAAATTCTGAAAAAGTTATTGCATACAGGAGTATTGGGAAGACCGGATTTTGTGTAAATCTGGGCAACTCTGTCCGGGTCATAATGCTTGAATAAATCAGTCTGGGTATGTATACCGCTGTCTTTATGCCAGGTACTTAATGAAATTGATAATACTTTGGGAAGTTTTTCACTCATTATAAAAACCTCATTTTATTTTATCTAATATCTTGAGCATACCGGTAACACCGGCAAAGCCCGCGATTTTGTAAATTTTTCTCATTTTGAGAGGTCTGTCGCTCATACTGTAATCAAGAATATAGGAAATATCCTTTATTCTCTTAATATGCTTTTTCTTTTCAGGGTCTTTAACTCTGATATAAGTGATAAACATATTGGAATAATATTTTGCCAGTGCACCCATCAACGCTTTTTTCTTTGTTTCATTAATATCCGCCGACTGAATCTTCTCAGCCCATTTTTCCATTGTGAAAATATAGTCTGTAAGATTTTTCAACTTAAGTGTTGAGGTAACGGAACCTGCTCGCTGTCTGTAAGCTATGTAGGATTTATCAACTGCCGATATTTTTTCAGCACAAAGAACAAGGTTAAAATACCAGTCCATATCCTCGCAGATAAGATTTGTATCAAAAACGACTCCGTTATCAACCGCCATACTTCTCCGGAATGCTTTTACCCACGCCATACCGTAGTACGCATCCTTTTTTACAAGTGTCAGCAAAAGCTCGTCGGAATCACTTATATTCTCCGCAAAATCAAGGGTAAAGGTACATTTTTCAAGAACCTTTGTTTCGTCGATATATTTCGCATACTTGTAAAGGACTATATCGCCGTCGGTTTCTTTAGCTTTATTATAGATATCCTCTAAAAATGTGTTGTCTGTTATAAAATCATCACTGTCAAGGTAAATTACATATTCACCTGTTGCCTTTTCCAAGCCGGCATTTCTTGCTGTTGACTGACCGCCGTTGGGCTTGTGAATAACCTTGACTCTTTCATCAGCCGCCGCAAATTCATCGCATATAGCGGGACTGTTATCCTTGGCACCGTCATCAACGAGGATGATTTCGTAATCCTTGAATGTTTGCGACAAAATGCTGTTCACACATTCCTTAAGGTACTTTTCTACATTATAAACAGGTAAAATTATACTAAAAAACATACTTTTAACCTCAATTCACGGTTTTATTTATATCTTCTAAAATATTGTTAAGCATAATCGGTCTGTCAAAATATTTTTCGGCACGTTTACTTCCCGCTTGCGCTAAGCTTCCAAGAAGCTCCTTATCGTTGTGAAGGATTAACATCTTTTGTGCCAGGTCATCCGAATCCTTAACCCTGCAAAGAATACCTGAAACATTATTTTCAATAACCTCGGAGGGTCCGGGTACATCGGTTGTAATAATGGGAAGACCTACGCCCATAGCCTCCTGGAGAACCTTGCCGAAGCCTTCTCTGTATGTAGGATGAACAAGAACATCGAACATCGCCATATGAGGATAAACCTCATCAAAGGGAACATTGCCGGTCATAATTATCCGCGGATTGCTCTTGGCAATTTCCAGATTTTCCGGACTTATGGGATTAGCGTCGTCAAGCATACCTACAAGCGCGAGATATGTATCCTTATTCTCTTCGGAAAGCTTACTGAAAGCCGTTATAAGCTCGTTCGTGCCCTTATCCACATTGATTCTGCCCACATATCCGTAAACAAAAGCGTCCTGAGGGATTCCGTATCTTTCGCGGAGCTCTTTTTTTACTTTTTCGTGGTCGAAGCTTCTGCACTGCTTAAGGTCAACGCCGATTGTTCCGCCTATACCGATAACTGAAATTTTATCTTTTTTGCAAAGACCTTCGTCAACTGCAAATTCCATATTCTTAGGACTCTGGGCTTTTATCTGAGTTGAAAGCTTGCAGGTGATTTTTTCAAATATTTTGAAAAACTTTCTGCTGAAGCCTTCAAAAGCAACATATCTTATACCGCACTGGCTGTATCTTCTGATTTTCACACGTGCCAGAAATCCTGCGATTGAAGCATACAAGGAAGCGTTAGGTGTTGAATACTGTATTAAATCAAATTTTTCTTTTCTGAATATTTTTAAAAACTGAAGAATTGAAGAAAGTGCGGAAAAATCTACTCCCCTTGCCATTGAAACCGGAATGAATTTTATATAATCGGGCAATGACTCGGCGAATTCTTTGTCATCATTACAGATAAGAGTAATATCGTACCCACCCTCATCATGCAGATGCTTTGCCGATTCCACAACAAAAGCCTTCATTGTAAGGGAAACGGTTGTTATAAAACACAACTTTTTCATTGTCTTTTCCTTCTTCGCTTTCAAAAAATTATTTCATACTTACCGGTACACCTACATAAGTGCCCTGTTCCGTAATATCCTTTGTTACAACGCCGCCGGAACCTACTGTCACGCCGTCGCAGATTTTTACGGTCTGATTAACGGTGCTTCCTGCACCCAGCCACACAAGGTTACCGATTTTTGATACACCGCACATTGTGACATTCGGTGCAATAAGACAATAATCACCTACGCGGCAATCGTGCTCTACGACCGAAGCACTGTTAAGAACACAGAAATCACCGATTTCGGCACAGGCGTTCACCACTACCATAGGCATTACTACTGTACCTTTGCCGATTTTTGTTTCAATTCCTACCGAAGCCGTGGGATGAATAAGCGTAGGATAAGAAAAATCGGGATATTTCTCAAAAATCTTTTTCCTGACTGCATTGTTACCGATACCGATTGCAAAAGCGCAGGTATCCTTGAATTTTATGCAATCGTCAATTTTTCCTAATATGGGATAACCCATTACGGTTGAAACTGCTTCGTTGTCATCTAAGAAGCCTGCAATTTCAAATCCGTTCTTCATTGCAATGTCGGCAACTACCTTTGCGTGACCGCCACCGCCGAATATAACTAACTTTTTCATTGTTTACCTCATTCAGCCTCTACGTGAGAACCCTTGAATTCTTCCATAGTTGCATTGTTTTCCTGCGAAATACCCTCTCTCTTAAGAACGGAGAAAACTGTTCCGAAGATGATTTTGATATCGCCGAGAAGAGTTATGTTGTTTACATACTCTACATCGAGTCTGAATTTTTCTTCCCAGGAAATGCTGTTTCTGCCATTCACCTGAGCGTAGCCCGTAAGACCGGGGCGCACATCGTGACGGTGACGCTGTTCTTCAGAGTACAGCGGAAGATATTTTACCAAGAGAGGACGAGGGCCTACAATGGACATATCGCCCTTTAAAATATTTATCAGTTCGGGAAGCTCATCAAGGGATGTTGACCTTAAGAATTTACCGTAGGAGTTAAGTCTGACTTCATCGGGAAGCAAATTACCCTCAGCGTCCTTACGGTTATCCATAGTTCTGAATTTAATGAGCTTGAAAATCTTTTCTTCGCCTGTTTTGGGATTAATCTTACCCGGTCTTTTCTGGCAGAAGAAAGGATTGCCTCTCATAAACACTGCACCCAGAATCACAAGTACCGTGAGAATTGGCGACAATGCTATAATCGCACCCAGGGAAAGTATAAAATCGAAGACTCTTTTAAAAAATTTCGCGTACATATTAAACCTCAAAACAAGATTTGATTACAGAAATTACTCTTTCCTGCTCTTCTTCTGTCATCTTAATATCTGAAGGAAGACACATACCTCTGCTGAAAACATCCTCGCCAACGCTTGAGGAACCCGCAGTGATAAAATCATTGTTTTCAAATATGGGCTGCATGTGCATGGGCTTCCAGATAGGACGTGAGTCGATTTTCTCTTCAGCGAGCTTTTTGATAACGGAAATCGGGTCAACATCGCAACCCTCGTCAATTATCATACAAGAAAGCCAGAAATTGGGTTTTGTATCGGGAAGATAAGGATTCATTTTAACAGGTAATCCCTTAAAACCTTCTTCATAGCGTTTGTAAATAGCTTCTTTTAAATCTCTGTGTTCATCAAGATGAAGAAGCTGACCTCTGCCGACACCTGCAACAATATTTGACATACGGTAGTTGTAACCGAGCTCCTTATGCTGATACCAGAGCTCCGGCTCTCTTGACTGAGTTGCCCAGAAAAATGCCTTTTCTCTTTCCTCTTTGGTTTCGGTAAATAACATACCGCCCCCGGAAGTAGTGATTATTTTGTTACCGTTGAAGCTGATAGCGTTATACTTGCCGAAAGTACCGCAGGCAACACCGTGATATGTAGCACCGAGAGCTTCCGCCGCATCCTCAATGAGAATTGCACCGTGTTTTTCGCAAACGGCGAGAATTTCGTCCATCTTTGACGGTGTACCGTAAAGATGAGCCAGAACAACTACCTTTGTGTCGGGATATTTCTCAAATGCTTTTTCCAGAGCAACCGGGTCCATATTCCATGTCTCGTACTCAGAGTCTATGTAAACCTGTTCGCCGCCCTCATAGCTTACGGGGTTTACCGTAGCCGCGAAAGTCATATCCGAACAGAATACCCTGTCGCCTCTTTTAACTCCCGCAAGCTTTACTGCAAGGTGCAAAGCGGAGGTGCAGGAAACCGTAGAAAGTGCCTCCTGATTTTTTCCACCGTTGCGGCACAGATATTCATTCATTTCCTTTTCTAACCCGTCGCAGTTAAAGCCGAGAGGAGCAATCCAGTTTCTGTCGAATGCTTCCTTTACGAACTCTAATTCCTCACCGTGCATGGTAGGTGTCGCAAGAGGTATAGGTTTCTTGTTGTTTGTCATTTTGAAAACGTCTTCCCTTCTTGAAGATTTGTATATATTACTTCTGAATTTTTGCCGTTATATCATTAACAAGACGTACAGTTTCCTTTTGGTTTTCCTTAAAGAACTCTGCTTCTTTTTCCGAAAGCTCTTTTTCGTACTGTCTGATTTTTGTCATTTCTTTTTTAAACAACGCCTTGACTTCTTCTAAATTGTCGTTTTTATTAATATCGCAGAAGCTTCTGGATAAAATCGCCATTGACGAACCAAGTCTGTAATGCTCGGCGATTACGTGCTCTGCCGGCAACATACCGAATCCAAGCCTTGCAATACCGCCGAAGCCGTAGGGAATACCGTGGCTGCCGATTATTTTGCACAATTCTTCAACAGTACCGTCAGTAAGCAACTGGAACATAAACTTCATACCGTATGAAAGATGTAAATCGTTAAGACCGATATGAACCATATCAAGCCCGCCCATATGGAGAATTTCTTTTATATTCTCTTTCGCCTCGGCAGTTTCCAGCAGGAGCATTGTTTTAGTTCTGCCACCTACATATTCCGTAAACCTTTTAACCTCGTCGGCTGTTTTTGCCATGGGGAGCATAATAATATCCGCCCCGGCTTCAATAACCGCGTCTATTTCTTCTTCGGAGCTGCACCAGTTCTCACTTTTTTCGTGAATTGGGTTCACTCTTACAAGAAGCTCGGTTTCATTGAGGACCTTGCGAAGATTTTTAACATCTTCAACGGTGTGATGACTCTTTACAGTGTCGAGACCGCCCTGGCGTTCCTCTTTACCGATATATTCCATATCCACAAAAATCCGGTCAACACCACTGCTTTGGGCAATGGACGCAACCTGCGGATTATTTGTGATGTACATTAATTTCAATGACATAAATTTAACCCTTTATTTCGTTATTCTCGCTGTTCACATTTTCTCTGGCGGCACTGCCTTCGACAAAGCCTTCGCTTTTTATAACGCTTTTTATCGTTTTGATAAAACACTTGCAATCAAAAAGTAAGCTCATCTTTTCAACGTACTCACCGTCGAGCTTTGCCTTAACCGGTATTTCCAGTTCGTCTCTGCCGCTGATCTGGGCGAGTCCCGTAAGACCCGGACGAACACCGTTAGCACCGTATTTATCTCTTTCTTCAATAAGGTCGTACTGATTCCACAATGCAGGACGCGGACCGATTACACTCATTTCGCCTTTGAAAATATTAAATAACTGAGGCAATTCATCAAGGCTTGTTTTTCTTAAAAATCTGCCTACTCCGGTTATCCATTTTTTAGGGTCAGAAAGCTCGTGGGTAGGTACATCCTTAGGTGTATCGGTACGCATAGTTCTGAATTTCAGAATTTCAAAATGCTCTTTATTCAAACCGACTCTTTTCTGTTTAAAGAATACCGGCCCTTTACTGTCAATTTTTATTGCAATGGCAATCAAGCCCATAGGTACGCTTAAAGCAATTATTCCGCCGGTGGCAAGAACAATATCCAGAAGCCTTTTAAATACTTTTTTATACATTTATTCCTCTCCGATGTGACAAAAAATAAATATGTTTTCCGTATGCGGTAAACAATTAACATTAATTTAATAACTCATAAAATGGCATAGTATTTGTATTAAACCATATATATAGAAATCATATCATATATTAAAACCAAAGTCAACAAATCGCACCCCTGTTTGAATAGATATTTCCCCCTATTTTTTTATATTTTTTATACAAATTTCGTCTTTGCTCTTTTTAACTTCTGATTTCAGGAAAAATATGGGCTTTATAGAGAAACTATTGACAACTTTTGGTTTTTATGATAAATTGTTATCAAATAGGAGGCGATATTATGGGTTCAATTCTTGATATTATTTTCAATCTCTTTGAAGGTGCAGACCTTGCTGCTATCCTTCAGTCCATCGAAGGCTCTCTTGTAGAATACGATGTAAGTGCAGTGCTTGACACTTGCTCAAGCTTCTTTGGCGGTCTTTTCGCTTAAGTTGTTACATACGAAAGAAACTCCCTTACTGCTACGCAGTAAGGGAGTTTTTTTACATCTTTTTTACAGCCTAACATATTGACTAAAATGTATATTAAGTGTAAAATATTAAATTAGTTAAGTTTTGTTTAAATTCGAAAAATGAATGAAACAGGAGGTTGAAATTATGGCTGATAACAACATCGTTGTAATTGAAGGTTTGAAAAAATCTTACGGCCAACACCTTGTTTTAGACGATGTTTCTCTCACATTACCTCGTGGGGAAATTATCGGACTTTTTGGCCCTAACGGTTGCGGTAAAACTACCTTGATGAAGATACTCACAGGGTTAATCCACGACTACAAGGGTACCGTCACCATAAACGGCGAAAAGCCCGGTGAAAAAACAAAAACAGTTACCGCGTATCTTCCCGAGCAGACCTTTGTTCACGATTGGATGCGTAATATAGATGCCGTCGATTATTTCAATGATTTTTTCAAAGATTTTGATAAAAATAAAGCCCTTGATATGATTAAACGCTTTGGTCTTGACCCCAAGCAGAAATCAAAAACCATGTCAAAAGGTCAGCAGGAAAAGCTCCTTCTTTCCCTTACTATGTCAAGGAATGCCGAGCTCTATATTCTTGACGAGCCCATGGGCGGTGTTGACCCTGCAACAAGAGGTCAGATTCTTGATTTTATAATGAAGAATTACGCCAAAACATCGACACTTCTCATTTCAACACACCTTATCAACGACCTTGAAGATGTATTCACTCATGCGGTCTTTTTAGGTAACGGAGAGGTTCTTCTGAACGATAGTGTTGAAGATATTTTGACTGACGGAAAATCTATCGAAGATGTGTTTAAGGAGGTTTTCAGCAATGTTTGGTAAGCTTCTTAAAAATGACCTTAAAGCTCAGTTACATTCCATTTCAATCGTTCTTCTCTGTATTGTAATCGTAACAGCATTGCTTGAAGGTTTAGCTATCTTCCTCAAAAACGATATGATTGCCATAATTTGTTCTATTCTCGTGAGTGTAGTATTGATTTTTGCTTGTATCATTATGGTAATCGCCGTTTCCATGGTGTTTTCAAAAACGGTTTTCGGACGAGCAGGATACCTTACTCTCACGCTTCCTGCCAAAACAAGTGCTCTCGTTTGGTCTAAAACGGTATCCGGTTTAATCTGGATTTTCACAGTTTTTGCCCTTATGGTAGGTTCGTTATTCCTTTTTGTATATCAGGCATACGGCAGATTAGGCGATGTTCTCTATGCGGCTGAGGATTTACTTTCCCTTTTCGGAGCACCGTCGTTAAAAATTATTTTTTCATTAGTTGCCATATATGTAATATATTTTGCAATCTACATTCTTTTGGCTGTCCAGTGTATTTATCTCGGAATTACAGTTTCAAATGTTTCTCCCCTTTCTAAATTAGGGGCTCTTACCGCTATAATTGTAACCTTTGTAGGTTTTATTTTTGTAACTGTTTTTTCAAAGACAGTAGGTAATTTTCTTCCTTTTGAAATGTTGTTTACTGATACAACCATTGTTTTCACAACTGATGTTGCAGAAAGCTTACAAAAAATCAGTGACGATGTTGTTTTCAGAGAAAATCTTACCAAATGCTTCATAAGCCTTATTTTTGCTTTAGGCTTAAACTTCCCCATAACTTACCTTGTAAAAAATAAGGTTAATATAAAGTAAACCATCAGAAAGGATGTTAAATATGGACAATATGAACGGTCTTAAGCGTTCAATATTCTGCGGTGACCTTCGTGTGGAAAATATCGGCGAAGAAGTAACCGTTTGCGGCTGGGTTGCAAAGCAACGTGACCTCGGTGCCCTTATTTTCGTAGATTTGCGTGACAAAACAGGCATAGTACAGCTTGCCTTTGATGAAAATACAGATAAAGAAATTTTCAATAAAGCATTCGGTGTAAGAAGCGAATATGTGCTTATGGCAAAGGGCGTTGTTCGTGAACGTTCCTCCAAAAACAGCGAAATTCCCACCGGTGATATTGAAATTGATGTTAAGGACCTGAGAGTTCTCGCTAAGAGCGAAACTCCTCCCTTCGATATCGTTGAAAACTGCCAGACAGCGGAGCTCACAAGACTTAAATACCGTTATCTTGACCTTCGCCGCCCCGATTTACAGAAAAATATTCTTTTCCGTCATAAGGTAACTAAAATTACACGTGACTATTTTGATGAAAACGGCTTCGTTGAGATTGAAACACCCATGCTCATAAAGTCAACTCCCGAAGGAGCACGTGACTTCCTTGTTCCCAGCCGTATTCATCAGGGTACATTCTACGCTTTGCCCCAGTCACCCCAGCTCTACAAGCAGCTTTCAATGGTTGCGGGCTTTGACAGATATATGCAGATTGCACGTTGCTTCCGTGACGAGGACTTACGTGCAGACCGTCAGCCCGAATTTACACAGATTGACCTTGAAATGTCTTTCGTTACAATGGAAGATGTACTTTCCATCGGTGAAGGCTACATTGCGAGAGTATTCAAAGAGGCTCTCGGTGTTGAAATTCCGCTTCCTCTTCCCAGATTGACTTATAAAGAGGCAATGGAGCGTTACGGCTCGGACAAGCCCGACACACGTTTCGGTATGGAAATATTTGATATAACCGATATCGTCAAGGACTGCGGCTTCTCAGTATTTTCCGGTGCAGTTGCCGGTGGCGGCTCAGTACGCGGTATCACCGCTAAAGGCGCGGTTACAACATACACAAGAAAAGAAGTCGACAAGCTCACCGAGTTTGCAAGAGGTATCGGCGCAAAGGGTCTTGCCTGGATTCGTCTTACCGATGACGGTATTGCCTCAAGCTTTGCTAAGTTTATGACCGAGGACGAAATGAAGGCAATACTTGACAGAGCCGGTGCAGAAAAGGGCGACGTTGTATTTATTATTGCGGATACAAAGAACAGCTCCGTTCTTTCCGTTCTCGGCGCACTGCGTAACGAAGCCGCTAAGAAGCTTGATATTATAGGTGACGGCTTTAACCTCTTATGGATTGTGGAATTCCCCTTCTTCGATTGGGACGAAGATGCACAGCAGTTTGTTGCTATGCACCATCCCTTCACTTCTCCCCTTCCCGAGTGCCTTCCCTATCTTGAAACAGACAAAGCGGCAGTACGTGCCGAGGCTTATGACCTTGTTCTTAACGGTATTGAGCTTTCATCCGGTTCTATCCGTATAACTAACCCCGAGCTTCAGGACAGAATGTTCAAGCTCCTGGGTCTTTCCGACGAGGAAGCACAGCAGAAATTCGGCTATCTTCTTGATGCATTCAAATTCGGTCCTCCTCCTCACGGTGGTATGGGTATCGGTCTTGACAGACTCGTTATGCAGCTCGTTAAAGCCGATTCACTCCGCGATGTTATCGCATTCCCCAAGGTTCAGAACGCAAGTGAACCTATGACCGAGTGCCCCTCAATCGTTGATTCTGTTCAGCTTGATGAATTGGGAATTGACTTAAAACCGCAAAATTAATCCCTTTTGCCCTTTCTTGATGTTAAAATATCAAAAAACACTTGAAAATAAGGCTAAAGTGGTATAATATTATTATGTAAAAAAATGAAATTCATTTTCGGAGGATTTATTTATGGTAACAGCAGGCGATTTCAAAAACGGCGTTACATTTGAAATGGACGGCAAAGTTTATTCTATTATCGAATTCCAGCACGTTAAACCCGGTAAAGGTGCTGCTTTCGTCCGTACAAAAATCAGAGACGTTATCAACGGTAGCGTTACTGAAAAAACTTTCAGCCCCACAGACAAATATCCCACAGCTTTCATTGAGAGAAAAGATATGGAATATTCATATGAAGACGGCGGTCTCTACTACTTCATGGACCAGGAAACATATGATATGATTCCTGTTGATGCTTCTAACCTTGGTGACAACTTTAAATTCGTTAAAGAAAATATGGTTTGTAAGATTCTTTCTTACAAGGGTAACGTTTTCGGTGTTGAACCCCCCACATTCGTAACTCTCCAGGTTACAAAGACTGACCCCGGTTTCGCAGGTAACACAGCTACTAATGCTACAAAACCCGCTACTGTTGAAACAGGCGCAGAAATCAAAGTTCCCCTTTTCATTGACGAAGGTGAAATGATTAACATCGACACAAGAACAGGCGAATATCTCTCCAGAGCATAATTGCCTCTTTTTTCCAATAATATATTCCTGATAGGAGGATTTTTATAATGACACTTACAGAAAAAGTTGCTTATCTCAAAGGCCTTGCAGCAGGTCTTGAACTTGACAAAGATTCAAAAGAAACAAAAATCTTCGAAGCAATGTTCGATATTCTTGAAGATTTAGCTCTTACAGTAAGCGATATCGATGAAGACCTCAGCGCATGTGAGGACCTCGTTGATGCTATCGACGAAGACCTTGACGAGCTCGAAGAGTATATCTTCTGTGATGAAGATGATTTCGACGACGATTGCTGCTGTTGCGACGATGAAGAACTCTACGAAGTTGAATGTCCCCTTTGCGGCGAAGAGATACTTCTTGATGACGAAATGCTTGAAGAAGAAGCTATCGAATGCCCCGGTTGCGGTGAAAAGCTTGAGTTAAGCATCGATTTTGATGATTGTGACTGCGATTGCGATTGCGGTTGCTGCGACGACGAATAATAAAGTCAGTTAAACCCCGCTTGACCAATAGGTCAGGCGGGGTTTTTAATGCAAAATGCAGAATGCAGAATATAAAATTTGAGGGGCGAAACCGATTATAATCTCGTTGCACCCGGTGCAACTGTCTATATTTATCTTGCTATAAAGTAAGAAGTATTTTTTCTTATAACTGAACTGAAAAAATGTAGTTTTTCTCTTTTAGACTATAAAACTATTGATAAAAACAAAATAATATGGTAAATTAATTATGCGAAACGAACTTGAATATTTTGATTTAAAAAACATATCCTGTGTTTAAAAAAAGCACGGGCTTCATTGATATGTTTTTTTAATCATTCAATGGTTTGTTTCGCGACAGAGGAGCCATGTGTTTTTTATGCGTGGCTTCGGCTGCGCATTTTTTATTTAAAGGAGAAATCTAAATGGAAAACGAACTCTATAAAAAAATGTATTATAAATTGTTCAATAAAGTAACAGATGCCATAGAAGTTTGTAAAGATGACAATGTCAAAGCCATTTTAATTAAAGCGCAACAGGAAACAGAAGAAATGTATATAAGTCAAGATGATTAATGTGTAAAGTGTATATCGACAGTCGATATATGCGTCGCACCCGGTGCAACGAGATTATACCCTTTGCCCCTCAAATTTTACATTCTGCATTCTGCATTAAAAAACAACGTTCTCAGTCTGAACTGAGGACGTTGTTTCATTTTGTATAGGTTTTTCTGAAATTTCGAGACAAACTGTTGTTGTAATAAAGGTTATCACAAACAAAAGAACAACTAAAACCGCAATAATTATCTTCCTTACAGTTTCCCTTCTGCGTACAACGAGGCTGTCTCCTATTACGTACTTGTTAGCACCTAAATTACCGGGATAATCTTTAGCAAAACCGTAATAGCTTTTTCGTTTTTTTACATATTCTTTTTTCCCATTGCTCATCCGACTTCACCCTCTTCGCTGACCGGCGGATTATTTTCACCTTCGGCTTCTGTTTCTCCGGTGTCATCTCCGCTCGGAACAGTGTCCGGTATTGTATCTTCAACGGGATTTGTTTCACTTTCGATTACATCAGTATTATCGGTAACATCAGAATTCTGAGTTTCAGTAGGTATAATGTTATTAAGTGTCACATCAACATCTGTTGGGATAGAGCTTTCGGTGGTTATAACCGGTACAGTTGTTTTGGGAACATTATTACCGGAATCAGTATTTCCGGAATTTCCTGTGCCACTGTAATTTGCTCCTCTGTAAACGTCAATAATTGAAGTTCTGTCTTCACGGATAGTAATATTTGAATTGCCGTAAATTTCCATTTGGAGTTTATGAGCCGCAAGCTCGTAGTCAACAACCCATATCCACATATTTGCGCTACCGCTGGTACGGCAGTCTTCAGGTGGCATCTGAAGCTGTGTTCTCTCGTAGTTTGCCCAACCGTTTGTAATTGCTTTAATACCTAAAGAAAGAATTTCACTTTCGCTGTATCCGGTTTCAATATACGGTAAAAGGATATCAATGTATTTATTCAGATCACTTATAGAAGCTTCTTTTACTCTGCTTACTATTGAATCAATTACCTGTCTTTGACGTCTTGTTCTGCTGACGTCACCGTCAGAGTCGCAACCTCTTATACGGCAGAAGCAGAGTGCCTGTTCACCATTAAGGGTAACGCCCTCACCTACGGGAAGCTCAACCTTGAATCTCTTGTAGTTATAGGCTGCTTCGTACTCCTGAACATCTACCTGAATACCACCCATAGCATCAATTATAGCTTTGAAAGACTCGAAATTTACTAAAACATAGTTGTCAATGTCTATCTTATAGTTATTTTCAAGCGTTTTCATAAGTACTTCCGGTCCACCCATTGAATAGGCGGCATTTAATTTTGTACAGTATGAGCCATTATTTCCTTCTACATAAAGATAACTGTCTCTTAAGAATGAAACCATCTTAAGCTCTTTGGTTTTCTTATTAAGTGAAAGGAGCATCATAACATCAGTATTACCGGTATTACTTCCGGTTCTGCTGTCAACGCCTATAAGGAGAACGTTAATAACGTTCTTACTTGACATATGCTTGTCGTTGCCGACTGTTGCCCAGTCCTTAAGCGACTGTTGGAATCCGGCAGACCCGAAATCCGTTACAATATCTTCAGGCTCAACGTCATCATAAATAACGTCCTCTGTACCGGTCTTATTAAGCGCATCACCTAAGAGCGATACTTTTTTGATAATAAATGCACCGCCGGCTGCTAAAAATGCAATAATTATTGCAAGAAATATTGCTAATATACTGACAATAACTTTTTTGGGCTTAGAAAGCTTCTTAAACCATTTCGCGATTCGTTTAAAAGGATTTTTTTCTTTTTCTCCTTTATTTTTTGAAATCATTGGCGGTGGCGAAGCCTTTTTTCTTCTGAAACTACTTTTTTCTTCATCAAAAACACCAAGATTTATTCTATCGGAAAGATTTTCATCTGTATTCTCGGCATTTTCAACGGACTCCTGATTATAAAAACTTTCATCAATCTCCTCTTTGATTTCAGTTTTTTGTTCTTCATCAGAATCTGCGTTTTCCTTTAATTCCTTATTTGCATATTCATCCAACAAGTTAAGATAATCCTGTAAATTATCATCACGATTCTTACTGTCAGACATAATTATTCCTCCGTATTACCTGCAACATCATCATTAGGTGTTCCGATATCTTCATTATCTCCGGATGTATCTCCGGCTCCTTCTGTGGCGGTACCGTCATCCTCTACGGTTCCGTTGACTTCTTCCTCATCATGTTCCGTAGTGGAAAGAGTAACTACCTTATCCCCTTCACCTAACTTCATAACGCGTACACCCTTTGACGGACGTGCACATATTCTGACGGCATTAGCAGGAATTCTTATTATTATACCGTCCTGAGAAATAAGGATAATGTCATCTTCTTCGGAAATATCGCTTATTGCCGCAATATCTCCGTACTTATCAACATGATAATTCTTAAGACCTTTACCGCCTCTTGACTGTGTACGGTAATTGTCGTTATCACTGATTCTGCCGTAACCGGTTTCACTTACTGTAAGAAGCTTGCCGTTTTCTTTCATAACGCTCATACCGATAACTTCGTCGCCTTCGTTAAGGGTAATAGATTTAACACCGCTTGCGGTTCTGCCCAAAGGTCTTGCATCGTTTTCATTGAAACGGATACACATACCTTTCTTTGTAGCTACAAGCAAGTCGTCATTACCGGATGTGAGTTTTACCCAGGCTAATTCGTCATCTTCCCTGAGGCTTACGGCAATAATACCGTTTCTTCTTGTATTTCTGAAAATATCAAGTGATGAACGTTTTATAAGACCCTTACGTGTAACCATGCAAAGATACATTCCCTCGTCATCCTTAGGAATCTGAATCATTGCAGAAACTTTTTCGCCGTTTTCAAGGGGAAGAATATTAACTATATTAGTTCCCTTACTTGTTTTACTTCCTTCGGGAATTTCGTATCCCTTAAGACGGTATGCTCTACCGCGGGTGGTATAGAACATAATTGCGTCGTGAGAAGAAGCAACGAACATTGTCTCCGCAACATCATCTTCGCGTCTGCTCATACCCTTAACGCCTCTGCCGCCACGGTTCTGGATAGAGAACATATCAACAGGCTGACGTTTGATATAACCCATATTTGTATATGTATATACACATTTTTCCTCGGGAATAAGGTCTTCGATATCCACTTCGCCGCTTACATTTTCAATAGCGGTTCTTCTTTTGTCACCATATTTATTCTTAATTACGCTGAGCTCTTCACGTACAATAGTAAGAACACGCTCGTGAGAAGAGAGGATATCCTCGTAATCTTTGATTTTTTCCTTGAGCTCATTAAGCTCATTGGTAATTTTAAGAATTTCAAGACCTGCCAACTGACCTAAACGGAATGCAACGATTGCTGCTGCCTGAGGCTCGTCGAAATCAAATTTCTCCATAATGGCGGCTTTAGCTTCTGCCTGGCCACCCTTACAAGCACGGATAGTTGCAATAATTTCATCAACTATATCTATTGCTTTTGCAAGACCGTCTAAAATATGAGCTCTATCCTGAGCCTTTTTAAGGTCAAACTGAGTTCTTCTTACTATAACATTACACTGATGGTCAATATAATGCTGTAAAATTTCCTTAAGAGTGAGAATTTTCGGCTCACCGTTTACAAGTGCAAGAAGAATTGCACCGCAGGTTGACTGCATCTGAGTATAAGTAAACAGCTTGTTAAGAACAACCTGGGCGTTTGCGTCACGTTTAATATCAATTTCAATGTGCATACCTGTTTTATCGGATGAATAGTCATTGATATCAGCAATACCCTCAACTCTTTTATCCTTAACAAGGTCAGCAATAGATTCTATAAGACGTGCCTTATTTACCATATAAGGTATTTCGGTAACTATGATTTTATATCTGCCGTTTTTACCTTCAACAATTTCGGTTTTTGCACGAACTATAATTTTAGCTCTACCGGTTGCATAAGCGGCACGTATAGCAGATCTACCCATAATAATACCGCCGGTCGGGAAGTCAGGACCTTTGATATGCTCCATAAGGTCTTCGAGCTCTGCTTCGGGATTTTCAATAAGGCAGTCAATAGCACCGCAGACTTCACTTAAATTATGAGGCGGAATATTTGTAGCCATACCAACGGCGATACCCTGAGAACCGTTTACAAGAAGGTTCGGGAATCTTGATGGTAAAACCGTAGGCTCTTTGAGACGGTCATCATAGTTAGGTACAAAATCAACTGTATTTTTCTCAATGTCCGTGAGCATTTCAAGGGACATTTTACTCATACGTGACTCTGTATAACGGTATGCAGCAGGTGGGTCGCCGTCAACTGAACCGAAGTTACCGTGACCGTCAACCAGCATATATCTCATTGAGAAATCCTGGGCAAGACGTACCATTGCATCGTAAACAGATGCGTCACCGTGAGGATGATATCTACCGAGAACCGAACCGACAGTATCCGCACACTTACGGTACGCTTTTTCCGGGGTAAGGTTATTTTCATACATTGTGTAGAGAATACGTCTGTGAACAGGTTTAAGACCGTCACGGACATCCGGCAATGCACGAGAAGTGATAACCGACATTGAGTAATCAAGGAAAGCTGTTCTTACCTCCTTGTTAATGTCGATATTTATAATTTTTTGATTTGCGTACGGGTCGGGTAAATTATTCACACCCTGGGTAACACCCGCATTTTCTACGTTATTTATTTCGTCCATTTAACTATCCTCACTCTAATCAGATGTCAAGATTCTTAACATACTTGGCGTTTTTCTCAATAAATTCACGTCTGGGCTCTACCTTGTCACCCATAAGAACGGAGAATGTTTCATCTGCTTTTTCAGCATCCTCCAGAGTAACTCTAAGCATAAGTCTTGTTGCGGGGTCCATAGTTGTTTCCCAAAGCTGAATGGGATCCATTTCACCAAGACCCTTATAACGCTGTATAGAATATCCGTTGCCGAGCTCTTCCATAATTTCATCACGCTCTTCATCGGAATAAGCATAATGATGCTTCTGACCCTTACTCAATCTGTAAAGAGGTGGTTGAGCAAGGTAAATATGACCCTCTTTAATAAGTTCAGGCATATAGCGGAAGAAGAAAGTAAGAAGAAGTGTTCTGATATGAGCACCGTCAACGTCGGCATCGGCCATAATAATAATTTTATCGTAACGGAGCTTATTTATATCAAAATCTTCGCCGATTCCGGTACCCAAAGCAAGTACAACAGGTGTAAGCTTATCGTTACCTATAACCTTATCGAGTCTTGCTTTTTCAACGTTGAGCATCTTACCCCAAAGAGGAAGAATTGCCTGAATCATTCTGTCACGCCCTGCTTTTGCAGAACCGCCCGCAGAGTCACCCTCTACGATGTATATTTCTGTTTTCGTTGCATCTTTTTCAATACAGTCAGCAAGCTTACCGGGAAGAGAGTTACTTTCAAGAACTGATTTTCTTCTTGCGTTATCTCTGGCTTTTCTGGCAGCTTCTCTCGCTCTTGATGCGTCAAGGGCTTTACTGAAAATTGCCTTTGCGTCCGTCGGATTTTCTTCAAAATATGTAGAAAGCTTCTCGTATACGCATTTTGAAACAAGAGGAGTGATATCAGTATTACCTAATTTACCCTTTGTCTGTCCTTCAAACTGAGCTTCGGTAAGTTTAACGCTGATAACTGCCGTAAGACCTTCACGAACGTCATCACCGGAAAGATTTTTATCATTATCCTTAAGGAGCTTATATTTTCTTCCGTATTCATTGAATACTCTTGTTAAGGCAGTTTTAAAACCGTTTTCGTGAGTACCGCCGTCAATAGTACGAACGTTATTTGCAAAGCTCAGCAACAATTCATTGTAGCTGTCATTGTACATAAGGGCAATATTCGCTTCGCGGTCACCGCTTACTGCAGAAAAATGAATTGGCTTTTCGTGAAGAGGTGTAAGCGCACGTTTATTTGTTTCAAACTCAACGAATGAGCTGATACCGCCCTCGTAGCAATGAACCTGCTCTATAATTTCATCGGGATTTCTTTTATCCGTAAGTGAAATAGAAAGTCCTGCATTAAGGAAAGCCTGTTCTCTGAGTCTTCTTTCAAGTATTTCGTATTCGTAAACGGTTGTTTCAGTAAATATTTCAGGGTCAGCCTTAAATCTGATGAGAGTACCTGTCTCCTCTGTATCACCTATTACCTTAAGGTCACAAGTGGGAGTACCTCTTTCAAATCTTTGATAATGAACGAGACCGTCCTGAGAAACTTCAACCTCAAACCACCCGGAAAGTGCATTAACAACAGATGAACCAACACCGTGCAAACCACCGGAAACCTTATATCCGCTTCCGCCGAATTTTCCGCCCGCGTGAAGAACTGTAAGAACAACGGTAACAGCCGGAAGACCTTGCTGTTCATTTATACCTACAGGAATTCCTCGACCGTTATCACGTACTGTTATAATATCATCGGGGAGAATTTCAACTTCAATGTGAGTACAGAAACCAGCTAATGCCTCGTCTATGGAGTTGTCAACAATCTCATAGACAAGGTGATGAAGACCCTTAGGACCGGTTGAACCGATGTACATACCGGGTCTCTTTCTTACCGCTTCAAGTCCTTCAAGAACCTGAATTGCACTGGCATCGTATTTTTCTGTTACCGATGTGTCAATAGTATCTTCACTATCATTGATAACAATAGAATTTTCTAAGGCTTCCTCGCGAAGCTCTGCTTCGGTTTTAATAATTTCGTCCAAAATACTGACCTCCGTAGAAGATTCATAAAATATATTTTAATTATTTTTTAACTAAAAATTGGCTTTCTTTGCAGATTCTATTCTTTTAAGTATGGTACCAACTGATACCGGGGATATATAAATTACTGTTCCGTTTGGTTCTTCGCATACAATAAACGATTTCGGCAATTCAAACGGAGCAACATTGCGTACTTTTTTCTGTTTTTCCGCGTTATTTAAATAATCCAAGGTTTTTTTCATTACTGTGGTATTTTCCATATCAAAAATACCAATTATTTCTTTTTCTATAATTACCGTATCGTGACCTATATGTATATACATCAGATTACTTTGCCTCCTTTTATAAGGAATGATTTTCCGCCGCAAAGTCTTAAAACCTGAGATGGGTCACAGCAGGTTAAAAATACTTGTCTGTCGATGATATGATTCAATACGTAATCCTGGCGTTTTTCGTCAAGCTCACTCATAACATCATCAAGAAGCGCAACAGGAGTTTCGCCGGTTATGTTTTTTATAATTTCCGATTCACCGAGCTTTAATGCCAACGCACAAGAACGTTGCTGACCCTGAGAACCGAAGGAACGTGCGCTTACTCCGTTTATCAGAATATTCAGGTCGTCTCTGTGAGGCCCTACGGAGGTTGTTTTATAAATAACATCCTCTTTTCTTGCCTCTTTAATCCTTTCAAGCTCCGATAAATATATATCATGAACTGAAATATTTATATCGGTTATATCATTTCTCGAATAAGCGACACTGAATTCTTCTCTGTTTTCCGAAATTCCCGAATAAATTTCCTTGCTGTATCGGGATAAAATATCTATGTATTTTAGTCTTTCGGAAATAACTGCCGCAGAATATCTTGCTAACTGGTCATCCCAGCTGTCAAGGATGTCATAAAGTTGGGGACTCATATATAAATCCTTAAGTAACGCGTTGCGCTGCATCAAAGCACGCTTATAACCGTAAAGATACTCTGCGTAAGAGGGTTTAAGCTGACATAAAGCCGTATCTAAAAATCTACGTCTCTCAGCCGGGCCGTCTTTTATTAAAGAAAGGTGAGACGGTGAAAATATAACAGCATAAAATGAACCTATAAGCTCTGAACTCGAACGAAGAGAAATTCCGTTTAAAGAAATATTTTTCTTTTTATTTCCAAAAACAATTTCCGCTTTTTTGTCACGGTTATTATCAGAAAAACCAAGATTTATTTTTGCAATTTCCTCACCGAATTTTATAAATTCAGGGTCTTTTGCGCCTCTGAAGCTTTTACAGCCTGTAAAAAGCCATATAGCTTCAAGTATATTGGTTTTCCCCTGGGCATTTTCACCGTAAATAACATTTACACCGTCATCAGCATGTAATTCCATAGAGGATATATTTCTGAAATTATTTAATTCAACTGAATTTATTTTCATATATTCCTCCGAGAATTGCGGTTAGACTATATCATATATAATACGTTCGTATTCGGCGTTGTCTCCACGACGAAGCTTTTTACCTCTCATGGTACAAACCTCACCGTTTACTTTAACTTCGCCGTCCTGAATAACGATTTTAGCGTGGCCGCCGGTATTTACTACGCTTACATTTTTCAAAAGGTCATCAAGTCTTATATAATCACCTTTTAAAACGAATTCTTTATGCTCTTTCGGAGCAACTTTTAATGTAATTTTCATATTTTTTGAACATTCTTTCAAATATTGTAGAAAACTTTTATCAGACTATATTTTCATTTTTTAATCTCATGGGAATAATAAGGAAAATAAAGCTGTCACCTTCAATAGGTCTTATTATAATAGGTGATACAGGACTTGAAAGCTCAATGTTTACTTCATCAACGTCAACAGTTCTCAGGCAATCTGTAAGATATGTGTTATTGAAGCCTATTTCAACTCTTTTACCTTCAATAGCTGCAGGAATTCTGTCGTTGGCGGCACCAAGTGAAGTTGCACTTGAAATTCTTATTGTATTATCGTCAAATACGCAACGTACAGGACTTTTTATTTTGCTTGTAATAAGAAGAGATGTTCTCTCAACGCTGTCAAGGATGAGCTTAAGATTAACTCTTGCCTTTGTTGAGCTTTCAGCGGGGATAGCATTCTTATAGTTAAAGAATTCACCCTCTAAAAGACGTGATATAATTCTGTAATTACCGATTTCAAAAAGAATAAACTTTTTGCCGATAGAGAAGGTTACGTTTTCATCGTCATTATCAGCAAGCTTTACAACTTCTGAAAGAGTTTTTGCAGGAACAACAAATGTCATATCCTCGCCTGCATATTCAATAGCTTCGTTTCTGATAGCAAGACGGAAGCCATCGCAGGAAATAAGTCTCAAATTGTTGTTTTCAACTTCAAATTTAATACCTTTATGAACAGGTTTGATGTCCTGAGTTGCTACGGCAAAGATAGTTTGCTTTACCATATCGCGTAAAACATTCTGTTTAACGGCAAAGGGAACGCCACCTGATACTGTGGGAAGCTCCGGATAGTCGTTAGCAGGAATACCTACTAATGAAAATTCTGCTTCGCCTGATGAAATTTTGCAAAGATTATGAGAATCAACTGAAATAGTGACAGTTGCCGCAGGTAATCTTCTTAAAATATCGCAAAGAAGTCTTGCGTTGAGAACTACGCTGCCTTCAGTTTGTATTGAGCATTCTATAGAAGTGGTAATACCTACTTCAAGGTCATAACCGGTTAAAACAAGTTTTGAATTCTTAGACTGCATATAAATACCTTCAGTAGCAGGAATTGTGCTTTTCTGAGGAACACCTCTTTGAACTATGTTACAAGCCTCTGCGAGAACGGATGTGTTACAGGTAAATTTCATAATTTAACCTCCAGTTGAGAATAAAATAAATTTTTATGTCAAAAATAATATATTAAACAGTAGTAATAGTAGTGTCTGTTCAAAATGTTTATAACCTTATTTTTCCCATATTTTACAAGGGTTGAGATATTTTTTGTAAGTGTAGGGAAAATGTTTGTAAATGTCAGGGATTCTGACTCTGATTTTTACAATGTTTATAATGTTCATAACTCTTTGAACATCAGTGTTTAAATTGTAGATAATTTTCATTAATTTTCATTTTTTTCGTCTTTGATACTCTTCATAATATCGTAGACGGTGCCTTTGAGCTGAGGGTTGTCCTCCATTTTGCTCTCAGATGCTTCGATTGAATAAATAACGGTAGAGTGTTTTTTACCGCCGAACTGAGCACCGATTTCCTCATAAGTAAGGTTTGTAACCTCTCTCATAATATACATTGCAAACTGCCTTGCATTGGAAATTTCCGCTTTTTTCTTTTCGGAACGGATATCCTCGGGAGATACGCCGAATGCTCTTGCAACCTTATCAATAATATTATTTATTGTAACCTCAGTAGGCTGAGCATAATAGATAATATCCTTGATTATGTCGTTTGCAACACCTATTGTAGGCGGATTTCCGTCAATGGAATATACGGCGTAAAGCTTATTTACCACGCCTTCAATCTGACGAACGTTATTTTTAAGACGTTCAGCAATAAATTCGACCACGTCATCAGGTATATTCATTTCAAATGCCTGAGCTTTACGGCGGATAATCGCTATTCGTGTTTCAAGCATGGGAGGCTGAATATCAGCTAAAAGTCCCTGAATAAATCTGCTGCGTAATCTTTCCTCTAAAGTGGGAATGTCCTTAGGAGGCCGGTCAGATGTAAGAACAATCTGTTTTCCCTGGTTAATAAGAGCCTCAAATGTGTAGAAAAATTCTTCCTGAGCTACGCTTGTTTTTCCTATAAACTGAATATCGTCCATAAGGAGAATATCGGCATTTCTGTATTTGTTATGGAATTCAGCCATATTCTTTTCGCCCATATGGTTTATCATTTCGTTCAGGAAATTTTCACCGCTTGTAAAAAGAATATTCATACCCGGACGGCTACGTTTGAGCTCAGCTCGTATAGCCTTAAGAAGATGGGTTTTACCGAGACCCGATTCACCGTAAATGAACAGCGGGTTATGTACGCTACCCGGATTATTTGTAACCGCAACAGCCGCAACGTATGCAAACTGGTTAGTTGAGCCAACTATGAAGTTACTGAAAGTTGGTTCAAAATCCTTCGGGTCAAGCTCCCTGCTGTTGGATATAATTACAGGAGATGACGTTGCAGCCTCCTGAGCGATTTTCTCCTGAATTTCATTTACCTGCTCGTCCACGGTAATTTTAACGTTTATTTCAAAGCCGAGAACGTTGGTTGCCGCATTTTGGATTTCAGAAGTAAAACGTCGGTCTATAATATTCTTTTTGAATTCTGATGAAGTTTCAAGAACAAGACAGTCATCAACAAATGAAATAGGAACTAAAGTCTTAATCCATGTTGACATTACCGCTGTTGAAACTGAACCGGTGAGTTCCTGTAAAACCGCAGCCCACAGTTCATAAATATTGTCCAATAAATTCACCCCAAAATTTCACATTAATATGTATATAAAATAAACTATATATAAGCCATTTAATTATAGCATACAAGTGTTTTTATTTCAACCTAATTCAATAAATAACTGACAAAAAATGTTCAAAAATTCAAAAAAATTTAATTAATACCGTATTGCATTTTATATACGGATACTGTAAAATTTATAATGAATCGGAATATGTAAAATATTGGATACTATTCATAAAGAAAAGAGATATTATAATGGATTTTAAAAGGTTTCATTGCCCTGTTTGTAATAAACAATTTGAAGAAGCGGACGATGTTGTAGTATGTCCTGATTGCGGTACTCCTCATCACAGAGCTTGCTATAAATCCTTAGGTCAATGCTTTAATCATGACAAGCACGGCTCCGCTGAGTCTGTTGAGCAGACATTTAAAAATAACGAAGTGGAAAAGGAAGAAAAAGTACCTAAAATCAGTGTTGAAATTTCTTCGGATAATGAGAATATAAATCCCTTGAAAACCAAGGAAGAAAAAATTAAAGAGATACTTAAAATGAGCCCTGCTCAAAGTCCTCTTATTGAAGGTAAGCACACTTATCTCTATGAGATTGCCATTGGAAAAAATCAAAGGTATTACATTCCCAGATTTATGGTAATGAATACATTAAAAAAAGGTATTTCATGGAATTTCGTTGCTTTTTTAGCTCCTCTCGCATGGACTCTTTACCGTAAAATGTATAAGTTTTCTGCCATTGTTCTGGCGATTTATATGTTAATTTTCGGTTTGATGTTCTATCATTTATACAGTAACGAAGAGCTTATGGGTGCTATGGTAGCCTGCGCTCAGGAAGACCCGGAGTATATTTATGATATTGTTGATTATTTGACTGATGCCGGTGATGCTTCACTTAGTGTCGCTCAGCAAAAGCTTATAAATATTATGGAATCTCTGTCTTATCCGCTTTATCTGGAAATTCTTTCTAAGATTCTTCCCGTGGGAATCAGAATTTTTCTTGGTTTGTTCGGAACGAAGAAGTATATGCAAAAGCTACGGAAGAACATTGACAAAGCCGAAAAGAAAGGCTTGGAAGGGGATTTACTGAAAAAATATCTGTACACGAAATATGGCACATTGCCCATGTTTTTAGTGGCAATTTTAGGATATTTTGAATTTATGATTCTGTATAATTTAATTTATTGAAAATAAATTTCAACAGGTGATATTATGCATACACCATTGGCGGACAGAATACGTCCCCAATCCTTAGACGAGATTGTCGGTCAAAGGCATCTGGTCGGTGAGGGTATGCCCTTAAGAAATATTATAGAATCGGGAGAGCTCCCGAATATGATATTCTACGGGCCGTCAGGCACAGGCAAAACTACCCTTGCGCGTATGATAGCCAAGAAAACCGACAGAACACTCAGAAAACTTAACTGTACAACAGCCGGAACACAGGATATAAGGGATATAGTAGATGACCTTAATTCATTTACTGCGCCCAACGGTATTCTTTTATACCTTGATGAGATACAGTATTTTAATAAAAAACAGCAGCAGACCCTTCTCGAATATATAGAAGACGGTTCAATTACGCTGATAGCATCCACTACGGAAAATCCGTATTTTTACGTATACAGCGCCATATTAAGCCGTTCATCGGTTTTTGAATTTAAATATGTTACTCCCGACGATGTGGAAAGTGCTGTAAACAGGGGCTTTAAGCTTCTTGCGGAAGAAAAAAATGAAGTTTTTTGCATCGAAGACGGCGTTTCAAGGCATATTGCAACTGCCTGTGGTGGAGACGTAAGAAAATCCCTTAACGCAGTAGAATTATGCGTTTTAGCGGCAAAAAAGCCCTTAGAAAACGAAGAAAGGGTAATAACCCTTGAATGTGCCCGGGCTCTCACTCAAAAGAGCGCTATGCGCTATGACAGAGAGGGCGACGAGCACTACGATATATTATCCGCATTCCAGAAATCTATGCGAGGCTCCGACCCCGATGCAGCAATACATTACTTAGGACGACTTCTGGAAGCAGGTGATATGCCTTCTGCCATACGTAGACTTTTAGTTTGTGCGGCTGAGGATGTAGGACTTGCATATCCTATGATTTTACCTATCGTAAAGGCGGCTACGGATATCGCCCTGCAGGTGGGAATGCCCGAAGCCAGGCTTCCTCTTGCCGATGCGGTAATTCTTGTTTGTAATTCACCTAAATCAAATACAGGTCACAATGCAATTAATGCCGCAATGGATGACCTTAAAAAAGGAAAAAGCGGGCCAATTCCGCGTCAGCTTCAGAATAAACATTTTGACGGTGATGATGCGGCTGTAAAGGGTCAATTCTATATGTATCCCCACGATTACCCCAATCGCTGGGTAGAACAGCAATATCTCCCGGATATGCTTAAAGACACAAGGTACTATTTCTATGGTGACAATAAGCAGGAACAAGCGGCGAGAGAGTACTGGCAAAAAATAAAAGGGGATAAAATTTAATTTTTTATAAAACCTTGCTATGCAAGGAAAAATAAATAATAACCGAGGTATTATTATGAAACAGTTTCCTATTGGTATTATCATTAACAGTTTCAGAACTGACATTCCCACATCTGTGAGAAAAGCAGCTGAATGCGGTGCACAAGGTATCCAGGTTTACGCTACAAGCGGCGAAATGGCTCCTGAAAACCTTGTTGGCTCAAAGAGAAAGGAATTCCTTGACCTTGTAAAATCAAACGGTCTTGTTATCTCTGCCCTTTGTGGTGACTTAGGCGGCGGCGGTTTCATTCACAAAGACCTTAATGAAGCAAGAGTTGAAAAATCAAAAAGAATTCTTGACCTTGCAAAGGAGCTTGAAACAGATATCGTAACAACTCATATCGGTGTTGTGCCCAATGACCCGAATCATGACCGTTATAAAATTATGCAGGAGGCTTGCCATGAGCTGGCTGAATATGCAGACTCAATAGATGCGCACTTTGCAGTTGAAACAGGCCCTGAAACAAGTGCAGTTTTAAAAGGCTTCCTTGACAGCCTTGATTCAACCGGCGTAGGTGTAAACCTTGACCCTGCAAACCTCGTTATGGTAACAGGCGATAATCCTGTAACTGCTGTACATAATCTTAAAAAATATATCGTTCATACCCACGCAAAAGACGGTAAGCAGATTTTCTACAGAGATCCTGAAATCGTTTACGGAATTAAAAAAGATGTTATCGTTACTGACGATTCATTTATCGAAGTTCCTCTCGGCGAAGGCAGTGTTCCGTTCCCGGAATACCTTAATGCCCTTGAAGAAATCGGATATAACGGTTTCCTTACTATTGAACGCGAGGTAGGCGATGACCCTGCAAAGGACATCAGAGCCGCAGTAGATTTCCTCAAAAAAACAATGGCATAAAAAATCAGGCGTTGTGGTTCTTTGAACACAGCGCCTGTTTTAATTTAAAATGGAAAATACAGAATTAGTAAATCCTTAATTATTCTGCATTAAAGAAACCGCCTGACCTTTCGGTCAAGCGGTTTTTAGCTTATGCTTTTTTCTTCTTATTTGCTACTATTTTAATGATAAAGAGTGTTCCAATCATAAGAATGAATGCAATAGGAAGAGCTATTAACCAGCTTTTTACAAAACCGGCGATTATATAGCTTACTAAGGATACACCCGCAACGGTCAATGCGTAAGGCAACTGAGTTGAAACGTGGTTCAGATGGTCGCACTGTGCACCTGCCGAAGCCATAATGGTTGTATCGGAAATAGGTGAGCAGTGGTCGCCGCAAACAGCACCTGCCATACAAGCAGAGATTGAAATGATTGTAAGGGGATCGTCGGCACGGAATACGCTGAGAACGATGGGGATAAGGATACCGAATGTACCCCAGGATGTACCAGTTGCGAAGGAAAGACCTACTGCAATAGCGAAGATTATCGCGGGAAGGAATGCCTGGAGTGTGCCTGCACTGCCTTCGATAAGTCTGGAAATAAAGATTTTTGCACCGAGGGAGTCTGTCATAGCCTTAAGAGTCCATGCACAAGCGAGAATCATAATGGCAGGAACCATAGCCTTGAAGCCTTCGGGTACACATTCCATAATATTTTTAAATGAAAGAACACGTCTGATAAGGAAGTAAATTACTGTAATAACAACAGAAACAAATGCACCAAGGGCAAGACCTACGGAAGCATCACTGTTAGAGAATGAATCAATAAAGCTTTCGCCATCGAAGAAACCGCCGGAGTAAATCATACCGATAACACAGCTTACGATAAGTACAATGATGGGAAGAACAAGGTCAATAACTTTACCTTTTTCATTAACTGCCATTTCTTCAATAGCCTGTCTTGTACCGCTTGTGAAAAGGTCGCCATTCTTTTCTGCATTTTCTTCATGCTTTTTCATAGGACCGTAGTTGAGGCCTGTAACAGCGAGGAAAATCATCATTGCGATTGTAAGAAGAGCATAGAAGTTGTAGGGGATAGCTTCAATAAAGAGCTTAATACCGCTTTCTGCGTTTGCGCTTCTTGCGAAACCGGCAACTGCTGCAGCCCAGGATGAAATGGGAGCAATAATACAAACAGGTGCGGCAGTAGCGTCAATAAGATATGAAAGCTTAGCACGTGAAACCTTCTTAGCATCTGTAATAGGACGCATAACAGAACCAACTGTAAGGCAGTTGAAATAGTCATCAATGAAGATAAGAACACCCAGGGCGATTGTTGCGAGCTGAGCGCCGACTCTTGTTTTAATATGTTTTGCAGCCCATCTGCCGAAAGCGGCTGAACCACCGGCTTTATTCATCATGGCAACGAGTGCGCCTAAAAGAATAAGGAACAAGAGAATACCCATATTGTATGAGTCAGCAACGTTTGCTATAAATCCATCCTGTACAACGTGAACAAGTGTGCCTTCGAAATTACCGCCGGCGTAGATAGCACCGCCCACAATTATACCGATGATAAGAGAAGAATAAACTTCCTTGGTAATAAGAGCAAGTACGATAGCGATAATCGGTGCAAGAAGTGCCGCAAATGTTGCGTATGCGGGGATATCTTCGCGGACTTTACTAATTGCAGTATCGATGTTTGTTTTGAAGTTGGGGTCAGCTTCAATGTTGTCTGCGTATTTTTCTACGTAATCCAAAGCGCCGAGGTTTTCTATTTCTTCGTCATCGATTTCAACTTCGGATAAGTTGAAAGAGGCAGTACCGTCTTCGCCGTAGTCAACTACTACTTCGTTAGCGGTATTTGCAACCTCTTCAGCGGGAGCGGCATCGCCCACTGCTGAACAAATAGTACCGACAGTGAACATAAATATGCACATTATCAGCACAGTAATAAATCTGCGTTTTCTTCTGTTTTGCATAAAAAACATCCTTTTCCTTATTTAATAACTTGATTTTATATTCAAAATCGGTGTTTGTCAACCTAATGGAATTTTTTTGGTAATATTACTAAACAAATGTAAAGGACTTTGTTAAAAAGATAAAAAGCAGACAGTCAGAATAATAACCATCTGCTTTGTGTTTAATATATTAATTATTATTTTCCCATGAGCTCTAATGGGTCAACATTTGCACCTTTATATATTATTTCAAAATGAAGGTGACTCGATTCAGCTTTTTCGCAGGGTACGGTACCAAGATAACCGATAAGCTCACCGTTTTTTACTGTATCACCTGTTTTTATTTCAAGTGCCTCTGCGTTAAGACCGCAGTATTTTGCAATTACTTCGTTGCCGTGGTCTATTTCTACCACTGTGCCGTAAAGTGTGTCCTCATAAACTCTTGTTACTTTACCATTGGAAATTGCTTTTACCTGGGCTCCGTCAGTACCTGAAAAGTCTATGCCGGTGTGAGTTCGCCAGTTTCCCATTGTAGCGTTGTATATGGGTGTTTTCGGGCTGTAATCTTTAGAAATATCCGTTCCGATGGGTAGTGTATAATAATCCTTATACGGAGCAGCATATTTTATAGTGCTTTCAGTTTCTTTTTCTGTTGAAACATTCGTTGTCTGCTCTTCTGTTTCTTCTCTCGTGTCGGGGACATCCGTTACGTTCTGACGAACTTCAAAATCCGGTTCTTCGGTGATGATATTATAATTAAAGCTTGTTGTGCCCGGTGTTGCCGGTAAAGTAATGCTATCATCGGGGAATGTTGCTTTCATATCCTCTAAGGCATCCTCCGTAGCAAGTCTTGCAGTTATTGCACCGCCTAAGGCTACAAGAATTGCCAATCCGTAAGCAATTTTTATGGTGTTCATTTTTTTGCGTCGCTTTTTATCGTTTTCGTTTGAAAGTGCTTTTATTGGCTGAGTTTCGGATTGAGGATTATTTGATGGTATTTCTAATGGCTCATTCTGTCCGTCAGGGGAGTTAATATCGTTTCGTTCATCCATAATTAAACGCTCCTTTTAAAGTGCTACTTTTTTATTCGGTTTAATTATTGACGGAATTTTCATAAATATTCATAAAAAAGAAAATGCACCGATTGAGGGGACAATCAGTGCATTTCCGGCACGAAGTATAACACTCTGTGCCAAGGGTTTACTTGAGGAGGGGTTAGTTTCTGAAACAGAAACTAAGTACAAGTACTCGGGTGCGGCTCCCTTTCCAAGTACGTAGGAAGTATAGCATATGTTTTTTTCTCAGTGGTGACGAATTTGTGAACAATTTAAGAATTTTTGGGTAAAAAGCAACACTTGTCGGATAAAACGAATGAAAATAAACAAATTAAGCAACAAGTGTCGAATAACATCGGATGTTCCACGTGGAACACGGCACATAGCGCTAACTAAGTTTGCCTTACTTCGATGATTTACAAATCATTATCGGCTTCGCTCCACAATTATTCATTATTCATTAAAAGAGGCTGTAAAAAAACGCGAGTTTTTTTACAGCTTCTTTTCAGGGGATAGGGAAAAAAGATGCAGAACGGACAAACTGAGCAAAATCAAGGCTTCAGACTTGATTTTGTTTGCCCGAAGGCGTACAAAGGTACGTCGAGTGGCGAAGTTTGTTCGTAGTATAAAACATAATTTTTTCATCGTTTTTATGTTTTTTATATTCTTTAAGGGGTTCTACAGGCTTTATATACCTGCAGAACCCCTTGCTATAGCTGGTTTTATACGGTCTGCGCTTTTTTTACATCCCCTTTGAATTATTTTTTATTGGCTTTTGCTTTTTTTGCGGCTTCTTTTTTAGCTTTGATTTTTTCGCGGTTAGCTTTTTCTTCTTTTGACTTTCTTTCTTCTTCCGCAAGTTTGTGTTCTAAGTCTTTTTCATAACGATATTTTGCAGCCTCGTATGTTGAAGAAATATCTTCAAGATGACTGTAGCTTTCTTTTTGCTTAAGAAGTTTATCTGCTTCAAAATAAGGCTTTGCGGCACGGTTGAAGTAAATATGTTTGTCTGTTTCTTCTTTGATTCGTTTCTGTGTTTCCTTCTTCCGTGCTTTTGCTTTTTCTATAGCTTTTGTAAGCTTAGAAACCTTTGTCCAGTCGTTTCTCTTTTTAGCAACATCCTGCTTTTCATAAAGCTCTTTAAGCTTTGCGTTGCACATATCTTCTGCATCAAAAAGAGAGTCAAGCAAACGATAATCGGGTTTAACAAACTCATCAGCTGATTTGTAATACTTATCAATAGCTTTGCGGGCTGAAAGCTTGGATTTTGCAATCTCAATAGCAACCTTTTTAGTTTTCTTCTGAGTTTCTGTTTCAGAAGGTAATTTTCTTACTTCAACTAATTCATTGAGAATATCGTTTTTAGTAGTGTTATAAAGACCCATTAAGCCATCGTTGTAAATTTTAGTGTAAGCTTCGACTTTGTATTGATATTCTTCGGATTCGAATTTATTGAGCTCTTCCCAGACGATTTTGGAAATCTCAATATCTTCGTTGTAATTTCTGGCATCTATATAAGCCTTCTTTGCGGCTTTGCGTTCCTGTTTATCTGAAACAGACTTATATGATTTTTTATCCAGTTCTTTCGGTGTTGCGCAATGCATAACCTTGGCATTTTCAATTATATCAATAGCTTCTACAAGGTTAGCGTCGTTTTTAACACCGTTTCCGTAGTCTTCGAACATTGCTCGTATTTTAAGAACACGGACGATACCCTTATGGTCTTTCTCTTTAAGGTTATAGAAGATGTACGGAATCATATTCATTAAAGCGCCGACAGCTGCCATAATAATGAGCACACCGATTATATCTTCGAGAAGACCGGGTTTACCGGTGTTGACGTCAAGAATATCAGTTTGTGTTGCGTAGCCGTTTCCTTCATAAATGCCGTAGCTTTTGTAAACGAAGGGGAGAACAGCTGATGTTGCCAATGTAACGATATCACCGATTGTCTGAACGGTTGAGAACATACCGTCGACTCGTTCACCGGTTTTATACTGATGATAGTCTCGGATATCCGCCTGAATTGCAGGTGTTGTAATTTGCTCGAATGCACCGAAAAACCAGTTGAAATATACGCAAACAGCCAACCATATGATACTTGTTTTATTTAATCCCATAGCAAGGATACAGACAATATTCATAAAGTTGATGCCGAGAAGCACTTTTTTCTTACCGAATTTGCGTATGCACAAGGGAGCAACAATCATACCCCACATGGAAGCGTTGCCCACGATGGTGTTAATAAGGCTCATTGTGCTGCCTTCACAAGCGTGACCGTAAGTATAAGTCCAGTTCATAATGTTTGAGTAGGAGCCTTCAAGGAATCCTAACCAACCAGCAAGGGCAATAATCCAGAAGTATTTATTTTTTGCAACAGCTTTGAATGCGTCAACAAATTTAACCTGAATTACTCGTGATTTGGGCTGAACTATTTTCTCTTTGGTATAACCGAAAACAACAACGGTCAATGACATACCCAATATTGCGAAAACAGGGTAAGCGATTCTGTAAACCTTCATATCGTAAGGGTCGTCATTGGCTGCAAATTGAGCAACAAGGGGGATAACGATTTGAACGATGGAAGGTGCAAGAGAATATACAACGCTCTTTATGGAAAGCACGTCGGTTCTTTCTTGTGTATTGGGGGAAAGAACGTGAATAAGGTTTGTATATGCGTCGTAGAAAAACTTAAAGAAGAACTGTAAGAGGAAATTGAAAATTAAAACAGCGATACAGTTTAATATGTAACCACCGTCATAACCGAAAATTTTTCCTAATGGAAGGTTACGTACAGTCTCATACGGGAAATACACGTAAGAAAGAACAACTATAACAGTAGGAATACCCATAGAAATAAGGTACGGCCTGTATTTACCTGCTTTGTTTCTCGTATTGTCAATCATATTAGCTCTGATTGCGGTTAAGGGAATATTCGCAAGGGTAGCTATAACATAGAAAATGTACACATGAGTAAAGTCGATGCCCATACCATCGGCAATAATCATATTGTTTGCGTTAAGCAGAAGAGCGTTGCCCATTGTTATAATAAAGTAGGCACCGATACCGCCACCGGCGTAAGCGACTATTTCCCTGAAGGTCATATAACGCCCGGGCATAGGTATTTTCCAATAGGTCTTAACTTTGGAAATACCGTCAAGAGCTTTTTCTTTTAAGTCCATTTCTTTTCTCCTAACTATGAGATTTTTTAATGCATATAATTATACCATAATATATGTAATACTGCAAGACAAAATTTTGATGTTCCACGTGGAACAAGGCACATAGTGCCAATTAAGTTTGCCTTACTTCGATAATTTTCAAATCATTATCGGCTTCGCCCCGATATTTCTGCATTCTGCATTTTGTATTTAAAAACCGCCTAACTTTCGTCAGACGGTTTTTGGTTTAATTATTCTTCATCGTCTTCAAGCTTTGCGTCAGCAATAACTTTTTCTGCGATGTTGGCGGGGGCATCCTCATAACGAGCGAACTCAAGTGTGAAGTAGCCGCGTCCGGCTGTTACTGAACGAAGAGCAATAGCAAAGTCGCTCATTTCTGCCATAGGAACTTCAGCAACGAGCTCCTGAGTCTTTGTTTCTTCAGCGGGGCCCATACCTAAAACTCTACCGCGACGTTTGTTTACGTCACCGAGGATATCACCAAGGTTATCATCGGGGATGTAAGCTCTGAGAGTGCCGATAGGCTCAAGAATTGTGGGTTTAGCCTCGGGGATAGCGGCTTTGAATGCTACGCGTGCAGCCATTTTGAATGCCATTTCGGAAGAGTCAACAGGATGGTAAGAACCGTCGTGAAGACAAGCTTTAATGCCGACCATGGGATAACCTGCGATAAGACCGCCTGCTACACATTCGCGTAAGCCTTTTTCAACTGCGGGGAAGAAGTTTTTGGGAACTGCACCGCCGACAACCTCGTCGGAAGTAAATACGAATTCTTCTTCGCCTGAGTAGGGCTCGAAACGAATGAAAACATCACCGAACTGGCCATGACCGCCGGACTGTTTTTTATGACGTCCCTGTTTATCAACAACCTTGCGGATTGTTTCTCTGTAAGCAACACGGGGAGCAGTAAGCTCAACTTCAACACCGTATTTGTTTTTAAGCTTGGAAACGATAGTTTCAAGATGCTGGTCACCAAGCCCGGAAACAACCTGTTCTTTTGTTTCTTTGTTGGTGTAGAATATCATACATCCGTCTTCTTCAGCGAGCTTGTTAAGACCGGAAGCAACTTTGTCTTCTTCGCCCTTCTTAACAACGTTTACTGCCATTGAGTAGCAAGCGAGAGGATAGTCAACGCCGGCAAGCTCAACGGGATTTTTAGCGTCGCACATTGTGTCGCCTGTTTTAAAGCCGGATAGCTTTGTAACAACACCGATATCACCTGCAACGATTTCTGCTGCTTCTTCCTGCTTTGCACCTTTTACGAAAACAATTTTACCCATTTTCTCTTCTTCTTCAGTGCGGGCATTGTAAGCCTTTGTAGCAGGAGTGATTTTACCGGAAACAACCTTGAAGAAAGACATTTTACCAACGAAGGGGTCGGAAACAGTCTTGAAGCAGATAGCCGCAAGGGGTTTTGTTTCGTCACATTCGATGTCGCCTTCGCCCTTGGGAGCAGGAGCGAGCTTTGTGATACCGTTCATAAGAAGGTCAACAGCATCGGTAGTAAGACCTGAGCAAGCGTATACAGGAACAACAGTACCGTCTTTTACACCCTGAGAAAGACCGAAAACGATTTCATCATGTGTGAATTCTTCGCCTTCAAAGAATTTCATCATAAGCTCGTCATCACCGGAAGCAACAGCCTCTGTGAAAGCGGCGTGGATATCTTCGATAATGCTGTCATCGGGGATAGCAACTTCAGTTGCCTTACCGTTATCATATTTGAAAGCTTTATTCTGAAGGAAGTTTACGTAGCAGTCAACCTTGCCGCCTACTATGTAGGGAATAACAACAGGACAGATTGCTGTGCCGTATTTTTCTTTTAAAGCATTAAGAGTTTTATAAAAATCGCGGTCTTCGCCGTCACATTTTGAAACAGCTATAAATTTAGCCATCTGTTTTTTACCGGCGGTACGCAATGCTTTTTCTGCACCAACGTCAACACCGTGACCGGATGAAAGAACGATTATTGCGGTTTCAGCAGCGCGGATACCCTCACTACGAGCACCTTCAAAGTCAAAAAGACCGGGAGTGTCGATAATATTTACCTTTCTGTTGCGCCATTCAAAGTTAGCAACAGCAGATGAAACGGATACTTTTCTTTTCTTTTCTTCTGCGTCGAAGTCAAGAACAGTGTTACCGTCTGTAACCTTACCGAGTCTGTCGGAAGCACCTGCAAGATAAAGCATAGCCTCTGCAAGAGTTGTTTTACCTCTGCTGCCGTGACCGGCAATTACAACGTTGCGGATATTTTCCTGGGTATATGATTTCAAAAGAATTCCTCCCTGATAGCGTATTACGCTATGGATTTTATTAAATTTAGTACGCCTGAAACAAAAAATATTATAAAGGGTGACTATACTTTGGTATTTTATCACATATTTTTCGCCGTTTCAATGATTTTTTTGAGTAAAATGCAAAGATTATTGATAATATATAATATTGCAGGTTGTTTTTTATGTAATATGTTTATCTTTTTTATTGTTAAGTTTTTACGATTGAAAAATGGAAAGCAGTGTGATATTATAAATTATGTGCGAGTGTCTCTCGTGGTATTTTGAGAGATAGGATTGAAATCATCCAATATCGGAGGTTTAATAATGAACGAAAAAAATAAAATGAACTCAAAACCGACAACACCGCCGGTTGTTCCAAAAGAAACTCCTAAGGCAGAGTATAAAAAAAGCGAGACTGTTGATTCTTCTTATGATAAAAAGGAGCAAACGGATAAAAAGAAATTTCTTTACATAATTATTCCGATTATTGCCTTATTGATTATTGGCGCGATTGTTATAACCGTCATTTTCAGTAAGGGTGATAATAATAAAGATAAAGAAACGACTACGGATTCGGGTATAGTTGTCGCTACCGACGAAAACGGTATTGCGGTAACTGACGAGAACGGTGTTCCGGTAACGTATGTCCGCGAGCCCGAGTATGTGAATGTTACCAACGTCAACGGTGAAACAGTAACAGATGCAAACGGAAACAATGTTACAACAGTCGTATATAAAGACGTGGATATAACCATTAATGTGAAAGTTACCAATGAAAACGGTGAGCAGGTAACTAACAGCAAGGGTGAAAATGTTACTCAGCAGGTAGTAATACCTCAGGATCCCAACAAGGCTGACGGAGGTAATGTGGTATTAGGTACTACTGTTGTAGCCGTTACAGACGGTCAGGGTAATACACACTACGATAACGGAAACTTATTTACAACTATTGTTGAGATTACAAGTAATCCTGTAGCAGTTGAACCTGCAACCCTTGATTGGAAAACATCCCTTGGCGGTACAGCTGCCGATTATTTTTCAAGTATTGAAGCGGATGCAGACGGTAATTATATCGCCGCAAACGTAACAAACTCAAAAGACGGTAATTTTAAAGAATATGCGGAGCTTGGTTATGCAGCACCGTATACTGTTCTTGTAAAATATGACAAATCCGGAAATATAAAGTGGCAGAAGCCCATTGGCAGTAAGAGAGGTCTTACCGTAATTACAGATGTTATTACAAATGATGACGGTACGTTCTTTGCAGTGGGATACGGTAAAAATATAGGCGGAGTAAACGGTAAAGGTTACTACGACGGTGCTGTCTATAAATTTGATAAGGACGGTAACGAGCTTTGGCATAAAATTTTCGGTACGTCCACTGTTGATATGTTTAACGGTGCTACTAAAACCAGCGATGGCGGTATAGTGGCAGTGGGTTCCGTAGGTAATAACGACGGCGATGCAAAGGGCTTTAATAAAAAAGAATTGGAATCAGCGGCATGTATAGTTAAATATGATGCCAACGGAAATCTTAAATGGAAAAATATCCTTGGCGGAAACCAGGACGTTTTCAACGGAGTAGTTGAAGGAAAGGGCGGCGACTTGTTTGTAGTCGGTAATTTCTATTCCGGAACATTCTTTAAATCATTAGGTTCTTCCGATTCCGGTCTTGTAAAAATCAGTTCCGACGGTAAATATGTCGGAGTAGCTCCCGTTGCCGGCAGAGGTATCGAATCCTTCAACGGCATTACTGCGTGTAAAAACGGTGGTATTGTAATAGTAGGCCGTTCAAATTCTGCCGATGCAGGCAATACTGAGAGTATGTTCGTTTCCGACCTTGCTTCACGTGGTGGCTCGGATGCATATATAATTAAGTATGAGGAAGACCTTAAGCTCACTTTCTCAAAGCCCTTCAGAGGACAGTATGACGATGACCTCGTTGCAGTTGTGGAAAAGGAAGACGGTTCTCTTATCGCAGTAGGTAAATCAAACTCTTCATCCCGCGACCTTAAAGGTATTACAACCCGCGGTGGCGATGATATGGTTATAGCATCCTTTGATAAATACGGTGATCTTTCGTGGGCTCGTTCCTTCGGCGGAACACAGAATGAAAGTGCGTTGGCAATATGCCTGGGCGCAAAAGACGGCTATGTTGTTGCAGGACGTACACTTTCAAAAGACATAGATATGAAAGGTATATCACAATATGTCAACGGTAAATCTGTTGGCGTTATTGCGAAATTCCCCGAATAAAATGATAAAAATTAAATGTGACTATATCAACGGAGCGGTTGCCGTTCCGACTGATGTTATAGATAAGTATTTAAAGCTTGCACCTGCTGCAAGCTTTAAGGTTTTGCTGTTTATTTTACGTAATCCCGACGGTGCGGCAAATGCGCAACAGATTTCTATGTGTACCGGTCTTGCGGAAGCGGACGTGGTAGATTGTCTTGAATTCTGGAAAAACAACGGCGTTATAGCTATGGATGCCGAGATGAACGAAAGCGCCGCAAAAGAGGCAATCGGCAATGCAAAAATGGCTAAAACCCCCGAACCTGTAAAGGAAGAAAAGAAGAAAATATCTGTCAGAAATTTGCCGGTAAAAAGACCTACTCAAAGGGATATTGCCCTGCGACTTTCCGAGGAACCGGAGCTGACAATGATATGCAATGAGGCGCAGAGCATACTGGGAACATTCGGTTATGACACCCAGGCGCTTATTGTTATGATATACGACTACTACGGCTTTCCGCCGGAGGTTATAATTACGTTGCTCCAGCACCAGAAGTGCGAAAAGAAAACATCCTCGGCAGCTATAAAAAGCAGGGCAGAGGACTGGGCAAAACGCGGAATTGATAATCTGGAAGCGGTTGAAAAAGAGCTTTTAGCTCTTGAAAAGGTAAATGAGGTTTACAATTCCCTGAAGGGTACCGAAGGGTTCACTGCTGACTCGCCGTCACCGAGGATTTCAAAATATCTCGGTCAATGGGTGGGAGATTGGAATTGCTCGAAGGAGCTTATAGCATTTGCTCTGGAAGAGTCGGGCAATGTTCTCTCCGATGCGAATAAATTACTGAAAAAGTGGGCGAATTCGGGAATTACCGACCCGCAACAAGTAAAAGAACAACAGAAAAAATCATTACCCAAAGAGGTAAAAAAATCATATGATACCGAAAAAGTCGGCAAAAACAGCGTCCTTGATTGGGCGAAGCGTTTTGCAGATGAGGAGGAGAATCTATGAAATTTTCCGAAATAATTTATCAAAGAGCGGAAAATGAACTCAAAAACAGGCGCGAGCAAGCTGAAAAATTAGCTTCAATGCGCCGAAAAGAGTTCCTTGCGGATAATCCCGAGCTCCTTGATATTGAAAATGAAATGAAAAATGCGGCTCTTGAGGTTATAAGGAGTGTCGGTGCCGACGGCAAAAGAGTTGATATTTCCCAAATCGCAAAAAGGAATTTAGAGGCTCAGGAGGCTAAACGTGCGCTTATAAAAGCCGCAGGCTATCCCGAAGATTATCTTGATATACCGTATTCCTGCAAAAAGTGTAAGGATTCAGGTATTTTTAACGGCAAGCTTTGTGAATGTCATATTTCTCTTTTGCAACAGCTGTCGGTTGGGGAGTTGGCTTGCAGTCCGATGTTGGCTTCCTCGACATTTTCCACGTTTGATATAAAATATTACAGTGAAATTAAAGATACGCAGTTAGGTTTTTCCCCCCGTGATTATATGCGCGGCTGTTTCGAAATGCTTAAAGCTTATGCGGAAAACTTCACACCCCGCAGTAACAGCTTCTTTTTCAGCGGTGGTACAGGTCTCGGAAAAACCCATCTTGCACTCGCAATACTTAACCGACTTACCCAGCGCGGCTTCAGTGTGTATTATAATTCCGCTTCATCAATAATAAAACAGCTTGAAAAAGGGCGTTTCGGCAGAAGCAATGACAGCCTTGAAGAAGAAATCGAAAAATGCGACCTTGTGATAATTGACGATCTGGGCGCTGAATTTGCTTCACCTTTTGCGCAAGCAACAATCAATGATCTTGTTAATAATGCTATCCTTTCAGGTAAACCTATGATTATGATATCAAATCTGTCCGTAGATGAATTGGAAGAACGCTACGGTCAGAGAGTGGTTTCCCGCCTTAATTCCTTTGAAGTCATTGAATTTATAGGCGAAGATGTAAGGCAGCTGAAAAATAAATAATCGAGGAGATTTTATTATGTTAAAAGGTATTCCCAATATTATTTCACCCGAGCTTCTCAAGATTCTTGACGAAATGGGTCACGGTGACGAGATTGTCATAGGCGACGGAAATTTCCCGGCGGCTTCCAATGCCCAGAGACTTATCCGTTGTGACGGTCACAATGTACCCGAGCTTCTTGACGCGATTCTCAAGCTTATGCCCCTTGACACTTATGTGGAAAGTCCCGTTATGCTTATGCAGACAACCAAGGGTGACCCCACACCTACAATCTGGGCAGAGTATCAGGAAATCGTAAACAAGCACAACGGCGAAACAAAAATGTCCGAAATTGAGAGATTTGCTTTCTACGACAGAGCAAAAACAGCATATGCAATTATCGCAACAAGCGAAATGGCACTTTATGCAAACGTTATCCTCAAAAAAGGCGTTGTAACAGAGTAATATGAAACCGCTTGACTTCGGTCAGGCGGTTTTTCTAATAGGCAAAGAAAATTTCTGCGAAACAATCACGAAAATCCCTTTAACACTTCCTACTTGCAATTTTAAAAATAATATGCTACTATGAATTAAGAACATTTGTTCCCAAAGGCAGGGTCGGAGAAATGATAAAATATATCTTGATTTATCTGTTGGTTGTTTCGTTGATTACGGTAATTGTGACAATGTACGACAAAAAGGCCGCTAAAAAATTCAAAAAGCACCGTATTCCGGAGAATACGCTTCTTGTGTTGGCTTTTTTGGGCGGAAGCGTGGCGGAGCTTTTAACAATGCACAAAATCCGACATAAAACAAAGCATAAAAAGTTTATGATAGGGTTACCTGCAATAATCGTTTTACAGACAATAATACTCGGGGCAGGAATTTATTTCTGTTTCGTTCATCAAATAAATATTTTTTGAAAAAACATAAGTGACCGATATACGGAAAGTTGGTGATAATCGTGGCAGAGCTTGAAACAAGAGTACAGTTTTTAAAAGGTGTCGGTGAGGCGAGAGCCAAAACTCTTGCAAAGCAGGGTATTTTCAGCGTTGAGGATTTGTTGCGTAATTACCCCAGAGCGTATGAAGATTGGAACAGTATAACAAGTATTCGTGAGGCTCAGATTAATGAAAATGTGTGCCTCAAAGCTGTTGTGGCAGAGCGTCCTGTTGCGGTAAGAATAAACGGCGGTAAAATGCTTGTCAAAACGGCGATTTCCGACGGTACAGACTATATGCATATCGTGTTTTTTAACAATAAATATGTTAAAGACCAGCTTGTTGAGGACGAAGAATATTTATTTTTCGGAAAAATAACCAAGGATAAATACGGCTCTAAGACCATGCTTTCTCCACGGTTTGAAAAATCACCTGAAAAGCAAAGAATCCGCCCTGTTTACAGGGCTACATCTGCGTTACCGTCAAAAACCGTTGAACGTCTGACTGAAGGTGCGCTGAATCAGATTAAGGGTCAGATGACTGAGTTTATACCCTCGTACATCGTGGAAAAATACAGACTTATGGGCTTCGAGGATGCCATAAGAGCCGTTCATTTCCCGGAAAGTGAAAAGGAGCTTTCCCTTGCCAAAAGACGCCTTATTTTTGAGGAGCTTCTTTTGTTGCAACTGGGTCTTTTAGGGGAAAAATCTACGGGAGGCAGCAGGATTTCACAGCCCATTGAATACGATTACTCCGAAGAATTTTATAAAACTCTGCCATTTGAGCCTACTAATGCCCAGAAAAGAGCAGTCAGGGAAGCTCTTGAGGATATGAAAAAAAGAAAACCGATGAACAGGTTATTGCAGGGTGACGTGGGCTCAGGTAAAACTGCCGTAGCCGCGGCGCTTATGTACAGTGCTATGAAAAACGGTTTTCAGAGTGCCTTGATGGCTCCTACGGAGGTTCTCGCCAATCAGCATTATAAAACTCTTGTGAAGTTTTTTGGTGATGACGTGAAAATAGAGCTTCTGACAGGCTCCGTTACAGCAAAAAATAAGCGTCTTATCCGCGAAAGACTTGAAATGGGTGAGAGCTTTATTGTCGTAGGCACTCACGCAATTATTCAGAATGACGTTGCATTTAAAAATTTAGGGCTTGTTATTACCGACGAACAGCATCGTTTTGGTGTAGGGCAACGTGCAATGTTATCCGGCAAGGGCGAAAATCCTCATACCCTTGTTATGTCTGCAACACCCATACCGCGAACTCTCGCTATGATGATTTACGGTGACCTTGATATTTCGGTGCTTGATGAGCTCCCCAAGGGCAGACAGCCTATAAAAACATACTGTGTTCCTACAAATTATCACGAACGAATCTATAAATTTTTAAGAAAAAATATTGCTGACGGCCGTCAATGCTATATAGTTTGTCCACTTGTAGAGGAGAGCGAAAGTGACCTTGTGCCGGCAACGGAATACTACGATTATCTTAAAAGCACGTATTTTTCCGACTGCACTCTGGGTCTTCTCCATGGGCAGATGAAGCCGAAACAAAAGGACGAGGTTATGGGTCGTTTTTATGCAGGGGAAATCGATTTGCTTGTTTCCACTGTGGTAATAGAGGTTGGCGTGGACGTGCCAAATGCAACTGTAATGGTAATAGAAAATGCCGAAAGATTCGGACTTTCTCAGCTTCATCAGTTACGCGGCAGAATAGGCAGAGGCACTGTGGAAAGCACGTGCGTTCTTCTTTCCGATGCCCAGAACGAAGAAGCAAAAGAAAGATTTGATATAATGTGCAAAACCACCGATGGCTTTGAAATTGCTAAAAAAGACCTTGAATTGCGCGGTCCCGGCGACTTTTTCGGTTCACGTCAGCACGGCTTGCCGGATATGAGAGTCGCAAACCTTATGACGGATACGAGAATTCTTTACGAGGCACAGAAAACAGCCAAAGAAATTGTTGACGGCACCGTGAAGCTTAGCGAAGAAGAACGCGAGGCAATTCAGAAAGAAGTAAATAAGCTGTTTGTACGAGTCAGTATGAATTAAAACAGTCAAAATTAAAAGGGGATGTAAAAAAAGCGCAGACCGTATAAAACCAGATATAGCAAGGGGTTCTGTAGGTTTAATAAGCCTATAGAACCCTTTAAAAATACAGGAAATCTAAAATTGATGAAAGAATTATGTTTTATACTACGAACAAACTTCGCCACTCGACGTACCCTTGTAC
>JAZULQ010000022.1:0-35085 GCA_045603185.1 Acutalibacteraceae bacterium
CAATAACCATGCAAAAGGTATCCCATACAGGAAAAGGGAATTTGATAAAAATCCCATAGCGAATTAAAAAAAGTACCGACCGGTTTCCGGTCGGAACTTTTTTATGTGTTTATTGCTTTTGCTTTTTTGGTTTCATTACAAGAAGTCCTATTACCATAATAACTGCAAATACTATAAGGTAGAAAAGCACGGGGCAGGAGAAGCCGCCTTTGGCTCTTGATTCAATTAAGTGAAGATAGCCGTGTGAATAGAATGCAGCGAATACCATAAAGGCTGAGCCTATAATTCCCATTGCAGGTAAAACAAATCTTTTAATCACCGGAAGTCCTTTTGCCTTTTTCATAAACATAATGAACATAGGAATGTAAAGCGCATATATGGTGATGATGGGGAGCTCTGATGAGTCGAAGCTGAATTTTCCGAACCAGGGATTATCAACAAGGTTTGCACCATAGAAATAAACGAGCCAAGCTGCAACAACTACAAGACCGATAATACAGGAGTTGGAGGGCATACCCGATGCGGGGTCAACCTGTTTTAAAAGCTTAACCTTGGGGCCGTAACCGCGCACAGCGATAGAGTACATACCGCGGATACATCCGATGAGAAGACCGTTAAGTGTACCGAGGCAGGATACAGCAACAAAGAGGTTGAGAATGTTACCAAAAACATTACCGAAAACGTTTACAAAAGCAACGGGAGCACCTTGGTTTTTGTCTTTAAGGACATCAACAGGGGCACCACCCGCAACACCGATGTAATAGAAAAGGTAAATTGCAATGATAATAACGCCACCTAAAATAAGAGCGATGGGAAGATTTTTCTTTGAATTCTTAATTTCGGAGTTAATTGATGTGGCAAGAATCCAACCTTCGTAAGCGAAAGCTGTAGCAACAACAGCACCGAAAAGGACAGATATATTACCTGTACCGGTACCGAAGTTTGCCGCAAGCAAGGATTCACCTGCATCAATGGGGGCGAGTGTGAGGTCGTGGGAAAGACCGTAAATAATACCGCCGACTGCCATCAGAAGAAGGGGGATAAGCTTAATAAATGTGGCACCAATCTGAAGCTTTCCTGCAAGTTTTGAAGAAAGTGTGTTAATAGCAAATACAAAGATGAGAATGAATCCTGCCAAAAGGAAAGTCTCGGAGCTTGTTATCGGGTTACCGTTGAGTTGGAGGTCGGGATTAACCGATGTCAGAAAAACAAGAAAATATTGTGCGGTAAGCCAAGCAAGAACCGATGTCATAGCAGGGGCGTATATAAGGGTAGAGAACCAACCCATCATATAAGCATATTTGCTGCCGACTGTTGCCTCAGCGTAGTCAACAAGACCGTTGACCTTTTCGTATTGTTGAGCCATGACGCAGAACGCAAGAACACAGAAAATCATAACTATGCCACCGATAATCCACGCAATGATACCCATGGGCATGTCGCCGTTTGTTTTATCCAGGATAGTTTGAGCTTTGAAGAAAACACCTGAACCAACAACGGTACCTACAACCATACAGACAGCCATTAACAGACCGTATTGTTTCTTGAGACCTTTTTCCATAAAAACACCCTTTATTATTTATTTTACTTTATTATATTACCACGCTGACTTTTTGTAAAGAAAAATTTTTGGTTCAATCATTGAAGAAGTGTTTGTCAAGTATTTCCGATGCTGTAATAACGAATTTAACACAAGGTCGTGTTTTATAATATTCCGCCGTACGCGGGTCGGAAACAGGGGATGACTTACCCACAGTGCCTAATAGATCACGGCAGATATAAGTGCCGTGTACGGCATTGAATTCATTTGCAAGTGTCTGAATGAGCGCGTAGTGAGCATCTTTTTTTTCTTTGGGGTCAGTGTTTTCATATCCGCAAAGAAGCCCGGCAACCATAAACATACCGGTAACCGCACCGCAAACTTCGCGGAGTCGACCCATACCGCCACCGAAAGAGGATGATAACCTCATTGCGGTTTTTTCATCAATGCCGCAATCTTCTGCGAAGGCTACAAAAACCGCCTGGCTGCAGTTGCAACCGTTTACGAATAATTCCGCGGCTCTTATAGAATGTTCTTTTTTCATAACTTCACCTCCGAAGTATCATGTATAGTGTTTATTTTACAATAAACCTATAATTTTGTAAAGAATAAATAAATTGTAAAATTTTGTGTCCGTATTGAAATAAATGTGCAGGTTGTGATATAATAACATAAATATGAAAAAGGAGGGTTGAGATTTGAAACTTTCGCTTGTTGTTCCTTGTTATAATGAGGAGGAGAATGTACAGCGTTTCTTTGATGAAACCGAAAGAGTCTTTGGCGGTGTTATAAGAAATTATGAAATAGTTTTCGTCAATGACGGCAGTACGGATAAAACTCAGAAAAACTTAAAAGCAATCTACGAAGCTCACAGCGATAGAATTCAGGTTTTAACCTTCAGTCGCAATTTCGGCAAAGAGGCGGCTATATATGCAGGGCTTTCCCACGCAAAAGGCGATTTGGTATGTATAATTGATGCGGATTTACAGCAACGTCCCGAGGTAGTAATTGAAATGCTCAAGGTTATGAGCGAGGATGATAATATTGACTGCGTTACAGCATACCAGGATAAACGTAAAGAAAATCAATTTATATCATTGGTAAAATCTGCTTTTTATATGGTTATAAACAAGATATCCGATGTTGATTTTGTGAACGGCGCGTCCGATTTTAGACTTATGAAGAGACCGATGGTTGACGCAATTATCGAAATGGGCGAGTACCACCGTTTTTCAAAGGGTATATTCAGTTGGGTAGGTTTTAACACAAAGTATATACCCTATACTGTCGCTAAGCGTGAGTTTGGTAAGTCGAAATGGAATTTTTGGAAATTGTTGAAGTATGCTGTTGACGGTATAATCTCATTCTCTACATTTCCGTTGAAATTCGTGACAGGGATGGGTTTGACTACCTCTTTTGCATCGGTGTTATACCTTATTTTTATTATATTAAAAAAGCTTTTCTTCGGTATAGATGTGCCCGGATATGCCACGATAGTCGTGTTGGTTTTATTCCTTGGCGGAATGCAACTTTTCTGTTTAGGCCTTTTGGGAGAATATCTTTCAAAAATTTATGTTCAGGTTAAGAACAGACCTATTTATGTTTTAAAGGAGCATTTGGGCAAGGATGATAAGTAAAATAAAGAAACTTATAGTTAAGAACAGAGAATTGGTGCTCTATGCACTATTCGGCATTCTCACCACAATCGCAAATGCAGGCACATTTTTAATTATGGGTCATATATTCGGTAAGGATGGCTTCGTTTTTTCCGATAATGAGCAAATGTGGGAATGGTGCCTGTTATTAAATAATACTGTCGCATGGTTGGCAGGAGTTATTGTTGCATTTGTCACTAATAAAATATGGGTTTTCAATTCCAAAAGCTGGCGATTTAAAATCGCATTTAAAGAATTTTCAGAGTTTATTGCAGCTCGTGTTTTCAGCTATTTCGTGGAGCAGTTAGGCTTGTACTTATTCTTTAAATTCACTTCATTCGGCGATGGCGTCTTCGGACAAATGGCTATTAAACTTGGACTTTCTGTCATTGTAGTGCTGATGAATTATATTTTCAGTAAATATGTTATCTTCAAGAAAAAGAAGAAAAAACAGTAAATATTTAAACGGCTTCCTAAAACGGAAGCCGTTTTAGTTCTCTTGACAAACAAATAATTTTTGATATAATTGACGTGTTGTTTATAGATGTGCCTCCTTAGTTCAATGGATAGAATAAATCCCTCCTAAGGATTAGATATAGGTTCGATTCCTATAGGGGGTGCCAAGAAAAGAACTCACATTTGTCTACGACAAGTGTGGGTTCTTTTCAACGAAATTTGCCCTGACAGGCAAGTGAAATAGCTTTGCTGTGAAATATTTACTTCGCAAATGTGAAATATTCGCTGACGCGAATGTGGGCAAATTTTATTTCACATTGCGACAAAGGAGCAATATTTCACAATGACCTTGGGTCATTATTTCACATTCGGCAATGCCGAATATTTCATTATCACTTCATTTGACCATATTAAAAACTTTTGATTTGGTAGTTGTTATATTATCAGTTTTGTTATATACTACCCATAAACTAAAGTAATTATCAACGAAACAGGGATGACTATGGAGAATTTAATTTATGAACAGACAAAGGCGGCTGTAACCGAGCTATATGAAAAAGCGGATTTAAAGGCCGGTAATATTGTAGTTGTGGGATGCTCCACCAGCGAGGTTGTCGGTTCGGTTATCGGCACTAATTCTAATTATGACGTAGCAGGAGAAATTTTTAAGGCTCTTAACGATTTTCTTAAATCAAAGGGCCTGTTTCTTGCTGTACAGTGTTGTGAGCATCTTAATCGTGCCATTATTACCGAACGCAAGGCAGTGATGTTTGCCGAGTGTGTAAACGTTGTGCCTCAGCCTAAGGCGGGCGGTTCTCTTGCAACTCAGGCTTACAAAGGTTTTGAGAATCCCGTAGTGTTAGAGGAAATAAAAGCGGATGCGGGTCTTGATATCGGTCTTACCTTAATAGGAATGCACCTGAAAAAGGTTGCGGTGCCCTTAAGACTTGAAAACGACGTGATAGGTGAGGCTCGGGTTGTAGCCGCGCGCACCCGACCTAAGTTTATCGGTGGTGTCAGAGCCGCTTATGATGAAAATATGTTGTAAAAATTCAAAAGTCTGTTATATTCTGTATATTAACTTCCTTTCTTCAAATGCTAATAGTATTTAAAGAAAGGAAGTTTTTTATGTCTGCTTTTAAGAAAAATAAGAAAGCTAAAGAGAAATTTAATCCGCCGTTGGAAGTATCAGTCAATTATTCTGTCTGTAACCCCGATAGTTGCGAGGAGCAGGTTAATGTTTACGGCACTTACGAAATTCAGCCTACCGCAAATACAGAGAACGATTTTCCTGCCATTGCCCAGGGTACGCCTTCTTATATGGAGGAACGACCTCTTAAGTTTTTCAGAGATGGTGATGACCCCAATCCTGCCTCTGATACATCCGATAAACACAGCGTCTGATTTGTTGACAAGGTGTTGCCCCTTTGTTATAATCAAGCTATCAAAATGTTTTGAGGTGGTTTGATGGACGGTAATAATATTCAGAATACAGTTTCGGTTAATATTTTCGATGGTAACAATCCTGCTAAAACTCTCAATTTGGCGGATTTTAATAAACCTCGCGTTACATTCGGCAGAGATGCACGCAATGATATTGTTTTAACGTCAACGGCGGTATCTGATTTTCACGGATATTTCCAGCTTACGAATGTGGGCTGGGTTGTGTTTGATGCCGATAGTCTGAATGGCATACTTGTGGATGATAAAGGGGTAAAGGATGCCCCGATTAATAACGGTACACATATACGAATCAATGATTTGCAAAGCACAGCGAATCCCGGTGTGTCGATTTTCGTTGACTTGATTGTAGCCGATAATATTAAGCCGGAGAATACCGCCAACAGAGTTGACGGTGCTGTTAATTCTCCGCCTAAAAAGAAGAGCAAAGCACCAATAATTATAGTGATTGTGGTTGTTGCACTGCTTATTCCCATACTTGTAGTCGGCGGTTTGCTTTTAGGCGGTGCCGGTATTGTGGGTATGCTCGTAACCGGAAATCAAGCAGAGAAGGTGCCTGTTTCCGATATTTATACCGTTGAAGACGAATCGGATGTAGACGTTTCTGAAGAGGAGTATACCGAAGAAGCTACCGACGGTAATGAAGGTATGATTGAAATTACCGGCGACCAACCTGAAATCGTGCCTCAGAATATCTATTGCGAGCAATTCGTTCTTGTGAAATGCGAAGGTACATATGCAACTCTCACTTATTATGAGAAAGAGGACGATGCCTGGTTTGAAAAAATGACCATGAACGGCAGAATCGGTAAAAACGGCATAACTGCAAATAAAGTCGAAGGTGACGGCTGTACTCCCGAAGGTGAATACGAGCTGACTTTTTGTTGTGGCCTTTATGCCCCCGACACTGATATGGACTTCCAGACCATAGATGAATATTCTGTTTGGGTAGATGATACCGATTCATATTATTACAACACACTTCAGTCTGAGTATTCGTATTATTGTGATTGGTCCAGCGCAGAACCAATGTATGATTCATATTTTAAAGGCGACAGACACAATTATTGTATAAATATTGCCGCTAACGGCGACGGTATAACTACCGATAATGTAATACCCGGTAACGGTTCAGTTATAACGCTTTGCGGTAAAAACGAAACTCTTGCACCCACACACGGTTGTGTTGATATTTCCGGTGATGATATGATTGAGCTTCTCCGTTATCTTGACAGCTCAAAATCTCCTGAAATTATTATTTACTGATTGAATTTATGAATAAGAAAAGATTAATTATTATTTTGTGTGCGTGTCTTGCGGTAGTTTTTATGGGTATAGCCGTGGGTTTGTGCTTTAGCGGTGTTTTCGGGAATGAAAATAACGAAGAAACCACCGTAACGGTTGTTGAAACAAAAGGGGAGCAAGTCAATGCGACAGTTGTGACAGAAAGCCCGAAACAACCGGAAAAGCTCGAGAGCATATTAAACGCTTCCGGTTATGATTTCTCCCATATTGATAACCGCAATCAGCTCATAACTGTGACGCAGGATGAGGGTACATACGTTATTGAATGTTATGAAAAATCAGGCGGTGTCTGGGAAAATGTCGGAATTACATCTAAAGCGTATATCGGTAAAAAAGGTGTGACTTCTGCCGAGGAGAAAGCTGAGGGCGATTACTGTACACCGCGGGGACTATATTCCTTGGAATTCGCTTTCGGTACGGCTGAAAATCCCGGAACGAAACTTGAATATCGCCGGGTGAAGGATGGTATTTGTTGGGTAGATGACCCGGAATCCGAATACTATAACCAATGGGTTGATAGTAACGATACGAAGGTAAGCTGGAATTCGGCAGAAAAAATGTGGACATACGATGAGTATATCTATGGTGCGGTTATTTCGTATAATACTGACCCCATAGTGAAAAATAAGGGCTCGGCAATATTCCTTCACGTAGGGGAATCCGATACCGCGGGTTGTATTGCAAGTGATAAGGAAACTATTGTTTCCATACTTACGTGGTTGGAGCCTCAATCTAATCCCGGAATACTTATTTATTAAAAGAGAACGACTGTTGCAGATTTGCAACATCCGTTTTATGTATTAATTAAAATTTAATCGATTTTGCGGGTTTCTCTTGCTTTTTCGGGGTCTGCCTTTGTAAGCTTCATAAAGTCGATTTTCATAAGTGGTGTCTGGGGTAACTCGTCAACAAATATTATGTCTCTGGGAACATAATATTTGGAGAAATTCTTGAGACAAACATCACGAATCTGCTCCTTGTAGGCTTCTTCGTCGCCTTTTTCTAAAAGGGAAGCGTAAAGTCTTACTAAAGGTCTGCCGTTTTCGTTATATCCCTGAACTGCACAGCATTCTTTTATAAATGGCATATCGCCGACAGTTTTTTCAATGTCTGTGGGATAAACATTGTAACCCGCTATAACGATGAGGCGTTTCTTTCTGCCTGAGAAATGATAATAACCTTCATCATCTTTGTAGCCGAGGTCACCGGAAAGAACCCATTTAACGCCATTTTCATCGGTGTAAAGACCGTAATCATCGGCTTCTTCACCATCGGTGTAATAACCGCTCATAATAGTGGGACCGGAGATAACAATCTCACCAACTGTGCCGTTTGGTACAGGCTTACAGTTATCATCCCAGATTTCTATATTGACACCGCGCAAAGCTTTACCGATTGAACCGTCGAGGTTGTCGTTGTTTGTGTTTGTACAGCAAACTGAAGCAATTTCAGTAAGTCCGTAACCCTGGCGCAATCTCGCATCTGAACCCCATTTTTCAAAGTGTGCGTTGAATTCTTTAATAAAGCCTTCGGAAACGTCGTCACCACCGCAGAACATAATGCGCATATTTTTGAGATGGGGACCGTCAAAGCCTTTCTGGCGCATAAGCTTCTGGAACATAAGGGGAATACCGACAATGCCAACAACCTTGTTCTTTTTCATAAGGTTTACGAAAATCTTTGAGTTGAACTGCATCATGGGAATAATACGTGCAGAGTTGCAAAGAGCCATGTGAACTGCAACGCAAAGACCGAAGCAGTGGAAGAGGGGAAGAACGATAACTTCTGCCTCGTTACCGGGATCGTGGATTTCGTCAAGGTCGGAAACTCTGTAAACCAACTCGTTTATAGCGCGTGATGTGAGTTTGATGGTTTTGCTTTTTCCTGTTGTTCCGCCACCGTTAAGGTAAACGGCAGTTTCATCAACGTTATCTGTTGAAAAGACGGGCTTTTTGTCATAATTCAAAGCCTTTTTATAATATGTAGCATTTTTGATTTTCGGGAAAATGCCTTTTATTAAAGCTTCGCCGATTTTTGTACCTGCTTTTTTCACACTCTTGGAGTAATCCGAACTGCAACATACAAGGCAGGGCAAACCGCTGTCATTAATAGTAGCAACGTGGTCTTTTGAAAGCAAGTCAAGTATCATAACGCCCTTTGCGTGTACAACCTCTAACTGTTCCTTAAGGTAATCTGTTGACATAAGAGGATGTATCATATTGACTATAACACCAATGCTGTTAAGTGCATAGAAAGCGATAATGCTCTGAACAGTTGTCGGCATGAAAACAGTGTATACATCACCTTTTTTCAAACCAAGGTCATTTTGAAAATATGAAGCGAGTGCATCTATATCACGGAAGATTTCGGATTTTCTGTATTTAACTCCGAAATGCTGCATCATATAAACATCATCATATATAGACGTACACTCTTTAAGGTAGTCATAGCAGTTAATATTCTTAGGTGCTGGTAACATATTTTCTCCTTCTCTGTTTGCCTGAAAAATGCCGCGGCAAAAAACATCTCATTTTACTCAAAGTACATAATAACACATTATTTTGATTTTGTCTTCACTTTATAACATTTTTATTAAGAAATTTTTAAAAAACATCAATTGTTTTGAGCTTTTTTCAAAAAAATGATAATTTTTTGATGTTTAGGGCATTTGTATAAAACAAAATTATGTTTTTGTTATTATTTTTTCGCAAAATTTCGTTTAATAATATATAAAACTTCCGGTTTCATTATACTGCGACAAAAATATGTAATTTTTTACAGTAGGATGCGACCGTTTTTTTACGCCATTTTATATAAAATTGTAAAAAATATACATAGGAGAACATATATGAGTGTCGTACAAGAAGTGGTGGGGTACAAAGAGCGCACAGAGAAAAAACACGGCAAAAAACTGTCCGTGCTTATTTTAAGACATATTGGATATGGTGCTGTTGGTATATTGTTCAGCTTCGCAGGGTTTAACGGTGACTTTTCGCCCTTCGGTATAGCGTATGCGGCGAGTGTTCCTAAAAATTATACTTTGTCAGCGGCTTTCGGCTCGGGAATAGGATATTTTTTATCGCTGGATTCTCTTAATGCTTTGAGGTATATAGCCGCTATACTTGCTTTGTGTGTTGTTATGGAAGCACTCAAAGTCTTCAGGCAAATACGCGATAATGTGTTCGCTCCCGTTGCGGTAGTGTTCGTTTGTCTTCTGGTTACAGGACTTGCTATAACATTTTCAGAGGGCTTGAGCGCGATTGGTATAGTGCTTTGTTTTTCGGAAAGCGCAATCGGTGCGGTGGCGTCTTTTGTTTTAACCAAAACCCATGGCGTATTCTCTATGCGCGGTGGATTATCGATGTTGACATCTAAAGATGCAACTGCGGTTGTTATAAGTATTACTTTGTTGCTTCTCTCTTTGCGTAATTTCAGCCTTTTTGGTGTTTATCCGGTTCATATTATTGCACAACTGCTCGTTCTTATCTGCGCTTTTTACGGCAGAGAATCCGGCGGCGCAATAGTAGGAATATGTAGTGGAATTGCCATGAGTCTTGGTAATTCCAATATATTTTTACTAGCTTTTTATTCTTTTGGCGGGTTACTTGCAGGCGCCTTTTCTTTTTTGGGTAGAATCGCATCGTATTTTGCATTCGTGTTGTCGGGGGTTGTTATTACCGTAATAACCTCCTCCTTTGATAACATAATACCCACGGTAACAGAAACCGTAATTACCGGAGTGCTTTTCATAATTCTTACAAAAAAATTCAACAGACAACTCGAGTCTGTTTTTTTACCTGCGGTTACGTCTCCGGTGATTGATTCGGTTAAGGGGAGTCTTGTTTCCAAATTGAAAAGGGCGTCCGATACATCTGCGGAAATTTGTTCTTCGCTTACTGAAGTAAATGACGTCCTCGGAAAAACCGAGAAATTTGATGTTCAGAAGATTATCGTAAAAACAAAAGACCAGGTGTGCGGTTCATGTGGACTTTACGATGTTTGCTGGGGTGAAAGCTTTGAACAGACGGATTCCAATTTTAAAACCCTCCTTGAATTGAAAAAGAACGGCATTTTTCTTGAATATAAAACTGTGCCTCAGCAATTTGCCTCTTTTTGTATACGTTCGGAAAATGTTGCGAGTAATTTCAATCGGCTTTTTACAGAATATAAAATTCACGAGAGCAACCGGAGTAGGGTGAAAGAAATATACAATCTGGCTGCAGAACAGTTTGTTAATGTTTCTTCGTTACTCGACTCTTTGTGTGAAGATATAAATGATGAAGTGAAGTTTGATATGGATATTGCAACCCGAGTGCGCGCGGCGGCTGTTTCGTGCGGGTTTGAACCTTTTGAAGCCTGTTGCGTTATAAATTCTATGGAAAAAATGTGCATCGAACTGAAAATAAAAATTCCCTACGACAAGACGGAAATGAAAAACTTAGGCGCACAGATAAAAGTGATAGGCGACCGTGATTTTGAGTTACCTGAGGTTGAAAATCACGGAACATTCGCAAAGGTTATTTATAAGGAAAAGGCTGAGTATAAAATAGTTTCTGCGGCTGTTCAGTTCAATGCAACCGGAGAAAAATATTCCGGTGATTCATTTACTACTTTCCGTGATGATAAAGGGTATTTTTACGCGGTGATTTGTGACGGTATGGGTACTGGCACTAAAGCCGCCCTTTCTTCAAATCTCGCGGTATCACTATTGGAGAAACTCATTAAAGCGGGATTCGGGATAAAAGCCTCTGTAAATACGGTTAATACAGCCCTGATATCAAAGTCCGGGGATGAATCCTCAGTGACCCTGGACTTAGTTGTATTCGATTTATTTACAGGTAGGGTAGAGTTTTATAAAAGCGGTGCGGCTGATACAACCGTTAAACGCAACGGAAAAATAGTTGATGTAGGCTTTTGCTCTCTGCCGTTGGGAATAATCAACAACTGTGAGATGGGTAGCGGAAGCGGTATGCTCGGCTACGGCGATGTGATTTTAATGTATTCTGACGGTGTGAGGGAAGAAGATACAGGTTACCTTAAACGTGAACTGAAACGGTTTGATAACGGAAATGTCCGTAATTTTACAACAGAGCTTTGTGAGAATATAAGGAGAAGTCAACCCGAAAAAAATGACGATATGACGGTGTTGACTCTCGCAATAACAAAAAATGATTAGAGTGAAGAAATATGTATAAATTTACCGGTTTTACAGAAAGCGCAAATTTTGCTTTGAATTACGCTATAGAGGCGGCAGAGAATATGGGGCATACCTATATAGGCAGTGAGCATATCCTCTTGGGGCTCGTTTCCGATTCGCGTATGGTGTCAGCGGCAATTTTGAATTCGAAAAAAGTAACATTAAAAAAGACTGAGGAAATTATAAAATCGTCGGTGGGAATTGGTATGCCCACTAATCTGACTCCTGACGATATAACACCGCGATGCAGGAAAATTATAGAAAATGCCCTTGCTTCACATCGTGGACATTCAATGGGTGATGCGGGTACAGAGCATTTACTCAATTCACTTATAAGAGAGAGTAGCTGTGCCGCTTGTAAAATACTGCTGTCGCTGGGAGTGCATCCTTATGAGATTCTGAATAATAATACTTCGGAAAATGAAGATTCCGAAAGCCGTAAGTCAGGAAACGGAAAAGCCGCAAAAACCACATTGAACAAATACGGCAGGGATTTAACCGAATCTGCCTCCAAGGGCGATATTGACCCTGTTATCGGCAGAGATAGTGAAATAGAACGTGTTATAGAAATCCTATGCAGGAGGACTAAAAATAATCCTTGTCTCGTAGGTGAGCCGGGCGTCGGTAAAACTGCGGTTGCCGAGGGGCTCGCTTTAGAGATTGCAAAAGGACGTGTGCCCGAATTACTTAAATCAAAACGTGTTATAAGCGTTGACCTGACTTGTATGGTGGCAGGAACAAAGTATAGGGGGGATTTTGAAGAGCGGGTAAAAAACATAATTGAGGAAGTAACGGCGGACGGCAATGTTATATTGTTTATTGATGAACTTCATAATATAGTAGGGGCAGGTTCTGCCGAGGGCGCTGTTGATGCCGCCAATATATTAAAGCCTTCACTTGCACGAGGTGAACTGCAGGTGGTGGGTGCAACGACCATTGATGAATATCGGAAGTATATCGAAAAGGACGCCGCATTAGAACGGCGTTTTCAAACGGTGAGCGTGGATGAGCCTTCAGCCGAAAGTGCACTGCTTATGATACAAGGGCTTAAAGAACGTTACGAGAAGCATCATGGTGTTAAAATTTCGGAGGAGGCGATGAAGGCGGCAGTGCGTTTGAGCAGTAGGTATATACCCGATAGATTTTTGCCGGATAAAGCCATTGATTTAATTGATGAAGCGTCCTCGAGAATTCGATTAAAAGGATTTACACCACCTGAGGAAATACAGAATCTTGAGAAAGATATAAAGGAAGTTTCGGAAGAAAAGTATAAAGCTATTGATGCGCAGGATTTTGAAGTTGCGGCTAAACTCAGGGACAAGGAGAAAGAACTTACAGGTGTTTTCAGGTCCAAAAAACAAAAGTGGCAGGATACATCACGTAACGAAGTGCGTGTTGTCAATGAAAGCGATGTGGCGGCGGTAGTGTCTACATGGACAGGTGTGCCGGTTTCGCGTTTGACCCAGGAGGAAAGCGAAAGACTTTTAAATCTTGAATCGATACTTCATGAAAGAATTGTAGGCCAGGACGAGGCGATTTCAGCTGTGTCAAAGGCAGTCAGACGCGGTCGCTCGGTCTTTAAAAATCCCAAAAGACCTATCGGTTCGTTTTTGTTTCTCGGACCTACCGGTGTAGGGAAAACAGAGCTTACCAAAGCTTTGGCGGAAAGCCTTTTCGGCTCTGAACAGCATATTATAAGATTTGATATGTCGGAGTATATGGAAAAACATTCTGTGTCCAGGCTTGTTGGTTCTCCGCCCGGGTATGTTGGGTTTGATGAAGGTGGGCAACTTACAGAAAAAGTGCGCCGTCATCCGTATTCTATTGTCCTTTTTGATGAACTTGAAAAAGCCGATGCCGAAATATTCAATATCCTGTTACAGATACTTGAAGACGGAGTGTTGACCGATTCTAACGGGAGAAAAGCCGATTTTAAAAATTGTGTGCTGATAATGACATCTAATGTCGGTGCAAAGCTCATATCAGACAATAAAACAGCGATGGGTTTTGCGGATTCAGATACGTATAACAAAAAGAATGAAAGAATTAAAAGGCTTGTTACGGACGAGGTGAAAAACTTTTTTAAACCTGAATTTATAAACAGGGTAGATGAAATGATAATCTTCACAGCCTTGTCTGAAAGTGAAATAAAGGAAATTGCTCTTCGGATGCTCAAAGAGCTTTCGGAAAGGTGTAAGGCGGAGGATATTGAAATAGAATTCAGCAACAGTGTTGTAGATATGGTTGCCGAGAAAGGTCTTAACTCTATCTATGGCGCAAGACCGTTGAGAAGGGCGGTAACATCATATATAGAAGATGTCCTTGCAGAAAAATATCTTTCAGGTGAAATAAAAAAAGGACAAAAAATCTTATGCTCGTGGAGCGATAACGAACTTCATATAATGTAAAGAACAGGAACAGACAAATCGACTTTGTCTGTTCCTGTTCGTGTTGACTTTTACACTTATTATAAGTATAATATATAATGAGTCTATATTATACTTTAGAATTAATGGTTAGGAGGATTATCGTGAAAAGAAAGATTGGTTCGTCGTTTATATCATTGGTCCTTGTTTTGTGCATCTTTTCGTCTTTGGCGGTATCCGCAAATGCCGCAGGCAGAGATGTGGTTGTTACCGGATCTATGTCGGATACATCAATGCCTAACAGCGGTACTGTGTATTGGTCTTATTCTTACAATACCTCCTCGGATATGGCGTATCTTCATATATGGGGTAACGGTTATATGCCAAACGGAACTGACCAGGATTGGTTCCAGGCGCAACAGAATGCAAATCGTTACATCTACGAGGTTAAAATCGATGAAGGCGTAAAGAGCATTATGTCCAATGCTTTCAGCGGTGAAATTTGTCTCGAAAAGATTAATTTGCCGGATTCTATTGAGCGTATAGGTGAAAATGCGTTCGCTTACACAGCTATAACAACGCTCAGAATTCCTAAAAAAGTAAGCTATCTGAACGGCGCAATGTTTGCGGGCTCGTCGATAAAGTCATTTACCGTGGATTCTGCTAACCCTTATTACAAGAGCTACGGCGGCGATATTTACTCCAAGGATTTATCAACGTTGGCTGTTGTGGCTCCCGGTAAGTTCTTGACTGATAATTTTAAATACACAATTCAGAAAAATGTTACCGAAATAGGTGAAAGTGCTTTCAGTAACACGGCGATTACTTCTATTACAATTCCTTCAAATGTCAAAAGTATTAAAAAAATGGCGTTTGCTGGTTGCGCAAATCTCAGTAATGTAGTTATAGAAAACGGCGTTGAAAGTATTTATGACAATGTTTTCTTAGCATGTAGTTCTCTTAAGGAGCTTCATTTGCCCTCGTCGGTAAAATATATCGGATATTGCAGTATAGGATATCTTTACGATATTGCCTTTGACGCTTTGGCGGATGCGTTGGATCAAGCGGGGATAAGCTACGGCGTGTTGTCAACCTCCAATTTCGAGTATTATTCCATACAAGCGGGGTACAGCTCCAACGCCTTCGTTTACTGCTACGCGAATAAGGATTTCAAGCTTTTTGCACCGGCAGGTTCGGTTGGTGAAAAGTATGCGAAAAATAACAGACTTCAATATATAAAGTCTTCTAATCTCATAAGTGCAACCAACGGTTATGGTGGCGTCGTTTTAAAGTGGAATTATTCGGACCAGGTTTTCTATTATAATGTGTACAGAAAAACCGCAACAGGTTCGTGGCAGTTATTGGAGACTGTTGACGGTGGAAAAACAAGCTATGTTGACACTACCGCAAATAATAAAACGGACTACACTTATTCTTTGAAGGTCTTTTACTACATAGGTAATGAGTATTGGGACACAAGCGGTATTTCAACCCATTACGTTGAAGCTCCGGTTCTGAAAACCGTTGTGAATAATGTTGGTGGTCTGCGAATTACCTGGAACCCGGTTAATAATGCAAAATATTATTACGTTTACAGAAAAGGTACAGGCGATACCGCGTGGAAATATCTTCGTTGTGTTTCCGGTAAGCTTACTTATTATGTAGATACCACTGCCGTAGGTAATACCAAATACACTTATACAGTGCGCGCCTATGACGGCTTTGGTACAAGTGGATGTAACCAGACAGGCGTTACAACAACTTATGTACAGAGCCCATCATTTACTGTTTATAATACACCTACTGATGTAACAATCAGATGGACTCCGGCTGATAAAGTAGATGCTTACCGTATTTACCGAAGGGTAGGCAACGGCAGTTGGACTTTACTTGCTACGGTGAATGGTAACATAGTCGCTTATGCTGACTCCACCGCGAAAAGAGGAACAACCTACACTTATACAGTCAGAGCAGTATATGATGGCGTGTTCAGTTGTTATTATCCTCAGGGTAAAACAATTAAATCCATAGCAGCACCTATGAACTTGAAAGTCGAAAACAGAGTTTCGGGTGTGATGATTAACTGGAATAAATGTACCGGTGCCGATGGCTATTATGTATATAGAAAAGTTCCTTCGGGCAGTTGGGTGAAAATAGCAACCGTTAAAGGTAACGGCACAGTTTCGTATCTTGACACTACCGCAAAGAGTTCTCAGAACTATATATACACCGTAAAAGGTTACAGCGGTTCCTATTACGGCAGTTATGATTCCGACGGTGTTGCAATTAAATTCCTTTCAACACCAAAAATCAGTTCGGTTGTAAGCACCAGAAACGGTGTCAGCATTAAATATAATACTGTTGCCGGTAGTAAGGGTTACTATATTTACCGTAAAACCGCGCAGGGTACATGGTCCCTTGTGGGTAATGTTAAAAACGGTACAACGTCAACATTTGTTGATAAAACTGCAAAGAAAGGTGTAACTTACCTCTATACCGTCAGGGCATATAACGGCACAACAAGGAGCAGCTTTTATTCCTACGGTGGTAATGTAAAGGTCGTTTATTGATATGCTTTTTAAAAAGAAGAAAAAGGAAGAGCAAGGGTATGTTTATCGTCCGCGTCAATATGACAGGGATGAAAAAATAGAAATCCAGAAAATCGTATCTTCCATTCCCGTAACAAGAAAAATTCTTTCTCAGGAGTTGCTCGTAACAGCTATTAACAACTTCGTGATAAAGAATATTAAAATCGGTTCCAATGCCGCCCATAATGTTAATACAACAAAGCATCCGCAGGTGTTTTTTCAATCGCTTAAGGATTTGATTTCAAGCACCGAGAATCTTCAGAAGCTTGAACCGTATTGGCGGTTTGAAGGTCATACACCTACGGAACAGCTGGAGGATTTGGCAAACAGAAAAGATAAAATAATAAAAGGCTTTATCTATGAATCTTTCACAGAGCTGATTGAAAAAATAGAGAAAACCAATAACCCTAACACTAAGCAAAAGCTTTTTGATGAATATCAAGGTCAGCTTATGTATAACATTGAAATCTGCGGTGAAGAAAATTTTGAGTTTTTCAAAAATTTGTGCCGTGAGAAATTGAATATAGATGAGGAGAAATAAAAAATGGCTTATTTGACTGATATTGAAATTGCACAGAGTTGTAAAATGAAACCCATCGGGGAAATAGCGGCGAAAGTAAATGTAGGCGACGATTATCTTGAACCCTATGGAAGATATAAAGCAAAGATTGATTTATCATATATTAATGAGTGCAAAAGTGTAGGTAAGCTCGTTCTTGTAACAGCGATTACACCTACTCCGGCAGGTGAGGGCAAAACCACTACCACAATCGGACTTGCTGATGCAATGAATCTTTTGGGTTACAAAACAACAGTTGCGTTACGTGAACCCTCTTTGGGCCCTGTTTTCGGTATCAAGGGCGGTGCCGCAGGCGGCGGATACGCTCAGGTAGTACCTATGGAAGATATTAATCTTCATTTTACAGGTGACTTCCACGCTATCGGTGCCGCAAACAATCTTCTTGCGGCAATGCTCGATAACCATATTCAGCAGGGTAACGCCCTCGGTATAGATACAAAACGCATTACCTGGAAACGTTGTGTTGATATGAACGACAGACAGCTTCGTAATGTTGTTGACGGTCTCGGCGGAAGAATGAACGGCGTTCCCAGAGAAGACGGCTTTGATATTACGGTTGCAAGTGAAATTATGGCTGTTTTCTGCCTCGCTACTTCAATCACAGACCTTAAAGAACGTCTTGCAAGAATCGTTGTTGCATACGATTACAACGGCAAACCGGTTAATTGCGGTGATATTAAGGCTCAGGGTGCTATGACAGCACTTCTCGTTGATGCGGTTAAACCTAACCTTGTACAGACTCTTGAGGGTACTCCTGCTTTTGTTCACGGTGGTCCCTTCGCCAATATTGCGCATGGTTGTAATACCGTTCTTGCTACAAAGATGGCTATGTCAACTGGTGATTACGCTATTACTGAGGCTGGTTTTGGTGCTGACTTAGGTGCCGAAAAATTCCTCGATATCAAGTGCCGCGCGGCAAATCTTAAACCTTCAGCGGTTGTAATTGTAGCTACCGTAAGAGCACTCAAGATGCACGGCGGTCTCAAGAAAGATCAGCTTGGTGAAGAAAATCTTGAAGCCCTTGAAAGCGGTATTCCCAATCTTCTTCGTCACGTTTCAAATATCAAGAATGTTTATAAGCTTCCTTGTGTTGTAGCAGTAAACCGTTTCCCTACAGATACAGATAACGAAATTGATTTCATTATCGCAAAGTGCAAAGAGCTGGGCGTTAATACAGTTCTTTCAACAGTATGGGCTGATGGCGGTAAAGGCGGCACAGAGCTTGCAAAAGAGGTTGTACGTCTTTGCGAGGAAGAGGATAACTCCAACTTTACATATTCATATGAAACCGATGCAACAATCGAAGAGAAGATTGAAGCTATTGTTACAAAGGTTTACGGCGGTGACGGCGTTGACTTCACAACTAACGCAAAGAAACAGCTTGATTCCCTTAAGGCTGACGGTTTCGGCAATTTACCTATATGCGTTGCAAAGACCCAGTACAGCTTTTCTGACGACCCGTTGAAACTCGGCGCTCCCGAAAATTTCCGCGTAACAGTAAGAAATCTTAAGGTTTCTGCAGGTGCAGGCTTCATCGTTGTTCTTACCGGCGATATTATGACTATGCCCGGACTTCCCAAGAGTCCTGCCGCAGAACGTATTGACGTTGATGAAAACGGCAAAATTACAGGTTTATTCTAATAAATATAAATGGTGAATTAATATGGAAAACACAGCAGAAAAGAAAAAAGTAGTTTTAAGTTGCATCCAGCCTACGGGTACACCCACTTTGGGTAACTACCTTGGAGCACTTAAAAACTGGGCTAATATGTGCGATGATTACAACTGCCTTTACGGCGTTGCGGACCTTCATTCAATTACAGTGCCTACATTCCGTGAGAATCCCGCACAGCTTAAAAAGAATACAATGGAGCTTTATGCGCTTTTATTGGCTCTTGGTATCGACCCCGAAAAGAACGTTGTTTTTGTTCAGAGCCATGTTCCTACTCATGCACAGCTCGGTTGGATTCTCAACTGCTACACTCAGTTTGGCGAAGCAGCAAGAATGACACAGTTCAAAGAAAAAAGCCAGAAATTAGGCGGTAATATTTCCGTAGGACTTTTTGATTATCCCGTGCTTATGGCGGCTGATATCCTCGTTTACGGCGCTGATTTTGTGCCAATCGGCGCAGACCAGAAACAGCACCTTGAACTTGCCAGAAATATTGTTGACCGCTTCAATATGATTTACGGTGATGTTCTTAAAATGCCTGAACCCTTCATCGGTAAGGCTGGCGCAAAGATTTGTTCGCTTCAGGACCCTGCTCATAAAATGAGTAAGTCTGACGATAATCCCAAATCATATATCTCAATGCTCGACGAGCCGAATGTGATTATGAAGAAAATCAAGAGTGCCGTTACCGATAGTGAGGCTTGCGTAAGATATGCTGAAGGTAAAGACGGTATAAACAATCTTATGACTATCTACTCTTGCTGTACCGGAAAAAGCTTTGACGAAATTGAAAAAGAGTTTGAAGGCAAAGGCTATGGTGACTTTAAAACCGCAGTAGGCGAGGCGGTAGTAAATGAACTTGCTCCTGTTCAGGCTCGTTATAAAGAGCTTATCGCCGACAAAAAATACCTTGAACAGTGTATGAAAAATGGCGCAGAGCTTGCTACACGTATTTCTCAGAGAACACTGGATAAGGTAATGAAAAAAGTAGGATTTTATCAGTGTAAATAATTCGTATTTGGGCGCATATTGCGTTTTGCTCAGCTTGGAGTATCTTCATACACCGTCGCTTCGCAATTCCGCAATCTGCATCCCTGAATAAAAAAAGAAAGCCCCGCAACTGAGTTGCGGGGTTTTTTCTTCAAGTCAATTAGTTGGACTTGTTAAGTTTGTTAACAAGCTGTGACTTTTTGTGAGCTGCGTTGTTCTTGTGAAGAAGACCTTTAGCAGCAGCCTGGTCAAGCTTCTTAACAGCAACTTTAACTACATCAGCTTTGTTAGCGTCGTTAGCTTCGATAGCTGCGTTAGCTTTCTTAATAGCAGTTTTAAGAGCAGAGTTAGTAGACTTGTTCTTTGCAGCCTTTGTAGCGTTAACAAGAACTCTCTTCTTTGCTGATTTAATGTTGGGCATTCGTGGCACCTCCTTTTTTCATTCATACATTCACATATAATACCACGATTATGCAATAATTGCAAGAGATTTTTTAAAACTTTGAAACAAATTTTAATTATTTTCCGAAGGTTTCATCATACGCTTTTATAGCGTCTTCGATAATGGAAACAGCCTCCAGAACACCTTTAACTTCGTCGATGGCTGTATCTTTGCTTTCGAGTGTTTTGTATACTGAGAAAAAGTGTTTCATCTCGTCAAAAACATGAGGCGGAAGCTGGCTGATATCCTTGTAGGTGTTATAAGTAGGGTCGTTAAAGGGGATTGATATTATCTTGTCGTCAGCCGCGCCGTTATCAAGCATTGTAATTACGCCAATGGGATAACATTCAACGATTGCCATAGGTTGAATCTGCTGAGAGCATAAAACGAGAACGTCAAGAGGGTCATTATCTTTAGCGTAAGTTCTTGGGATAAATCCGTAGTTGGCAGGGTAGTGGGTTGAAGTGTAAAGAACTCTGTCAAGGCGCAAAAGACCGGTTTCCTTGTCGAGCTCATATTTCATTTTGCTTCCCTTGCTGATTTCTATAACCGCCGCGTAAGAAGACCTTGAAATTCTTTCGGGGTTTATGTCGTGCCATATATTCATAAAATCGCCTCAATTCATAATACTACTCATATTATAAGTACAGATTTTATAAAAATCAATAATTTGTCCTTGAATTTACAAAACAAAAAATAACTCCGTCCGAAGACGGAGTTAAAACTATTAATAATACATATAAGACATTCCGAATATAGCAGCACCAAAAACAACGTAGAGAACAATTATTACAATGGGAAGAACAACTGCCACTACTGCACCGATGATAGAAAGTATAAGACCTGCAGTTGCCATTTTGTTTTCGAAACCGGCTTCTTTTGATTTTTTTCTACCGATAGCACCGAAAACAATTCCAAGAACAGGGATTACTATGACGTTACATACAACCATCGAGATAATACCTAAAACCAAAGAGGCGATACCCATACCTTTGCCGGGGTCTTCAATGGGCATAGGTGGCATCATGGGGTTATAGGGTTCGTTGTTATAAGGTTGCTGACCCATTGTATTGAAAGACTGGTCTGCGTAGGCGAAGTTTTGCTGCGCGTTGTTATAAGCTTGTTCCGAAGCATTGAAATTCTGTTCCGCGTAGTCAAAAGTCTGCTCAGCGGAGTCAAATGCCTGCTCAGCGGAGTCAAAAGTCTGCTCAGCGGAGTCAAAAGTCTGCTCGGCGGAGTCAAACGCCTGCTCCATAGGTGCAAAAGCTTGGGCATCCGGTGTGAAAGTCATTTCTAAGGGTGAACCGCACTGGGTGCAGTGTTTAAAATTATCGTCAACAAGAGTACCGCAATTAGGACAAATCATGATATCAAACTCCTTTTCGATTTAATACACTTTTATTCTACGAAAAAAAACAATATATGTCAAGAGATAAAGCGTGTGATGATTGCACAGAAAAGATGATATATATAAAAGGCTATCATTAGATAGCCTTTTTATTGATTAGGATTAATAGCCTGAAAGCCCTATTGCAACACCGAATACTATAAAAACAATATAATAGAGAAGCCAGAGGAGACCTACAACAATACCTACGATACCAAGAATGAGACCGGCAAGTGAAAAACCGTTCTTGAATCCGGCTTCTTTTGATTTTTTCATACCGATAATGCCGAGAATAAGGCCAACTATGGAGAGGATGGATCCGCTACCGTAGCAACATGTGGTAATTAAACCAACAATACCTAAAACCATAGCGGCGATACCTAAACCGTTACCCGGGTCTGTTTCAGGCTGCATAGGTGGAACGTAGCCATTGGGCTGAGAAAAATCATTGGGCGGATAATATTCATCAGGCTGACCCATATAGTCAAAAGGTTGATTCATAGGGTCAGTGGGTTGATAAGGATTGGGGTTAAAACCATCAGTGGGTTGATAGTTGTCGTAAGCGGGCTGATAAGGCTCAGTAGGTTCAAAAAACTCCGCCTGATTAATTTCGGGTTCTGCAGTCACGGGAGCGTCAACCTGAGGTTCAACCTCAATCGCAGGCTGTATATCCGCTACCGGTGTAGCCTCCAAGGGTGTACCGCAATGTGTACAGAATTTTAAATCGTCACCAATTTGGGCACCACAAGCTGGACAAATCATAATATCAATCTCCTTTACAAGTATATCCAAGTAAATTGTATTGGAAAAATAAATAAATGTCAATAGCATTAATTTTTAAGGTTAACCCACAATAACACTTTCAACGCGAATTTAATATTTTCATATAAAGAAATTGGGAGACACTTCGTACAGAAGTGTCTCCCAAAAGTAATTTTTAATTAATAGAAGAGGTAGGGAATGAATGCTGCGCCGTATGCGACGATGATAATGACAAAGCTAACAATAGCAAGAACAATACCAACTGCACCAAGGATAATACCTACCAAAGCAAGAGTATTCTTGAAGCCTGCAGCTTTTGACTTCTTCATGCCGATAATACCAACAATGAGAGCAGCGATTACAAGGATGATACCAATACCACCACAGCAGGAAGCTAACAAGCCAACGATACCTAAAACTAAAGCAACAATACCTAAAGTCTTACCGGGATCTTTTACTTCTTCAGCGGGCTGAGCAAATTCGTCAGGCTGTGCGAACTCATCGGGCTGTGCCATAGGATCGAAACCTTCGGTCATGGGTTCAGCAACGGGTTCAAAAACATCTGCCTGGTTGAATTCGGGTTCTGCGGGCTGGAATGCATCAACCTGGGGTTCAACCTCGGGCTGTACATCTGCAGCAGGTGCAGCTTCTACGGGAGTACCGCACTGTGTACAGAATTTTAAATCGTCACCAATTTGGGCGCCACAATTTGGACAAATCATGATATAAGACTCCTTTTTTCATATTATGATAGATAATTGTACAAAAAAAGCGGAACAATGTCAAGAGAAAGTTTAATTTAATACATTTTGTTGTGTTTGGTTATTTACGGTGCGGGAAAAATACCGGATAGTCTTAATACTGCGAAAACAATGAACAGTCCGAGAAACGTATAAGGAAATACAGGCTTTTTTAAATAAACGAATAAAGCCTGAAACTTTTTGATTCCAAAAACCCACGCCAGATGAGCTACAATCAAAGTGAAAATAGCTAAAACAATGCACACAAAAGCGAAGGGATGAAACATGAAGCTGTTGACAAAATCAAAGTGTACAAAAGCGTATAAGCTACGAGTACCGCCGCAGCCGAGGCAGGGTAAATTGAACGTTGCAAATATGCAATCGGGTAATATCGCCATTAACGTCGGGGCGAAAAAGAACATTATAATAAAACAAACAATCAAAAGTAAATCTACGCCTAATACAATAAGGCGGTTGTTTTTAGGTGTGAATTTCATCTTTGTCATCCAATCGTGTACAATAAATAATAGGTGTAAGTATGTGTTAATAATATATATGACTGAACATATCCGGAATAACCTTTTCCGGTTAATCAGAACAGTTGTTTTACCATCTGATTTTGATGTTAAAAAAGGGGATTGAGAATATGTTTTTTAATAGCCATATTTGTTTTTTATTGTATCTTTGTTCCTTGTTCTGTTAGGAGGGTGCGTATTGTATCGTGTAAAACTGCTTTGTCATTATCAAACATTTTCGTTAGTTCAGATTCGTCGCCGGATACGCTTGAGGTTGCCTCGTCCAGCGAATAATTCCATACTATTATCGTTGAGAAAACAGATTCCACCATCATTCGTATCCACGGCAAATCTTCAAAAGTTGACTCAATATCAAATGCAGTGAATCCTGCCTGAATTTCCTCGTACACGTCTACTGAGTTCTCATAAAAAGTACTCGCCAATTCATTGAAACTCGGAACGATACCAATGATTTCTTTTGACATGTCTTTCAGCAAATCGTTTCTTGTTGAATTCATCCAGTCTTTAACAATGTTTTGCCAGGCGTCATACGTATATGTTTGGCTGTTTTCGGAAACCATATCTTCGTACAATGCCTCTGCCCACATATTAACAACAACCTTTTTTAAAAGCGGATACACACTTTGAAGATTAGGGTCATACATTGCTATCTCTCTGAATGTCGGCTTTGTAAACTGTGCAATTTCCATGGATGGTGAGGTGTATTCCCATACACCCTCATCGTTGCTCAGACGGATTACTGCATACGAAGTACGCCAAAAGAGCATACCTTCTGTACATACCCAGAATTCAACAACCTCTTCACCGTTGTCTTGTCTGTCGATAACTGTTTCCAGAATCGGGTCGTCTGTCAGATTTGCAGCATTCACAGATAAGCAGGTGCCGCTAAATGCAAGAATAACCGCAAGAAAAAGACTTAAAAAACGCTTCATGAGAACACTCCCTAAAAGAAAAATAAATATACTATAATGGAACTGAGTATATCATAGGCTGCAAAGTTTTTCAATAAAAAACGGAGCAAAAACTTCACTTGGGCGGAATGCCCGTATTTCACTGTGAGGGTAGCGAGCAACTTCACTTTTTCAATAGCAAAGACTTTACGTGCAATTCCAAAACGTTCCCTTGTTCCGCCACCGGCGGCGGTCGCGTGTGTTGCCCCGGGAACCCGTCGGTCACGTGGTTCAAAATATTTCATAACAAAAAACAAAGGACACCCGATTGGGTATCCTTTGTTATTGGTTGCGGAGATGGGATTTGAACCACATGACCTCCGGGTTATGAGCCCGACGAGCTACCAAACTGCTCTACTCCGCGATATCTGAGCCACTCATCTGAGTGCTTGGGTATTATAACACTATAATTATATGTTGTCAAGTGTTTTTTATGCAATAATTTTAAAATTTTTTATTTCTGAGGGGATAGCTTTTTTATTGAAAACAGGTATTATTTATGTTATATTCATTATCAAGATATATAGTCAAAATTTTAAAATTTATGCCGTGGTGATAATATGAATCAGGAATTTTATTTTAAAAACGCCTCTTGGGTTGGTTGTAATGAACGCACAGTAAAAACATTTTCGGTTTTGCGTGGTCATTTTAACATTATAAATGCTAAAAATGCTTGTTTGCGTGTCCTTGGCTTGGGTTTCTTTAAATGTTATATAAATGGTGTGTGCATTAATCCCGATACATTTTTGCCATTGTCCTCGGATTTTGAGAGTGGATGCGACCCGGTTGATGAAATTATTTCGGCGCATAGGGTATACGTTCCTGAATTTAATATAACGCCGTTTGTTAAAGAGGGTATAAACACAATAGCGATTCACTACGGCGGTGGTTGGTACTGTCACCATTCCCGTGTTTTCGGATTACCTAAGGCAATCTATTGTATAACTGTTGAGAGTGATGATGGCGTTTTTGATTTCGTTTCTGATAAAAATTGTAAAATTGGTGAAAGTTATGTTACCGATTACGATTTTACTTACCTCGAAACTCACGACTACACCTGCAAATCGGATTGTTTTGCTGCGGATTTTGATGATTCCCATTGGCAGAATGCCGTATTAACAGAGCGTTTAGATACCGAATACTGTTCAACTGATTGTCCCACAGATACGCTTATAGAGCGTCTTGATGTTCAAAAGGTGGGCGTTGGTGAACAGGGGATAGTGTACGATTGTCTGCAGAATACAACAGGTTTCCCGATTTTAAAAATTAATGCCCCTGAGGGTGAGAAGGTAACCATCCTTATGTCGGAAGAAATTTTGCCTGACGGTAAGCTTGATAAAACTCATCACCATGGGCAAACTTATACTGTTATTTCCGATGGTAAAGGCAGAGTGGTTCAGCCGGAGTTTACCTGGTTCGGATTCAGATGCTTTGAAATCATCGGTGATGCAGAACCCCTTGAAGTTAAGGTTATTCATTCCGATGTTAAGATTAATTCTACATTCAGTTGCAGTAACGAAACTCTTAATTGGACGTATAATACATTTATTCATACAATGCTTTGTAATATGCACACCGGACATCCGTCCGATTGTCCGCATCTTGAAAGGCGCGGTTATACCGGTGACGGTCAGCTTACTTGTCACGCTGTGTTTACTACAATGGCAGCACGTGTGTTGTATGAAAAATGGTTGCAGGATATTGCCGATTCGCAGGATGTTTTAAGCGGTCATATTCAGTATACCGCGCCGTATTTACATAGCGGTGGCGGGCCCGGCGGATGGGGCAGTGCAATCGTAGAAGTTCCGTATCAATTCTATAAGCATTACGGAGATACAGGGCTTCTTGAAAAATATTATCCCAATATGCGCCGTTATATAGATTATCTTGAAACGCATTCCGAATTCGGACTTGTCACAAGTGATAAAGAGGGCGAGTGGTGTCTTGGGGATTGGTGCGGACCAAATATCCTTTATCCCGATAAAGATATTACTTCACACAATCAACAGGTTGTGTTGCCTGCGGCAATGGTAAACACCTATTTTATGGTAAAATCTCTTGAGAAAATGTGCGATATTGCACGGCTCATAAATAAAACAGACGATATAAGTGAGTACCGTGAGAAAATCGAACTTCGTAAAAATGCCGTAAGAGCCGCATATTTTAACGCTTTTGATGATAATTTTATTATGAATATCCAGGGTGCAAATGCTTTTGGTATTGATATTGGTCTTGGAAATGATAATACATATAAAAACCTTGTCAGATATTATGAAAAAGTAGGGTGCTTTGATACTGGTATATTCGCAACGGATATTTTAATCCGTGTTCTGTTCGAACGTGGTGACGGTGATTTGGCGGTTAAGCTCCTTACTAATAACGGTAATCAGGGTTATGAACATTGGAGGGTAAACGGAGCGACAACGTTCCACGAATATTGGGACAGTAATCGTAGCCGTTCTCACAGTCATCCCATGTTCGGTGCACCGGTTGCGTATTTCTTCCAATATCTTTTGGGTATTAACCAACCTGAAAACTGTGGTGGATATAAATCCTTGGTGATATCACCAAGATGCTTTAAACAGTTTGAAAGAATGAGCGGAAGTATGGAGATACCGGCAGGAAAAGTCAGCGTCAGTTATGAAAACAGTTCCGACGTAACCACTTTTGAAATTGAAATACCCGATGGTGTAGAAGCCGTGTTTGAACATTCCGAAAACACAATTAAACTTAAAGCGGGTATGAATGTTATAAAAGTATAAATACATAATTTATACTCGCACTTGATTTTTTGGAATACTAATAATAAATTTTTTCGGAGATAAATATGAAAATAGCATTTTTTGATACAAAACCATACGACAAACCTTCTTTTGATAAGTACGGAAAAGAAAAAGGTGTGGTTTTTAAGTACTTTGAAACAAAATTGAATGAAGATACCGCGGAGCTTGCCCACGGTTTTGATGGCGTGTGCGCCTTTGTGAATGATACAATAAACGATGTTGTTATTGATAAACTCAGCGAAATGGGCATAAAGGTGATCGCTTTAAGGTGTGCCGGCTTCAATAATGTTGATATGAAACACGCTTATGGAAAAATTCACGTTTTGCGTGTTCCCGCATATTCACCGTATGCCGTTGCGGAGCATACAATGGCTTTGCTTCTGACATCTATCCGCCGTATTCATAAGGCGTATATCCGTACTAAGGATTTTAATTTCAGCTTGTCTAACCTTACCGGCTTTGATTTGCACGGAAAAACCGTTGGCGTTATAGGTACCGGCAGAATCGGCAGGGTGTTTATTGATATCTGTCGCGGTTTCGGTATGAAGGTTTTAGCGTACGATAAATTCCCGGCAGAGGGCCTTGATAACGGCAACACTGTGAAATATGTTGAACTTGACGAGCTTTTTGCAAACAGTGATATTATATCACTGCACTGTCCTTTGACGGAAGATACTCACCATATAATAAGTGAATCTGCACTTGAAAAATGTAAAAAAGGCGTCGTGATACTCAATACATCAAGAGGTGCTCTTGTGGATGCGGAAGCTTTGTTGCAGGGTATAAAATCGCGAAAGGTCGGCGCCGCCTGTCTTGATGTTTATGAGGAAGAATCAGACTTGTTTTTCGAGGATAATTCAGGACATATTATGGAGGATGACACCCTCGCAAGACTTATATCTATGCCGAATGTGCTTGTAACCTCACACCAGGCATTTTTAACTGAAGAAGCCCTTGAAAATATTGCAGAAACAACCGTTGATAATATAATTCGCTTTTTTGAAACAAGTCAATGCCCCAATGAGTTATGCTATCGCGGCGGTTCTGCAGAAGATTGCAAATCCGGAAAATGCTTTTAAAATTAAAAGAATGTTAATATACCGAACATATTGCAGAAGAATAAAAATAAATCTTAACTGTACCGATTTTTTAATGAAAAAGACCTTGACAATCAGCGTGGTTGAGATTATAATTTAAGAGCTGTGCCGGTGTGGCGGAATAGGCAGACGCAAGGGACTTAAAATCCCTCGGTGGCAACATCGTACCGGTTCAAGTCCGGTCACCGGCACCAAACAGAGAATTTACACTTTTGTGTAGATTCTCTGTTTTTGTTTTTGAGAGTATAGGACTTGAACCGGTCTCGCCGAAGGCGAACATAATCGGGTGTTCGCGAAGCGAATGATGGGCAGAGCCCATCAAGTCCGGTCACCGGCACCAAACAGAGAATTTACACTTTTGTGTAGATTCTCTGTTTTTGTTTTTGAGAGTATAGGACTTGAACCGGTCTCGCCGAAGGCGAACATAATCGGGTGTTCGCATATGATTATACATTAACCGAAATATAAAAATATAGATTAACTAAAATATAGAAAAGGGATGTAAAAAACGAACGTTTTTTACACCCCTTTTCTGAATTCATTAGGTGTTTTGCCTGTATATTTTTTGAAAATTTTTGTAAAATAATTTACGTCAAGTATACCGCAGCTTTGCGCGATATTCTGTATCTGCATATTTGTAGAGAGCAAGAGATGTTTGGCTTTTTCAATTCGTTCCTTGTTTACGTATTCCGTAAGTGTCATACCGGTTTCTTTTTTGAAAAGGGTAGAGAGATAGCTGGGATTTACACCAAGTGCGTTTGCGTGTGTTTTTAAACTAAGGTCTGCGGTAATATCCGCGTCAATGCGTGTGATAGTTTTCTGTATTAAGAGCGAGTAGTTTTTTTGCGAGTGACGGTTTACAAGGCGGCAGTATCTTTTAATCATATAATAGAAAAGTTCATCGGTTTCGTCTAAGGTCTGAAGTGCCTCGATTTTCTTTGCGAATTCCGATGATACACTGTCAATGTACAGAGGATGCACATTTCCTTGTTCGGCGGCTTTTCTTAAAAGGGTATTGAGAATTATCATAAAATTCTTTGCGTTTCTCAAGGGGTCGGCAACTCGCGTTTCCAATGCCGCGCTTGGCTTGATGTTGGCGTATATCATCTCCGCTTTGTGTAGTAAACCTTGTGACACGGCATTCATCAGAGTATTTTCCGCGTTGTAACGGTGTTCCAGTAATTGTACCGTCATCCACGGGTCATCGCTTTTATCGGTCTGCTGTATTTTACCGAAAAAGGAAGTATCCGATAAGCCTGAAATGCTTTTGACGGTTATAATGAAGTTTTCCAGAGAACCGTACAATTTTTCACCAAGACAGTTTACAAGAGTCATAATAATACCGTCATTAGGGATATACGGAAGCGTAGAAAAATATGATTGTATATGCTTTTCAATTTGTTGTGAAAAGGAGTATTCAACCGATTTTTGCGATATTTCCTGTTTGGTTATAAGCTTTTGTGTATACGGACCTACAACTAAAATAGTTCTTTCCTGCGTATCGGGGAGTGGTATGAAAATATAGTTGCAGAAAAATGGGTCAACAACCTTAGTTATCTCGTTGTTGTGGGAATTGAGCATATTGAACAGCTCTTTGTAATCGCTTTCAAGGTTCAGAAATTCACGGATTCCCATATCAATTCTTTGGGGAATTTCGCTTTCTGTCATTATGGCGGTTTTAATTTTATTCCTTTCAACAACATTTCGGAAGAAGTTTAATTCGCTATCGTAATACATACAATGCTCCTGAACACATTTTTTTCTTTATTATCGTATAATTTTTATCAAAATGCAACAATAATATAAAAATTGTGCTATAAAATGCAAAAAAAATACTCACGATAAAATAAAAATTGTAATAAAATAAAATTGTTCAATGGATTTGTGCGTTTTTTACAAAAAATGCCAGACAAATTCGGAAAATATATTGATAAGGAGAAAATTATGGCAAAAAAAACACAATTAGATGCCAATGGGCATCGTAAGTTCGGTATGCGTGACAACCTTGCTTATGCCGCAGGCGACTTCGGTTGTAATATGAGTTTTGCCTTGAAGGGTACAATGCTCATTTTCTGGACTCAGTACATGAAAATGGACTCACTCGTTTACGCCGGTTTATTGCTTTTGGTTCAGGTTTGGGACGCTATTAATGACCCTCTTATTGGTTCAATTATCGATATAGACAAAAGAAAGTACAAAAGAGGCAAATTCCTTGCATATGTATGGCTTGGCTCAGTAGGCCTTCTTGTTGCGGGTGCAATGTGCTTCATACCTTGGTTTAATGAATCTACGACTGTAGTCAAAGGTATTGTATTTGTTGCAGGTTACATTTTATGGGATGCTTTCTACACAATAGCAAACGTTCCTTACGGTTCATTGCTTTCGTTGATTTCTTCTGACCCTGCTGACCGTGCATCTCTTTCAGCATGGCGTTCAGTTGGTTCAATGGTAGGTAATATTGTTCCTATGGTTCTTCTTCCCATGCTTATCTATGATCCTAACGATAACATCATTGGTGAACGCGTTTTCATAGTTGCTCTTATAATGGGTATATTCGGCTTTATTTCGTTCCAGTTTATGATACGTAATACTGAGATACGTGTTGATTATGACGTTAAATGCAAAGAAGAGACAGCTAAATTCAACATCTTCAAAGCAATGGTCAACTTTATTAAGAACAGACCTGCAGTTGGTGCGACAATCGCTGCTATGGGTATGTTCGTAGGTATGCAGGGCGCAACCGCCGCTGTTACTGTTATGTTCCAGTCATTCTTTAAGAATGTACAGATTTCCGGTATCGTTCAGTTGTTTGCGATGCTTCCGATAGTATTCTTCACACCTCTTGCACGTAAGCTTGTTGTTAAGTTCGGTAAAAAAGAATTATCGGTTGTCGGAACAATTTTCAGCGTTGCTGCATGTTTGATAATGCTTGTTGTTCGTATTACACCTGATATGAAGGGTATTCTTATTTACGTATTGTGCCAGCTCATCAACAGCCTCGGTATGGGTATATACTCAACTGTTTCCTGGTCAATGATGGGTGATGCTATCGATTACAACGAGTGGAAACACGGTTCACGTGAAGAGGGTACAGTTTACTCATTGCATTCATTCTTCCGTAAATTGGCTCAGGGCCTTGGACCATCACTTGCACTTGTTATAATGGTTGCTTTAGGTTATTCAGAAGTTAACGGCGGTAATCAGTTGTTCACCGTTGCTCTTAACATGCGTTACCTCGTTGCAGGACTTTATCTGTTTGCCGCATTAATGCAGCTTGTAGGTTTGGGTCTTGTTTACAACCTTGATAAGAAGAAACTCGAAAAAATGAACGAAGAATTGGCAGCACGCCATGCTCAAGAGGCAGAGTAAGCGATAAGGAGGTTTTTGTTTATGAAAAAGTTTGTAGCGATATTGTTAGTTGCTGTGATGTTGCTTTCATTCGCTTCTTGCGGTGCAATAAATAAATCTCAGGTTGCCGTTGTTTGGAGTAACACAAGTGATGCTTATTTAGCAAGTATGAAAAATGCCATAGACAGAGCATTTTACATCGAAAATATTAAAGCTGACTATTATTATTCCGAAGATGATGTGCAAAAGCAATCGGCGCATATAATTGATATTTTAGCAAAAGATTGCGCAGTGTTAATCATTAACCTTGTTGAAGGCACAGATGCACAGGAGATAGTTAATCTTGCGAAAGCAAAAGACGTTGCCGTAATATTCTTTGAAAGCAATGTTTCTGAGGATGTATTAAATTCTTACGACAAATGTTACAGCGTTGAGATTAATGAGGATTCTTTAAGCGAGCAAAGAGGCAAACTCATAGGTAACTATTATTCAGACAAAAAAGTTTTAAAACAAATCGACAGAAACAATGATGGTAAAATTACTTATGCCGTTTTCGGTTCTGTTGATGCTAAAGTTTTTGAATCTGCAAATCTTGTTTTGTCCGCTTATGCTGAAAAAGAAGAGCTCGACGAAAAAGATATGAAAAAATTAGTAGCATTTGAAGCCGGAAAAGAAACACTGGATTCTGAAAATGTTGAAAAATCAATGTCGGACTTATTCAAAAAATATAACGACGAGAACAAGAATACAGTTGAAATGATTATTACAGAAGATGATGCAACTGCTTTAAGTGTTGTTAAAGCATTGCAGGACAAGGGCTTTAACTCAGACAAGCTTAAAACCCATCTTATTCCTGTTTTCACAGTAGGCGCTTATGAAGATGCAAAGGCTTTTGCAGATACAAGCACTATGAAAGAGGAAGAAATAGAAGAATACATCTATACAACAATTAATATGATTGACGATGGGCTTATTGCAGGTACTGCAATGAAGGATTATGACTCACAGGCTCTTGCTATTTCCGCTGTTGCAAGAAATATCATCAACGGCAACGCTGTTATGACAGATATTGCAGAAGAAAATATCAGTGGCGAAAAAGTTGTAAAAATCCCATATATGTCATACGCCGGTTAATTTTTAATCGCTATTTATAATTTAAACTGCCGGCATTTTTGTCGGCAGTTTTTTAAAAGAAAAAGGAGACTCATATGAGAAATATCGTTAATATTAACAGAAAATGGGCTTTCTCAAAGCAGGCAACGGCAGTTCCCACCGAACTTCCCTCTAATTGGGATTGGGTGAATGTTCCTCATTCATGGAATGCTATTGACGGCCAGGACGGCGACAATGATTATTTTCGCGGTACTTGCTACTATGTGAAGAAGCTCGATAAATTAGACCTTCCCGAAACAGACAGATATTACCTTGAAATCAAGGGCGCAAATTCATCTGCTGATGTTTATCTTAACGGCAAGAGTCTTGCACATCACGACGGCGGATATTCAACCTGGCGTGTTGATTTGACAGATTCTCTTGAAACCCAGAATCTTTTAGTTATCGCCGTTGATAACAGCGCCAATGATAGAGTTTATCCTCAGATGGCGGACTTTACATTCTACGGCGGTCTTTACAGAGATGTAAATATTATCTGTGTTAATGAAAGTCATTTTGAGCTTATGCACCATGGTGGTACCGGCCTCAAGATTACACCTGTAATTGAAGGCGCAGATGCAAAAGTAGAAATCGAAACCTGGGTAAAGAATTTCTGTGACGGACAGAAGCTTAAATACACAATTAAATCCGCTTGCGGTAAAGTTGTCGCTGAAGCGTTAACTACCGATACCAAGGTTACACTCGATATTAAAGATGTTCATCTCTGGCACGGTAAAAAAGACCCATATCTTTACACAGCGGAAATTGAACTTGTCGGTGATGATGCTGTTCTTGATAACGTGTCCTCACGCTTTGGTTGCCGTACCTTTAAGATTGACCCGGAAAACGGTTTTATCCTTAATGGTGAAGAGTATCCCTTGCGCGGTGTATCACGCCATCAGGATCGCTGGGGCTTCGGTAATGCACTCCTTCCCGAACATCACAAAGAGGATATGGACTTAATCTGTGAAGTCGGCGCAACAACAATCCGTCTTGCACACTATCAGCACGACCAGTATTTCTATGATCTTTGCGACGAGCGCGGTCTCGTAATCTGGGCGGAAATTCCCTATATTTCAAAGCATATGCCCACAGGTCGCGAGAACACAATTTCTCAGATGAAGGAGCTTGTAATTCAGAATTATAACCATCCTTCAATCGTTGTCTGGGGTCTCTCTAACGAGATTACAATGCAGGGTGACAGTGATCCCGATTTACTTGAGAACCATAATATCCTCAACGATATGGTTCACGAAATGGATAAAACAAGACTTACAACAATGGCTGCAGTTTCAATGTGCGATATTGACAGCCCTTATATCCAGATTCCCGACACCGTATCTTACAACCATTACTTCGGTTGGTACGGCGGCGATACAACAATGAACGGCCCTTGGTTTGATAATTTCCACGCTAAATATCCCAATATTCCCATCGGTTGCAGTGAGTATGGTTGCGAAGCACTTAACTGGCACACCTCCAATCCTCAGCAGGGCGACTATACTGAAGAATACCAGGCATATTATCACGAAGAGCTTATTAAACAGTTCTTCTCAAGAAAATATATGTGGGCAACTCACGTATGGAATATGTTTGATTTCGGTGCGGACAGCCGTAACGAAGGCGGTGAGAACGGACAGAACCATAAAGGTCTCGTAACATTTGACCGTAAATATAAGAAGGATTCGTTCTACGCATATAAAGCATGGCTTTCTGATGAAAAGTTTGTGCACATCTGCGGTAAACGCTATGTTGACAGGGTAGAGGTTGTAACAAAGGTTACTGTTTACTCAAATCTTCCCGAAGTTGAACTTTTCGCAAACGGCGAGAGCCTCGGTAAAGTACAGAGCGCAGAGCATTTCTTCTACTTCGATGTACCCAATGTGGGCGAAACAGAGCTTGTAGCAGTTGCAGGCGATTATAAGGATACATCAAAAATCCGTAAGGTTGAAAAATACAACGAGGATTACAGACTTCGTGAAAAGGGTGCAATCCTTAACTGGTTTGATATCACCGAACCCGAAGGATATTTCTCACTTAACGATAAGCTTTCCGATATTATGGCTTCCGAAGAGGGC
>JAZULQ010000023.1:0-4603 GCA_045603185.1 Acutalibacteraceae bacterium
CGAGTGGGTCCTGTGCGACGGGGCACCGTGAACCATGTCAGGCGGGGAACCGAGCAGCATTAAGCGGACCGTCCTGTGCGCCACAGTCCGCCTGCTCGTCGTGTGACCGAGTGGAGCGTAAGTTTTTATTTACAAATCAACCATTAAAATCGGTATTTTTGCATTTCTTAAGGGGTGAGAATTTTGTACAGAGCACTATACAGAAAATGGAGACCGCAGGTATTTACCGATGTTTCCGGTCAAGGTCATATTACCGAAACATTGATGAATGAAATTTCTACCGGCCGTCTTTCACATGCTTATCTTTTCACCGGTTCAAGAGGAACCGGCAAAACTACCTGTGCCAAAATTCTTGCAAAGGCTGTAAACTGCCTTAATCCCCAAAACGGCAGTCCGTGTAACGAATGTGAAATTTGTCGCGGCATTGATGATGGCTCTATTCTTGATGTTACCGAAATCGACGCCGCAAGTAATAACAGTGTTGATAATATCCGTGATTTGCGCGACGAAGTTAATTTCACCCCGGCTGTAGCGAAATACAGGGTATACATCATAGACGAGGTTCATATGCTTTCGGGTGGTGCGTTCAACGCGCTCCTCAAAACCCTCGAAGAACCTCCGGGACACGTGCTCTTCATCCTCGCAACAACCGAAGTTCAGAAGCTTCCTGCAACTATTCTCTCCAGATGTCAGCGTTTCGATTTCAGGAGAATTCCGCCTGAAGATATCGCCGCAAGACTTATGGAAGTTGCCGGAAACGAGAATCTTCAGCTTGATGAAGATGCTGCCCTTCTTATAGCGCGTGTTTCGGATGGCGCGTTACGTGATGCACTTTCAATCCTTGACCAATGCGCAGGATATAACGAGCCTATATCTGTAAAAACCGTAGGCAATGCCGCCGGACTTTTGGGAAAAGATTATTTGTTTGAGATTTCGGATGCTCTTATCCGGGAAAACAGCTCAAAAATTCTCGACATTATTGACAGATTACACTCATCATCCTGTGATATGGAGAGGCTTATGAGCGAATTGGTTAATCATTTCAGAAACATAATGATTGCCAAGACAACAAAAAATCCCGAAAAATTCATTGTATGTACACCGGACGAAATAACTCGCTATAAAGAGCTCGCACAGAATATCACATACGGCACAGTTCTTTATATTATGGAAACGCTTTGCCGTGAGGCATCGCAGCTTAAATACAGTGCACATCAAAGGGCACAAACGGAAACTGCACTTATACGTCTTTGCACCCCTGCACTTTCTACTGATAATGCGGCTATTATCCGTCGACTAGATGAGCTCGAAGCTCAGCTTATGCTGTTAAAAGCGCAAGGTGTTACGGTTACAACAACCGGCCCTTCAACGATTTCGGTTCCCGAAAAGCACATCGTTGAAGATACACATACAGAAAAGAAGGAAACCATCGTCAATGACGAAATTCCTATCGACGATTATGCTGATATTCCTCAGGATGAGGCCTTTGACGATAGCTATATTGAGGAGCAAAAAACTCCCGAACCGGAAAATTCTACTGTTCCGGAAGAGACCGAAAGCTCTCAGAAAAAGCTTGTCACTCACGAAGCTGTTACCAAACCAATAGACACCGGAATAGTTACAGAATCTGATAATGCGGTACCTTTTGCCGCGTGGGAAAGTACACTTAACCAGCTTTCGAAAACAAACAGACCTCTATTCCCTATGCTTATCGGCTCATCCGCTTACAGAGCAGGAAACACCATATTTATAAAAGCTAAGAATACAGCTTTCCCCCAGATGTTTGCGCAAAAGACTCATTCAGACTCAATCGTCGAGGCACTTATGCGTGCAACCGGAGAGAAGCTCAAGCCAATGATTTATAACGATGGTTCTTCCCCTGCTGCTGATGAAAGCATCGACCCGGTTGATACATTTATCCAAAAATTAAACAAACACAAAATTGATTTTTTCATTGAAGAATAAAATTTCAAAAAGGATGGTAGAATAATATGAAAGCAAGAATTCCTAACCAAGGCGGCAATTCACAAGCAGCTATGATGAAAAGAATTCAGGATATGCAGGCAGAAATGGCACGTACTCAGCAAGAGGTTGAAGATGCCGAATATACTGCAAGTGCAGGCGGCGGTGCTGTTGAAGTAAAAGTAAACGGCAAGCACGAGGTTCTTGAAGTTAAAATCCAGCCTGAAGTTGTTGACCCCGATGATGTTGAAATTCTTTCCGATATGATTATTGCGGCTACTAACGAAGCTATCCGCAAAGCTGTTGACACAATGGAACAGAAGATGGGTAACGTAACAAGCGGACTTAATCTTCCTGCCGGCTTCGGTTTCTGATATGGCATACGATGTAGCGGCGCTTGAAAAGCTTATTGAACAGTTCCAGAAGATACCGTCAATCGGTAGAAAAACTGCTCAGCGAATGGCGTTCCATGTGCTTGATTTAACCGATGAACAGGCTAAAGAATTTGCGGATGCAATAATTGATGCACACACCAAAATCCACCATTGTGCTCTTTGTCATAATCTGACCGAAAACGAGCTTTGTCCCATTTGCGAAAGTAACAACCGAGACCATACGACTGTTTGTGTCGTTGAAGAACCGAGAGACGTGCTCGCATTGGAGAGAATGAGAGAATTCCGCGGTGTTTACCACGTTTTGCACGGCGCAATCTCGCCAATGAACGGAATCGGCCCAGAACAACTTACCATCAAAAATCTGGTAGAACGTGTGGCAGGCGGACAGATAACCGAAGTCATAATGGCAACAAATCCCACTATCGAGGGAGACACCACCGCGATGTATATAAGTAAGCTTATCAAACCCTTCGGTGTTAAGGTAACAAGACTTGCTTATGGTATCCCCGTCGGTGCGGATATTGAATATGCCGATGACGTTACTCTTATGAGAGCATTATCGGGCAGAAGTGAATTATAAAAAATGGAAGGAGTGGTCATAGTGGCTAAACAAGAGAATAAAACCGTTGCACAGAACAAGAAAGCCTACCATGACTACTTCGTTCTTGAAACATACGAAGCAGGCATTGAGCTTTTCGGAACAGAAATCAAATCTGTACGTTCGGGGAAACTCAACTTAAAGGATTCCTGGTGCAATGTAGTTAACGGCGAAATGCTTGCAAATGGTGTTCATATTTCACCATATGAGCTGGGAAACAGATTCAATCGCGACCCCTTAAGACCCAAAAGGCTTCTGATGCACAAAAAAGAAATCATGAAGCTTATGGGAGAAGTAAAACAACAAGGGTGTGCTCTCATTCCACTTTCAGTCTACTTTAATGAACGTGGCAGAGCAAAAATGCTTATAGGTCTTTGCAAAGGTAAAAAGAATTACGACAAACGCGAAACAGAAGCCAAACGCGATGCAGAAAGAAACATCCAGCGCGCAATGTCACTAAAAAACCAATAAAATCGGACGCAATACGTCCCTTTATCTCTTCACTATTCACTTTTCACTCTTCACTTGAGCGAAGCGAAAATATGGGGATGAAAGGATTTCGACGGGGATTTTGAACCGTTATAAGCGAGCAGAGGTGCGGTACCGCTTTAAAAATCGCAATTTTAAAAATAACTGACAATAATAAAACAGTTTTAGCAGCTGCTTAAGTCAGCTGCCGTTCTTACCGGGAATACCGCGACCCGGATAAGAGCGTCATTCAGCGGTGCACGGGAACAAAGGATAGCCTTGTACTTTGTCACGGTCTAAAGGGCTACCAAAGATAAAAGCCTGTTTATCGGCGTCTATCCAAGGGAATTTCAAAAGATAAACTACGCTCGTAGAAAGTTTCGGGAATAGATTTTCGGACATGGGTTCGACTCCCATCATCTCCACCAAAGAATAACCGTAATCTTGATACAAGGTTGCGGTTATTTTCTTTTTATGGTATAATGTGAAAAAAGGCGGTGATTGTATGATTTCTTTTAATGATATATCAAAACTGCTTTCTCAAAATTTAGGAAGAAAGTTTTGCGTTGAAATTGAGTTTTTGGTAAAAGGAGAGCCAATATATCAATCTTGTTGGATGGGAAAAATGCCTGACAAAGAAAACAAAGGAAAAGAAGTATATTGGTATGGATTAGTACCGGACGGCTCCGAAGCATACGACTACGATAACTTTCATGATTTTTCATCCGCTTCTGTATTTCACGGGAAATCACTACAGGAAATCTGGGAAAAAGTTGAGATATTATCGATAGATGGGTGTGATCCCGAAGAACGTTTTTCAGCTTACTGCACCCCCTAAAACTCGATTTGCACCCCCCTGAACTAAAAATGCACCCCCTAAAATGACTTTGCACCCCCTTACCTCAAAAGGGGGTGCATTTGTATCAAAATTAGGGTTAGTCTTCAGAAAAAGCCACTTCTTCGGAAGTGGCTTTTTCAACGAAATTTGCCCTTACGGGCAAGTGAAATAACTTTGTTGTGAAATATTTACTTCGTAAATGTGAAATATTCGCTTACGCGAATGTGGGCAAATTTTATTTCACATTTTGTCTTTAGACAAAATATTTCACAATCCGCAGGATTATTTCACATTGCATAGCAATATTTCACTTTGACTATTTATAATTTTATGTTATCATAT
>JAZULQ010000024.1:0-6851 GCA_045603185.1 Acutalibacteraceae bacterium
TGATGAATGTATTACCCTTGTAAATACCGTTCATTGCAGCAATATTACCATTGAAAACTGCAAATTCCGTCATTGTGCTCATTGGCATTGTATCGAAATTAACGGCACAGAGAACACAACTATTCAAAACTGTATTTTTGACGGTCCATCATACACAGTTAAAAGTGACATACTTTTTAACGAGCAAATTCAGCTTGATATGTCACGCCACGGCTCCTATGGACCTGTTTATAACTGTGACGGCACTCTTATTGATTTCAAAAGTGATGACACCGTCTGCCGCAACATTATAATAAGGAATAACATTTTCAAATGCGACGGCTTTCCCGGTGTCGGTCACCACGGCGATATTGACCATCACAACATTCTTATTGAAAACAATGTTTTTGACGGTCCATCAGGAAGAATCGGTAAAAGCAGGGGCTACATTTTCTTCAGACCAATGGTTTATGACCTGAAAGTGAAAAACAATGCCTTTATTTCTCCTGAAGAAACCGACTCTCCAAGCTATGGCATTATTCTTGAAAACCCCGACGCTGATGCCTTAGAAGCAGAAGGCAATGTCTTTACGGGAAAAATTGATAAAGAAATTATAACAGGACAATAATTATTTTTTGGAGGCATTAAATGAAAAACAAGAAAAAGATTATAATCGCGGTTGTTTCCGTAATCCTTGTTCTCGGAATTATCGCAGGTTCATTGGCAATATATTTCACAAGATATCATAAAGACGAAAATGACACTGAAGAATTATACAGACAGAATGTTACATCCGTTGGCTATGAAAACACAATAGAAACCGCATACCCGACCACCGATGTTTATAACATTATCAACGAACATTTTAAATCCGAATTGCCTGAGGGCAAAACCGAAAAAAAGGTCGCAATTATCGGTTATGACGGCTGTCGTGCTGATATTCTTGCAGAAAGGCAGGAAAACGGAGCAATTAATTATCTCCTTAAAGATGGTGCATCCATAAACCTCACCTATTGCGGTGGCGTTAATTACCCTGCTGAGAATACTCAAAAAACTTCAACCGCTCCCGGTTGGTGCTCTATGATTACGGGTGTATGGTCCGATGTGCACGGTATAACCGGCAACGGAATAACCAAAGCAGTTGAGCCTAAAACAATTATGACTACACTTATTGAAGAGGATGTTATTGACGATGCAGCCTTCATCACAAAGTGGAAGGGTCACTTTACAAACAGCAACTCAACATACAAAGATGAAAAAGCATACTGCGAAGAAAATAACATTGATATAGATTTCAATCTTCGTAAAAACAAAGAGGACGTTCATACCGGTGCTATTGAAGAAATAACAAGTGCGGATTGTGCGGATTTCGTGTTTATTATTTATGAAAACACCGATTCTGCAGGTCACGATTTCGGTTTTTCGTTTAATAACCCCGTTTATAAAGATGGTTTCAAAACCGAAGATGCTTACGGTTATGAGGTAATTAAAGCTATCGAAGCAAGAGAAACCTATGAAACTGAGGATTGGCTTATTATTGTTACTTCGGACCACGGCGGATTCGGCACGGACCACGGTGGCGCCAGCATTCAGGAAAGAATGACTTTTGTTGTTATGAATAGAGAATGGGAACAAAAGTAAAATCGCATAACTAATACTTTTCAATAAAATTCTGATGTATGCCGTACTGAAGGCGAGGAAAAACAATGCTTAATATTGAAAAAACGACTATTGAAATAGGTCTTGAAAAGCCTTTGAAAATTCTGCACATTACAGATTCGCATCTACCTTTTTATTGTGAAACTGATAGCGAAGCTATGATAACGCAGGGCAAAAAACGCAACAAAGAATTAAGCGTTTCATCTCTAAAAGAGCAAATGGAATATGCGCAGGAAAACTGTGACATAATTGTGCATACAGGCGACTTGATTGACTATATTTCAAAACCCTGTCTTGAATTTGCCCGTGAGTTTCTCAAAAATGACAAATTGCTTTTCATCGCCGGTAATCATGAGTACGCAAAGTATGACGGTGCAGTAGAGGATATGACATACCGTATGAGAAGTCTTCAGGAAATGGGCGGCGGTTTAGGTGTCGATATATTCTTCAATGCTCGTATAGTTGGCGGCGTAAACTTTGTCGGTATAGACGATTCATACCATCAGGTAGAAGAAGGTCAACTTATACGACTGAAAAAAGAAGTTAAAAAAGGATATCCGATAATTCTCTTTATGCACGCACCGTTATATGAAGAGGAGCTGTACAAAAAAAGCTATGATTTCTGGAATGGTGAAATCTGTGTCGTAAATTCCGACACCAATCTTCACCCTGAGGTTATTGGTGATATGGCAGAGCCCTACGCATCTACAAAAGAGTTTTATGAGTATGTTATAAACGAGCCACGGATTAAGGCAGTTCTCTCGGGGCATCTTCACTTCCCGTTTGAAAGCAGACTTCCCGGTGGTACAATGCAGTACGTAACCGACCGTGGAGATCGGGGCAACGCAAGAGAAATTACAATAATATAAATACACAAGGCATTGTGAATAACACTCGCAAAGCTTTATAAATGAAAAAAGGGGCTGTAAAAAAACGTAAGTTTTTTTGCAGCTCCTTTTTTGGGGATAGAAAAAAAGATGCAGAACGGACAAACTGAGCAAAATCAAGGCTTGAGACTTGATTTTGCTTGCCCCAAGGCGTACAAGGGTACGTCGAGTGGCGAAGTTTGTTCGTAGTATAAAACATAATTCTTTCATCAATTTTAGATTTCCTGTATTTTTAATGGGTTCTATAGGCTTATTAAACCTACAGAACCCCTTGCTATATCTGGTTTTATACGGTCTGCGCTTTTTTTACATCCCCTTTTGATTTTCAGTTCGTTAAATATACTGTTTCAACAATCTCCACATCACCTGCTTTATTACCGTTTACATATTCACCGTTTTGGTAATAAAGCTCTGAATTGATGTATACAACCGCATCCGTCGGAACGCATAAAACAGTTTCTACGCCTTGAGGAACAGTAAGGTCGATAATATAATTTTCCGGAGTTTTTTCGTAGCTCAGAGTGATTAATCCTTTTACACCGGGAACTGTACAACTCAGATTATCGAACATATTGTATTGGGGGTCAATATTAATCTTTTCATATCCGGGCTCAAGAGGAGTAATGCCTGCAAAATGCTTGCTCATTATAACAAGAGGACCGCCGCTCCACGCGTGATTTTTAGTACCGCGCCAGGAGTCCCAGAATTCCCAGAGAGTGGAATAATCCTTATACATCATACCCTCATATCTGTCCTTAATTCTGTCTTTTGCCGCTTCATATTCGCCCATTTCACAAAGAGCCTCAAGAACATAGTATTCCATATAGGGACTTGAATTTTTAGTGGTAGTGAGCACATTTTTTATAGTATCGTACTGCTCTTTTTCTGCAAGTCCCGCCAAAACTGCAAGGGCGTTGGCTCTGTCGTCAGGCTCTTTCACGTCTTCGCTTTTGAAGCCATTTTCCGTCCAGAGAGTCTTATATCCCTTTGCGATAGTCTCTTTTCTTTGGGTTATAAATGAGAGGTCCTCGTCCTTCCCTAAGATTTCCGCCATTTCCTCCGTGGCACAAAGAGCGTAGTAAACCCAGGCGTTTTCGATGGCAGTCATATCCGCTTTGTCGCCCCAATCAGGCCAATCCCATGAGCCGCTGCGATGAACTACAAGATTATTTTCGCCCATTTCCCAAAGCTTCAGGTAATCAAGAGAGGCATCGTAAACCTTCAGGAGAAAAGCCTCATCGCCGGTATACTCATAGTAAGTGACGAAGCCTACGATTCCTGCAAGCTGCTGAACAGGAAGTTCAAAATAATCACCGCTTATAGGCACAACGGTCTGAAGCACGTTTGTGTCGTCAACGTGGGAAAGCATCGCCTCTACACCCTTTTGGTAAAGCAGATAGGAATTACTGTCCATAGAGTACATTGTCATAATCATTTCGCTTGTAACATCGCCCCACCATTGAGCTCTTTCCCTGTCAGGACAGTCCATAAAATTGTCACGCATTGTAACATAGAGAGTTCGCAGTGATTTTTGCCACAGCGAATTAAGAAATTCATCATCGCACTTGAAGTCACCGCAGAAAGTGCTGTCATAACCTGTTTCGCGGTACTTGAGAGAAACAACCGTAACGCCCTTGGGTATTGAATAAGAAATATGCTCTCCGTTCACCCAGCCCAAAGCCTCGAACTCCTGCTCGCCCTCTTTGGTTACGTAGGTTGTCGAAACTGCTCCTATCAAAGTATTTTCTGTTACTATGCGAATATGCTTTCCGGCAGGTGCTATGACTTTTAGATACGGAGTAACCTGGGCATTATACGGAATATGCACGATGATATTTTCACCGAAAAGCTTATTTACGGTATAGTTCTCATAAATATCGGAATTCTCGTAATCCTTTAGGCCGTAATCCTTCAAAAAAGGTATTCCCCTCGGATACAGCTTACCGTAGACACCTTCTCCACTGACACCGTATTCGGTTGCATTTTCCCAGGCCGAAACATCATAGCCTTCATTTATCCAATCGCCCATATCTTCCCTTGCATCGTACCAGATACTATATTCGGGAAGTCTGTAGTTAGGCGGATAAAGCGCACTGTCAATGTAAGCACTGTTTCTCTTTACCTTCCAGCTTTTGTCGGATATTACGGAGATTCCCTCACCTTGGGCTTCAAAAATGAATCCGCCCTGACCGCTACTACTGTAAGAATAGCTTGTTTCATTATCCCAGAACCATACCAGAGCACAAATTGAGTTTTCGCCCTCTTTGAGATAAGGCGCGATATCTATACTGTCATAATAGCCGCTGTTTTTTTCGGGACCACGCTTAACGCTCCCCTCAAAAACGACGGTTTCACCGTTTATGTAAAGCCAATATTTCGAGTCAGCCGAGATGTGAGCAATAAGCTTTTGTGGCTTCTTTTCAAGAGTGACATTTTTATTGAAGCACATCCAGACGTTACTCTCCGTCAGGTTTTCCTTATCCCAAATCCATTTTGCTATCCAATCGGTTTTCTCCCGGGTTGAAATCACACTGTATTCCGGAATAGTGTCGGGAATTGTATAATCATTTGTATACGGCACCAGTTCCATATCACCCGATGGAAAAAGCGAAGTAATGAAAGCTGCCGCTATTGCAATATAAGAAATAATTGTCTGTATAGTGTCCATAAAAACCTTCCTTTTATTTACGGTTATAAATTTCTATCGTTTTTTATAAATCATTTAAACATGTTACCATATCATTTCATAAATCGCAATTTTATAGGATGCTTCGGGTTGGTTTGCACGGTATTTTCGTTTAAAACCACATTTTCTGTATTTATCTCAACCTCGGGATAAATGACCTTCTCTGCTTTTTCCACGATATCAAAGCAAAGCTTTGAGTTTTTGAAATCTATATTTTTCAGCGTTATATTTTCAGTGGGATAATTTGAATGAAGGAGAATATCAACGTCATTTTCTAAAACTATATTCTCGAGGGTGATTTCACTTTGGGGAATGCACACACAACCGTGATAAAAGCTGCGTGCATATGTGTCGTAATTAAGACTTATGGCAATTCCTGTATTACGCTTTTTCTGAAGTCTGCAATTCCGTATTGTTATATTGCGACAACCGCAATCCAATTCTTCCGTATCACGCACAGCGACCCAATTTATACCGTCATATTCCCTGATTCCTTTTTCGTGGCAAGGCGGCGTATGGGAAGTGTAGAGTTTTCCGTCTTTCGGATTCATTAAAACGCGGTATGTTTTACCGTTAACCGCAACCGTGTCCGAGTGCTGAACCTGCATTTCTTTGTACCATCTGCACCAGGCACCACCAAGAATTCTGCAGAAAAAGCCGGTTGTTGAGTTATCGTCCAAATCAATACAGTTTTCGATTATTCCGTTTTCAATCCAACCTACATGGGTATTTGAGGTTGCGTAATCAAAGGCATTCAGAGCTATGGGGTCATCGAATGTACGGAACCTGCCGTTTCTGATAACAAAGCCGTCGCCCCACCCAATATGAACACCATCTTTATTTCCTGTTATGTATAAATCATTAAGATTAATATTTTTAAATGCACTTATCTGAATTGCATAATCCTTTTCAAGCAAGCCGTGGCACTCAAACCTGTCAATTTTCAAGTTTTCAACATAAATCATTGCAACCTGTGCGCGCAATCCCGCAATCCGACTGTTCACGCCAAAGTCATCGCTTTCAATACCGTTACATTCAAGATGCAATCCGATAATTTCAATATTACGGTTATATTCGCCCTTAAGAGCACCTTTATTTATAAAAGCATTACCGTTGACGCCACTCACACTTGCTTCACGTTGAAGAATAACACCTTCCCGGAACACAAGACATATATTATCACCGATTTCAATTTGTTCGGAAATTTTGTAAACACCGGGAACAGTAACTTGAACCACTCCGCCCTTATCAACCGCTTCCTGCAAGGCTTCGGAGTTTTTATATGGGTTATTTTCAGGTAAAAAACCGTATTCGTTAGCATTAATCATAGCTTTCGTTCCTACAAAATCTTATTTATTAAACTTATTGTACCACACATTCCGTCACATTTCCACAGTTACATTCATGTAAAAAATTTTACTGCATAATTCAAAGAAATACACCTACCAAACGGCAGGTGTACGACTTTAAAATTACAAACCTAAAATTGTTTTTATTCTCTCAATATTTCTTTCTGACATTTCTGTTTGTCTCGCAAAGAACTCCCATTTCGAAACAGCATTTTTTACTTGCTCAATACTTTTTTCTGCATCAGATTTTTTGATACCCACCTTTTCGGCAACCGTTAACATATCCTCTTT
>JAZULQ010000025.1:0-21649 GCA_045603185.1 Acutalibacteraceae bacterium
TACTTGTTAAAACAATAACCCCAAAACCCCCTTTTCCGAAAGGGAAAGAGGAGTTCTTGTTTTCCTGAAAAACAGAAATAATCCGTTTTGGAATAATGAGTTACTTATTATAGCGGTTTTCCATTGACTTAATATTGTAATTGTAGTATTATATATAGTGAAATATTATAAGGGGAAATGCGATTAAAACTTTTCGGGAGGGAGTAAATGTACGACATACATTGCCATATTTTATACGGCTTAGATGACGGTGCAGATACACTTTCTGAAGCCGTTGACATGGCGCGACTTGCATATGAAGGCGGTACAAAGGTTATTGCCGTGACACCTCACAGTAATGTGAAAAACAGTTATATGAATTTCTGGGACGATACTCTGAAATCGCGCCTTGCAGAAATACAAAAAGTATTAGCTGATAATGAAATTCCGGTGAAGCTTGTTTCAGGCCAGGAAATATTCTGCTATGATAATGTTTTGGAACGGCTGAAAAACGGCGACCTTATAACATTGAACAGCTCCAGGTATGCATTAGTTGAGTTCGGCTTTAAAGAACATCGGTCCGTTGTTTTCAACAAGCTTCAGAAACTTGTTGCGGAAGGCTATGTGCCGGTAGTAGCTCACCCGGAGAGATATAGCTTTATAGCTGAGAGTCCTGAAGAAATAACGAGAATTAAAAAGGCGGGCTGCCTTCTTCAAGTGAATAAAGGAAGCTTTAAAGGGACTTTCGGAAGGACCGCCCGGGAAATCGCATTTTATATGCTGGAACACAATCTGGCGGATGTCATAGCCAGTGATGCTCACGGACCTTATGTGCGCACCCCTTTCCTTTCCGACATTCATGAAATGGTAAGCGAAATGTACTCTGCCGATTATGCGCAGGTGCTTCTGAACGAGAATCCCAAAGCGATTCTTGAGGATAAAAGATTGACTTTTTGATAGGGAGATTGATGAAATGAAAGTTTTGAGAATAGCAGTTTCTGTAATTTTTGTTCTCACAACTGTGGTTTTCGGTTATTTTCAGATAACCGAAATAATGAAAAAAGATGATACCATACCCCGGATTACCATAGAGGAAGAAATACTCGAGGTAGAATTAACAGCTACCAACGACGACCTTCTCAAGGGTGTCACTGCATATGATGAGAAGGACAAGGATTTGACCGACAAGGTTGTCGTAGAGTCTATTTCCAAGTTTATTGAGCCCGGTTTATGTAAGGTAACGTACGCGGTATGCGATAGCGATAATCACGTTGCTGTTGCAACACGAAAGATTCGATATAGGGGCTACACATCTCCTAAAATCTATCTCACCGACTCCTTGTGCTACTCTGTATACGAAAAAAGGCTCAATCTTGCCGACGTAATTAAGGCGGAGGATTGCATCGAGGGCGATATTTCATCGGATATCAACATTTTGTCAGAAGATTATACGAGTTCAATAGAAGGCGTCTTTGAAATCCAGGCGACTGTAACAAACAGCAAGGGTGATACATCAACAATAACTATACCACTTATTGTTGATGATATAAGCTCATCAGCTCCTGAGATAGAGCTTAAAGAGTACCTGGTATATGCGAAGAAAAACCAGAAAATAGATTTTGAAAGCTATATCGTCAGTGCAAAAGATTCCAGAGAAAACGACTTAACAGACGAAGTTACTTTCGAAACAAATATAGATGTCTCAAAAGAGGGTACTTATACGGTTCATTATTCCGTTACTGATGAAAAGGATGTTGAAGGTATTACGGTTTTAACCGTTATAATAGGTGATTAAGATTATGGAAGAGAAGAGAATTTCTTTAGAATGGTATAGTATTCTAAAAGATATTTTTAAAAATCTGTGGGTTATTGTTTTAGCGGCGCTCATAGGTTTTATGGGTGTTTCCATCGTTTCAGAAGGATTATATACACCTGAGTATACATCCAGCGCAACACTTGTTGTTACTGCTAAGGGCGGTCCGCAGAGCTCACTTTATGGTGTATCAACTGAGTTAGCTGAAGTTTATTCAAAGCATTTTTCTAACCAGACAATTAAGGAAATGGCGGCAGAGCACCTTGGACAGAGTTCTTTTGACGGTGCGATATCTGCAACGGTTCTGACCGATACCAACTTTGTTGAATTAAAGGTTACTAGCAGCAGTCCTCAAAAGTCATATGAGCTTTTACACGCTATTCTCGAGGTTTACCCCGAATATTCTGAAAACACATATGAAAATGCGGTTGTAAATGTCATTAAATATCCTGCTATGCCTCAATCACCGTCAAATGTGGTTACTACTGAAAACAAATCGCTCATAATACTTGTTTGCGCAGGTGTTGCAGCTTTAGCGATTGTAGCAGTTTCGGTGTTCAGGGATACTGTAAAGAATGAAGAGATTTTTGCTTCCAAGGTAGAGTCAAAGCTTCTTGGTGTAATTCCTCACGAGTCTAAAAATAAATCTTTAAAAGACCGTATAAAGAGAAAAGAAAAGGGTTTGTTTATAGACGGCAATCCGTATATCAGTTTAAGATTTGCCGAAAGCTTCCATAAAATTGCCGCAAAAATAGAATATGCCAAGTTAAGAAACGGAGACAAGGTTTTTGCAATAACCAGCGTTGCAGAAAACGAGGGTAAATCAACGATTGCATCTAATATTGCCGTTTCCCTTGCGCACAAGGGTAACAAGGTAATTTTAGTGGACCTTGACGGTAAAAAACCCGCACTTTATAAGATTTTTGGCGCTAAGTATATCGAAAAAGCTGAACTTGGAAAGCTTTTAAACGGTGAACTCAAGCGTAATGAATTCAGATTAAGAAGATATAAAAAGACTACTCTGTCTCTCGCTATTAACACAAACAGCTATCCCGATAACTATCTTTGGATAGAAAGCGGAGTCGCAAAAGATATTATTGATGCACTCAAAGAGCAAGTAGATTATGTAATTATAGATACTGCGCCTCTTTCCGTTGATTCCACTGTAACAGATATAGCAAAATTTGTTGATAAAACGATGCTTGTTGTAAGGGGCGATACAGTAAAAGTATCAGCTATTAATGATGCTATTCTTACAATTAATGAGGTTGGCGGTAAGTTAGCCGGCTGTATTCTCAACGACGCATATCCAGAATTTACGGTATTTGGTTTGATGGGTAACGATGATAACGGCGGTTATTATATAAATAAAAAACGCTATTCCAATAATTACAGCTACGGAAAATATGCCTCATCTATCTCGATAACCGACGCTTCAGACAGTGATGATTCAGATTTAATTTAATTTTAGGAAGAGGAAAAATAATGAGTCATAAGGCAAACAAAGAACAAAAATCTGAAGTTATAAATACTACGCAGTTATTTATACACTTCAGCGACTTTATAAAGGGCCTGAAAAAACTGTGGTGGGCAATAATTATCCTCGCCATAGTTGTGAGTGGCTACAAAGTATATAACCTTAACAAAAACTATGTGCCCTTTTATTCTTCAACGGCTACGGTTACCGTAAGCACTCAGAGAAATACATCTGCAGTAAACGGAATAGCGGCGTATGAAATATATTATGATGCTACAACCGTAAATCAGCTTATAAAAACATTCCCTCATATTATAAACAGTGACTTTTTCCGTGATGCCGTATGCGAGGATTTGGATATTCCTGTACTCCCCGCTACATTAAGTGTAGCTTCAGATACCGGCTCAACTATGTTTACGATTACGGCAACCGGTACAGAGCCTCAAAGGACATATGATACGCTTATATCAGCAATCGAAAATTATCCCATTGCGGCAAAGCCTGTTGTAGGTAATATAAAACTTAATATAGTTGCTGACCCGGTAGTTGCAACTGCTCCTTTGAATGAATTGGACCATATGAGCTATATTAAAGAAGCTCTTAAAGGTGCTGTTATGGGCGTTCTTGCGGGTCTTGCCCTTGTGTTCTTATACGCGATTCAGAGAAAAACAATCAAGGTTAAAAAAGAAGTTACAGCTCAGCTCAACTGCGATGCACTCGGTGTTGTGCCCCAGGTAAAATTCAAGACACACAACAAAGCCATTGACAGTGCAGTTTTGTTTACAAACAGCAATGTAGGCAGCGGCTTTATGGAATCGTTCAGGGTTTTAAGGAACAGGGTTGTCCATTCACTGGACGAAGGTGAAAAGGTTATTATGGGCACAAGTACTGCCCCAAGTGAAGGGAAAACAACGGTTATAACCAATCTTGCTCTTTCTCTCGGTTCATATGGCAAAAATATTCTTCTCATTGACGCAGACCTGAGAAATCCAAGCGTTGCGAAGCTTCTCGGTATAGATCCAAACGGTATTAATTACGAAATCGAAACCGAGACATACAAAATTGCCAGATTGGAAAATAAGAAAATTTCGTATATGAATATTAAATCGGGCAAAAATTATCACGATGCTATAAATACTAAGAAAATAAAACAGCTCCTTACTTCGGTTCGTGATGATTACGATTATATTCTTGTGGATACACCGCCTTGCGGTCTTGTATCAGACGCCTTGTATATAGCTCAGGCTTCCGATGCAACAATTTATATAATACAGCAGGATTCTGTCAGAGTATCAAGAATCCGCAGTGCCCTTGACGGCATTATGTCAACTAATACAAAGATGCTCGGATGTGTTATTAATAACGCGAAAATAGGCTTTACCGGATACGGTTACAATAATGGCTATGGTTACGGCTACGGTTATGGTTACGGTAAAAGTTCCTATAAAAAATATGGCTACGGCTACGGACATTCCGATAAAAAGGAAAGCAGACGCAGATAAAGTTTTGTGATTGGGTGAATCAGGAAGGCGAAAGTGTGATGGCGGCAAATAATATCAATGAACCCAAAATTGAACAAGTCCTTCTCGATTTACTGGCGAAGTCGTTATTTGATGTTGATAAAACATTCAGCAAAGAGGATGTAAATTGGCGTGTTGTATGGTATGAATCTTATGTTCAGGCAGTTTCATTGACAGCTTTTTCTAAGATTACCGAGGAAGACTGTGATGTTGATTCCCTGGTATATATCAGAAAACAGCTAAAAAACTCTCTGCGCGATGTGATACACATTTATAAAGAGCATATACGCCTTCATAATATAATGAGCGAGGCGGGTATTCCCTACGTTATTCTTAAGGGTGCCGCATCTGCGGCATATTATCCTGATCCGCTTCTGCGTAGTATGGGCGATGTGGATTTCCTTGTTGATAGTTCGTATGTTGATAGAGCCTGCGAGGTACTTGAGGCTAAAGGCTTCCGAAAAAATGCCAAGGAACACGAAAAGCACATTGTGTACTGCGACGATAAGGGGCACTACGAGTTGCATATTACTCCCGCGGGTGTTCCCAAGGGTGGAAGCGGCGAAGAAATCAAAAAGCTTCTCAAGGGAATAATAGCGGACTCCGAGGAATATGAAACAGAATTCGGAACTATTCGGGTACCCTCTAAGTTTCATCACGGTCTTGTGATATTACTTCATACCTATTGTCATCTGACAGGTGAGGGCATCGGATTAAGACAGCTTTGTGACTGGGCGACCTTTGTTTCTTCTTTTTCTGATGAGGCGTTTTGTGAGTTGTTTGAGGAGAAACTCAAGTCCGTAGGTTTATGGAAATTCGCTCAGATTTTAACCCAGGTTTCCGTTGCTTGCTTCGGTTGCGAAAGACGCAGTTGGACCGGCGAAGAAAACACCGAACTTGTCGACGGCATTATCGAAGATATTTTTAAGAATGGCAACCTCGGACAGAAAAAGGCTACCGGAATGCAGGAGAGTCTCTTTATTGCAGGTGACGGCACAAAGAAGTCCGTAATTAAGCATTTTATCAGCTCTGTTAATGAGATTGTATACTTCTATTGGCAGTTTACGAGAAAATTTAAAATCTTTCTTCCCATAGGTTGGCTATTTTTCGGAGGAAGATATATACTGCGTTCTCTCGTTGGCAAACGACCTAAAATAAGTATAAAAAAACTGAAGGCTGAAACTACAACGAGAACTAATATTTACGAAGAATTAAAATTATTTGTAAAAGAATAAAAAAACGGCTGATACACTTATGTGTATCAGCCTTGTTTTTTATAAGTTAAGGAAATCTTTTCTGCACTGTTCCTGGAGTGAGAATCTCTCAACTATTGCCCAGAGATTTTCATCAGTGATAGTGTTGATTCTTTTGCCGCTTGCGGTAGCGAGCATATAAAGCATAGCGGCTTTCTCTACCGTTTCAATAAGGCCGAAAGCCTCGTCCATATCGTTACCGGCACCGTAAATACCGTGAAGACCCCAGACAACGAGACGGTAGTCGTTCATTTTCTTAGCAGTTGCTTCGCCGATTTCGTTATTACCGCAAACCATCCAGGGAAGAACACCGATACCATCGGGGAAAACTACTATACACTCTGTGCACATTTCCCAAAGTGTGTGGGTAAGCTTCTTTTCATCAAGCTCGTGAATGTGGTTCATTGCAAGTGTATATGTGGGATGGGAGTGCATAATGATTCTGTTATTGGGGTTTACTCTGAGTCTTGCGATGTGGCTCATAAGGTGAGCAGGAAGCTCGGATGTGAATCTGCCGCCATCGCTGTAGCCCCAAAGAAGCTCAGCAGTTGTGCCGTCTTTAGCGATACGGATGATACCCAAGTTGGTTTCAGGGTCAAATTCTACATTCTTAAAGTATTTGCCTGTACCGGTTACGATAAAGATTTTACCGATAAGCTCGGTTGCATCAAATCCGGTGGGAATTTCACGGATAACGTTGTTGAGGTCGAGGTATTCGCCGACAAGTTCTTCATCAAGCATATAGCTGATGTTGCCGCCGTTTCTTTCGTCCCAGCCTAAACGGTACATATTGGCAGTTGCCTTTTTCATTTCATCCACAAAGGGTGCAGTTAAAATGTCTTTCATACTCTTTTCACCAAAACCTTTTCTTCATATTCTTTAATTTCAGAGAGATAATCCTTTTCAATACCCTCTCTTACAAGGTATTCTGCCCAAATATCACCAAAAGGTGCAGTTTTGATTTCTTCTTGTAAGCACATAAGGGCTGTAAAGTCATTATTGTTCTGTAATTCTTTCATTTTGTCAGCGGGTAACAACAAAGCGTTAAGAAGCGCCTTTTGAACATTGCGCACGCCTGTTACCCAAGCGGAAATTCTGTTTATTGATGCGTCAAAATAGTCTGTGGCAATAAATACTCTGTCAAGAGCATCATTGCAAACAATTTCTTTCGCAATTTCCTTAGTTTCATCATCCAATAATACAACGTGGTCTGAGTCCCAGCGCACACCGCGAGTGATGTGAAGTGCAATTTTTTCGTTGAAAAGAAGCAACGATGAGATTTTATCAGAAACGAGCTCGGTAGGATGATAGTGACCGTTATCCATAAGAGGAGTGATGCCTTTTTGAGCTGAGTAAGAAAGGCAGAATTCAGCGGAACCGACAGTATAGCTTTCAAGACCTATACCGAAAACCTTTGATTCAAGTGTTACATATACTTTGCTTTTATCATAAGGTGTGCTGAGAATCTCGTCCAGCGATTTTCTGAAACGTGCTCGGGGAGCAAATCTGTCAGCGGGGATATCCTTATATCCGTCGGGAATCCAAATGTTCATTACGCAGGGAAAACCTGTTTCATTAGCAAAATACTCGGAAATTTTAAGACATTGAATACCGTGTCTTACCCAGAATTTACGGACTTCTTCGTCAGGCGATGAAAGTGTAAGGTTGTCCTTAACCATAGCGTGAGAGAAGTATGTGGGGTTAAAGTCTATACCCATTCCGCGCTCTTTTGCGAAATCAACCCATTTTTTGAAATGCTTGGGTTCAATGGCGTCTCTGTCGGCGAATTCACCATCCTCAAAAATAGCATAGCTTGCATGGAGATTAAGCTTCTTTTTGCCGGGAACAAGGGAGAATGCCTTGTCAATATCAGCCATAAGCTCCTCCGGTGTGGTAGCTTTGCCCGGATAGTTGCCGGTTGTCTGAATACCGCCCGAAAGGCTTGCACGGCTGTCAAAACCGGTAACGTCGTCACCTTGCCAACAGTGAACTGAAACAGTAACGTCCTTTAATTTATTTAGTGCTGATTCGGTATCAACACCAAGCTCTGCATAAAGCTTTTTCGCTTCATCGTATCTTGACACAGTTATACCTCTTTTCAAATAAAAATGAGAAAACAATCACATTTAGTATAACTTTCATTCTTTTAAAAGTCAATGTAACATAGTAACAAAAATATATTTTTATCATAGTATGGTTTGTAACTTACAGTATATGAGGGGTCGATTTTATGACAAAAACAATTTTGCCTGTTTCATTCTTTTTCGGTGCCAATAATAAAATAAAGTATTGCTCACTTTTTGATGATTTATACAACCCCTACGAAAAAGGAACTCACCTTATACTAAAAGGTGGCCCCGGAACAGGTAAATCAACCTTGATGAAGAAAATAGCCCAGAAGCTTGAGAATAAAGGCTATTTTGTTGAGCGCGGTTATTGCAGCGCTGACCCGACTTCTTTAGATGTTGTTTTAGCGCCGGAAATTAATTTCAGTGTGTTTGACGGAACGTCACCCCATACCTTTGATCCCACGTTGCCGGGAGTCAGCGAGCATATTGTTGATTTGGGCGCTGCTTGGGACAGAAAATATTTAAAAGGACATATTAATGAAATCAGCGAGCTGACTTTAAGTAATAAGGCACAGCATAAAAAGGTTGCGGATTTTATGAAGGTCGCATCGCAAATAGAAACACGGAATGTTTTAATGTGTGCCGAATTTACAGACACAGAAAAAGTAGAGAGGTTCGCAAAACGTCTTGCAAACAGATTGATACCGACAAAAAAGAATGTCGAGAAAGGGAAAATTCACAAAAGATTTCTTTCTGCCGTTTCGCCCGACGGTATTGTAGTTCAGCACGATAGTGTAGTAGCCCTTGCGGAAAATATAGTTACCATTGAGGACGAATACAGTGCTGTTTCGCCGTACATTGCAGAGGTTGTCTGTAATTTTGCGGTAGACAAAGGCTACGATGTGTATGCGTGTTTCTGTCCATTGTTCCCAAATCATAAAATTGAACATGTTATTATACCGGAGTTAAAAACAGCCATATTCACAGAAAACAGTTATCACTATTCCATAGATGAGGCTGGCAAACGTATACACGCATCCCGCTTTTACGATAAGTCAGCGTTTACAAATAACAAAGAAAAATTAGCGTTTTTCAGGAAAACGAAAAAAGAGTTAGTCGATGAAGCGGTAAGAAAATTATCACTGGCTAAGGATATCCACGACAGACTGGAGGATTATTATATCAAGGCAACAGATTTCAATGTTATAAATGAGATAGGTGAAAAAATACTTAAAGCTATATAAAGGAAAACTCCTTCGCTCCAAATGGAGCGAGGGAGTTTTAAATGCTGAATAAATTTCTTGCGTTTTCATTAGTTATATCAAGTACTTCTTGGGAATTAATACCCTTTATTTCAGCTACTTTTTCCGCAACATAGGGGATGTAGGTTGAATTGTTGCGTTTTCCGCGCATTGGCACAGGTGCCATATATGGGCAATCCGTTTCAAGAAGGAGTCTCTCAATGGGCAACATTTCCGCCACTTCAACGGCTTTTCGCGCATTTTTAAAGGTCAGCGCACCGCCAAAACCGATGTACATACCTAATTTCAATATTTCCTTAGCAGTTTCCACACTGCCTGAAAAACAATGGAGAACACCTTTTGGCTTGTACTTTTTTAATATATCCAAAGTGTCCTCGTGGGCTTCGCGGTCGTGAATAATTACAGGTAAATCCAGTTCCTTTGCAAGACGCAACTGTTCCTCAAAGACTTTTTTCTGAAGCTCCTTGTTATCCTTACGCCAGTAGTAATCGAGTCCGATTTCGCCTACTGCTATACATTTTTCATTTTTCAGCAAGCCGCGGAGTATTTCTATATAATTTTCGGGTAAGTTGTCAACCTCTTCGGGGTGAATTCCGCAGGCGGCGTATATGAACGGATATTCTTTTGCGAGTTCAAGGGAAAAAACGGAGCTTTCTATATCCGCACCGCAGTTTATAACGCCACAAATGCCCGACTCCGTAAGGGAGCCGAGCATATTTTCGCGGTCGTCATTAAAGGCTTTATCAGTGTAATGTGCGTGTGAATCAAATATATTATTCATCAGCTTAACTGTGTGCCTGCGGGAAGTCCGTCAACGAATGCAACTTTAACATCGTCTTCGGTGATTTCACCTGCAAGAATCATACCGTGGCTTTCAACACCGCAAAGTGTGCGTGGAGCGAGGTTTGCAACAACGATAACCTTTTTACCGATAAGGTCTTCGGGGCTGTACCATTTCGCGATACCTGATGCTACCGTTCTGGGTGTTTTTGTTCCGTCGTTGAGTGTTAATTCGAGAAGCTTCTTTGCACGTTTAATAGGTTTGCAGTCAACAACCTCGCATACGCGGAGTTCAACCTTTGCAAAATCATCATAAACGATTTCTGCAAGACCTTCGATTTCGGGTTCGTCTTCCTCTTCGGCAGGAATTGATGCGGCGATTTCTTCAAGAGTCTTTTCAACATCAAGACGTGAGAAAAGGGGAGTTGCAGTGCCTACACTGTCGCCTGCTTTTATAGCGCCGAATTCTGCAAGGGAATCGAGTGTGTTGATATCTGTGCCGATTTGCTCAAGGATTTTATCACTTGTATCAGGCATAAAGGGCTTAAGAAGAACTGCAATATAGCGGATACCTTCAATAAGATTATAAAGAACAGTACCAAGTCTTTCTTTCTTTTCTTCATCCTTTGCAAGAGCCCATGGCATTGTCTCGTCAATATATTTGTTGCAACGCTTTGCAAGGTCAAATATTTTACTGAGAGCATCGCTTACCTTGTAGGTATCGAGAAGCTTTGCAACCTCGGGAAGAGTATTGAGAGCAAGCTCTTTGAGTTCATTGTCAATATCTTCAACTGCAGTGGGAGCCTGGATAACACCGCCGAAGTACTTGTTGTTCATAGCAACTGTACGGTTTACAAGGTTGCCGAGGGTGTTAGCAAGGTCGGAGTTGAAGCGTTCTATGATTGTTTCGTATGTTATTGTACCGTCCTGAGCGTGAGGCATTTCGGAAAGAAGGTAATAACGCACAGCGTCAACACCGAAACGGTCGCAAAGGTCATCGGCATAGATAACATTACCGCGTGACTTACTCATTTTGTCGTTACCGGAAAGGAGCCACGGATGACCGAAAACCTGCTTCGGAAGGGGCTCGCCCAAAGCCATAAGCATAATGGGCCAGTAAATGGTGTGGAAACGAAGGATATCCTTACCGATAATGTGAACATTGGCGGGCCAATATTTTTTATACATTTCGGAAGAATTATCGGGGTCATAGCCAAGACCTGTTATATAGTTCAGAAGGGCGTCGACCCAAACATAGATAACGTGTTTTTCATCACCGGGGAAAGGAATACCCCATTTGAATGTTGAGCGGGAGATGCAAAGATCCTGAAGACCGGGTTTAATGAAGTTGTTTATCATTTCTTTTTTACGGCTTTCGGGATAAATAAAGTTGGGATTGCTTTCAATATATTCTTCAAGTTGCTTCTGGTATTTGCTCATTTTGAAGAAATATGCTTCTTCTTTCTCTCTGCGGACTTCTCTGCCGCAGTCGGGGCATTTGCCGTCAACAAGCTGGGAGTCTGTGAAGAAGCTTTCGCAGGGAACGCAATACCAACCTTCGTATTCACTTTTGTAAACGTCGCCTTTTTCGATAAGTTTTTTAAAGATTTTCTGTACACTTTCTTCGTGTTCCTTATCGGTTGTTCTTATAAATTTATCATAAGTTGTATTAAGGCAATCACAGATGTCTTTGATTTCACCTGCAACTTTATCAACATATTCTTTAGGTGAAACACCTGCCGCAGCGGCGTATTCCTCTATTTTCTGACCATGTTCGTCAGTACCTGTCTGAAAGAAAACGTTATAGCCCTGCATTCGTTTGAACCTTGCCAAAGCGTCGGAAAGTACGATTTCGTAAGAGTTTCCGATGTGAGGTTTGCGGGAAGTGTACGCAATAGCAGTTGTGATGTAATAAGGCTGTTTGCTCATTTTCTTATCTCCTTATATCTTTGGTTTATAGTTTACCACCTCTCGAATGGGAGAGGTGGTAATATTATAGTATTATTCGCTCTTTAAGTCAAGTTTAACCTTGCCTATACCTTTAGCGTCGATTGTAACGGCAATATCACCCTTTTCGCCGTTGGTTCTGATCCAGAAGGCCCTGTCGCCGCCAACTAAGGGGAATTCGGAAGGACCTATGACAGAAGCGGCACCTTTAACGGTAACTTTAACAGCAGAATCCGCAAAGGGTACGCGGTTTCCGTTCTGGTCACGTGCGATAATCTGAATTCTTGTAGCATCGTATGTGTCGCCCTCGCGGAGAATTTCAGCATCCGCTTTTACATCAAGATGAAGCTCTGTAACAGCAGTTCTTGTAACAGTTGCAACACATTTACCGTCAATGTAACCTTCAAAAGCGTAGGTTATCTGTTCGTTACCCCAACCGCCTACGTATTTAGTTACGATATCAAACATTGTGTTGAAAGGAATTTTACCCACAACCATAGCTGCGCCGGCTTTCAGGAATTTTGAAGGCGGAAGCTTCCACTGCTTTGTCTGCGCGGCAATAAGTGTGTCTGTAAGGAGTTCTGCCGCTTTGGGATCAAGACCGTCATCTACTGTGAGAGCATCGCCGATAAAGTCCGCCGCAATCATCGGAGGATGAGGAAGGTTTTTGAATTTCGAGCTATCGGGATAAATTGTACTTGTATATTTACCGTTTTTATAAAGCTTAACATAATCACAGTTTGTGAATACCCATACGTCACCGATTGTTCCGCCCGGATGCTCACCGATATCCATGGCAGATGAAACCTCAAGGAAAGGCTTGTCATCCTGCTGTGAACGGTAAATAGCAGCACCTAATTTCGGAACACGGAACATATCAGTTACACCGTGATAACAAATTCTGTCACCGCTACCGAAGTCTTTATGGGTGTTGTAGTCAGACATACACCAGCCGATAGCACCGCTTGTGCGTTTATTGCCGTATGCAGAGTTAAGAACTCTGGTGTGTCTTAATGCGTGTTCCGCACGGACACCTTCTTTGTCGAAGCTCTTTGTCGGGAACATATGACCGTTATGCTCGGTTACGAGATAGGGAGCTTTAAGTGACTTTGTAACAAATGCAGGTGGAAGAAGGTTGATTGCACCGCCCGCATGGATAAAGTCGATCATTGTGTAAACATCTTCAAGAAGATGGCTGAAGGGCATATTTCTGACGCCACCGGTTTGACGAGTGTTGTCAAGCTCTCTTGCAACACGGTTTGTTTCTGTATAGAATTCGTCGCAGTCAAGACCTTCGTTTACTCGAACACCCCAAAGGATAACGCAGGGATGGTTTCTGTCGCGCAAAATCATTCTGCGGACATTGTCAAGACAGATGTCACGCCATTCACCTTCGCCAAGATACTGCCATGAAGGCATTTCGGTGAACACAAGAAGACCGATTTCGTCACAACGGTCAAGGAAATGTATGCTGTCAGGATAGTGTGAAGTTCTGACAAGGTTTACGCCTAATTCGTATTTAAGAAGGTCGGCGTCGGCTTTCTGTACGTTTGCAGGCATAGCGTAACCTACATAAGGATAGCTCTGGTGACGGTTGAGACCTCTGATTTTAATTTTCTTACCGTTGAGGTAGAAGCCGTCCTGCATGAAACGACACTGTCTGAAACCGAAACGAACTGAGGTTTCGTCACTGTCATCGAGCTTAATATATATTGTATAGAGATGAGGGTTATCCAAATCCCATAATTCCACATCTGATACAGCCCATTTTGCATTTATTACTCTGCCGCTGAATTCAGTGCTCTTTTCGCCGATTTTTTTGTCGCCGTCGAAAAGCGAGAATGTAAGAGTGCCCTTTGTGCTTTCGGAAAGAGTAACGTCAATATCAAGAACCTTTTTGGGCTGAAGCACATTAAGAGTTCTGACAAAAGCGTTATCAATGTAGATTTCACTTACTTCTTCAATCCATACCTCGCGGTAAATACCACCGTATACAAGGTAGTCAACAACATTACCGAAAGGCGGGATTTCATTACGCTCAGTTGAGTCAAGCTCTACTACAAGCATATTGTCTTTTGATTTGATTTTATCTGTAATATCAAAGCTGAAACGGTTGTATGCACCTTTGTATTCACCGATAAATGTATCATTGAGATAAACTTTTGAATAAACTGCCGCGCCTTCAAAATGAAGGATGTAGCGGTTACCCTTTGTTTTCTTTAAATCAAAGCTTTTACGGTAGCAACTGACGAACTGGTATGACTTTTCGTCAAAATAATTTAAAGGTAATTCTTTATTGGTATGAGGAATATCAACAGTCTGGAATTTGCTGTCGTCATAATCCTTTTTTATCATTTCATCTGAAAATACGGGAGAATATTTCCAACCGAAATTAAGAGCATGTGCAGTTCTCATTTGTACCACCTTTTCTTAGATAAATTATACGTTTATTTTATACTATTATAATAAGTATGTCAATAAATGGTCTTGTGTATTCTGTATTTTGCCTTCAATTACCGAATCGAGAAGCATATCAAGTGTTTTGCCGATAGCTTCTCCGCTTATACCAAGCTTCATAAGGTCATTGCCGGTAACGGCAAGGTCTTTCAGTGTGCAACATTCGTTGTTGTCCTCAATTTCTTTTAACCATTCGAGTGTTTGTGCCGTACCTGCACTTATATCGCGATATTTTTCACTAAGTGCGCCACGGTCGCTTTTTTTAATAACCAGCAGAGTTTTTATATCCTCTGGCGTTTTTGTCTTTAAATGCCTTTTTAACTCAAATTTAGTCTCAGGTGGCTCGAAGTCATGGTTAGCCACAAGAAAAGACACTCTGTTTATAGTTTTTTTATCAAATTTCAGTCGGGTGAGAATTTCTTTTGCCATTTCACCGCCTAAGGGTGCGTGGTTTTTAAAGGTACTGTCACCCTTGTCGTTTAATTTATGGGTAGGAACCTTACCTAAATCGTGCAATAACATAGTAAGGCGGAGGATTTTATCGTCCGGGATTGTATCCACGGTATGGCATATATGCTCCCAGACAGTGTAAGCGTGTTTTTCGCCGTGCTGTTCGAAGTTTACAGCCGGAGCGATTTCGGGAATAAATACTGAGAAAACATCAGGATACTCCATAAGAATATTGAAAGCGTTTTTTCCGCATATGAGTTTAGATAATTCGACAGATATTCTTTCAACGGATATATTTTTCAGTAAATCTTTGTTGCGGTGAATTGCCGCAGAAGTTTGAGGCTCTATACTAAACCCTAAAACAGCCGCAAAACGCAAGGCGCGCATTATTCGTAACCCGTCTTCACCGAATCTTTTGTCCGGATCACCTACGGTTTTTACTATACTATTATATATATCATCTTGTCCGCCGTACAAATCCACAATATCTGATTGGGGATTATATGCCAGCGCGTTTATTGTAAAGTCGCGTCTCGCAAGGTCTTCCCTGAGATTTCTTGTGAATTCAATGTTTTCGGGATGACGGTTGTCGTGGTATTCGCCGTCGATACGGTAGGTTGTTACTTCAAAGGGCTTGTGATTTATTATAACGGTTAATGTTCCGTGCTTAAGTCCGGTATCTATGGTCTTAAAGTCCTTGAATAGCTCAACACTATCACTTGGGAGGGCAGAGGTCGTAATATCCCAGTCACCGGGAATGATGCCCATAACACTGTCGCGCACAGCACCGCCTACGCAATAGGCTTCGTGCCCTGCACCTTGAAGAATGTCCAGAATTGTTACAACTTCCTGGGGTAAACTTATTTCCATTTTCTTACTCCGTTTATATAATTTACCTATATTATGGCTTTTTTGACCATAAGTGTCAATAAATAATTACAAATTGATAATAATAACAGCCATTTTCTACCCCTAAATGTTACAGTTTGTAATTTTTGCACTTTTGACAAAAGAAAGGATAAAAAAGTTGTGGCATTTTCAAATATCCCCACTAAATGTTGGGGTTATTCAGTTTTTGTGTTCAAAATATTTGTTAAAAGTAAACAAAAACACATTTTTATTTTATTTGACTTTTTGAAAAAGATGTGTATAATACCTTTTGCCATAGGATAACAGCGGCATTTTTGCCGACAGTATTGTACCGAACTTTGGCAATTCGGTACGCTATTGTTGACAAAACTGCCTACAACGGCAGCTTTTTGAAACCCTATATAAAGGAGTAGGGACGTCAATTCGGAAAGTTGCTTGTCTAAGGAGATTTATACCATGACAGTCAGAAAAATAGGCGAAACGGCAGTGCCTTCACCGCTTAAAAGAGTTGCTCTTTTAATTATGGCGGTAGTATTCTTCGTTTCAGTCACAGCCTTCGCCGTACCGCCCGTAATGTACGATGTTACTATTTACGACGGTGAATCAGTCGTTGTTGTCACAACATCTGAAACCGATGCTTCTGAGGTTCTTAAAGATGCAGGAATCACAGTTAATGAAGCATATGGCGACAGCGTAAGCTTCGCAAACTTCACAGGTGAAGAGGGAAGCGCGATTATTATCAGAAGAGGCGTCAAAGTTTATATTGATAAGTTTGACGGAACCTCACATACCATTTACACTTCGGGTACAGTCAGCGACGCAATTAACGCCGCCGGCATCACACTTCCCAAAGGAACTGCTTTGAACTATGCAGCAGACCAGTTGCTCGAGGACGGTATGACAATCGAGATTTACGATATTTTTAAAGTTGTAATCACAGCAGACGGAAAAACAGTTACAAAAACTGTTTCAGGTAAAACAGTAGCTGATGCGCTGGAAATAAGCGGCATTAAGCTTGCCGAGGATGATTTTGTTGTTCCTACTTTAGCAAAAACACTTGAAGAGGGCATGAAAATCGAAGTTTTCAGAGTTACTGTTGAGGAACGCACAGAAAACGAAGTTATAGAATATGAAGTAGAATATTCTTATAACGATTCTCTTTACAGAGAGGATAAAAAAGTTCTTGTTGACGGTGTAGAAGGCTCAAAAGCTATCGTTTACGAGGACCGCTATATTAACGGCGAGCTTTGCTCAACAAAGGTTTTGTCTGAGGAAGTTACATCCGAGCCTGTTAATAAGCTTATTGAGGTTGGTACAAAAGTAAGAAAGAACGCTTACCCCTCATCAATTCCCGTAGGTAAACCTATCAGTGAGATGGCAGTTCCCTCATATCTTAAAATAGGAGCTGACGGTATTCCTACAACTTATTCATCCGTTATCAATGCGAAGGCTACTGCATATTGTATTCCCGGAGGTACTACATCCACCGGTAAACGTGCGCAGACAGGTTATATCGCAGTTGACCCCAAAGAAATTCCATATGGCACAGAAATGTACATCGTTTCAGCAGACGGTAAATACGTCTACGGTTATTGTATTGCTGCCGACACAGGTAGCTATATATACAGCGTTGACTGGACAGTAGACTTGTTTATGAATTCAGAAGCGCAGTGTATAAACTGGGGCAGACGTGATGTTATAATTTATGTTCTTTAATAAAAAACTCTGAAAGCATAGGCTTTCAGAGTTTTTTTATATCCCGATTACGAAGATGACGAGTTATGGGCGATACAAACGGTTATACATCTGACTTCGGCAGCACCGTTTATCAATAGGGTTTTGGCGCATTCGTTCAGGGTTGAGCCGGTTGTTTTTACATCATCACAAAGAAGAATTCTCATATCGTTGATTTTGTTATTATACTGCTCTTTCAAAAATATAGTTCCCAGAAGATTTCCGGAGCGCATAGCTTCAGTCAATGTGTGCTGGGGCGGAGTTTCAAATCTTTTTTCAAGAACATCTGCATACGGAACATTAATGTTTTTTGCAAGACTTTCGGCAATAAGCTGAGCCTGGTTATATCCGCGTTCTTTTTCTTCATTTTTATGAGACGGGACAAACGTGCATAAATCAAAATCCATATTTGCGTAATGTGTTTCAAAGCAATCAGCCATATCTTTTACTAAATCCTCAACAACCAAAGTATCTTTGATAAATTTCAGGGCTTTTATTGCTTCTTTTGCCGCGCCGTCATAGTAATACGGAGCACAAATACTCGTATAAAATTTTGATTTGCCCCGGCAAGAGCAATCTTTTTGCGAATGACCGCATTTGAAACATATATCGCCCTCTATTCTGTAAATATTATTTTTACATTTTTCGCAAATGTCGTGGCGTATATCAATCAGTCTTCTGCAAAATCTGCATCTTTTTGTAAATAAGAATGAAGCTGCAAAGTTCGATATTTTTGAGTAGTTCATTGTCATATTACCTTTAAAAAGTGGGATAGTGCTGAGTATCTTTTGGCTTTTCGGTCATTTTGGGTCATAATTTCTATCATTTGGGCACTGCCTACTGTTACGAGTAAATCTCTTGCACGCGTTACAGCGGTGTATAAAAGATTTCTGTACGCAAGATTTGGCACAATGTTTATTGCGGGTATGATAACGGCTTTGAATTCACTGCCTTGACTTTTATGAACAGTGATTGCGTATGCGAGTTCAAGCTCACTTAAGCTTTCGGCGGGTATCAGTGCGACTCTGCCGTCAAAGTTGACGGTTACGAGGGCGGTTTTAATATCTATGGCTGTCAGGATACCGATATCGCCGTTGAAAATGCCTGTGCCCTTTTCTGTGGGGCTTTCCCATTCTATGTTGTAATTGTTTTTTATCTGCATAACTTTATCGCCTACGCGGAATACTCGACCTGCAATGAGTATTTCGCTTTTTTCTTTATGTGGCGGATTAAGGGCATTTTGCAGAAGTTTATTGAGGTTTTGAGTACCGGTTTCGCCTTTTTTTGAAGGACAAATTACCTGAATGTCGGAAAACGCGTCCCAGTTATAGGCTTTCGGTAAGCGCTCGCTGCAAAGGTCAACTACTGTTTGTGCAGTTAATGGAGCGGAGCTTCTTTCCATATGGAAAAAGTCTTTGCCGGTATTGTTTAAGTCAGGATTTTCACCGTTTACAATTTTATGAGCATTTGTAATAATCTTGCTTTCAAGAGCCTGACGGAAAACCTGTGTAAGACAGACGACCGGAAGCATATCAGAAAGGATTAAATCATGCAGTACATTACCTGCGCCGACCGGCGGAAGCTGGTCGCTGTCACCTACAAGAATGAGTCTGCAGCCTAACGGCAACGCTTCAAGAAGACTTGCAAAAAGATGTATGTCTATCATTGATAATTCATCAAGAATAAGAGCGTTACAATCCAATGGATTTGAAGTGTTGCGCCTGAATACCGGGCGGTCATCCTCATCCCATTCCACCTCAAGAAGTCGGTGTATGGTTTTAGCTTCCATTCCGGTAACTTCACTCATACGTTTTGCCGCTCTGCCCGTAGGTGCCGCAAGGGCAACATCGAGATTCTGCCGTTGGAAAATTTCTATAATGCCCCTTATGGTGGTGGTTTTACCTGTACCGGGACCACCGGTTAAAACAAGCAGTCCTTTTTTTGCGGCAGTGGCTATGGCAGTGCGCTGTTGCGTTTCGTATTTTATATTGTTTTGAAGCTCGATTCTGTCTATCCAGTCTGCAAGCTGAGGTGCACCGGGAGGCGGAAAGTTCGCAATAATGCTGATTCTTTCGGCAATTTTCTTTTCTGCAAGGTATGCAGAGGGAAGAAAAACAAATTCTTTGCCGTCAATTTCGCAAGTTTTCAGTTGCGCCGTGGAAATCAGCTTATCTATGGCGATATCAATTTCGTCCTGAGTAACCTCCAGTAAATCAGATGCAGGCTTCAAAAGCTTTTCTCTCGGAATGCAAGTGTGACCTCTGTTTGCGGAATTGTAACGGATAACGTGAAGTATACCTTCACGTATTCTGAAATCCGGAAGAGGCTTCTTTTCCAATTTACTCTCAATGCTTTCCGCACGTTCAAAGCTTATTCCCAATCCTAATGCGCAAAGGCAGTATGGATTTTCTTCGACTTTCTGAACAGCCTGGATGCCGAGCTTTTTGAAGATGCGTATGCACTCCGAGGGTGAAAAAGAGTATTTTTCAAGACCCAGCATAACGGTACGCATAGCGTATTGGCGTTTGAAGTCCTCTCCGATGTTTTTTGACTGTTCTTCGGAGATACCTTTGATTGAAGCGAGTCTTTCAGGTTCATTTTCAAGAACCGCGAGAGTATCGGAGCCGAAGGCTTCTACAATGGACAGAGCCTTTTTCGGACCGATTCCGCGGATAACACCTGAAGCCAAATATTTATATATTTGTTCCGATGTTTCGGGCATACGGCGGGAGAAGGCAGTCACCTTGAACTGCCTTCCGAAAGAAGGATGAGTTGTATATGTGCCGGTAAGTGTTACTGTTTCGCCGGCGGAAACACCGGGCATAATACCAACAGCAGTGAGATAATCGTTTTCCAATGATATATCAAGCACCGTAAAGCCGTTAGTGTCATTTTGAAAAGTAACCTCTTCAATAGTACCGGTTATCTGTACTTCCTCAAAATTCATAAAATACGCTCCGAAAAAATGGTTTTACATAGGATTTTTGTTCCTCTTATTGTAACACACTATAAAAATAATTGCGATATTTTTGGTACATATTTTTTTCTTTTAAAATTGAAATGTAAAGCGGTGTATGATAATATGTAACTGATATTATGTTGCAACGGAGGAAGCATATGAAGTACATCCTTGACAAAACAAATCATTCAACATTTAAGGTCGTTGAAAAAGGTCGTCTTGCGCCCAGAGCGTACGCCATTCCCCATACAAAAAAGGCGGATGCAGAGAAAGCGGATTATAAAACCGAGCGTTATAACAGTGACGTTGTAACTGTTCTTTCCGGTGAATGGGAATTTAAATATTATAGTAAAAAATCAAAACTTCCCGCAACACTTGATACAAGCAAGGTGAAGTTCGATACAATAAATGTTCCCTGCACATGGCAGAGAACAGGTTACGAAAATCCTGCATATATCAACTGTCCTTATAGCTTTGACCCCAGAGTTTTCGGTCTTCCCAAGGGTGAGGGTGTAAAGCCTCCTGAGCTTCCCGATGAATTTTCTTGCGGTATTTACCGTAAGGTTATCAATATTGCAGATATTAATAAGAATTACGTGTTAACTTTTCTTGGTGTTACACCTTGCGTTGATTTATATGTAAACGGAGCCTTTGTAGGCTACGGTGAAGCCGCTCACAACTCCTATGAATTTGATATTACCAAATTCCTTAAAGAGGGCGAAAACGAAATTGTTGTTGTAGTTTTCAAATGGTGTACAGGTTCATATCTTGAGGCGCAGGATATGTTCAGAGAAAACGGAATCTTCCGCGATGTTCTTCTTTATACATACGACAAAGCGTATATCAACGATTTTCAGGCAATCGCCCGGAAAAAAGGCAAGAAATATAATCTCGATATTGAAACCGAGCTTAAAGGTGCTGTTGAAAACACTAAAATTAAAGCGGCACTTTATGACGGAGAAACACTCATTACTGAGAGCCTCGTTGATGGTGCAGAGAAGAATGCTATTACCTTCAAGGGTCTTGATGTAGAGGAATGGAGTGCAGAAATTCCGCGACTTTACGAGCTTTATATAACC
>JAZULQ010000026.1:0-80459 GCA_045603185.1 Acutalibacteraceae bacterium
GCCTCCTAATAATTTTGGCGGGCTGCGCAAGTTTTTACAACTGTTCCGGGCTTATCGCCCGTTCCATTTAAAAACCGGAATGTCAATTCCGGGATATACTCACGCTCCGAAACAACACCGAAGCCGCAGTTAAGGACGGCAAACGGTTTGCTATCGGTATTTAATCGCCCGGTTTTAAATCGGACATACTCCGCGGAAATTCCCTGCCTCAAATGGGCAGCCACCTCCCGCATCATCGCATATCTACTCGCGTCAGGGCATAAAAAGATAGGGACACGCCCTTCGCGCGCCCTATCATAATATCATAACTATTTAAAGAATGCAAGAGTTTTTTTGTATTTTTTTTAGAATTTTTGCAACTTTTTTTGTAAGATAGTCACAATCACTTTTATGACTCAATTCCTGTGAAATACTGCGGATATTGTTCCATAACTAAAGTTTTAACCATACTAAAGCAAAAAAGACCTTCCGCGTATGTAACTCCCACATTACCGCTGTGTGTTCCCGTTGCAACTTTTATATTACGATCTAAATCAATCTGATAAACTTTTTCAAGAGTATCAGGACTTTTCACAATATTACCGTTTGAGTCTTTCGTTCCGTCAAACTGTAAAACGAAATTATTTCCGGTATCCGGTTCACCGTAAATAGCTACAAGTAAATCTGTATCAACACCATATTTTTCGGAAACCAATTTTATAAATTCATTATCGTGATGGTCTGATAATATATTGTCACCGTTTTTGGAAAACTCTTCATAGTGAGCCACAGCTTCGTTCTTGGTCGTTCCAGCTGTTGTTACTCCGCCGTTGCCTACACCACCCTGTTGATTTTCAACTTGTTCAGATGAACCCACATTACTGTCAGACGCTGTATCATTACCAAACATTCCGTTGAAGTCATCCTCATTCGTTTCAGAGGTCGAAATGTTTACTCCGGATGTAATCGAATACTGGGTAGTATCTTCATCACCGGAACTGTTTTTAATAACGCTCACGAGTGCTATACAAAAAACAATTACGCCTACCAAAAGAGCTGCACCCAGAATAATTATAATTCCGCCTTTACTCTTTTCCGCGTTTTGTTCCGTTGTTTTACTCATAGAAAATTGCCTCCGTAAAGTACTATATATAAAAGGTATAGAAAAAATCCATAACACTACTGTTCTTCTAAAGAAAGAGAGTGCGGTTTCCCACACTCTCTCTGTGAAAACTATTGCAATAATTCACACTTCTTATTAAGTGCGGTGTAGCTATAACTTAAGCTACTGTGTCAGTTGCCTCTGCGATTGAGGGAGCAAAGTCAGCAAAGCCCTTAAGAACACTACCGATAAGCGGGAAGTCAACGATAGCTGCAAGTGTTCCTTCGTAACCGGTAACGTTACCTTCAGCATCAACAATAGGCTCAATAAGAGAGTGGATTGCGTCTGCAATTTCCTTTGTATCAAGGCCATAGTTTGCAAGAAGCTGCCAAATAGAATCTAACATCATTTTTCCTCCTTTCATCCTTTTATTCAAGCATATAATAGCATATTACATATAATTCTTTTTTCCAAAAAAGAATTATTCACTATTTTTTTACAATTTTGCAATATTGTCTAACCTACGAGGTTTATAAATTTCGTCATTGAGTATGTATTTGGGATTTATGCAAGCAGCTTTCTGCAGTAATTCTAAATCCAAACCATCCGGATAATCCTCGATGCAAGAACGTATATCAGTATTTCTCATAAAAATATCATGAGCATCGGAACCGATAAAATCCACATAGCCACAATTAAGCATTTTGCAGGCTACGTACTCCTCTTGTTCTCCAAAAACGCCTATAGGAGAACCTGCATTAATCTGAAACAAAACACCCTTTTCCGAAAGTCTTTCAATACATGTTATATCATCAATAACAAAGCTGTATCTTTCAGGATGGGCTATTATAGGAACGAGACCGAAAGATGACAAATATCTGCACCAAGACGAGACGTCAGCTTCATTGGATTTAAAAAAGTCGAACTCAATTAATATATATCTCGACTCATTTAAAGTGTATGGCTGAAAATACTTAACGTTAAAGATATCATCATCACAAAGTATCTCAAAGCCTTTTTTCAGAGTAATATCCTCACCGTCATTGGCAAGAATCTCGCTGAGTTCTTCGAATTTTGCCTGACGTTCATCGTACAGCTCCTCAGCGTTTTCCCAATACATTAAATGAGGGGTAAGAAATAAGGTTTTCGTCCCTGATTCACTTGCCATTGAGCACAAATCAAATGATTCCTCAAAATCTCCGGCGCCATCATCTATTCCCCATAAAACATGTGAGTGAATATCAATTATACCGTCAAACATTAAAATTACCCTTTCTTCCTGTAGTTTTATCCTTTTTTCTCAACAGAAACAGCCTTTTCTCTTTCCAGGAATTTTTTGTTACCTATTATACCCTCGTCGTACATCAATTTGAAAACAATAACCGTTAAAGGTAAAAGCAAAATTCCGAACGCGCCCAATACTCTACCGCCAAGGAACATTGCCATAATTGTAACAATGGATGGCAATCCCACTTGATTAGCAACAAGCTTCGGTTCAATAATCTGCCTTATAACCGTGATTACTGCGTAAAGTATCAGAAGTCCTATGGCAAAACCAAATTTTCCGGTAATAAGACTATACACTGCCCAAGGAATCAATATAGTACCGGTTCCTAACACGGGAATAATATCAACTATACATGTCACAAAGGCGATTATTGCAATATAGCCACCATTATACACGCCAATAAGCTTCATAAGGTTAAGCCCGAGGAACACTTCGCTGAAAGTAATAAGCATTAAAGTTACGTATGCTTTGATCAGCTTACCTATACCCTTTGTAACAGTTCTTTTGGCATTTACAAGTTTTTCTCCTGTTTCTTTGGTGCACATACCGAGGACCATATCTCTGACCGTATCGTATTCCGCAGTCATAAATACACAAGAAATAATAGTAACAACTATGCTGAGAACGGTTGATGGAATACCCTTTACAACACTCCACGCTCCGCTTAATGGTGTTGAAAGTACACTTAAATCTATATCTGTACTCTTATTGGTTAAGTTATCAAAGAAATTAGTAACATACTCGCCAACTGTTGCGCCGAAACCTCTTGGAAGGCTGCTGACCAGATTCATCGCAGTTCCTTCAACCATCGCCAAAACGTCATCGATTGATGAAAAACGATTGAATAAATATCCAAAGAATTCTTTTAACTCATTGAACAAAATATAGCCCAACAATACAACTATACCTACAATACCGACTACAAGCAAAAGCACTAATATTATAGAAATTATGCCGTGTACCTGGACATGCAATTTTTTCGTAATGGCTCTGATTGGTTTTTGTAAGAAAACTGCTAAAACAGCCGCGACTAAAAATGGGAATACATATCCCAAAGCATATTTAACTACAAAATAATACAATCCTACAAATATCGACAAATATATAAAACTGATTATAAAATTCTTTCTTTTTGCAATTATTTTATCCATACAGGCTCCTCCTTGTATATTTTCATTTTAAACCATAAATTTGTATATTACAATTCAAATATCTTAATTTTTTTGATTTTTTCAAAAAAATTTTATAAGAAAAATCCACTTTGCTCTTTATTATCGCAAAAAATTATGTTAAAATATAATTTGTATATACTTAGGGTGCGTTTATCCACCCATTTTTCACCGGGGGTATGAAAATGCAAATTGCAATTATGGGTTTCGGAACAATCGGTTCAGGTGTTGCCGAACTTCTTTTGAAAAACAAAAAAAGTATCGTATCAAAAAGCGGTCAGAATTCACTTGACATAAAATACATTCTTGATATCCGCGATTTTTCAAATCACGAATTGGGTGAATATTTTACAACAGATTTTAACGATATATTGAATGATGCTTCTGTTGGAATTGTTGTTGAATGTATGGGCGGAACAACCCCGGCTTATGAATATGTATCTTCTTGTCTTAAAGCAGGAAAAAGCGTTGTTTCATCCAACAAAGAATTAGTTGCCGCACATGGTTATGAATTACTCGAATTAGCTAAAGAAAACAATGTGAACTTCCTTTTCGAAGCAAGCGTCGGTGGCGGGATTCCTATTATAAGACCTATCAGCCAGTGTCTTGCTGCAAACGAAATTTGTGAAATTGCAGGTATTCTCAACGGAACTACCAACTTCATACTTACAATGATGATTCAGGAAGGTATGGCATTTGAAGATGCTTTGAAGCTTGCGCAGGATAACGGTTACGCGGAGCGTGACCCTTCCGCAGATATACTCGGTCACGATGCCGCAAGAAAGATATGCATCCTTGCTTCTCTTTGTTTCGGTAAACATGTATATCCCGACTCTGTAGAGACCGTAGGTATCACAGAAATCACATCCGAAGATGTTGACTATGCTAAAAACTGGGGTGGCGTGATTAAGCTTATAGGCCGCGCTAAACTTAATGATAACGGCAAAATCAGTGCGACAGTAGGTCCCTGCCTTATCCAGAATCACAGCCAGCTCGCCTCTGTTGACGATGTTTTCAACGCAATTCTTGTCCGCGGTGACGCTATCGGCGATGTTGTTTTCTACGGCAGAGGTGCGGGAAAGCTCCCCACAGCAAGTGCGGTAGTTGCAGACGTCATTGACTGCGCTAAACACACCGCAAGAAGAAAAGCTTTCGGTTGGGGCCCCGCTGAAGACAACTATGTAATAGACTCCCTTTTACAAAGCAATGCCCTTTATGTACGTGCAGAAACCGAAGATTATGTTACTGCATTCAATGAAGTAAACAAAGTTTTTGAATCCCCTGTTATTCTCCACAGAGAAAACGAGCCCAAAACAGAAATCGCTTTCATTACTCCCGTTATGCGTGAAAAAGAAGCTCGTGCAGCAATCGAAAAACTCCCCTTAAACATCAAAGCGATTCTCCGCGTTCTTGATTATTAAAAATCCACTCTTGAAAGGATTGAGTTTACATGGCTCTTTGCCCTAAATGTCACGGCATACTGAACTTCTGGAACATAAAAGCAGAGTGTCCTTATTGCGGTGTAAATATTCCCAACTATAATTGGGAGGAGCATCTCGACGAAGATGCCGCAAGAGCAGAAGTGGCATGGAAAAGCTTCAGAAAATTCACAGGGAATTTTAAAAGTGCCCTATTCGGCAATCCCTTAAGAATCGTACGTTTCATATGCACTTTCTTGCCGCTTGTAACACTTATATTACCTTTGGCAAATTACACTATGAATCTACCCTTCATCAACAAATCTGCAGCTAAATTCACATTACTTGATTTTTCGATGAACACGTTGCTCAGTCTTAATTGGGGTTCCTTATTGAGTCTTATTAACAGTCAGGTAATAGGACCCGCTGTTACAATGCTGATATGCTCAATACTTCTTACTTACCTGGCGATTGTTTTCGGTGTACTTAACTTTGTGTTTGTACTCCTTAAAGCACCTTCTCTTAAAGCCGGTACAAACATTTTTTTCTGTATTCTTTCGATTTTGAGTTTCACTGTTGCCGGCGTTCTTTTCACCGTTTCGGTTTCTCAAATAGGCACAACAAGCATATTATTTATAAACGGCTCCGTTCAATTTGGTTTGTTTGTAGGCATAGCCCTCTTCACACTTAACTTTATATTGAACGCGGTAGTAAATATGGGCTTTAAAAAGCAACGACTTCAACAAGTGGAAAAATAAAAAAACAAGACCTATCCGAATGGATAGGTCTTAATTTTTTAATAATACAACGCCGGAATCGATGGCTGAGGAAATTCAATAGTAGGCACTAACGTACTATTAAACCTGGAATTCGGAAGTGCGACGGATTTTGAATTCTTTTTATTATATTCATTTTGCAGTCTGGCCATTTCCTGTTTACGCTCAAATTCTTCCATTTCCTGTTCTCTTAAGCGTCTTTGCTTCTCGAATACCGCATCTCTCTGTTGATTTAATATTTCTATTTCTTCCGGACTAAAAAAAGTGTCTTTTTCCTCTGTATTATTTTCATAAGATGTTTCAAAAGTATTCGTAGTTGTACTAATCTTCTCTTCCGTTACAGGCTCGGTAGTCGATTCAGTTACCGGCTCTGTAATAATTTCTGTTGTAGGTTCGCTTGTTTTTTCTATATACACTTCTTCTTTTGGAATTTGTTTATCAATAGCCTTGCTTTCAGGAGTTGTCATAAAACAAACCGCAACTGTCGCACAAAGTGCAACAGACAAAGTAATCGCCATTTTGCCGATTTTTTTGTATGAAAGAGTTGATTTAACCCTTTCTTTTATACTTATCTCGCCGAATGCAACCGGACAAACAGATATTTTAGATTTATTCATACCGATATCACAAAGAGCCAAAGTATAACCTTTTCGGTTTTCCGTTGTCATATCTTTAACAACAACTTCGTCGCAAGCGAGTTCAACATCCTTACAAAAAAGGACATAAGAAATCCACACTAGAGGATTAAACCAGTGAATACAGAGGATGGCAAAACCAATAAGCTTTGTAATATGGTCAAAATACTTTATGTGTGTTTTCTCGTGTTTGAGAACATATCCAAGATTTTCATCCTTAATATGGTAGGAAATATAAATCCTGGGCTTTATAATTCCGAAGACAAAGGGTGAGTCAACCTTTTCGCTTTGAAACACATTATCCTCAAGTAAAACAGCATCGCCCATTTTATACTTCAATCTGATAAAACTGAAAATTGCGTATACAGAACACACAACAAACATAACCAACCACACATACGGTAATATGGTTTTCCAGTCGAAACCTGTATTAATTGCCACACTCTCAATCTCTGCAGAAGCGCCAACGCTATGGGGCACATAATCCGACTTGTTGGGTAAAAGACTAAATGCGCTTTCAAAAGAAAAAGGCACAACCAATCTTACTGCAACCAAGCCCCATAACACTTTTCTGAAAAGCTTTGAGGATTTGCGTAAAATAATACGCGCTATCAGAACAGCAACTATCAAAAACGATGCCGAAAATGACATTTCAAGCACATTTTTAAAAACACTCTCTAACATCTTTTATTCTCCAAGTAACGCCATAATTTCTTCGCGGTCTTTATCGGAAAGCTTCTTGGTTTTTGCAAAAGCGGCAACGAAAGCCGGAACAGAACCTTCGAATTTCTTTTCAAGGAGTTCTTCCATTTCTGATATCTGGACCTCTTCTTTACTGAAAACCGATGTTACGACTGAACCATTTTTTTGGATAATACCTCTATCGCACAATCTTTTTATAACGGTATATGTAGTTGTCCTTGACCAGCCGAGACGTTCTTTGCTCAACGCGGCGAAATCAGCACAAGTAGCGGGTTCGTTCTCCCACACTATTAAACAAAACCTGTATTCGCTTTCGAACACCTTTGGTACATCCATTTTTCACACCTCAATCATTATTTTAATACATTAGACTACACATTGATTTTAATATAATTTCCGATATTTGTCAACGAAAAACCGTCTGAAACTTTTTCTTTCAGACGGTTTATGTTTTATTCCGCAAAAACAATATCAGTTTTAAACTCTCTGAGTCTTACCTCATACGCTTTTACAATATCATCCTTAAACGCAAGCTCCGGTTCACTTACGCCGAGCTTTTTCATAAGATACGCAGTAAACATGGGATTTTGTATAAGGAAAGGTCCCAAAAGGTATGTGCCAAAAAGATTGTTACGACGTATTCCCTCTGTCTTAGCGTCAACTGTTGAACCGTAACCCTTTGTAACAGTCAGGAAATTATCACTTTCTTTAATATCATAACAATGTGAAAAACGGCTTGTGTAACCAACAATCTCCATTTCACCGAACTTACCAAGAAAAAGAGAATTGTAACGCTTTGGAATAGTGCGTTCAGCATAGAAATCAAAAATTCCCAAAGCCTCAATTTTTTCACCGTCAGGCTTTTTAATGTAATTACCCATTATCTCAAAGGTGTTACCTGTCATAAGGAATACAACACCTTTTTCAATTAATTCTTTAATTCGTTCTTCGTGACCCCTGAGTCTTGAAATAATGCGTTCCTGATTAGATTCACTGCAAGAACCAAAATAAACCATATCTACATCTTCAGTAAGAAAATGTGGCATTTCACTAACCGGAGTTCTTATAAACTCAGCATCGGGAAGACACATTTCGAAATAGCGCATGTTTGCCTTGTCGCCGAACAAACAACAAATTTCAGGATAAAGAACCTCTATCTTCATCATTGTTCACCGCCTTTTGCATTATACGCTTGTGTAAATACCGATATTATTTTGGATTCAACTTTACAAGCCAGGTCGTATGTTGATGTATCATGAAGAAGGTAAAGCTTGTCTATATCCTTATCCATAATGTCAACAGCCTTAAATTCATCTTCCTCACAGAGTATACGCTCTTCCGGGATACCGGCAATAAGAAGACGCAGCTTATAGTCAAAGCAACGAGGACCCGCAAGGACTATCTGTTTAACGCCGTCTGTATTAAGAAACTCAAAATCGGCATCATATATCCAGCCTACGAACTCAGATGAATCACGTCTTTCGAACAAGTCATCTATCATAATAAACACTGTTCTGTCACCGTCTTCGTGACCGACGAAATCCAGAGTTCTTGAACATGAAACTGAGTTCTGTCCTTTTGCCATAGTACGAATAATCTCAGTTTTACCGGCTTTATCCTCTTTGTATCTTGTCTGGGTAACGCTGATTTTGCGCATATAATCTTTAACCTTTTCAAGGTCAACGCCGAACTCAGACATAAGAGAGATTGCGGCAAGCTCATTATATATATTGTAAAGTGCCCTGTTTACCATAGGATAAACAGACTCAATACCGCAATGGTCAACTGTTATAGTTTTATTCTCGTAATCGATGTTAGTGAGTCGGTAATTAGCTTCATATGACTTAAATCCACACTTGGGACAGTAGGCGTTACCGATATGATGATATCTGAGATAATTAAACTTGAGCTTCTCGTCACAAATAGGACAAATAGAAACATCGTTAATAAGATTCACACATTCTGTAACATCTGTATCCAGCTTTTCAATACCAAAATACACACGCTCATTATCTTTTAGCAACTGAGAAGACTGTAAACAGTCAGCATTAAGGATAAGCTTCGTCGTCTGTGGTACATAGGTATCGAGAATACTGAATATGTACTCAGGATGTGCATTTCTTTTTATAGAATCTCTGAAAAGGTTGGTAACCACCAGATAATCGGGTTTTATAAACGGTAAAATAAGCCTTGAGAATCTTTCGTCAACCTCAAGAACGAGTGCATCAATTTTCGGTTTACCGAAAATATTGACACTATGTGTCAGTGCAGTAGCAACACCCGTATTGATATTAGAACCGTATCGGTTTGAAACCACCTTCATACCACTCTGGGACAAGATATCCGCAACCATATTTGTTGTGGTTGTCTTTCCGTTTGTACCTGTAACACAAAGTACATTGGGTGATTTCTTTGTTCTCGCCAGATAGTCGGGACAAATTTTCAATGCAATATATCCCGGATACATTGTTGCGTTACGTTTGAGAAGTCGAAGTAGCAAAAAGACGGCTTTCGATGCCCAAAGGGCAATAAAATATCTTATGCGACCCATCAGATTTATTCAACCTCCGATGTGCAATGAGCGCAACGAGTTGCATCAATAGCAATTTCGCTCTTGCAGAAGGGACAAACCTTTGTAGTAGGTGCTTCTTCTACTGTTTCTTCTTTCTTCTCGCCAAGAGTTCTTGCTTTGTTGATTGCTTTGACCATAAGGAAAATAACGAAAGCAGTAATAAGGAAGTTAATTACACCCTGAATGAAAAGACCGTAATTAAGTGTTGAAATACCTGCTTCCTGAGCTGCTGCCAATGTAGCAGGGACATCTGCAACATCCTTTGTAAGAACAATAAACATATCTGCAAAAGCAAGTCTGCCTGTTACAAGTGTAATGAGGGGTGTAACAACATCATTTACAAGGCTTGTAACAATACCTGAGAAAGCACCGCCGATAATAACGCCGACTGCAAGGTCGATTACGTTACCTTTGGCTATAAAATCTTTGAATTCTCCGAAAAACTTTTTCATAAGAAAACATCTCCTTAAATAAAAATTTACCAACTGATTATATCACACAAATCCTATGTTTTAAAGAGTTTTATGAATATAAAATACAAAAATATCCCTTAAGATAACAAAAATGGGTCGTATTATACGACCCATTCTCATTACAGACATTTAATTATATCAATTATTTTGTGGGCAACTTCATCTTTCGACATCAATTCAAGTTCTTTTACCCCATCTTTTGTGATAACTGTAACGATATTTGTATCTCCGCCGAACCCGGAGCCCTCCGTTCTCAGAGAGTTCGCGCATATCATATCACAGTTTTTGTTATAAAGCTTTTTCTTTGAATTCTCAATCACATTCTCTGTTTCCATTGAAAAACCGCAGACAACTTGACCTTCGCGCTTGTTTTCTCCTAAATATTTGAGTATATCCTTTGTGCGCTTGAGTTGAATCACCATTTCACCGTCTGATTTTTTTATTTTATTGTCGGCAACACTCAACGGTGTATAATCAGCCACGGCTGCCGCCTTGAAAATATAATGGGCATCTTCACTGTATTCAAGAACAGCATTATACATATCCTCAGCTGAAACAACATCTATAACATTTACAAATCTCGGCGGCTCAACATCTGTATGAGCTTTAACCAAAGTAACCTCTGCACCTCTGAGCATGGCTGCCTTGGCTATGGCTATACCCATTTTACCGCTTGAATGATTAGTAATAAATCTTACAGGGTCAAGGGATTCTCTTGTAGCACCGGCAGTAACGAGTACTTTTTTCCCCTTCAAATCTTTTTCAAAAGCAATTTCCTTCAATATATAATCCAGCAAAACCTCTTCATCGGGCATTCTGCCGTCACCTATATCACCATTCGCCAACATTCCGTTATCAGCGTCTATAATTTCATATCCGAACCGTTTGAGTTTTTCAATATTATCCTGAACAATCGGATTATGAATCATATTGTGGTTCATTGCAGGAGAAATGATTTTTTTACAAGGACAAGCCATAACTGTTGTTGTAAGCATATCGTCGGCAATGCCGTTTGCAATTTTTCCTATAACATTAGCTGATGCCGGAGCAACAAGCACAACATTTGCCTGCTTCGCTATTGCAACATGTTCAACACTGTATTGAAAATTTCTGTCAAATGTATCAACCAAGCACTTATTTGAAACAAGGCTTTCAAAGGTTATCGGATTTATGAAGTTAGTAGCGTTTTGCGTCATCAAAACGTGAACGTTACAATTAAGCTTTTTTAACATTCTGGCAAGGTTAGCTATTTTATATGCTGCTATACTACCGGTGACTGCAAGCACAACTGTCTTTCCTGTAAGCATAAATACCTCCATTAGAATAAAAAATAATATTACCTATCTACCGGTGTAGTATAACATAAAAAAGCAATAAATTATATAGATTTTCGAAAAAAACTATGATATAATCCCAATACAAAGCAAATTCAGACTGAAATAAACCGTTGATTTTTTCAACACGCAGGTATTCCGGAACGGAAATCTGACGTATTTTCAGAATGAAAATGTATTTGTAATGTAATTGTATCCCGCAAGGGAATAATAACAAGGAGGATTTTATATGAAAAGCACAAAGCAAAAAATCACTCGATTAGTATTGCTTGCTTTATTTTCGGCAATACTTTTGATAATGTCCTACACTCCGTTGGGTTATCTTAACATCGGACCACTGGCTATTTCTTTTAATGTTATCCCCGTAGCTTTAGCGGCCGCAACACTTGGTCCTGCAGGCGGTGCCTTTGTGGGTGCTGTTTTCGGTATCACAAGTTTTTTGCAATGTATCGGCATTGGCGGTACCAGTGCAATGGGCGTAATTTTATTTGATATTAGTCCTGTTGCGGCTTTTATTCAACGCTTTGTTCCCAGATTATTGGAAGGTCTTGCAGCTGGTTTTATTTTTAAAGTTGCAAAAAATATAACAAACACTCCTATTGCTTGTGCTCTTACAGGTTTTTCCACCGCTTTTCTTAATACTGCCCTGTTTATGAGTTTTCTTGTTGTTCTCTTCGAAAAAACTCCTTATATGCAATCTCTCATAAACGGTCAGAATATACTTGTTTTCATTTGTACCTTTGTCGGTATAAACGCTGTGTGTGAAATGTTAGCCTGCACCTTGCTCACCGGTGCAATCGGCACCGCCCTTTATAAAGCAAAAGTTGTTCCTGAAATCAAGAAAAATTAAGGATAGGGTGAAATAACAATGATTCTTGCAGTTGATATAGGTAACACAAATATAGTTTTAGGTTGTTTTTCAGATAACAGAATCATATTCACAGAGCGCATATCCACTAACAGAACAGCTACCGATTTAGAATATGCAACATCTGTAAAAACAGCCTTAAATATGCATAATATAACCTCAGATATGTTGAAAGGTGCTATAATCTCATCCGTTGTACCCTCTGTTACCAACATTTTCAAACACGCTATCGAAAAATACGCAGATATCAATGTACTTGTTGTGGCGCCGGGATTAAAAACCGGTCTCAGTATAAAAATTGATAATCCGGCACAATTAGGAAGCGACTTGGTTGTTGATGCGGTCGCCGGTATAGCAGAGTACCCTGTTCCTCAAATCATTATCGATATGGGCACAGCAACGACAATGTCCGTTGTAGACGCAAACAAAAACTATATCGGTGGCATAATAATGACCGGAATGGCAGTATCTACTGAGGCTTTGTCCTCAAGAACCTCTCAATTACCCCGAATTGCTTTCGAGGTACCAAAAAAGATAATCGGTACAAACACCGTTGATTGTATGAAAAGCGGCGTTATGTATTCGAACGCCTGCGCAATAGACGGTCTTATAGAAAAAATCCAGGAGGAGCTCGGTGCCGTATGCACAGTAATCGCCACCGGAGGATTAGCAAGTACAGTAATTCCATTATGTAAAAACAAAATAATCGTCGACGACGAGCTTCTTTTAAAAGGTCTTATGTTAATCTATAACAAAAATAATATTCAATAAATCACAGCATATAAAAAGGTCTTCAACCACGGTTGAAGACCTTTTGGTTTTATTATTTTGCTTTTGCTGTTGATGAAGTAACATCGGGATAATATACGTATGATTTGAATGTCATCGCTTTGCATATTGCTTCACTGTCGGGAATAACATTATCCGGCTTCTCTGAAGTGAAAAGGACTTTATATACGTTGCGGGAGTTTTCAAAGAAGTACATTACCACAATACCCTCTTCAGTTGCCATAGTGAAACGGCAAACATTATGGAAATCTTCGCCAAGCTCCACATTTTCTGTCCAGGTAACGTCAACTTTTTCACCTGAAGCCTTTAACTGGTCATAAAAATTCTTGTTCTGAGTATAGTAATCTTTGAAAGTAAACTCTACAACACTGATATCAACCTGCTGTTTCTTAAGAGTGTTTTCAAAGTGGCCGAATTTACCAACAGACTTCCAACCGTCAGGAATATTAAATTTAAAAGCCAAATCTTCAACTACGCCATCCTGCTCAATAGGTTGAAATTCCTGAGCGAGTGTTTCATATTCGCCATTTTTATTTGTAACGTAATCGCCGGCTTCGTCAGTAGCATAGACAATCAATCTACCGTCTTCGTCCTGGCGGATTTCACCGTTTTCATCCGTTGCAACGGCAATATCTTCGTTTTCCACATAAACTATTTCCCCATCATTTTTCTGACAAGCAGCAAAAATGCCTACGAAGAGGAACGTAGCAACCAAAAGAGCTGCTATTATTTTTTTATTCAATTAAAAAACCTCCGTTTATAAATCCAAGAACGTTGTATGATTATCAACAATTCACGAATTATGCTTCCACTGTCGCAGTTTCAAGAGGACTTGTGGGAAGCTCTGTCTGCCAAGTCATATTGTAATCAGCCTTATCTTCCAACTGGAAAATAACACTCATATTGCCATAAGATTCAAGTGTGCCTGCACCTGTAACATCAGCAGTTACGATAGCTGATTTATAATAATTAAGGTTCTCGATTTCATCTGTGTATCTGTTTACTTTTGCAGTGATTTTGCAACCGCTGTATTCAATATCATAATCATTGAATACAAGATATTCGCTTGCCTTTGCAAACTCTGCTGAAGCAAGGATATCCTCTTTATCACGAAGATCAAAAGCCTTTGCGAGAGCTTCAGTATCACCGTTAGTTTCGATATCATTGAAAACGATAGTTATGTAATAATATTCGCCGACTTCTTTTATTGTTGCGTAATCGATATCCTCAACAGTAAGAGCTGAAGTCCAGGATTCGCCTTTTACCAAGAGAACCTCTGAATTATCATTACCGAATGCAATCTCACCGGAACGACTCTTGATATTTTCAAGCATCATATCCTTGATACCTTTAGCGGCATCATTTATTGCAGTGAGTGATTCGTCAATTTCCTCTGCAGCCTCGTCACCCTTTTTGGTAACCTTAATATCGTCGGGAACATTTATTTCAAAATTGTACGACATAGCAGGTTTCTTAACCTTTAAACCATTAACAAGGGTGTTAAAGTAAGCGAGAACGTCTGCGCTTGTTTTACCTACGGGTGTAGCACTCTCTGTATACACTGCTGCATCAGTAGTAAATTCGTCAGTTGTTTCTGTTGTTTCATCTGCAACAGCTGTGCCTGATGTTGCCGCCGCATCATCAGTCTTTTTGGAGCCGCAAGCTACAAATGTAGCAAGCATTGCACTAACCAATAAAATAGCGATTAATACTGTAAAAATACGTTTCATAAAGGTTTTACCCCTTTCGATATTGTAGTAAATTCGATAAATACCGACTTTACTTTTTATTCACCGTATGATTATACCATAAAAAAGTAGTTAACAACATACATTTTTAAGATTTTTTTATCTTTGTAGAAAAAGCACAAAACGAAGCCCGACATTTTGTGTCTAACAACTAATTTTACAAATAACTAAATATATTAAGGAATTGACTTTCGCATATTTATGAAATATAATATTTTTATGAAATGAGGTTATCGCAATGATTGAAATAAATAAAGAAAATGTCTCAAAAAACAAAAATCTAAAAGCACGTGAATCTAAAGCTATGACTTTTCTCTGCATAGTTCTTGCGTGTATAACTACCTTTGTCGCTGTTGTTTGTGTCGCCGTCGGTGTGCGTAATAACAATTTACTTGCGGCGCAGAACTCAACTGCCGCAAATAAGGAAAACACTCCGCAAAGTACAGCTGCGGCGAAGCCTGCAAACACCACTTCTTCCAACGGCACAAAAACCACCGACGAAAGCGGTGTAATCAATACCACAGTTGCAGACACCAAACCGGCTGTAACAGTAAACACTGCCCTTCCCGGAACCATCGATAACCCGACAATTATAACTATCGATGAAGCTAACTGGCATTTAACTCTTGTAAACTCATGTTACAGAATCCCGGATAGCTACACACCCGACCTTGTTTATGTTTGCGGCAGTGGCGAAAGACTCGACAGAAAAGTTGCGGAGCATTACGAAGCAATGTACGATGCAGCTTTAAAAGACGGTGTCAAGCTTACCCCCTGCTCGGGTTACCGTTCATACGAATTGCAGGAACGTAATTACAACAGAAAAATCGACTTTTATGAGGGACAAGGTTATTCAACCGAAGAAGCAAAAATCAAAGCAGCTACAATAATCATGCCTCCCGGAAGCTCTGAGCACAACTTAGGTTACGCTATGGACATCGTTTGTGTTGACGAATGGTTCGAGGATACCGAGGAATTCAAATGGCTTCAGGAAAATGCCGCTGATTACGGCTTTATTATGAGATATCCCGAAGACAAGCAAGATATCACAAAAGTTATTTATGAGCCCTGGCACTGGCGTTATGTCGGTGTTGAGACTGCCAAAGAATTAAAAGAAAGCGGCTTGGTGCTCGAGGAATATCTGGGGGTTGCGGGATGATTGGAATTACAGTTGAAAAGGCACATGGTGAATACGACCCCGGCACAAGCAAGTTTTTCGGCGCACCCACAATGCCCGAAGAATGGCTTTCCGATGGTACAATCAACGACGAGGATTTCTTCTTCTGTCAATTAAAAATATCGGAGTTCAAATCCTTTGATAAAAGCGGTTTTCTTCCGCAAAAAGGCTTTATTTATATTTTCCTCTCCTTTGAAGACGGGATGTTTATTCCAAATATCTGCTACTGCAACACAGAGCCGGATACCCTTATAGATGATTTTAATGCAGGTTTTGACTTTTTGGGTGATACTGATACGGAGTACTCCATCGACTTTTTCGAAACCGACAACAACGAAGACGGAACAAGGCTCCTCACCGAAGAAAACGACAAAATCATTTTACTCCAATATGACCCTCTTGACGACAATATGCCCTCATTCCTTGCGGACACAGAAAAAATTGCGTACATATCGTTAGATAAAGAGGATTTAAAAAAGCTTGATTTTTCAAAAGCTCAATTTTATATTAAATAAATAAAAACAGGCAAATCAGCCTGTTTTTAATTTTAAAGGGTGATTTTATGTTGTATTTTTATCCCGAAGATTTCGGTGCAGTTGCCGACGGTAGAACCAATGACAAAAGCGCCATACAAACCGCTATAGATAAAGCCTTTGAAAATGGCGGAGGTACAGTTGTACTGACTTCCGGTAAAACATATTTTTCTGACTCAATACAAATCAAAAAGAATGTTGAGCTACACCTTCAAAAAGGCTCAAGGCTCCGCGCCACAGACAATATAGACGGTTATATCCGTCCCTGTAATATGATAAACGACCCTAAAACCGCCCTTATCGGTAACCCTGTTACAGGCAAGCCTTCCTTCGTATTTATTTACGGTTATGAAGCAGACGGCTGTTCAATTACCGGCGAAGGAACTATCGACGCGAACGGACATTCCTTTGTAGAAAGAAAAGACAGATATTATGTTACGGGGAATTTTTATCCTCGCCCTACGGTTATATACATCGAAAAAAGCAACAATATAACATTCAAGGATGTTACTATTGTTGATGCTCCTTTCTGGACACTCCACCCTGCCGGTTGTGATGACGTTTTAATTTCTCAGATACGTATTCTCAACGACCTGGATGTGGCAAATTCCGACGGCATCGACCCTGACCACTGCACTAATGTAAGAATACTTGGTTGTCATATTGAATGTGCCGATGACTGTATCTGTCTTAAAACCTCAAAGGGTAACAGCGAATACGGTCCTTGCGAAAACATCATAATCAGTAATTGCACTTTAATTTCCACTTCCGCCGCTATCAAGATAGGTACGGAAGGCGTGGGCGACTTCAGAAATGTAATTGTTGATAACTGCATTATTTCAAAAAGTAATCGCGGTCTGTCTATACAAATACGCGATGGCGGTAATGTCGAAAACGTTACATATTCAAACTGCATTATAGAAACCCGCAGATTTTGTCCTGACTGGTGGGGCACCGCTGAGCCCATTGTAATTACAACCTTTAACCGTGACGAAAACACAAAATCCGGTAAAATTAAAAATATCCGTTTCACGAATATCACCTGCAAAGGAGAAAACGGTGTCCTCATTCACGGTAACGAGGATAATATAATTGAAGATGTAACCTTTGAAAACGTAAGTGTTACAATGAACAAATTTACAAAATGGGAAAGCGGTCTTTACGACCTTCGCCCCTGTTTGCAGTACGGCGTTGAAAAAATCAAAAATGCAGGATTTTATATTCGTTATGCCAAAAATGTTACGATTGAAAAATCAGCAGTGAAATGGGAAAACACCTGCAACGAATACAGCTACGCCATTGACGCAGAAAAGACAGAAAACCTTGAAATTATAAGATTTAACGGCATAAATTCAAAATAAAAAAGGACGGATTTCCCGTCCTTTTTTTATTTTATTTCTGCTATTGTTACGCCGTTTTCACCTTCGCCGAAAGTTCCCAGGCGGAATGTTCTGATTCTCGGGTCAGATTTCAGATACTGGGTAACACCGGCTCTCAGAGCACCTGTACCCTTACCGTGAATAATTGTACATTCAGTAAGTCCGGAACGAAGCAAATCATCAAGAAATCTATCAAGAACGATTATCGCCTCGTCCACCATAAGACCTCTCAGATCACATCTGTTATTAACTTGCATAGAAGCTCTGCTCTCACCGGAAACCTTGCCGATTGAAACCTGTTTTTTCTTTTTTGAGTCAGTTTTCGGTTTATCAACAAGCCTCAGTGCTTCCTCTTTGACTCTCATTTTCAACATACCGGCAGTAATTTCCACAGCACCTTTCTTATCTTTAAGTGCCGTAACGCTGGCGTTTTTACCGATAGTTTTGCAGAAAACCGTGTCACCTATTTCAAGCGGTCTCGGCAACACATAATCCTCGTCATCATCCAATCCATCTAAAACAGGGTTAATGGCACTGTTTATAGAATTAAGGTGTGCATTTACCGAACCTTTCGCTTTTCTTGCAAGTTCTGCGGCATTTTTTGTTTCTTTCGCTTCTTTTTTTAATTTTTCAACTTCATTGAGAAGTGCGTTCGCCTCACGCTTTGCGTGTTCCACTATGCGTAACGCCTCGCCTCTTGCGTTTTCAAGCTCTCTTTCGCGTCTGAACTCCGCATCCTTCAGAACTTTCTCGGCTTTTTCTCTATCCTGCTTTGCGGCGCGGGTTATTTCAACTGCCTTTGAATGTTCGCCCTCCATTTCAAGACGACTTTTTTCAAGCATATCAACAACGTCCTCGAAGCGTACACTTTCCGAAGAAACGAGCTCACCTGCTCTGTCGATTATCGATTTATCTATACCAAGTCTTTCGGAAATAGCAAACGCATTAGAGCGTCCGGGGATACCTATAAGAAGTCTGTAAGTGGGTCTTAAGCTGTTCACGTCAAACTCACATGACCCATTTTCAACACGTGGTGTCTGGAGCGCATATGCTTTCAACTCCGCATAATGAGTTGTAGCTGCAATTTTTGCACCCTGCTCATGCAATTTTTCAAGAATAGCCATAGCAAGAGCGGCGCCCTCAATCGGGTCCGTACCCGCACCAAGCTCGTCTATGAGAACAAGTGACTTTTCATTTGCTTTTTCAAGTATATTTACAATATTAACCATATGTGACGAGAAGGTAGAAAGCGATTGTTCAATACTCTGTTCGTCACCTATATCTACAAGTATACTGTCATAAACGCTGACCTTGCTTTCGTCAGCCGCAGGTATCATCAAGCCGGATGATGCCATGGCGGATAACAAGCCGATTGTTTTGATAGCAACTGTTTTACCGCCGGTATTGGGTCCGGTTATTACAAGTGTATCGAAATCAGAACCGAGTCTTATATCCGTTGCCACAACCTTTTTGGGGTCAATAAGCGGATGCCTTGCTTTACGCAAATCAGTTATACCGTTCTCGTTAAGAATCGGTACGCTGGCTTTCATCTGATAGGCAAGATGCGCCTTGCAGAATATGATATTTATCTCAACCGCACATTCATAACTGCCTTTTATTTCGTTGGTGAAATTACCCGCTTCAACTGAAAGCTCATAAAGAATTCTGTCAATCTCCTGAGCTTCCTTGCCCTTCAAGACTCTTATGTCATTATTAGCCTCAACAACACCTGCCGGCTCAACAAAAACCGTTGCTCCGGTAGACGAAGTATCATGCACAAGGCCCGAAACAGCTCCTCGGTGTTCACTTTTCACCGGCACTACATATCTTCCGTTACGCTGAGTTATAATCGCATCCTGCAAAACGGCTTTAAGACTTTGTGAACGAATTAATTTTTCGAGCTGATCACGTACGCTGTTCTCTTTATTTTTTATCTGTCGACGTATAGATGCAAGCTCAGGTGAAGCATTATCGCTCATTTCATCTTCGGAAAGAATTGCGGCAGAAATTTTATCCTCAAGATACTTATTAGGCATCAACGAATTAAAATACACATCTATACTTAACTCATTCTGTCCGCTGTTGCTACGCCATTCGCTTATAGAGCGCACCGTTCTTACGGTACTTGCGATATCAAGAAGCTCTTTCATAGAAAGGACTCCACCCGCCGCAGCTCTCGCGAGTGCATTATTCACATTTTTAAGACCGCCAAAGGAAGGTCCGCCGTGTTTTGCCAGCAATATGTACGCATCCTCTGTCATTTTCACAAGACGTGAAGCCGCTGTGATATTTGTTTCGGGACGCAACTGAGCTATGCCGCTTTTTGCATCGTCATTGCAACCTCTGACAGCGAGTAGCTCCAACACTTTATCAAATTCAAGTGCCTTTAAATGTCTGTTCATTTCTTTCATACTATATCCTCAAAGGAGCGTTACAAAGATAACGTCCTATAAAAATCAAGTGTTTTAAATTTCCTTTGGGTTTTATGTAAAAGATATCCCTCACACAGTTCGGAAAAGCTCTTCAGCGAAGCCTCGTTTAGCGTAAATGAAAATATCTTTTCAAAATCGGATAGCGATACATATCGCATAGCTTGTACTACGGATGAAGTAACGCGATAACGCTGACCTATCGGCAAACATTCCTCGCAATATATTTTTCCGTACTCAGGCGAAAAGTACATAACATCGGATTCATATTCACCGCATTGGTCACACCCCAGAAGCGCCGGCATATATCCGCTGAGAGACATCAGTCTTAATTCCGTAACTGCCTTTATAAAAGAGGCGGTTTTCTTCCCGCTTTTTAATAGCCACAAGGCATTAAGAAAAAGTCGGAGTATCTCCTCCGACTCATAATCTTCCTCGCAAAATTCATTGGCAAGCTCACAAAAATATTGTGCCAATGCCATTTTTTCAACATCCTGGCGAAGTTCAAAAAAGACCTCTTTTACAAGAGCATCCTCTACGGAGTATGTGTCCCTTGTTTTAACAAAGGTAAAATCAGAATACGAAAGAAGAGCCGTAGCGGCAAGCTTCTTGCTCTTTGTTTTTTTAGCACCCCTTGAAAAAGCACGCACAAGACCATACTGTGCAGTAAGCACAGTAATCAATCTATCGGACTCCCCAATACTCTGTTCCCTTATCACGAGCCCCGGTGCAGTTATCTTTATCACTTGGTTCCAACTCCGTTTTACTGTTAGCGTTCACACAGTTGCGGTACTCAAGATAGTCAGCCACTTTACCGCCCTCGCAGAAACGCGCCCAAAGTTCTTTCTCATCCATAAAACCACTCCCACCGAAATCTCTGTAATAATATTTTATTCAGTGGAAGCACCTTTATACAATTACGGCTTGTTAATAAAAAGTAAAATTAATCCAGTCCGAAATTATGAATAAGCCCTTCTCTATTACGCCAATCTTCTTTAACCTTTACCCAACATTGAAGATTAACCTTGCAATCAAAAAAACGCTCAAGTTCATGCCTTGCGTTTGTGGAAACCTCTTTCAACATCGCGCCTTTTTTGCCTATAATTATGCCTTTATGACTCTCTCTTTCGCAGTAAATTACAGCTTCAATATCGAGAATAGGCTTGTCCTCGCGTTCACGCATTTTTTCTATGGAAACAGCGATTCCGTGAGGTATTTCCTCATTAAGTCTATGGAGTAGCTTTTCTCTTATCATTTCCGCCGCAAGAACTCTCTCCGGCTGGTCTGTAAGAGTATCCTCAGGGAAGAAAAACTCTGAGTCCTCCGCAAGGTTTACAAGCTCTTCTTTAAGTGCATTCATGCCGTCGCCGTCTCTGGCGCTGACAGGCACAACAGCGTGGAAATCAAGAAGCTGTGTAAACTCAAGAATCCGTGACATAAGCTCTTGCTTATCGGAAAGCATATCAATCTTGTTTATCGCGAGTACAACCGGTATTTTTTCAGCTTTAAGTTTTTCCAGAAGTTCAATTTCGGTAGGTCTTATTTCACCTCTTGACTCTGTTACAAAAAGGCAGGAATCAACACCGCCGATACTGTCATCAACAGCTTGTATCATTTTTTCTCCCAATTTAGTCTTAGGCTTATGAAAACCCGGAGTATCGGTAAACACAAGCTGAACATCGCCCTCAGTAAGAACACCCATAATTTTGGTACGGGTTGTCTGCGGACGCGATGATACAATAGCAACTTTTTGACCTAAAACTCTGTTAAGAATAGAGGATTTCCCCACATTGGGTCTTCCTACTATTGCTATAAATGCAGTTTTTCTTTGTGACATTATTCTTGTTCCTTTTTCTTGAAATCAAATTTGAATATAAAAATTAACGACAATATTATGGCTACTATTAAAATCGCAAAATTCACTAAATGTGTTGAATAGTATATGTAGAGTGCTTCAAAAGCTTCAGGCTGCCATAAAATAACTATACCTATAAGCACAGCAGAAATCGCAAAAACAAGAACCGCTCCTGCCGCAACATCCTTTGACACCTTAATGGAATACTTTTTTTCTCGTGAAAAAGCATCGTCAGCTTTTTCTATTCCCGTATTTATCATTTCCCCACCGAGAACAAGAGCACTCGCAAGAATCAAAATTGCACTTTCAGCTTTTGTTAAAACGAAAAAATCGTACCTTAAAAGGAAATATGCCATAAAGCTCAAGAAAGTAAGATGAATTCTGAAATTACGCTCATGCGCAACCATCCAGCCAAATCCCTTAAAAGCGTAAATAAAGCTTCTTACGAGACTATCCATATCTTTCATTTTATTCCTCCTCGGAATTCATATAATATGACTCGTTTCGTTTTAAGCCCAGCTCAGTAAGCACATGTTCTTCTTTTTCTCTCATATGCACGGCTTCAATACCGCCGTTTACATGGTCATATCCCAAAAGATGGAGCATGGAATGAACTGTCAGAAAGCCGATTTCACGCTGGAGTGTATGGCCGTATTCCTCCGCCTGTCTGACAGCAGTTTCTACTGAAATAACTATATCGCCGAGAATACACGCGCCGGTGTCAATGTTTTTATCATAAACTCCATCCTCACCCAAAGGAAAGGAAAGTACATCTGTACTGCTATCAACATTGCGGTGCAATTTGTTGAGTTCGTGTATATGCTCATCATCAACGAAAGTTACGCTGATTTCTGCCGGTTCTCCGAAATTTTCAAAAGTGAGAACAGCATTACAGCAACGCCTTACGAGAAGTCTGACACCCGTAGGAATTTTAATTGCTCTCTGGTCATTTGTAATAATTACTTTTATCTTCTCTTTCATTTCCTTTTCTTTGCCTCCTCGTATTTTTCATATGCTCTTATAATATCCTGAACCAATTTATGTCTGACAACATCCTTGCCGGTAAATCTGACTATGTCTATCTGTTCCATATTCTTCAGGATTTTTGTAACCTCTACAAGACCGGAACGCTTACCTTCAGGAAGGTCTATCTGAGTAATATCACCTGTTACAACCACTTTCGAGTTAAAACCCATTCTGGTCAAAAACATTTTCATTTGCTCAGGTGTTGTGTTCTGTGCTTCGTCAAGAATAATAAAGCTATCATCAAGGGTTCTTCCGCGCATATACGCAAGCGGAGCAACCTCGATATTTCCTCTTTCGAGATATTTATTGAAGTTTTCGGCTCCGAGCATATCAAAAAGCGCATCGTAAAGCGGTCTGAGATATGGGTCAACCTTGCTCTGAAGGTCTCCAGGCAGGAAACCTAACTTCTCACCTGCTTCAACAGCAGGTCGGGTAAGAATTATGCGGTTTACCTCCTTGGCTCTGAACGCATTTACCGCCATGGCCACCGCAAGATATGTTTTACCGGTACCGGCAGGACCTACACCGATAACAATCGTATTATTTTTTATAGATTCAATATATTTCTTCTGTCCCAGAGTTTTCGGCTTTACCGGTTTGCCCTTGCTTGTAATACAAACACAATCAGCCGACATAGTTGTAAGCTTATCCTCATTACCATCATCAACGAGAGATATAACATAACGAACATTCTGTTCATTTAATGTTTCTCCCTTGTTTAAAAGCATCAAAAGTCCGTTAATTGCCTTTACTGCTTTGGAGACATTTTCCGGTTCACCGTTCACTTTGATATCTGAACCGCGACTGATAACATCAACGCCAAAGGATTTCTCAATAATGAGTATATTCTCATCAAAACTTCCGAATAAGCTGACCGCCTGTTCCATTCTGTCAACATTTATTATCTGTTCCGATTTAATTACCTTCTTTATAATACTATAATACAAAAACAGTATACCACATTTTTTGTAAATGTCTACTAAAATTTTATATTTTTTTTGTGAAAAGATATCAGTTTTCTTCAACTAAAAACGGCGATTCTGTTGAAATATCTTCTATACAAGTTATTTTCATAATCACGTATCCGCAGTCATCTTCCTTGCCTGAAATGTATTTGATTTTCTGAATTTCCGTTTCGTTATAGGCACTGCGTTTCCTATTGATACACTCAGTAAGGTTTAAAAGCAAAAGCTCATCATCCGTAAATTCAACTTTTGCTTCCGATAATACAACGCTGTCGTCACGTGTAATCCCTACCGGCAAAACCGTAGAATTCCCCTCAAGCGGCATCCCGGTTTCGCTGTATATCTCACCTTGCGGCTTAAATCCAAGCGGTATTTTTAAACTAAAAAGCTCCAAAACGTATCTCTCATAATCCTCACCGGTTATAGACGTCTCGAAGCTTCTTTTAACCGAGTATTTTTCATCATTCTCTGTTTGAGCAAAAACTTTTCCTCTTGCATGGACAAACTCTTCACTGCCATCCGCATTTTTTCTCACACCCGAAATAAGCAAGCTATCCTTTGCGACATACGCCCCTTCTTTAACCATATTCGTACCGCTGTAACCTTCTATTAAAGTTATCCTTCCGCTTTTGGTTGCTATTACGTTTGTCGGTGTATTTTCATCGATAACAGACGGAGCCGACTTAGCCGGCGTATATTCTATCTGGGCTTTATCCCCAAAAATATTCAGCGACACCCACGACAGCTCCGGATATCTGTTTAATAATTGTTCCTGCACTTCAAGAATATCAATTTTTGACTTTCTCGCACCCGGTTTCACACCCAAATCAGCAAGGCTCTCTGTAAAGTTCTCTATCTTTACACCATTTTCTTCAACAATTTCTACTTCCCATATAAAACCGGACATAAACCAAACAAGACCTACTGCTATTACGGCACCTAAAGCTGCTCCAAACCGCCATTTATGGCGTTTTAATAAAAACGGCAAGCCTTTCTTTTGTAATATTTTTATTTGCATACCCGAGTTTTCAGCCGGTATATAAATATCATCAAACTCCGTTGATGATGTACAGGCTTTGACCTTTACACCATCATTTTCAATCCGCCAGAGGCTAATCCCTCTAATTTTACAAAGATTTAAAAATCTTTCAGGAAAACCGCCCTCCGCACAAAACTCCACATATCCGCTCAAACACCTCAGAAGGCTCACCATAATATCATTCCACCTTACACAAACTCAAGACTTATAATCTCACCTTTTACATCAGTCTGACCAAAAACAAAAGAATCCGCAACAAGATTGTTGCCACTGATTTTAAGATTCAAATCTCCTAAATTTAAAACTATATGGTCCCGGGAATAATCCACAACGCATTTACAATCTAAAACAATAACACGTTTATTTCCGTACAACTCTATAGCACAGTTGTTCAAATCTTCCTTAACACCTTTCAAAGGGTTTAATTTCATATACACGCCTCCTTAGAATATTTTTATGCGCTGTTTTCATAAAATATCTTTGAGGTGTGTTGGAATATGGCAAAAATACAAATTCCTGAATTTATTAAAAATATACCGGCGATTCTCGGGTTCATCCTTTGTCTTACCGGACTCGTTATATATCCCCTGGAAACAGCCGCAGGCATACGAAAAGGACTTGTTTTACTGGCAGAAAACGTTATTCCGTCACTGTTTCCTTTTATGGTTTTTTCATCATTTGTATCAAAAACATCTTTTTCAGAGATGATATCCCGAGTATTGGACAAAGCTGCGCAAAAAATATTCAAAACAAGCGGAACAGGATTAGTAGCTGTTATACTTGGGCTCCTTGGTGGCTATCCCATAGGAGCTAAAATGGTTTCTGATTTTTATTCACAAGGAAAACTCACAAAAAGCGAAGCGCAAAAGCTTTTTTGTTGGTGTATCAACCCAAGTCCTGCTTTTGTTATATCTGCAGTCGGAATTTTTATGATTTCGAGTTTTCAAAGCGGGGTTATACTTTACGCATCTACGGTTTTATCGGCACTGAGTCTCGGATTTTTCACACGTTTTTTTGAAAATCGGGAAACGAGCACCATAAATAACACAGTTTTACCAAAACAAAGTAATCCTTTTGTAAATTCGGTTTCGTCTGCAAGTGAAGCAATGTTAGCAATCTGCGGTTGGGTACTCACTTTTTCCGCTATCGCCGCCCTTACTGATATTTTCATACCAAATGAACACTGGGCACTTTTCATAAAATCCACTCTCGAGGTTACCACCGGCTGCAAAGCCGCCGCCGAATACAAACTGCAATTACCCATAATAAGTGCAATCTTGGGATTTGGCGGTTTTGCGGTTATATTTCAGATAAATTCCTATATGCGCGATTGTTCAGTATCGATGAAACACTTTCTTTGCATAAAGGTGCTGAATGCTGCCTTAAATGCTTTCTTCTGCTCGTTACTTCTTAATATTTTCCCGGAAACAGTGAATGCTTCCGTTACACTTTCAGTAGGAAACATAAACATCCCATTTTCTCACAGCTTAGTAACAGGAATAATATTGGTTATGATGTGCATTGTTTTTATTTTTGAGGTTGATAACAAAAAGAAAGTATGTTAAAATGCAGTTATTAGGAGTGAATTATATGGCTTTAAAATTATTTAAAAGCAGCATTGAACCTCAGTGCGCCTATTGCGAACATTCTGAAATTGCTCCGGGTGGCAATGTTGCAGTCTGCAGAAAAATAGGCGGAATTATGCAGTTGCACTCAAAATGCAAAAAATACAAATACGATCCTTTAAAGAGAGAGCCTAAGACTATTTCTTTATCAGGCGATTACTCAAAAGAAGATTTCGAACTGTAGTTGATGAATTTCATTTACTACAGCTCTTTTTTTGTAACATCTTACAAAATGAACCAGATATATTTTAAGAAATTCTAAAACATTATTTTGTCGATTTGACTTGAAAAGAGTTGTAATAATTAGTACAATTATTAAAGAATAAAATAAACGGAGGTTAATGTCGTGGCAGATGCATTCGGTATTCCCAACACTATCCCGGTAGGTCCCCTCGGTATAATCGCTACACCCGGGTGCGAGGAGCTTGCTCAGAAAATCAACAACTATCTCACTTCATGGAGAGAAGAAAGAGAAAGTGAACACAAAACAACTATCGCTTTCTACGGTTATCAAAGAGAAACTTTTATAATTGATGCTGATTTTACAAGATTCGGTTCAGGTGAAGGTAAATGTGTGCTTCACGAAACTGTCAGAGGTTATGATATTTTTATTATCTGCGACTGTTTCAATCACGGTTTAACCTACAATATGTACGGCTACGAGAACCACTATTCTCCCGACGAGCATTACGCAAACCTTAAAAGAGCAATTTCTGCTGTTGAAGGTAAAGCAAGAAGAATTAATGTTATAATGCCCATGCTTTACGAAGGCAGACAGCACAAGCGTTCAAGACGTGAGTCCCTCGATTGCGCTATTGCACTTCAGGAGCTTTGCACAGATATGGGTGTTGAAAACATCATCACATTTGACGCTCATGACCCCAGAGTGCAGAACGCCATCCCTCTTAAAGGTTTTGAAAACGTTGCACCTACATATCAGATGATTAAAGCTCTTACAAAGAACTTTAAGGATTTGAAGATAGACCACGACCATCTTATGGTTATCTCACCCGACGAAGGCGGTATGAGCCGTTGTATTTATTATTCAACAGTGCTCGGCATTGACCTGGGTATGTTCTATAAACGCCGCGACTATTCCGTTGTAGTTAACGGCAGAAATCCCATTCTTGCACACGAATTTCTCGGTGATAATGTTGAAGGTAAAGACTGCCTTATTATAGACGACATGATTTCTTCCGGTGACTCAATGATTGAAGTTGCTACAAAGCTCAAAGAACTCAAGGCAAACAGAATTTTTGTTTGCACAAGCTTCGGTCTTTTCTGTAACGGTCTCCAGGAATTTGACAAAGCTTATGAAAAAGGCATCCTTGACGGTGTATTCACAACTAACCTTGTTTACAGAACACCCGAATTGTTAGAAAAACCCTGGTATTTCGAAGTTGATATGAGTAAATATTGTTCTCTTATCATTGATACACTTAACCACGACTGTTCTGTCAGCTTCCTTCTTAACCCTGCTGAAAAAATCAAAGCAAGACTCGAAAAATACAAAGAGCAGCAAAAGAAAGAGGAACTTTCACTTTTCGACAATTAATTTAAGAGAGATGTACCCTTCCACAGCGGTACATCTCTTTTTTATTATGTATTTATACACAAATTCTTATTGACAATCCAACTTTAATATAGTATTATTTATTAAGATAGTTAAAGGGCTATCTTGTTTAACAAGCAACCTTTAAATAATTTCAACACATATATTGGGGGCAACATAATTATGATGAAAAAGAAAAGCATTGGTTTGTATATCTTGCTGAGCATTATAACATTCGGTATTTATCCCATTTTCTTCTGGTATAAATGGACCGAAGATGTAAACAAACTTTGCTACGGTGACGAAAAAGACAGTGCAAACTACATCCTCATCCTCATTCTTAACGTATTCACACTTGGTATCAACGTTCCTATCTGGAACTATCAGATGGGCGAAAGATTATTCCAGAAAGCCGGCGACTACGGTGTTGAGCTCAAACACGGCGGTATGTTCATAATGTTCTGGAAATTTGTACCCTTCGTTGGTAACTTAGTTGGTAATATCTTCAAAATCATTTACATCAACAAACTTATTGAAGGTTACAACAGCCAGTTAGGTTTCAATCCTGTTGCAGCACCTCAGGATATTGAAGCAACTGAAGAAGCAACCGAAGATGTTGAAATAACCGAAGAAGCTGAAGCAGCTGCTGAATAATTACCGAACTATCAAGCCGTCCGTAACCGGGCGGCTTTTTTTAAAATACAAATACCAAAGGAAGCGATACACATGAACAACGAACTGAAATTTAAAAACGGAAAATTTACCATTATGACATTGGGAGATTTACACGAAAACAGAACTCTCGATACCCAAAATAAAATCAACAGACGTCGTGATATGCACAATTTCGTTAAAACAAGTATTCTGGCATTCAAGCCTGACTTAATCGTGCTTTTGGGCGACACACTTATGTTCAGGGATGACTCTGAAGATTTTTCAGAATATAAAGCTGCTTTACGTGATGTTCTTAAACCTATTATTGATTCCGGTATCCCCTTCAGTTATGTTCTCGGAAACCACGAACATGACGCTTGTCAGGAAGATTTAGTAGTAGAAGCATATAAAGAAATCGAAACCTGCTTGGGTGAAAATGACCCAACATGTCCTCGCGGTAATTTCAACTGTAACCTTCTTGTAAAAAACACAACAGGAACAGAAGATATCCTTAACCTTTGGTTTATTGACTCCAATAACTGTTGCGATGACAGCAACATTTCAGTTTATGACTGGGTTCACGAAGATCAGATACAGTGGTATGAGAAAAAAGCTGAGGAAATCAAATTGGCACACGGTGGTAAAACCATTCCTGCAATACTTTTCCAGCATACTCCTGTCATTGAAGAATATGAGCTTTTGAGAGAAGCCAAACCACACGAAAAACTTTACTCCGCTGTTGACGGTCATCACAAATTCTCAAACAAAAAATATATGCTCAAGGATGGCGTCGAAGGCTATTTAGGCGAAGGTCCTTGCTCACCTTGCTATAACGGTGGTCAGTTCCAGAGTTGGAAAAAGACAGGCGATGTTATAGCTGCATTCTTCGGTCATGACCATTCAAATGACTTTACAGGTTACGTAGACGGCATTATGCTCGGACAAAATAAGACAAGTGGTTTTTGTTGTTACACCGACGGTTGCCGTTCCGCCGTAAGAATAACAACTATAAACGAAGACGACCCCTGGAAAGTTCACTCGAAAATTCATCATTTCAAAGAGTTGGGTCTTAAATCAACTTGCTTAGGCCCCATTCAGAAACGAATTAACGACAAGCAAAGTATAGCTATGCACAGATTGGGATACATAGCCGCCGGTGTAGCCGGAGCTGCAGGTATCGCTGCATTGGTCTGGAAATTAAAAAAGAAATAAAGGATTGATATACAATGAAATATGTTAAACCTATAGCCCTCGTAGCCGGAATAGGTGCCGGTATACTTATAGGAAAAACACTTAAGGATAAACACATCTGTCCTAAATGCGTTGCGAAAAAGGCACTCGCATCCACAAAACTGCACATCCAGGACAAGGATAAATATAATAATGGTGTAGCACTTACACCACCTATGGGCTGGAGCAGTTGGAACACCTTTAGAAATACCATTGATGAAAATCTTATTAAAGATACTGCGTATGCTATGAAGGCAACCGGTCTTCTTGATGCCGGTTATCAGTATGTAAACCTGGACGATTGCTGGCAAAGCTCTATGAGAACCTCTGACGGCAAGCTTCAGGGTGACCTTACAAGATTTCCTCGCGGAATGAAGCCACTCATCGAAGAAATCAATGATATGGGATTTAAGGTTGGTCTTTATACTTCAAACGGTACACTCACCTGCGAAGACCTACCGGCAAGTCTTTACCACGAAGCTATCGATGCAGACACACTTGCTGAGTGGGGCGTTGAATATTTCAAATATGATTTCTGCCACAATGAGAAAATTCCTACTATTGCACCCGAACTAATTAAAATTTACGTAGGCAAAGTGAATGAACCTGACTTCATAGAAATCCAGGCTGAACACGGCACGCTTATTAAAGATGCAAAGGTTTACGAAGACAAACGTGTTGACGGCGGTTATGTCGTAGGCGGATTATGCGGCGGTCTTGGTGAATTGGTATTCGATACCATTGATGTTCCCGATGATGGTATGTATTCCGTAACCGTTGTATTCAAAAAAGGTGGAAATTGCAGAAAATTCCTTGTATGCAACGTTAACGGCGGCAAGGAATACGACTGTTATTTCCCAGAATCAAAAAGCTTTACGCCTGACGGTAGGCTGCAGATAGTTGTTCAACTGAACAAAGGCGTCAACACTTTACGCTTTTATAACCCCATAGCATCACGTATGGATTCGGCACAACGTCAGTACACCAAAATGGGTTATGAGCTCAAACGCGCCACCAGAGAATACGCGGAAAAGAATAACACGGAAGAAAAGCCTATTTGTTATTCAATTTGCGAATGGGGTGCAAACAGGCCCTGGAAATGGGGTCCGCAAGCAGGTAACCTGTGGCGTACTACTCCTGATATTAAACCTACATGGCTGTCTATGATAGGCATTTATGAAGCCAACACACGCCTTTATAAACACGCAGGACCCGGTAGCTGGAATGACCCTGATATGCTCGAGGTCGGCGTAGGCGAACTCACAATGGAAGAAAACAGAACCCACTTCTCCTTATGGTGTATGATGGCTGCTCCCCTTATACTGGGAAATGATGTAAGAAAATTCGTCAACGAAGACGGAACCGTAGATACTCAGAACAAAGTTCTGAACATCTTAAAAAACAAGGAGCTTATTGCCATCGACCAGGATAAACGCGGTTTACAGGCAAAACGAATTTCATCAAACGCTTTATACGATATACTTGTTAAACCTCTTGAAAACAGAGAACTCGCTGTTTGCTTCCTCAACAAATCCAACACACCGAAAAAAATGTCTCTTAACTTAACAAAAATCCACAACGAAGTTTATGTTGATTTGCCCATTGCAAAAAAATACGAAGTTAAAGACCTTTGGAGCAATTCAACTCTTACATTATCGAATGATATTATGGGTGTTGTTCAACCTCACGGTGTAAAAGTTTTCAGAGTAAAAGCACTTTAAATATATCCAAGAAAGGATGTGTTATTATGAATAGAAAAATGCTGAAAGAAAATGCGAAAGCTAATATGAAAAAGAACCACTGGATATTTGTAGCCATTGCGTTCATTATGGGCCTTGGCACATCAAATTCATCTTTTAGCTTTTCCATCAACGTGGACAAAGAAAGTTACACTTCGTTTTTCTCTAATCCGGAGCAGACTCAAAGTCAGTTTTCAAAACTGATAACCGACGAAAGAGCACTTATAACCCTGGTTGTATTTTTTATTTCAGCGGTTTTCTTATTCTTGGTGATTACTATAATATCAACTGCTCTTCAGGCTTTTGTTTTCACTCCTTTACGAGCAGGCGGCATACGTTTCTTGCTTAAGCAAAGGAAAAATCACCCTGCTCGTTTTTCCGAGCTCATCTGCAATTTCAAAGACAAGACATTTTTGAATATTGCAATAACCACTTTAATCAAAACCCTATACATTTTCGGATACACTTTGTTGCTATTTATCCCCGGAATTATTAAATCCTACGAATATTGGGCAGTAACATATATTTTGGCTGTACGTCCCGATATAGATAGGAAAGAGGCCTTAAGGTTAAGTAAAACTATTATGGACGGTCACAAAATGGAATTATTTATACTGGACCTTTCTTTCATTGGCTGGAAGATTTTATCGTCCATAACAGGCGGTCTGGTTGGCATATTGTACGTTTCACCTTATATGGAATGCACATTCGCTGAATTTTTCGGCTATATTCGCACCGAGGCTATAAAAAACGAAATAATCACAGCAAATGACATTCCCGACTATGAATTTTATATGCCTTCAGATAACGTTAATACACAAAGCCAAGGCACTCCTATTATAAACAACAACGAAAACCCCAATATTTAAGTCAAAATATCTTTTTATAAAAACAAAGCTACCGAACAGGATTAGTTCGGTAGCTTTGTTTTATTCTTTTACTTCGTATGTTACATCTTCAAATTGCATTACAACTTCTTCGCGCTCAATTCCCGATGAATCATAACGCTCACTGTAATAATTGTATTTATCAATTTCAAATGCTGAATCAGGTTTAGCTGTTATAATAGTACAACCTCTTTGTGAGCCTTCACCCGAAATACCGATATAAGCAAGATAATCTATACTATATCCATAGCTGAAAATAATATCCTTATAACTGAATGTTGTATTATTGTAGTGATCGTGACCGTTGAACATAGCTTTTGTCGAGTCCAATTCAACCATTGTTTCAAAAAGGTCATCCTCACCTATACCACAATAAATCCGTTTTCCTGTTTCACCTATAATACCGTTTATGTATTTGAAATCTGCGGTATCCTTGAAATTATTATTTCTGAACTCAGTCCACGCATCAAGAGCTTCCGTCAAAGGAATATGGAAAAATGCAAGACTCTTAACTGTGCCGTATAGCTTTTGAGCCTCGTTTTTCTCCGACTCAGGGAGCTTGCTTATAGCATCAGCATTTTCCTTGTTCATTCTAAGAATCTCATTTTTGTACCACTCGACCTGGTTTGCGTGAATATTATCATACTTCCACCAGAGTCCAAAGATATCACCTTCAGTATATGAATGTGAATCAAGCAAAACACACGCCTGTGTAATTATACCCTTTGAGTTTTTAACTTCAATAACCTGGTTTCCGTATCCGTCAATACTTTCAGGACCAGCTTCAAAAAGACAGTGTTCAAATTTCTCATCCAAATAAAACTCAGATATCTTTTCTCTGGGAAAATAGCTATATGCCTCAGTATCATGATTTCCGAAATTAACAGTCCAGTAAACGCCAAGACTTTCCATAAGTTCAGCAAAAACTTTGGCGCCGCTTTTATTATTGAATGTTCCTGCCTGGAATGGTACCGGATAAGCAATATCACCCGTTGCTATTACAAGGTCAGGTTTTTCCGTTTTTACCATAGCTGCGACTGCATCAAGAGCCATAAAATCCTTTGTATTGGACATATATCCGCCGCCTATGTGTACATCAGTAATTTGCATTATCTTAAAATCGCGGTCAGTTGTAAATACCCAGTTGCCGTTTTCATCCTTTTGGGGAACAATAGTGTCTTGTATTTCTACTTCACTATATGAGTTGGCTTTTTCCAGCAACGCATCCACACACCAAATATTAACCATTGCCGTAACAACTGCAAGAGTAATGATCACAACAAGTATTACGGAAAGTACTTTTTTTGCTTTATTATGTTTTTTCAACACTACACACCCTTTCGCATTTAACATATTAACATTATCACAATCCGTTGTTTTTTTCAATAAATTAAAGTTGAATTTTACACGAATTATAATATAATAAAATCAACAAAAAACTTTTTTTACCAAAAGGTGGTAAATATGAAGAATAAAAGTACGAAGACAAACAACCTCTTTTTAATCCTTTTAGGGGCTCTGCTTATGGGCTTTTTGTGGCGTGTCCGCGGTGAACACGGATGGGGCTCGTCATGGGGTTTGTTAAACGCAGGTTTTATTTTCACTATGTTTATAATCATTATAAAAGGCAGCAGAAAAAAGCTGGATAATGGCTGGATTGCACTCACAGCAGGTGCTTTTATGCTGACGACGCCGGGTTGGGGTACGCTGTTAAATCAAATAACCGGTATCATTTACACACCTGAAAATTTAGCTGACGGCAGTGAAATCGTTTATACATCCGTAGGCTCAGCAGTATTTCTGATGTTATGTCTGGGATTCGGACTTGCTTCTTTATTCGGAATTATGCTGGGAAGAGGCTTCAGCGAAAAGCAATGGAAATTTAAACATTTTTTAATATTACTTGTTATTTTCTACGTTACCGATTTAATTGCAAACGCCTTTATTGCACCTTTTATACTTAATTTCATTCAGCCGGAGGCTGCGGAAGTTTTTGAAAAAGGATTGTCTCTCCAAACTATCGACGGCAGTGCCTATGAAATATATATGGAACATTTCAAGGATGTTTCCTGGGCTAAAAAAATAGAGGGCGGCAGAAATTATTTTCAATCCATTGAGGCTATAACCTCAGCAATAAAAGCAATGGTTTGTCTTTTATCCGTCAGATTTATTATTAAAGATAAAATAGCCGCAAAAACCGGTGCCGTCGTTTGCTCTGCTTTTGCGGTTGCCATAACAGTTTCCGACCTTTTCTTCTACTTCGGAAACGGCGGCTACCATATGCTGAATGAATCTTATCTTCCCGAATTCTTTTATCCCTGGGGCTGTTGGGAATACTTCACAGGCTTTATAGCGGGCGCTATAATTACAGCATTTTTTATAAAACTAAAACCCGAAAATGATATTCCCGAACTTGCTTTTAATAAAGTTCCTCATAAAATTTCGAAACCCTTAACATACCTTTCAGGAACTGTTTTTATGATTGGTGTCAATATCGTAAGACCGATTCTGGTCAGATACGAGGACTCTGAATATATGATAATTGCAACGGTAATAGCCATTTTATTTGCAATAGGTATAGTTTTCTTATTCACAAAAAAATTCAAATTAACTGCTAAAGAAAATGATATGACACAATATTTGAAGTACTTGTTGTTTTTCTTTGTAGCTTACATAAACGTAGTTTATCTTGTTATAGGCACACCGGATTGCACGCATCTTTTCAGAAACTCAGGATTTCAACACTCAATGGCAATAATGTCTGCTTCAATTATTTTGATATGGATTGCGTTTTGCAAAATAAAAAATAGTAAGGGTGAAAAAAATGAACTTTGACGAATTTTTATATAACGCAGCTCACGTAAAACCATCCAAAAATCAACTACGACATTTAAGAGAAACGCCCTTCTATGCTTTTGTTCATTTCAGTCCTAACACATATACCGATTTAGAATGGGGTGACGGCACAGAAGACCCTGCCATATTCAATCCTACCGAGCTCGACTGTGAACAATGGGTAAAGGCAATTAAAGCAGCAGGCATGAAGGGTCTTGTCCTTACTGCCAAACACCACGACGGTTTCTGCCTTTGGCAAACGAAATATACTGAACACAGTATGAAAAACAGTCCGTATAAAAACGGTAAAGGCGATATTGTCCGTGAAGCCGCAGAAGCCTGCAAAAAACACGGCATTAAATTTGGCTTTTACCTCTCACCCTGGGACAGAAACTCAAAATACTACGGTACTGACGAGTATAACACCTATTACAAAAATCAGTTAACCGAGCTTCTTACCAACTACGGCGAAATATTCCACGTCTGGTTTGACGGTGCCTGCGGCGAAGGTCCAAACGGCAAAAAGCAGGTATATGATTTTGACGGTTTCATAGAGCTTGTTGAAAAGTATCAACCTAATGCCACAATTTTTCACGATGGCGGCACTATCCGTTGGTGCGGAAATGAGGCAGGAACAGCACCCTATGCTCAATGGGCTGTTGTCCCCTACGAGCTCTGCCCTATGAACAAGCCACAGACTGAGGGTGCTCTTGTTGACGGTGATCTAAAATTCAATTACAACTCCGATGTAGCTATAGGTTCATTGGAGAATATAATGTATGCAAAAAGCCTTGTTTTTGCCCCTGCGGAAACCGATATGTCCATAAGACCGGGTTGGTTCTACCACGAACAAGAAAAGCCCCACTCGTTGGAAAGACTTTTCAACACTTACATGAATTCCGTTGGTAACAATACAACCTTTAACCTCAATATCCCTCCTATGCCTAACGGAAAATTCAACGATGAAGATGTCAAACGGCTCAGTGAATTAGGCGGGTTACTAAAAAAAGAATTCGGTACAAATCTCGCGGAAGGTATCCCCTTCCGAAAACTTGACGGTTACGGAAAAACTCAACCCGAATATACCGTTTCGCTTACTGAAAAGAAATTGATTAAATATGTCGAAGTAGCTGAAAAAATCAGCGAAGGTCAGAGAATTTCAAACTTTTCAATTCTGGCAAAAGACGAGCACTCCCAATGGCGTAAGGTCAAACAATCAACAACAGTCGGCAGTAGAAAAATTTTAAAAATCGACCCCATTGAAACGGATGAAATCAAACTCCGTATTATGTCCTCACGTGACGAACCTGAAATCGAGTGGATTAAGGTTTATTAAAAAAGAAATACTACCTGAAAAGATGCTTGCTTTTCAGGTAGTATTTCTTTTTTATTAGCAAAGATTGACTTATGCGCGAAACTCGCCACACGTTGAATTGCTGAGTTTTGATGCAGAAGGCTTTTTCTCGACCCGACGGTGTATATGGATACTCCGAGGGGAGAAAAATGACTTATGCGCGAAACTCGGCAATTCAAAATTATCTTATACCGTAATTTTCTATTATATAGTCCATATCCTTATCTCCGCGACCGGAAAGATTAATGAGGATTGAGCCGTGGTCCATAGTCTTTGCAAGCTTCATACCGTAAGCAACGGCATGAGAGCTTTCGATAGCAGGAATGATACCTTCAAGTCTTGAAAGCTTATAGAACGCATCTATTGTTTCTTCGTCATCAATTACATCATATTTAACTCTTCCGATTTCCTGCAAGAAAGCGTGTTCAGGGCCTGATGAAGGATAGTCAAGACCGCTTGCGACTGAGTAAACCGGAGCAGGTTCACCGTTTTCATCCTTAAGCATAATGCTGTTAAAGCCGTGCATAATGCCCTCTGTTCCGTATTTAAGGCTTGCGGCGTGATCACCGAGCTTAGGACCTCTGCCAAGAGGTTCAATACCGTAAATATCAACAGGGTCATTAAGGAAGCCTGCAAAAAGTCCTGCCGCATTTGAACCGCCGCCAACGCAAGCAACGATTGATGTAGGAAGATTGCCTGTCATTTCAATAAACTGTTCTCTTGCCTCAATACCCACAACACTCTGAAAATCACGAACCATCATTGGGAATGGATGAGGACCTAAAACAGAGCCTATACAGTAAATGCTATCATTATATTCTTTACTATAAGCATCAAAAGCAGCGTCAACAGCCTCTTTAAGCGTCTTAAGACCGTGGGTAACCTCCACAACATTTGCGCCGAGAATTTTCATTCTCGCAACGTTCGGAGCCTGTTTTTTAATATCAACAGAACCCATATAGATATCACATTCAAGTCCGAAATATGCGGCGGCAGTAGCAAGAGCAACACCGTGCTGGCCTGCACCTGTTTCTGCGATAACCTTCTTCTTACCCATATATTTTGCAAGACGCGCCTCACCCATACAGTGATTAAGCTTATGAGCACCTGAATGATTCAAATCTTCGCGCTTTGCATAAAGCTGAACTTTACCGCCGAGAGCGTCGGAAAGTCTCTCAAGGTGAGTTACGGGAGTAGGTCTGCCCTGGAATTCTTTTCTGATTCTGCGAAGCTCCGCTATAAACTTTCTTGACTGGCAGATTGAATAATATGCCTCTGTGATTTCTGCCATAGCATCTTTAAGCTTATCATCAATATAAACTCCGCCGTATTTGCCGAAATAGCCGTTTTTGTCAGGATAATTATTAAAATATGTATCAAAATCAATACCGTTATATAACATCTTAGTTACCTCCAAATAATAAATGTAGTATAAAATTAAAGCTTATAAACTACGCCATCGTTTTGTAAACAACATAAATATACACCTTTCGCAAAAATAAAAAGTCCTCGACAGAATTATACCATCTGTCAAGGTCGAATAAAAACTTATCCGCGGTGCCACCTTGAATTCGCGAAAATCGCACTCTTACGAGGTACAAACATACCCCCGACAACTAACGTATGCCTACACGTTGCAGAATACTTTGTCACAAGACATTTGACTGCACCCTCAGCGGCCCATTTGACGATTTGTTTCTTACCCGATTCCAGCTACACGGGTTCTCTGTGAAGGCATCATCGCCGTTACCTCCGCCTCAACGGTTTGTTTTTAAATTTTATAAAATTATATCACCACCAAATAATTATGTCAATACCAATATTTTACGTCTATCGCTATGTTTAAATATTGACATACGAGACACTTCAAAGTAAAATATATTTATCAAATAATGAAAAGAAGGTATTGCTATGAAAAATATACCAACAATCAAACTTGGCATTGTAGCCGTTTCACGCGATTGCTTCCCTATGTCACTCTCCGAGGGCAGAAGAAGTGCAATCGTTAAAGAATACCAGAAAACCGGTGAAATTTACGAATGCCCGATATGCATTGAAAACGAAAAAGATATGCTCAAAGCATTAGAGGATATTAAGAATGCAGGCTGTAACGCACTTGTTATCTATCTCGGCAACTTCGGTCCCGAGTCATCCGAAACACTGCTTGCTAAATACTTTGACGGCCCTGTTATGTACTGTGCCGCCGCTGAAGAAAGCGAAAACGACCTTCTTGACGGCAGAGGCGATGCTTACTGCGGTGTACTCAACTTAAGTTACAACCTTAAATTGAGAAACATCAAAGCATACATACCCGAATATCCCGTAGGCGATGCCGTAGATTGCGCAAAAATGATTAAAGACTTTGTTCCCATCGCAAGAGCTTTGGTTGCACTTAAAAATCTTAAAATCATTTCCTTTGGGCCTCGTCCTCAGGACTTCCTTGCTTGCAATGCACCTATCAAAAGACTCTATGATTTAGGTGTTGAAATAGAAGAAAACAGTGAACTTGACCTTTTCGCCGCCTTTAACGCACACGCAGGTGATGCAAGAATCCCCGAAGTTGTTAAAGATATGGAAAACGAACTTGGCGCAGGCAACAAAAAGCCTGAAATTCTCGAAAAACTCGCTCAGTATGAACTTACACTTCTTGACTGGGCAGAAGAACACAAAGGCTCAAGAGAATTTGTTGCAATTTCCGGCAAATGCTGGCCCGCATTCCAGACAGAATTCAAATTTGTTCCCTGCTACGTAAACAGCAGACTTGCCGCAAGAGGTATTCCTGTTTCCTGTGAGGTTGACATTTACGGCGTACTTTCAGAATATATAGGTGCTTGCATAAGCGAAGATGCAGTTACACTTCTCGACATCAACAACTCTGTTCCCAGAGATATGTATGATAAAGAAATCAACGGTAAAACTCCTTACAGCTTCACAGATACATTTATGGGATTCCATTGTGGTAATACACCCGCTTGCAAACTCAGTTTCTGCGAAATGAAATATCAGAAGATTATGGCAAGAGCACTCCCCAAGGAGTTCACCAACGGCACTCTTGAAGGCGATATCGCACCCGGTGATATCACTTTCTTCAGACTTCAGTCAACTGCTGACAGTCACCTTAAAGCATACGTTGCTCAGGGCGAGGTTCTTCCGGTTGCAACACGCTCCTTCGGCGGTATCGGTGTATTCGCAATTCCCGAAATGGGCAGATTCTACCGTCACGTGCTTATCGAAGACAACTTCCCTCACCACGGTGCAGTTGCTTTCGGTCACCACGGCAAAGCAATATTTGAAGTATTCAAATATCTCGGTGTTGAAAAAATCGGCTACAATCAGCCAAAGTCGCTCCCCTACAAAACTGAAAATCCCTTTGCATAATAAAAAAGCTCCTTGCTTCATTCGGCAAGGAGCTTTTTATTAATCTTTAAAGAACTGAGGAAGATATGCTTTGTGTGCTTCTTTCATTTCTTCGTAGCATGCCTTTGCCTGAGCAAAGTCACCGCAAAGAGGATGAAGCATAAGAGCGTTCATTGCATCTTCGTCGGAGCCTTTCATTGCAGCCTCAACTGTGTATTTCTCGTAAGATTTAACAGTGCGCATAAGGCTGATGATATGACGGTTATCGAATTCTTCAATTTCAACGGGTTTTGCTCCGTCTGCGCCGATAACGGCGGCAATTTCAACGATATCGTCATCATCCATAAATTTAAGAGTACCATTATTCTTGATGTTTACAACGTGAACATCTTTTTTGTCATTTGCGATAGAGTCAATAAGTGAAACTGCCGCAAGAGAATACTTGTATCCACCACGCTGTTCAAGAAGAGCAGGTTTAATAACAAGCTCGTTGTCGCTGTAAAGTTTCAGAAGTTCCTCTTCAATTTCCATACAAACCTGTGCACGGCTCTTTGAACCTGATTTAAGGTAATTAAGCTTTGCCTGACGACTGTAGTAATACTGAAGATATGATGAGGGGAAACCTTTGCAAGCATTGAGGCATTCCATATCAAAGCCGTCATCGTGGATATTCTTCATAACAGTGGGAGCAAAGTTATCATCGAAAATGCTGTCGAACTTTTCTTCGCCGTTTACCTTAACGGATGTTATCCAGCTAAGGTGATTAAGACCGAGATATGTAATCTTTGCATCCTCACCTACTGCGGCTTTAACGTCATCAATCATAGCGATAGGAACGTTGCAAAGACCCATTGTCTTAACGTTGGTGTGGTTAATAAGGAACTCGGAAATAATGCCCGAGGGGTTTGTGAAGTTAATAAGCCATGCATCGGGGCAAATTGCTTCGATACGTTCCGCAATATGAGCCATAACAGGGATTGTACGAAGCGCCTTAAAGAAACCACCGATACCGGTTGTTTCCTGACCTATAAGGTCGTGTTTAAGGGGAATGCTCTCATCAATATGACGGCAAGGAAGCTTACCTACACGAATCTGTGTAACTACGAAGTCTGCACCCTGCAATGCAAGGTCAAGGTCATCTGTCATAACAACTTCACAGTCGATACCGGCGCTTTTAAGCATACGCTGACAAAGACCGCCAACTATTGTGCGCTTTCTTTCGTCGATATCCATAAAGGCAACTCTTTTAAGTTTAAGAGAATCCTTTGCCTCAATAAAACCATAAATAAGTTCGGGGCAATATGTACTACCTGAACCGATAACGGTAACATTAATTTCTTTCATCAGTATCAATCCTTTCAACGAAAATATTTATCAGTCTTCAAGAAGCCAATTAACGCAACCTGTAACAGGTGCACAATCGAGTTTGATGAAGTTAAACTTTCTACCGGTTTTTTCAGCAACAAGCTCAGCCATTCTTTCAGTATACTTGTATGAAGGAAGTTTTGTGTGTATAGAGCCGGAGAGAACAACGTTTATAACGTCACAATTAAAGTTCATTGCCTTTACATGCCCGCAGATAAAATCCGCACCACGTTGTGCCATTTCTTCAATTACAGCAAGTGCTGCTTCGTCACCGTTGTTTGCGGCGTCGAAGAATGAAACGATAAGTTTTCTCAAGAAAGCCTCGCCCTCATCTTCGCTCTCCAGAACAGCGATAGAATCAAGAAGTGTTGCTCTGTCGCAAATACCTTCTTTTTCCTTCATATATTCAGTAATCAATGATTTACCTTTACCGAGGCAAATCTCATCATACATAATTCTGAACGCTTGTGAGCCAACCCAGTGTCCGTTACCCTTATCACCGGAAAGGACATCGAAACCACCTATCTGAAGCATATTGCCGTCAGAATCAAGGGAATTACAGCAAGTACCTGTACCGCAGTTATAGCCAATACCGCAACCTGCGCCGACACCCGCTTTAATAACAATAAATCCATCGTTATAAATACGAGCACCTGTGATACCGAGTTTCGCAAGCTCTTCCTGCATTGCGTCATGCTGATAAGGATGGTCGATACCCGCAAGACCCATAAGTATGCCGGCGATATCATCAAGTGAAACATTGGCTTTTGCTAAAAGACCGTTTACGCCGCCTGCAATAATTCCTGCAGCCTGGGGAAAAGAGCCTTCCATATTTTCATGATTTGAGCCTTCGGTTTCATACTGCTCGACTATATTTTTGTTTTCATCAAAAAGGGCAAATGCGGTTTTTGTTCCGCCGCCGTCAACACCTATATAATATTTCATTCTGCTGTCTCCTCGCTTATATCGTAACACTCTTCACATACTTCTTCAAGGCAATACATACCGCGTCTGATAGGTTCACGGTCAATCCATTTACCGTTTGTAAAGTCGGGTACGGGAACAGGTGCACCACCCATAGCAACGGACTGTTCAGAAAGGCAGGTAATTGCCATCCAGGTTGCTGTATCATAAACGTCTATATTAGCTTTTTCGCCCTCGAAAACGCTATCAACGAATGATGAAAGAATAAGGTAGTCCATACCACCATGACCTGCTTTGATGCCACCCTTTTCATAAAGAACCCAAAGAGGATGCTCGTACTTTTCACGCCAGGGTTCAAACTCATCCCATTCGTGAGTCCAGCTCTGATGTTCCTTATGGGTACCGTCAATATAAATTCTACCTTTGCCGTCCTCGGGTTCGGAATAAATACCCTTTGTACCCTGAACCTCATAATCACGTGTATAGGGTCTGGGAAGCGAGCAGTCATGTGTAAGTTTAATTGTTTCACCATTAGCGCATTTGATTATCGTTGTTACAATATCGCCACAGTTAAAGGTTGTATCAAAAAGGTCGTATTCTTCGCCTTTATTATCTTTTATCCACTGATGAAGACCGCGGGATTTACTTGCAACAGAGTTTACAGTAAGGAAACGGTTACCTCTGTTAATATTAAGAGCCTTCGCGATAGGTCCTAACTGATGTGTGGGATAAACTTCGCCATTACGGTGAATGAAGTTATAAAGTCTACCGTGAATATTCTCACGACCGAGGCAGATTTCATCACGTAAATCGTGGCGATATCCACCCTCCATATGTACGATTTCACCGAAGATACCCTTGCGAATCATATTGAATACTGCCATTTCATTTCTACAGTAACAACAGTTCTCAAGAAGCATACAGATTTTACCGGTACGCTGGCTTGTTCTTACCATATCCCAACACTCTTCGATAGAAGCGGCGCCGCCAACCTCCATACCTACGTGAAGGCCCGCGTTCATAGCGTCAACTGCTATCATAGCGTGAGTAATCCATGTAGTTGCAATAACAACCGCATCCAAATCTTCTTTTTCAAACATTTCTTTATAATCAAGGTAAGCGTGTACGGGATAAGCCTTATTCGTACGCTCCTCAACAATTTCTATACCTCTTTCAGCTCTTTCGGGAATAAGGTCACAAACCGCAGGAACCTTAACGCCATCAACCTGCAAAAGCAAATCAAGCATACCCGAACCTCTGCCACTTATACCGATAAAACCGATATTTGCTGATGTTTTTCTCATACCAAATACACCTCTAATGGGAAAATTTATACATATTCAATTTTAGCACACATATTCTTTGTTTTCAATACAAAACACAGTAAAAAACGCTATTAAAACAAAAAAACGCCCTCGCTTTTCATTAAAGTGAGGGCACTTCACACAAAGACTAAGAAGCACAATCAATCAAATCTTCGTAAAGAGTATCTAAGGTTGTTTGCGGTACATATTGTTCATTCCAATCGGATTCCTCCCGCTTTGTTGAGTTAAGATAATAATAGCAATACTCCTCCGAATTCACGCCAACAAATTCTTCAACTGCTTTATAGAAAGAATATGTAATATTTTCCGGATAGTCATACGCAACGTTGTACATATCAAGTAATACAAATACTGCCTCAAAACGTTGTTCATCAGTCAACACGCCCATATAAGATTCATCATCTTTTAATTGTGTGAACAAAGCAAATGCTTCGGCTATGGCAATTTCATCAATTCCACGTTCAACAAGGGCGTTTTCCAAAACACTTATATCTCCCGTTGCGCTTAATTCAAAAAGAAACTCAGGACCCACTATCTCACACAGACCACGGACAAAAAATGTCTGAGTATTACAGCTATCGGCTACAACATCAAAATATTCATAATTGACAAGGCAGGTAAAGCCTTCACCAAACCAACCATAATAATCATACGATAGGTTTTCGCTCTCTATACAATGGTGAAGTTCATGGGATAACGAAAACTCTCTTTCCTCATCGTTAGCAAAGGTTATAGAATTTTCCGATTTATATTCAGCACTGATTCCATCATCCAGAAGAGCAGGGTCATTTGGGGTAATAGTAAATGTCGCTAATTTATTACACACATATTCGCAATCTATGTACTTATTATCGACAAAGTATTGAATATAATTTGCTAATGTTTTTTTCTCTTTTGCTGTAATACTTTCGTTCGCTAATATAGCATCGTATAATTTCTCTGCATTTTCAGTACTTTCATTTTGATTTTCTTCAATATCCCCAAGTATTTGGGAAGAATTAGCATACAGCGCAGACATTGCTATTGATTCACGAAAACTAAACAAACATATACTGCCTACCGCAATGCAGATTATCGGTACAACAGATAATACCGCTATTATAATTTTTGTGCGCTTCTTCATATAATCACCTACCCCAACATTATACAACTCAACATCATTAAAATCAATATTTCGGACAAAAGCAGAGAAAAAACGTTATGCCCATAGAGCATAACGTTTTTACTGTTTTTATTCAGTTCTCAATGCTTCCACAGGGTCTTTCTTTGCCGCCATACGTGACGGTATAAGACCTGCAATAAGAGTTAATGATATACTGATTACTACGAGTAATATTCCGCCAAGTACAGGAAGTGATGCTGCGGCAGGTATATAGAGTATATACTTAAGGAACAAGTTAATTGGTATCTCCAGAATAAGTGTGGTTATTATACCTATGACACCTGCACCGAAACCTATAACCGCTGTTTCCGCGTTGAATACCCGGGCAATATCCTTTTTCGATGCACCTATACTTCTGAGAATACCTATTTCTTTAGTACGTTCCAAAACAGAGATATAAGTGATAATACCTATCATTATAGAAGAAACAACAAGAGAAATAGCTACGAAAGCTACAAGAACATAAGTAACAATATCAATTATAGTAGTGAGACTGCTCATAAGAACACCTATAAGGTCAGTACATTCAATCTGTGCTTCCGGGTGTCCGTCAGCCTCAACCTGAGCATTATAGTAGTCTATCAGCTCATTTAACTTCTCTTTATCTTCAAAGCTCTTCGGGTAAAATGCTATGGAGGATGGCGATTCAAAAGTAGAGTAACCTAACTTTGTAAGTGTACCTTCAAGAGAACTGTTAGCGGCAAGTGTATCTACGTACGCTTGTTTGAGAGCAAGCACCTGCTCATCGTTCAGGAAGCCTTCCATCAGCTTTTTCTGAAGCTCTGTCATATCATCAAAGCCGAACATCGCCGCCATATTACTCATATCGACTTCTGCCATATCCATACCCTCTGCCATAGAAAGGAACGGACCGTAATCAAGATACTGGTAATCGATGATGCTTAAATCTACATCCGCCAAATCGAAATCATTAACCGTAAGAGTAGAAAACTCATATCCGGTAATGACGTCTCTTGTCTTATTCGCAAGCTGTTCTTTTACAACCTCGCGGCTACGTGTCTGATTTATGGCGTAATCCATAAGTGCTCTTGTGTAGCCTATACCGCCTGTACCTATTGAAAGAGTATTGTTTTCATCAGGTTTGAGAATACCTACAATTCTGATTTCTTCGCCTTCGTCAACAAGTTTTTTTACAAAATAATCATTCTCGCTGTTATCTGCCCAAAGACCTGTTTCGGAATTCTTTACGAAATAATCTGCACTGAGCACCAACTTAAATTTCATATTAAGAATATCATCATAAGAATACTCTGTAATACTCTCACTTTCTAAGGTTTCGCCGCTGGCAAGTGCAGCCATAATATCCTTGGTAAATTCCTCTTGATCCTTAAGGCCAAGAGCATAAACAACAAGTTCATTTATCTGATTGTTACCGTCTACAATAAGCACAACCTCGTTATAGTTTTCGGGCATTCTGCCTGCTATAACGTCATACTGAGCATTCATCAGTGCATCATCACCGATAAGTTCGGTCCATACACTGAAGCTCTGAGTCATACTGGACATAGATGACGCCATGCCCGCCATACTCTCATCCATGGGCATACTTTCCATCATTGTGCTGGGATTCACCTTAACGACGCCATTTTCAGTATCCGCACGATAAATATTAAGCTGTGTACTGTATCTGTATTGTACGTCATTACAGCATTCATCGAACTCTGCCTTATTATCTTCAATATATTTTTTGAAATTATTAAGGTTATTTGAAGTAGATTCAGAAATAAATGCATTTACCATTTGCATAAATGATTCATTTACATAAACCTTACCTTCTTCAATATCTTCGGAATTCTTTGTTGCCTCGTTAGTGATACCGGTAAAGGAGCTCATTATACTTTCCAAATCCATAGTCTGCTTTTCAACAGTCATAGGATAGGATAAAAGCATATCCTCCTGAACTCTGTCTATATAAACCTGAATACCGTTAGAAAGCGCGAGAACAAGAGCAATACCTATAATACCGATACTTCCCGCAAAAGCCGTAAGGAAGGTTCTACCCTTTTTAGTTTTAAGGTTATTGATGCTTAAGGCAAATGCAGAACCAAAGGACATTGATTTCTTACCCTTAACTTTCGCATTGGCAACCTTTTTCTCCTGAGCTTTAATATCAGCATCAGTCGGTTTATAAGGGTTAGAATCATCAACGACTTCGCCGTCAAGGCACCTTATTATTCTGTTGGCGTAATCATTAGCAAGGTCAGGGTTATGGGTAACCATTATAATGAGTTTCTCTTTGGCAATTTCCTTAAGAAGGTCCATTATCTGAACGCTTGTTTCACTGTCAAGAGCGCCGGTGGGTTCATCCGCAAGGAGTATATCCGGGTCATTGATAAGCGCACGCGCAATGGCAACACGTTGCATCTGTCCGCCGGACATTTGGTTGGGCTTTTTATGAATCTGCTGCTCCAGACCAACTTTTCTGAGTGCTTCGATAGCACGTTCTCTTCGCTCTTTTTTAGAAACGCCCGAAAGTGTAAGTGCCAGTTCAACGTTAGCTAAAACTGTTTGGTGCGGAATAAGGTTATAACTTTGAAAAACAAAACCTATAGAATGATTACGATAAGTATCCCAATCACCATCGCTGAAATATTTTGTTGACTTTCCGTTAATAAGCAAATCTCCGCTGGTGTATCGGTCAAGACCACCGATAATATTAAGCATTGTTGTCTTACCGCAACCGGACGGACCTAATATAGCAACGAACTCGTTTTCACGGAAGCTTATATCTATGCCTTTAAGTGCCCTGACCGTTGTATCGCCGGTAACATAATCCTTAACTATATTTTTTAATACTAACAAATTTCATTCCTCCCGGAAAACCGCTTAGTAATACAACCGTTTCCTGTTAAAGTACACTATTGCACCTATAATCGCCGATATCAATAAATATCCGCAAATCACAAATAACCAAGTGTAATTCTTTTCTGCTTCTTTATATATTATCGTAGGAGAATAATCTTCATCTACAACTAATTCCGCTTTTACTCGTTCTTTAAAGAAAAGGTTAAAAAGCCACTCGATAAGTTCATCTTCCGTCATAGTTGCAATCTGATCAGAAAAAGACGACGAATATGACGAGAATGTATCACCTTCACCCATTGAACTCATAAGGAGATTCTCATTTCCGGGAAGCTTCATAGTCTTCGCAAGAACTCTCACAAGGGTCATAAACACATCGGTTTTATCGGCAACGACATAAGTATACTCAACATTTTTTCCGTTTTTCACTTGTTTACTTGTGCGTTTTTCTGCCGTTCCCATATTAGCAAGTGCATTAACATCGAATTCGGCGATATTCATTCCCGTGCCTTTAAGCATTCCGCTTAAAAGAGCGTTCATATCAATCTGCGAAGTCAACGCCGTCATATCTATTTTGACATCATAAACTCCGGAAAGCTTATGGCTGAAAGCTGTCACAGGAAGCATAAGGTTATTGATACATTTTTCAAGAGAGCCACTGTTCATAAAATATACGATATTGGGCAACTTTTCAGTTAAAGTATCCACCGGCTTCTCGCATATCTCATCTACCAAATCGAAAACCGGGTCAAGAATATCCTTCATAACACTATCCGTATCTGAAGTTCTCTTATATTTTTCATATGTTTTAATATCCGATGACTCACAGCCTAAAGCTTCCAATATAGGAATTATTGAGGTATTGTAGCCATCAGAACCCTTTAAGGTGATGCTATCCATAATCACAATATCATCTTCCGCCAGAAGAACCCTCAAAAGCGGATATAAGGGTCTGAGAACTGCTGTAAGGGCATTCTGGAAACCTTTTCTGGAACCGTTGTTAAAGCCCCAGGAAATACCGTTCAATGAAACCTCTTCCCAAGATGATTTGTTCAACGCTTTAGCTGCATTTTTATAATCACTCTCAGTAAGTTTAGCGGCAACGCCCTTGGGTGTTACATCAATACCGAGAAGTACAAGCAAATCTGTAATACCGTTCTTTTCAAACTCGGAATATATACCTACAACAAGAGAGTTTATATTGCTGTTAGAGTAAATTGCAGATGACAAAAGTCCGTCAATACTGTTATAATCCCCGCCCTCTTTAACGAAATCATCAAGAAGGTCGTCCATCTCACCGAGAGCCCTGGCGTAATCGGCCTCGGTAAGGTTCGGTGTATACTGAACTGTTGCTGAGGAAATACCGGGATAAACCATAGCCTCAGCTTCACCGGGTTCAATCGGTGTAAATAATAAAATCATTGTTTTTACTATTGCATCTGTATCCTTAGAAAGAACTGTTTTCAAAAAGTCATTTGTTCCGACACTCTCAGTTGAACCCATAGTATTCATAAGTCCATCTAAATTATCGGAATTCAGTTTAAGTGTATCTACAAGCCAACGCATTATAACTACATACGCTTTGCCTTTATCAGAAACAAATCCATTACCGCTGACACTTCCGCATTTTGAAAGAGCTTCCATATCAATTTCCGCAAGCTTTAAGCTGCCGTCACCCATACCGGAAGTAAAACTACCTAACATAGTTTCAATATCAAAGCTGAAAAAGTCCAGGTCTATTATTTTGAGCCATACCGCAACTTCAACAAGAGGATTCGAGGTTATGGGTTCCATCAAGGCGCCCATACACTTATCCATCTCGCCACTTTCGGAAAAATACGCAAAGCTCGGCAGAAAATCCGTAAGCGTTGACGCAGGTGCTTCAAACACTTTTTCCAATAATGAAAGTATGGGTAATATGATATTTTTCACCATACTGTTTTTATCTGCATTTGCTTGTGCAGAGAACTGTTCCTGAGTCATAATGCCGGGGCATTTCAAAGAATTAAGCATAGGAACTATTGCTTTTGAGTATCCGTCAGAGCCTTTTATTTTTATAAAACCTGAAATTTCATAAGTACCCGAACAAAGCAACATATACAAGACATCATTAAGCGGAGAAAACGCCGCTCCCATAGCAGTTGCAAAACCGTTTTTTTCGGTGACACCCCAGTTCACGCCATCAAGATTAACCTCCGACCAGGAGGAATACTGACTCAATGCCGCGCTGACTTCAGGATATCCCGAAAGTGCCGCCGCGACATTTTTCACAGATATGTCTATACCTATATTAGCTAACTCGTCACTGCTCTCCTCTAAGGAAATGTACATCTGCACAAGCATAGAGGAAAGTGATTCACTGCTATATATCATAGGTGTTACAAGATTTTTAAGACTATGACCGGTTAAAAGCGGAACTGCTGAATTGACAAGTCTGTCAGTACCATCGACTGCAGCAAGAGCCTGTTCGGCTGTAACGCCCTCAGGGTATGCACCATTATTGCCGCCCGCCGCAACAGTAACAACAGATACCGATGAACCGACAACAAAAAGACACATTATTAAACAAATTATTTTTTTAATAAATTTCTTCATAAAATCACTCGGAATTATATTATATAAATATCATATATTTTATATCGGGATACAAGTATACACTGTAATTATATATTAATATATATCAAAAAATGTTAATATTTTGTTAAAACATGGAGGTTTTAGCTTGAAAAAAATCCGTTTATCAATGATGTTATTGCTTATTATCGTATTCTTCTCAAGTTGTCAACTATCTACTAAAGGCAACACATTGCATTCCTTCACACAAAGGATGAACAAGTTATCAGAATCATATTCACTAACGGAGAGTGGTTATATTTTTGACCGAAATAACGCAACTTTAACACGTTTTTATAAATTTAATGAAAATGAAATATTAGTTCAGTTCAAATGTGATGATAATAACAACCTCTACACGCTTAATTTAACCTTCCCGCCTCACTGTGTTCAGCAAAAAGAAGAAATGAAATTTATAAAAAATTGCATAAGTGCATACATAGGCAATGCCGATACCGAAAAGGAGCTTTTCAGTCAAATAGATTTCGATGCTGTTATCAGCAGTCCGAGCTACGACACTATAACAGCAAAAAGCGGTGATACCGATATGTTAATCGATATCACCGATATAGGCGTTGTTATTACTGTTGTTCAAAATAATCTTTAAGTTTTTCAGAAAGGAGTCTTAAAGCGTTGCCGCGATGACTGAGAGAATCTTTTTCATCCGGTGTAAGCTCCGCAAAGCTCTTATCACCGACCATAAACAGTGGGTCGTAACCGAACCCGCCGTTTCCCTTAGGCTCATAGCCTATATATCCCTTACATTCACCGCGGGCGGTAACAATATCGCCGTTAGGAAAAACGCAACAAACCACAGAAACGAAGCGCGCTGTTCTTTCTTCAACAGGAAGGTCAGAAAGAAGCTTCAGAAGCTTCTCGTTGTTCTTTTCATCATTGCCGTGCTCCCCTGCAAAACGCGCCGAGTAAACACCGGGCGCACCTACAAGATAATCAACCGCAAGGCCTGAATCATCTGCCACACAAGGCATTCCGCTTTCACGGCAACCGCTTTCCGCTTTAAGGAGAGCATTTTCATAGAATGTTTCACCTGTTTCGTCAACATCGGTTATTTCAATACCTAACTGGTCGGCAGTTTTAACATCAATGCCCAAAGGCGAGAGAATTCTGTAAAGTTCGTCTCGCTTTTTCATATTGTGGGTTGCAATTAAAAATTCTTTGCTCATTATCCGAACAACCTCCCAAAGAAACCTTTTTTCTTTTTGGGTTTTTCTTCTTCATCAGTTTTTTCTGCAACAAATACTTCCGTGGGTCCATCCTCTTCTTCAACGGCATTAAGCATTTCTGCTTCTTCAGCTTTTTCAGAAATTTCCGGAATTTTATCTTCAGCTTTTTCAACAACCTCTTCTTGTTGAATTTCAGCCATTGCTTCAAAAATCTCACCCATAGCCTGAGCAAGCTCATTTTCCTGAGAAGCATCGGAAGGCTTGACATCCTCTTTGATTTTTGAAAGGTCTATATCATCTTCTTCGTAATCTTCGGGCAGTGCCTCAAAAAGACCTTCCGCAAAGGCTTTTGGGTTAAAGGGCTGTAAATCATCTATACCTTCACCCACACCGATGAATTTAACCGGAACTTTAAGGTCGTTCTTTATGGAAAGAACTACACCACCGCGAGCAGTACCGTCAAGCTTTGTAAGAATAATACCTGTAATTTCAGCAATCTTTGCGAATTCACGAGCCTGATTAACCGCATTCTGGCCTGTAGTAGCATCAAGAACAAGCAAAACTTCACGGTCAGAATAAGGAAGCTCACGGTCAATAACTCTGTAAATCTTACCTAATTCATCCATAAGATTTTTCTTATTATGAAGTCTGCCTGCGGTATCGCAAATAATTATTTCGGTACCGCGAGCCTTGGCAGCAGAAATCGTATCAAAAATAACCGCCGCAGGGTCTGCGCCCTCTTTATGCTTAATTATATCAACACCGGCGCGTTCTGCCCAAACGTCAAGCTGATCTATGGCTGCCGCACGGAATGTATCGGCGGCGGCAAGAATAACGTTTTTACCTTCTGCCTTATACCTTGCGGCAAGTTTACCTATTGTTGTAGTTTTACCGACACCGTTTACACCGATAACGAGGATGACAGAAGGAATGGTAATAAGACCCATATCCTCGCCACCTTCAAGCATCTCAGCAACGATGTCCTTTATTTCAGCCTTAACATCTGCAGGGTTCTTTATGCCTTTTTTACGAACCACGTCGTTAAGACGAAGTGTTATTTCGGATGCAGTAGAAACACCGACGTCACCCATAACAAGAGCTTCTTCGAGCTCGTCAAAAAGTTCCTGGTCTATGGATGTATAACTATCAAGAACGTTATCAATAGCACCGGAAACGTTTTTTCTTGTTTTTCTTAATCCGAAATTTATCTTTTTAAAAATACCCATATAGTCACCTTTTTATAAAATTGATTTAAGATTGGATAAATCAAGTAAGACGCCCAAGATTATGTCAAATCAAACTTACTTGCCATTTCTGCTGTCTTTAACTCAAGAAGCTTTGACACGCCTTTTTCCTGCATAGTGACACCGTAAAGCATATCAGCCTCTTCCATAGTTCCGCGACGGTGTGTAATGAGAATGAACTGCGTATTATCCGTCATACGGCGAACATAGGACGCGTAACGCGCGACGTTTACATCGTCAAGCGCCGCTTCAACCTCGTCAAATATACAGAACGGACAAGGATTGATTTTCAGAATTGCAAAAAGAAGCGCAATGGCTGAAAGTCCCTTTTCACCACCTGAAAGAAGTGAAATATTCTGAACATTCTTTCCGGGAGGCTGAACCTTGATATCAATATCACATTCGAGAACGTCATTTTCATCTGTAAGTACAAGGGATGCTTTACCGCCGCCGAAGAGCTCCGAGAATGTCTGACCAAAGCTAAAGTTAATTTTGTCAAACTGTTCTTTAAACTGGACACCCATTTTACCGGTTAATTCATTTATAAGCTTAATGAGTTCGGCTTTCGATTTTTCAACATCGTTTACCTGTCCGTGCATAAAGCTGTAACGTTCGGAAACCTCTTTATACTCCTCAATAGCACTGACATTCACATTACCGAGCGCACGTATTTTACCTTTGAGTTCGTTAAGACGTTTTTTAGCCTCGGGAACATCCTCAATTACAATATTGAGTTCCTCTGCTTCACGACGTGTAAGTTCATATTCATCATAAAGCTTGTTGGAAATATCATCAAACTCTTTTTGCATTGTATCACGGCGTTCGGCAAGTCTTGCCTTCTCACCGCCGAGTTTTTCACGTTCTTCGGTTTTTTCTCTTTCAAGGATACGGAGTTTTCCTGTTTCCTGTTCAAACTGTTCACGTTTTAAAATTTCTTCAGCAATTTTTGCCTTGGACAGAGTGCTTTGTTCTCTCAGTCCTGCGGCTTCCGCATTAAGAACTTCAATACGTTTTTTGATTTCCTCGTTCTTAAGACTGATTTCCTCAATTTCGCTGTTAAGCTGAGAAAGTTTATCCTTATGGCTTGTGCTTCTGCTTTCAAGTCGGGTAATCTCTTCCTGCTTTGCTTCTATTTCCTTTTGAGCAGTTGCTATTTCAAGGTTAATATCGGCAGCATCCGCTGTGAGTTTTTCACGCTTTTCACGTATACTCTCTCTGTCACCGGTAAGAGCAGACAACTCATTTTCGAAATCTTCAAGCTCTTTCTGAAGTTCTCCGAGTTTTTCCTGTGCACCAACGGCGCTGTTATTGATTCCGGCAATACGGTCACTCAACTGTGTTTTTTCAGTCAATGCCTGCTCACGTGCATCAAGAAGATTCTTAATATTTCCTTCTTTAAGTGCAAGAACACCCTCAACTCTGATTTTTTCTTCACCTAAAGCTGTGATTTCAGCCTTGCAACCGTCAAGCTCCGCTGTTACTGCGGCGCAGCTTTCCTGCTGTAACTGTACGTCTTTAAGGAGAATTCCGAGTTTTTCTGCTATATCTTCACACTCTGTTTTCAGTCTTTCCAATTCATTGCCACGGCTGAGAATACCTGCATTCTGCAATTTAGCACCACCAGTCATAGAACCGCCGGCATTAACAATCTGACCGTCAAGTGTGACTATCTTGAATTTGTAGTTAAATTTCTTTGCAATAGAAATGGCTGCATCAAGGTCTTCCGCTACAACGGTTCTGCCCAAAAGTGAATTGACAACATCGGTATATTTGCTCTGGAACTCAACGAGTTTAGAAGCAATATTTATATATCCGTAACAGTCATCAAGACCTTTTTCTTCAAGCAATTTGCCCTTTATAGCTGTAAGCGGCAAGAAAGTTGCTCTACCGGCACGACTCTCCTTAAGGAAGCCGATAGCTTTCTTTGCATCATTTTCATTATCGGTAATAATATTCTGAATCTGCGCACCTAAAGCGGTTTCTATTGCAAGAGAATACTTATCACTAACGCTTATAATCTGTGAAACAGGTGCGTAAATTCCCTTAAGTGTTCCGCGACGAACCTCGCGCATAACCGACTTAACGCTACCCTGATAACCTTCCATATTTTTCTCTAAATCGGAAAGCATATTATAACGTGATTCTTTAACGTGCTTTTCATTTCGGAGCTCGTTTTCCTGCTCCTTTAATTTATTAAGCTTCTCAAGACGTTTTGTTGCAAGAAGCTCAATACCCGAAAGAGAATTGTTAAGCTCGGTACTGCGTTCTTTTATACTTTCGAGTTCATCACAAACTTTATTTTTCTCTTCAACGAGTGCATCAACAATAGGTTGTTGGCTTTCCACTGCTTCGTCTATAACTTTTATACGGTTTTCGATTTCTTCAACCGACGAAGCCGCAGTTGAAACTATAACGCGATTATCCGCTATCTGAAGAGAGAGTGCTGATACTTTTTCAGAAAGCTCTACGCTTCTCTGAGCCGATTTGCTGTTTTCATCACTCAACAATTCAAGTTCCGTTGAAAACGACTCGAGAACGGCTCTTTTATCCTCAATTACTGAGCTTAATTCGTCAATAATTTTCTTTGCAGAATCAATTTGTTCTGATATCTCCGTGTCAGTATGATTTTCTTCGCTCTTTTCTCTTTCAATACGCTGGATGGTCTCGTTATTGTGTTCAATAGTATTCTCCTGAACAGCGACCTGACTTTCAAGTAATGCCGCCTGCTCCTCAAGCTGAGTAGAAGCGCGTCTTATTTCATCAACAGCGATTGTTATTTTTTGAGAATCGGAAATTGCAGAGTCTATTTTTTCTGTTATTTCTTCAAGAACTTTGCAAACCTCGTCATATTGCGCATCAGTAATTGTTATTTTCTTTTCATGTTCGCGCAAATCATTCTTGGTTTTTTCAATGGTGTAAAGCCACAAGCCGATTTCAAGATTTTTCTTTTCACCAGCATATTCGAGGAACTTCTGGGCTTTTTCACTTTGAACCTTCAACGGACCCACGCGCGATTCAAGCTCGGTAAGTATATCTCTTAATCTTAAAAGATTTTCTTCCGCCTGATTAAGTCTGCGCATAGCATCAGCACGGCGATATCTGTAATGAGAAATACCGGCAGCTTCTTCGAGCATATCACGTCTGTCATCAGATTTACCGGAAATCAATGTCTCAACCTTACCCTGGCTTATCATTGAGTAACCGTCACGTCCAAGACCTGTATCCATAAACAATTCATGGATGTCCTTAAGTCTTGCTTGTTCGCCGTTTATTTTATACTCACTTTCACCCGAACGGAAATATCGTCTTGTGACAGAAACCGTCTTCTGCGGATTATTGAGAGCCATATCGGAATTATCAAGCTTCAGCGTTACCTCGGCAAAACCAACCGCACGACGCGAATCAGTACCGCTGAATATAACGTCTTCCATTTTGGAGCCGCGCAGATTTTTAGTAGACTGTTCGCCCAATACCCAGCGCATAGCATCGGAAAGATTGCTCTTACCGCTACCGTTAGGACCTACAACAGCCGTTATGCCTTTACCGAAATCAAGTACGGTCTTGTCCGGAAAGGATTTGAATCCTTGCATTTCAATGGCCTTAAGATACATTTATTTTCTACCTTCCTTAGTATCAACAAAGTGTTTCGACTTTTAATTCATACTTCTTTAAACTATCATCACCTTTTACGGTGACATTGTAACCATCATCAAGAAGTGCTTTTTTGTTACAGCCCTTCTGACCGGTCATTTTTGAGATTTCACGGGGATTTACGTAAATCACCGTATTTCTGTCTGTGTCAAAAGCTTTTATTTTATTTCTTGCAATATTAAGATATATTGCCGATTCACAAAGCTCACCAAAAGCAGGATGATAGGGTCCTGCCAGAAAACCGTCCTCCACATTCCCACCGGAATGAAGTCCGAGCCTTATGACCTTAATATCATTATCATAAAACTTTTTCAAAAGCTCAGCGCAAATCCGAACTGCGTTTTCAAGACTCTGCGGAATATACTCGCCCGTTTTATACATCTCCCCAAGATGCGTACCCTCAAGGACGATTGTGGGATATATCCTTACCGTGTCAGGTTTCAGGGAAATTATGTCATCACACGTTTTGAGTGTTTTTTCATCCGTGTCGCCCAAAAGTCCGGTCATCATCTGAAGTCCCAAAGAAAAACCCTTTTCTTTTATCAACTCCGATGCATTAAAAATGTCTTGTCTTGTATGACCGCGACGGTTAAGTACGAGGACATCATCATCTGTACTTTGTGCACCCAATTCTATGGACTGCACGCGGTATTTTTTCAAAACATCAAGTGTCTGAGAATCTATTGCATCGGGGCGTGTGGATATCCTTATTCCGCTGAAGTAACCTTTGTCAATAAAAGGTTTAGCGGCTTCGAGCAGAGATACCATATACGCTTTCGGTATTGCAGTAAAACTACCGCCGAAAAAAGCAATTTCCGTATTCAACGGTTCATTATTATCAAGGATTGCTTTTTCTAAAGTTTCCGTAACCTCATCGGCTGTCAATTCCTTTACCGAACCCGAAATAGTTTTCTGGTTACAAAAGGAACACTGATGAGGACACCCCATATGGGGCACAAACAGTGATATATTTGCGTGTTTCATTTATTTATACTCAAAAGGGCATTTCCGGCAGCGGCTTGCTCCGCTTCCTTTTTGCTTTTGCCTTCGCCCTTGCCGATAATCTCACCGTTAAGCTTAACAACGAAACTGAACACCTTTTCATGGTCAGGACCGCTTTCGCCGATTTCCTCGTAAACGATGGTATTACCTTTGATTTTCTGTATTTCTTCCTGCAGAAGAGATTTATTATCTTTAAAGCTTGCTTCACGTTTAACTGCTTCTTTTATAAAGCCAAGTATATACGGTCTTACTACCTCAATACCGCCATCCAGATACATTGCAGCGATAACTGCCTCAAATGCATCGGAAACGATCGAAGGTCTGTTTCTTCCGCCGGAGTGTTCCTCACCTTTTCCCATATAGATATATTCGCCCAATGAAATTTTCTCCGCGAATTTAAAAAGGGATTTTTCACATACAACGGCTGCCCTGAGTTTTGTCAATTCACCCTCGGGACGACCTTTGAATTCCGAAAAAAGATATTCCGCGGTAATAAAACCCAGAACAGAATCGCCTAAGAATTCAAGACGTTCGTTATTTTGGGGCAATTTGTTTTCGTTAGCATATGACGAATGAGTAAGTGCTATTTTCAGCAAATCCTTATTCTTAAAATCATAGCCTATAATTGCTTCAAAATCCGTAATACTCATAATTACCTCTTTACAGTTCTATTGTTTTAAAATAATCAAGACTTCTCTGAGCTAATTTCTCATAACGTTCTTTTTTATCTTTTATACGCTCCGGAAGCGGGTCAATTATACCGAATGCGGCACCCATAGGTTGAAAATGCTTGACCGACTCATCGGAAATATATTGTGAAAGTGCTCCCAGCATCGTAATTTTAGGAAGAAGGATAGGTTCTTCACCCAATATACGTCTTGCGGCATTGTAGCCCGCGAGTATCCCGGAGGACGCAGACTCCATATAACCCTCAACACCGGATATTTGACCTGCAAAATATATCCGCGGTTCTTTTTTCATACTGAAATCATACGAAAGTAAACCCGGCGAATTGAGGAATGTATTTCTATGCATCACACCGTAACGCACAAATTCAGCATCTTTAAGAGCCGGAAACATAGAAAAAACTCGTTTTTGTTCAGGAAACTTAAGATTGGTTTGAAATCCTACAAGGTTATACATTGTGCCGTCTTTATTTTCTTTTCGCAACTGAAGATTTGCCCATGGTCTGTGCCCTGTTTTGGGATTCGTAAGTCCCACGGGCTTCAATGGACCGTAGCGCATAGCATCCATTCCGCGCGACGCGAGTACTTCGATTGGCATACAACCCTCGTAGACATCTTTTCTTTTATCAAACGAATGAAGTTCTGCGCTTTCTGCGTTTATAAGTGCATCGTAAAATTCTTCGTACTGTGCTTTATCAAGAGGACAATTTATATAGTCATCCTCGCCGCCTCTGTCGTATCTTGACTGAGTAAAAGCGTTATCCATATCAATACTGTCAGCAGTAACAATAGGTGCTGCGGCGTCGTAAAATGAGAGAAAATCCCTGCCGCAAAGCTCTGCTACGTCTTGAGAAAGTTCATCCGACATAAGCGGTCCTGCGGCAATTATAACTATACCGTCATCAGGGATTTTCGTTATCTCCTGACGAACAAGAGTGATATTTTCATCACTTTCTATCGCCTTTGTTATTTCATCTGAAAAAATGTCTCTGTCGACAGCTAACGCACCGCCTGCAGGAACTTTCGCTTTATCCGCTGCTTCGAGGCAAACGGAGCTAAAAAGTCTCATTTCAGCCTTAAGAAGTCCTGCCGCCGAACCCACACGTTCCGCCTTAAGAGAATTGGAGCAAACGAGCTCAGCTAACTTCTCACTTTTATGTGCGGGAGAAAACTTATTTGGTTTCATTTCATAAAGAGTAACCTTTATGCCGCGTTTGCTCAACTGCTTTGCCGCTTCTACGCCCGCAAGTCCGCCGCCTATAACAACGGCTGATTTATCATTCATTGTCATCGCCCTGTGTCTTTTTGGCATTTTTACGAGGTGCTTTAAAAGAATATCCGCAACTGCTATCCGGGCAAGTAATTACGCCACCTTTGCCTTTAAACAATGACTTACCGCATTTGGGACAATTCTCACCTGTGGGTTTATCCCATGTCATAAAGTTACACTCGGGATAATTATTACAACCGTAGAATTGGAAGCCGCGTTTTGATTTTTTTCCGATTACCTTGCCACCACACTCGGGACAGGTTGCATTAGTTTCCTCAACAAGAGGTTTAGTTGTTTTACATTCCGGATATCCGGGACATGCAAGGAATTTGCCGAAACGTCCGGTTTTTATAACCATATTTCTGCCGCAGTTTTCACATTTAATATCTGTGATATCTTCCTGAAGCTGAATTTTTTGACCCTGCATATCGTTTTTTGCTTTGGAAAGAGAACCCTCAAGGTCATCATAGAACTCGCGGAGCATCTCTACATAGTTACATTTACCTTCATCTATTTCGTCAAGCTTTGTTTCCATAGATGCAGTGAACCTTGTATTAACAATTTTCTGGAAGCGTTCTTTAAGAAGTGCGGTTGTTGCACAACCTAATTCTGTTGCTTTAAGAAGCTTTCCGTCACGTTTAACGTATTCTCTTTTAATAATGGTGCTGACTATTGAAGCGTAGGTACTGGGACGCCCGATACCTGTTTCTTCAAGAGTTTTAATAAGCGAAGCCTCTGTAAAATGTGCCGGAGGCTGTGTGAAATGCTGATTACCTTTAACCTCTTTGAGTTTTATGCTTTCGCCGACCTTGATTTCAGGGAATGTGCCTGCGCTGTCGCCGTCATCAGCAGTATCCTCATAAAGAGCTGTAAAGCCGTCAAACTTAATGGAATATCCGCCGGCAGAGAAAAGGCAATAACCTTCTTCGCCACTCTTTTCGGCTTTGATTTCTACCTTCACGGTATCCTGTACACAAGCGGCCATCAAGCTTGCGACATATCTGCACCAAATAAGGTTATAAAGCTTATACTGGTCATTTGTAAGGCTCTTTTTAGCAATCTGAGGAGTAATAGCAACATTAGTGGGACGGATTGCCTCGTGACCGTCCTGAGCATTATTTCTGGTTTTAAAATAACGAGGTTTTTCGGGAAGATACTTTGCACCGTAATTTGCGGAAATAAAAGCATTCGCTGATGCTCTCGCTTCTTCGGAAATACGGAGAGAGTCCGTTCTCATGTATGTGATAAGACCGGTCATACCAAATCCTGCAACATCAATACCTTCGTAAAGCTCCTGGGCAAGTTTCATTGTTTTCTGTGCCTGGAAATTAAGTTTGCGTGATGCCTCTTGCTGCATTGATGAAGTAATAAAAGGAGGAGCCGGTTGTTTTTTACGTGTGCCTTTTTTTACACTCAGTGCTGAATACTCCGCACCGTCAAGTCTTGAAAGGTAGTTATCGGCTTGCTCCTTGTTCTCGATTTTCACTTTACCGTTTTCATCTGCGGTAAGCGCCGCCATAAAAGTTCTTCTGCCGGAAGAGAATTTTGCATCAATCGACCAATATTCTTCGGGGTTGAACTTAGCAATTTCTTCCTCACGATCAACAATAAGACGTACAGCAACGCTTTGTACACGTCCTGCTGAAAGACCGCGTCTTATTTTTTGAGAAATAAAAGGACTGAGTCTGTAACCTACAAGTCTGTCCAGAATGCGACGTGCCTGCTGTGCATCAACAAGGCCCATATCAACGACCTCAGGATTGCTTATGCCGCGTTTTACGCTTGTTTCATTAATTTCATTGAATTTTACTCTGTTCTTCTCATTAAGGTCAAGACCGAGAACAGTTGCAAGATGCCATGATATAGCTTCACCTTCACGGTCCGGGTCAGTTGCGAGATAAACTGATTCGCTCTGAGCTACACGCTCTTTAAGTTCCTTAACAAGTTTTTCTTTGCCTTTGATAATCGCATACTTAGGGGCAAAGTTATTTTTAACCTCAACGTTGAGTTTCGCTGCGGGTAAATCTCTGATATGGCCCATAGACGCCACAACATCGTAATCGTTTCCCAGGTATTTCTTTATTGTCTTTGCTTTAGCGGGAGACTCCACAATAACGAGTTTTGACATTTGCTTCATCCTTTCATTTTCACTGTATAGTAATGTAGTTAATTTAATTTATATTTTTTACCTGCCACCTGTTCGACCGCGCCTATAAGCTCAAGCTCGGTTAAACCCGACAGGACGATATTCATTTTCATTCCGGTTGCCCTGACGATATCATCAATATGCGTAGGCTCCGATTTTAATGCAGAATATATGCTTTTTGCCTCTTGTGAAACATCTTCATCAAGAGGTTTTCTTACAATTTCCGCAGTTTTCTTAACCTGCTCCGTAATAGGTTTCTCTTTTTTCACATTCGGTTTACGGTAGTTTACATATTTAACATCTTTCAGTGGTTTGGAGGCTTTTTCCCCATCAAATAAATCGCCGTAAAGATATTCGTATTCAAGTAATACATCTTCGGCAGAAAAAACAGGCTTAGCACCGTTTTTTATAAGGTGATTCGTTCCGTCGAAGGATGAACGAACGATATCCCCCGGCACGGCAAACACATCTTTCCCCTGCTCAAGAGCACGGTTTGCCGTAATAAGTGAACCGCTTTTTATTCCCGCTTCAACAACTACTATCCCCAAAGATGCACCGGAAATAAGTCTGTTGCGTATAGGGAAAGTAGCACGTGACGGCGGAGAAAACGGCTGATATTCAGATAAGACTGCGCCATATCTGGTTATAGCTCTTCGCAATGGTGCGTTCTCTTTCAAATAGTCATATGAGAGACCGCAACCCAAAAAGGCAAAGGTTCTTCCTTTAGCGAGCATTGCACCGGCGTGAGCTTCGCTGTCGATACCCAAAGCACCGCCACTAACGATTGTTGCGCCGGCTTCTGCAAGCCGATACGAAAGCTTCTGGGTAGTTTTAATGCCGTAAGAGCTTGCGTTCCTTGTGCCCACAATGCCGATTGACAATGTGTCCTTAAGCACTGAGCAATCACCCAGTCCATAAATAACTAACGGCATATCCGGCAACATCCTGAGTCTGTCAGGATAATAATCGCTATCCGGCGTAATAATTTTATAGCCCTTCTGACGACATTCCTTCAGGACCTCACCAGTCTGGGATGGTGTTGAGCTTTTCAGGGCATGTATCTTTTTCTCCGTAAGAATACCGGACATCCGCCACTCTTCAGAACCGGCAAGATAGAGCTTTTCCGGTGTTTCAAAATATGCAAGTAATTCCGACGTTTGCGCACCGGCACCCAACGCCGTTTGAAGCCATATCCAATATTCTACCGGACAAATACTCATCTCATCATTTCCCAAATTATTATTGAAGCTGCGGCGGCTGCATTAAGGGACTCCGCCCTTCCCTGCATAGGTATTGTTACAGGTACTGACACCGCACAGGTTTCCGCGCTTATGCCGTTACCCTCATTTCCTATTACCGACACTACTCCGCCTTGCATATTAACAGCGGTAATCTTTTCGGCATTGCTATCGGGAACTCCCGCATAAATTTTCATACCTTTGCCCGCGAGCTCGTTGAGAAACATCGGTAAATCATCCACCTCTATAACATCGAGTCTGAACAAAGAACCCATTGCCGCTCTTTGAGATTTAGGGTTATAAATATCACAACCACCACTCACTATAACGCCATCAAGTCCGACAGCCTCGGCGGTTCTTATAACAGCACCGAAGTTTGACGGATTAGATACGTTCTCTAAGGCAATATACTTCCCATTGTATTTTATTTTACCTATATTTGTATTTTTGTCAAGCATTTTGCAAACGCAGAAAACACCCTGAGGATTCTTGGTATCACCCAGCTTTTCAGCCACTTCATCGGACACAATAAAGCTACGCTCAGCCTTACCCTCGACCAAACGTATATAATCCTGATATTTACTTATGGCGTCCTCTGTTACATACATTTCTTTGATTTCAATAGAACTGAGTGCGGCATCGGCACACAACCTCGCACCCTCTATAAAGAATACGCCTTCGGATTTTCTGAACTTGTCTTTTTCGCGGAGTTTTACAGCGTTTTTTACTCGTTCGTTGTTTTTACTGGTAATCTTTTCCGTGACAAGCACTCCCCTTTTTTCATTTCTAAAAAACATCTAACGCCCGACCGATGTGCCGGCCGGGCGTAATTATCGATTATTAAAGGGCTGCTTTTGCCTTTTCTACGAGTGCTGCAAAACCTTCGGGATCTGCAATAGCAATTTCAGAAAGCATTTTTCTGTTGAGCTCAATACCTGCTTTTTTAAGACCGTTGATGAATGTTGAGTAGTTAATATCATTCATTTTGCAAGCAGCAGAGATTCTTGTAATCCAAAGACGACGGAAATCTCTCTTTTTCTGTTTACGGCCAATGTAAGCATAGTTACCGCTCTTCATTACTGCCTGTTTAGCAGTTTTGAAAAGTTTGCTCTTTGAACCATAGTAGCCTTTTGCGAGTTTAAGAACTTTATTTCTTCTTTTGCGAGTCATCATCGCACCTTTTATACGTGCCATTTTAAGTTACCTCCGTTTACCTCAATTATTTATAGGGAATGAGACGTTTAATCTGCTTCTGGTTTGTAACGTCTGCAACATTAGTCTTGCGAAGACCTCTTTTACGCTTTGTTGTCTTCTTGGTAAGGATGTGTGACTTGTTAGCATGAGCACGGATGGGCTTACCGTTTTTAGACATTTTGAAACGCTTTTTAGCGCCTGAGTGAGTTTTAATTTTGGGCATAATAAATCCTCCTTAATTTTGCAATTACTTTGATGCTTTGGGAACAAGGAACATAAGCATTGAACGGCCTTCAAGCTTTGCGGCTTTCTCAACAGAACCTGTTTCTGCACAAGCCTCAGCAAAACGCTGCATAACATCAATACCAAGTTCGGTATGAGCCATCTCTCTGCCTCTGAAACGAATAGACACCTTAACCTTGTTGCCGTCACGCAAAAAGCGCAATGCATGGTTTACTTTAGTGTTGAAATCGCCTGTGTCAATATTCAAAGATAAACGAACCTCTTTGATTTCCATAACCTTTTGGTTCTTTTTAGCTTCCTTCTCGCGCTTTGCCTGTTCAAAACGGAACTTACCGTAGTCCATAATCTTACATACAGGCGGATTAGCACCGGGAGCAATTTTAACAAGGTCAAGGTTACTTTTCTCTGCCAAAGCGAGAGCTTCTTTAGCTGACATAATGCCAACCTGCTCACCTGTTGCAGAAATAACTCTGACTTCTTTATCTCTGATTTCCTCGTTGATTTGATTCTCCTTGCTGATACCTAAGCACCTCCAAAAAATATTAAAAGCTTGAACGGAAAATTCCGTTCAAGCCTAATACGCACTTGGTGCGCTGAAAAACCTTAAGCTATTGACCAAACAATACTCTCGTTTGGTGAGAACGGAATGGTTCTGCTTTATTGCTCAAATATAATATCAATATTCTTTCAGTTTGTCAAGCACTTTTTTATTTTTTAACCTTCATCTGCAACATTTTCATCATTGCTGTTTTCTGTACTATCCAAGGAACCCTCCGTTACCGTGGTACTACTCTCAGTAGTAGCTTGGGTTTCCTCAATGGGAGCACCGGTTGTTGCAGAATATTCACCGTAATAATAAAGCACAATAGTATCCGTTGCCGAAAGTCTGCCGTCGTCGGGAATAGCCGACCAATCAGATGTTTCGGGGTTAAGATAAACTACCCTGTTGACTCTGTTGGAATCACCTGAGCTTGTGGCTATGTTACTAACTTCGATTTCGATATACTTGAAGCCTACATCTGTGAGTTTATCTTTTGCGTCCTGCAACAACAAACCTTCGACATCAGGCACTTCCAAGCCATTGCTGATTTTCAGGGTTATTGTTTTTGGACTCATAGAATTGACTTCCACACCTGCGTTAATGCTTTGTGAAATGATTTTTCCGCGTTCTTGCTCGCTGTCGATATATTCGGTTTTGAAAACAAGTACCTTTTTATACTCATCATCGTCTTTTATATCGTCGTAGTATTTACCCACAAATTTAGGTATAGTTACGCTGACAATACCGATTTCGGTTTGTTCTGTTGTTGAATCGGTCTGTTCGGAAACTTCCGTTGTTGAAGAAGTATCTTCTTTGTCGTCATCCTTATGACAGCCTTTAAAGCCAAATACTACACCTACAAGCACTGCAAGACACACTACCGCACTGACAACAAACGCAACTATTGTACTCTTCTTAATACCGTTATCATCAGGGGTATCATATCCATCATCATTGGGTTCAAGCACCGGCGGTGCAGAAACAACAGGTGGTTGATACACGTCCCCGTCTTCTTCAGCGTACATAGACGAATATGCCTCAGCCGCAAAGCCCGCCGCTGCCGGCGATGCAGACAGCTCATCTCTGAGCTGTTCGGCACTGACAGTTCTATCCTCAGGAAGAATCTGCAAAGCATTCACAAGGGCATTTATAACATAAGCCGGAAGCTGCTCAGCAAACTTGCCGGGAATCATCAGCTTATCGTTAGTAAGTCTTGAAGCTGCACTTATAGGTGTACTGCCGATAAGTGTTCTGTAAAGAACTGCCGCAAAGGCATAAATATCTGTATAAGTTCCTATTCCGCTGCTCAAGCCATACTGTTCTACCGCAGCATAGCCATCGAAAAGCTCACATTCCATTTTGCTCTTTTCGGTGCGCATATCGGTTATGCAATAGCCGGTGATTCTGAGTCTTCCGTTTATATCAATAACAAGGTTTGTGGGCGAAATTCCGCCGTGAATAATACCGGCAGAATGGAGTTCACCTAACGCGGAAAGAACCGGCATAAAGAGAATTCTCGCCTCGTCCCATGAAATATATCCCTGTTCCTTCGCCAAAAGGAAATCCCGCAAGGTCTGACCCTCACCTAAGAATTCGCTTACGGCATAAACAGTTCCTAAATCTTCAAAAATATGGGTTGCAGGAGTAAGCGCAGTAAACCCTTTAATTGCAGAAAGCTTCCTCCAGAGTTTAAGAAATGCATCCTTCGCATCAATAAATTCCGAAGCCTTACCTACATTTACAAGGCAATAGTTACCTTCTCCTCTTGAAAGCAGTCCTTTAGGATAAAGTTCCCTGATTGATACAGGTTTTTTTACCTCAAGGTCAAAGGCGTTATATGTGTTACCTTCGGCATTGCTACTAATGAGCTTACCTATAAGATACCGTCCGCCTACAACTGTTTTAAGAGGGAGATATGGATCTTTCTGTGGTTTGCTGCTTTCGTTGCGACAATAAGGACAAACCGTATTGTTGCCGATTTTTCTCATGCAACGCAAACACAATTTTTCCTTTTCCATTATGCAATCCTTAATTATCAGTCATCAAATCTGGGTTTTGCAGGGCCGTTGCTCTGCGCCAAAGCATCTCTTACGCTTTGACGAAGCTTTCTGATGTCATTAACGCTCTTTGTGAATGTTTCATCAGTATCCCTGATGATTGTTTCAACGTAAGCACTTGCGTTCTTACGGATATCGTTTGACCATCTTTCAGCTTTGTCTGTTATTTCACGAGCCTGTGTTTTAGCATCAGAACGAATAGTAGCAGCTTCATCTCTTGCCTGCTGAAGAATACCGTCAGCAGCAGCCTTTGCTTCTTTTGTAATCTGGTGTTCTTCGACCATTAAGTCTGCTCTCTGTCTTGCTTTATCAATAATGCCTTCTGCCTGAGCTTCAGCATCATTAAGAATATCGCGTCTTTCCTGAGCGATTTTCTTTGCCTGTGTGATTTCAATGGGCATGTTTAAACGAATATCCTCAACAAGTCTTGAAAGCTCCTCTTCATCAATAAGAAGTTTAGAAGAGAAAGGCATTGCCTTAGCCTCAGCAATAAGTCTGTCAATACTTTCGAGTGATGTTTCAATATTACTCATTTTAATCGTTCCTTTCGTTTATCTTAAGAGCGAACAAACTATATCTGATTAAGTTACTGATAGTTGTTTCTACTCATATTTAACTTAAATTATGTACATATCATCATACGCTGATGACGATATGCTTTTGCGAACAGTTACTTTCTGCCCAATCTTTTTATTATATCGTCGCAGATTTCCTCGGGAACAAACTGGGTTATGTCTCCGCCCAATCTGCAAACTTCCTTAACTACGCTGGAGCTCAAAAACATATGCTCCGCATTAGAAACCATAAATATCGTTTCCATTTCGGGATTAAGTCGTTGATTTGTAAGCGCCTGACGGAACTCATCGTCATAGTCGGAAATAGCCCTCAGACCTTTGACAACCGCAGATGCCCCTTTCTCACGGACATAATCCGCCAAAAGACCTGCGTAAGTATCAACACTGACATTATCAAGGTCTTTTGTGCAGCGCTTTATAAACTCAACACGTTCCTCTGTCGTGAAACTTCCAACATCCTTGTTAAAGTTTCGCATAACAACCACGATAACCTTATCAAATAACTTTGATGACCTTGTAATAATATCAAGATGACCGATAGTCAACGGGTCAAAGCTACCGGGACAAACAACTGTTTTTCCCATATTAAACAACCTTTCTGTACACTGTTAAAGCAATCTTGCCGTATTTATATCGTTTAGAAGTAAAACCTTCTATACTTTCAGGCAAAATTTCCTCAGCCGCAGTTTCACAAACTATTATGCCGTTATCCGCAATATGAAGTCTGACTCTGTCGATAGCATCCTCCATCAGCCCTGCCCTATAAGGCGGGTCAAGGAACGCAATATCGTACCTTTCGGATGTTCTGTCAAGATAGTCAAGAGAATTTCCGAGGACTGTTTTAGCGCAATTTCTGAAACCTGTACTTGCAAGATTTTCTTCGGTAACATTTATGGATGCCTTTGAAATATCAGTAAACACGGCAAACTCCGCCCCGCGGCTCAACGCCTCGATGCCTAACTGACCGCAACCGCAGAACATATCAAGCACACGACTACCTTCAACATCGAACTGAATAATATTGAATATAGATTCCTTGACCTTATCCGTAGTAGGTCTTACACTGTCGCCCTCAAGGGTTTTGAGTTTTCTGCCCCTTGCGGAACCTGTGATAACACGCATCCTATATAGCATCCTTCCGATTAAATATTGACAGCACACAAGTCCACGTATACATATCATCAGTTTATTATTACATTTATAATATTTTTTGTCAAGTTTTTATTAAAATAAACGATGTTATCCGTTATGCTTGAATACAGAAATATCTTATGCTACAATTATAAAAATATTTTCACGGAGTAGTTTTTATGCCAAAGTTCGAATTGACAAATATGATAATGATACAGAATCCTGTTACCAAAGATGTGCTGGTTCAAAAACGCAAAAAATACTGGTGCGGTATAACCTTTCCCGGAGGACATATTGAAAACGGTGAAAGCATTTACGACAGTGCAGTAAGAGAAGCTAAGGAAGAAACCGGCTTAACTGTTAAGAACTTGAAATATTGCGGCGTTATGCATTGGTATAATACAGAAAACCACGACCGTTATTTTGTACATTTTTATAAAACTGACGAATACTGTGGCGAACTTCTCAAGGGAACAGACGAGGGTGACGTTTTCTTTACATCCTTGGATGAACTTCAAAAAATGGAGCTTTCACCGAATTTTGACAAATACCTGCCAATGTTCTTAAGCGATGAACACTCAGAAATCTTCTGTAAGTGGAACGAACAAATGAAAATGGACGTTGAAGGTGAACCTCAATGGAATTTTGAACACAAATAGAAAAACAAGGTGCAGTTTTCTAACTGCACCTTGTTTACTTATTCGCCCTTAAAAGCTTTTATAATTTCAACTGCATTTGCTTCGGTTATGCCCGGAACACTCATCAGGGCTTCTTTATCCGCTTTACCGATGGCGTCAAGGGTTTTGAATTTAATCATTAAATTCCTGGCCTTCTTTTCGCCTATACCCTTTATTTCAGTTAGAGTTGCAGAAAGTGCTGTTTTCGTATGCTTTTTGCGATGGTACGCAACTGCGTAGCGGTGAACTTCATCCTGAATATTGGTAACAAGAGTAAACGCCTTTTTACGGGCATTAAAATCTATTCTGCCGTTTTCTGTTGAAATGGCTGAGGTTCTGTGTTTACTGTTCTTGACCATACCGAAAAGCGGTACATCTATACCATATTCCTTAAGCACCGGTAGCACCGCATTGACCTGCCCTTTGCCACCGTCAAGAAGAATCAAATCAGGAAGCCTTGCAAAGCCTACTGTTGCTCCTGACTCCTTGTGCTTGTAATATTCTTCAAAACGCCTTGAGAGGACCTCCGCCATAGAGCCGTAGTCGTCCTGACCGGTAAAGCCCTTTATGGCAAAGCGTCGGTACGCATCCTTCAGAGGTCTGCCGTCTCTGAAAACTACCATACCTGCCACATTATCGCTGCCGCCGGTATGGGAAATATCGTACGCCTCAATATACTCAGGGGTACTGGAAAGCCCCAATAACACAGCAAGCTCTTCGAGTGCTTCTCTGTTTCTGTCATTACAACGGTACTTCTCGGAAAGCTTTTGTATAGCATTCGATTTACACATTTCCACAAGTCTTGCCTGTGTACCCTTTTGAGGAATAACTATGCTGACGTTACTTCCACGTTTTTCGGAAAGCCACTTTTCAATAGTTTCCTTATCATCTATTTCACCGTCAATTTCAATGCGCGGCGGCACACTTCTGTTCATTGAGTAATAGGAGGTTATAAGCTCAGAGCGCATAGCAGAAATTCGGTCGCCCTCTTCGGTAAAGAAATGCTCGCTGTCGCAAAGACAATTATCCTCAAAGCGAAGCACAGCAAAGCAAGCCTTGCCATCCATAACAGAAAGAGCGAAAACATCCTGTTCCTTGTATGTGGAAGATACAACCTTCTGACTGCTGCCAACCTTCTCAATACTGCGTATAGTATCCCTTATTTTTGCGGCTTTTTCAAACTCAAGGTTTTCAGATGCTTCTTCCATTTCCGCGGTTAACCGCCTTACGGTCTCTTTCCCGCCGAACTTAAGAAAATCAAGTGCATCATCAACATTTTTCAGGTATTCGCCTAAACTCAACTTACCCGAGCAGGGCGCACAACAAAGACCTAAATGGTAATTCAGGCACGGTCTTTCTTTGCCTATATCCCTCGGAAAAATTTTAGAACAAGTGGGAAGCTTGTAAATCTTCTTAGCCTGCTCAACAGCTTTAGTAACAGAAAATCCTGCCGTATACGGACCGAGATAATCTGCATCGGGATCATCTTTCTGAAGCACTGCGTAAATATTGCGCCAACCGCGTGTTATTTTTATATAGCTGAAGCCTTTATCGTCTTTTAAAAGAATATTGTACTTAGGCATATTCTGTTTAATAAGACTACACTCAAGAACAAGCGCCTCAAATTCACTGTCGGTAAGTATATAGTCGAAATCCTCAACATTTTCAACCATTTTGCGAACCTTTGTAAGATGATTATCCTGAGAACCGAAATATTGACTGACTCTGTTTTTGAGAGCTTTCGCCTTTCCGATATATATAATTTTACCGGAGCTATCCTTCATAATATAAACACCTGGTGTAAGGGGCAGTTTATTGGCTTTATCCTTTAATCTGCGGAGTCTGTCATTCATATACTCACCGCCTTTCCGTAAATTAATAAACCTTTGTACAAAGACAATTCACAATCGGCTTTACCGATAAAAAAAGCGGTAAAGGTTCACCTTTACCGCCGTTTCAATACAATGTAATTATTCTGCGAAACCGCTTTCAACGAGAGCAACAAGAGCATTTACTGCCTGCTCCTCATCAACACCGCCGGCGATGATGCGGATATCTGTGCCACCCATAATACCGAGGGAAAGAACACCGAGAAGGCTTATTGCATTTACGCGTCTTTCTTCTTTTTCAAGCCAGATTGAGGATTTGAACTCGTTAGCTTTCTGAATAAAGAAAGTAGCGGGACGTGCGTGAAGGCCAACCTGATTCTGAACTGTAACATCTTTAACGAACATAATATTTCTCCCACATTCAATATATTATTTATTTAAATCATTGTTTACAAGCGCATTTCAGCACCTACTATATTATATCATCATTTTATTTTAAGTCAACGAAAAAAATCGAACCTTTTTCCGATTTCCGATAATTCGGATGGAATACTAAACCTTTTTTAAAAAAACTTTTCCGTTTTGTGCAAAATAACAACAAATGTAGAAACATATTATTGAAGATAGACAATAACTTGGTGAATGGTTATTCACTCTGTTTTATCTTTGTTTTTTAATTCTTCTAAAAATTTGAGTTCTTTTTTATCGAGTTCTGCACTTTCCAAAAGCTCGGGTCTACGCTCATAGGTACGTTCAATAGCTCTCTCTCTTTGCCATTTTTTTATATTGGCATGGTGACCTGACGCAAGCACCGGCGGAACTTCAACGCCGTGCCAGACCGGTGGTTTTGTATATTGAGGATATTCCAATAATGACGAATAGTGGCTTTCACCCATAAAGCCCTCGGGCTCCGAAAGCACTCCCGGAAGCATACGTGAAATAGCGTCGGCAAGTATCATTGCAGGCATTTCGCCACCGGTTACAACGTAGTCACCTATTGATATTTCCTCATCAACAATTTCATCTATAACGCGCTGGTCTACACCCTCATAACGTCCGCAGAGAATAGCGATATTAGTAAGCTCTGAAAGCTCTTTTACACGTTCCTGCGTAAGAGTTTTACCACATGGTGACATATATATGAAATGCGGTTTTACTCCGGTTTCATCGCAAACCTTCATATAACAATCATATATCGGCTGGGGCATCATAAGCATTCCTGCTCCGCCTCCATAAGGGGTATCATCAACCTGGTTGCGTCTGTTCACGGCAAAATCACGAATCTGGTGAAAGTTGATTTCTACTTTCCCTGTATCTCTTGCTCTGCCTATTATGCTCTCGCTCATTACCGCCTCGCACATCTGCGGAAAAAGAGTCAATATATCAATCCTCATCAAAAAGCCCCCTGAGCGGACGAATATACACCTTGTTATCTGCTACATCACAGCGTATAACAACATCCTTTATTGCCGGTATAAGAACCTCTCCTTTATCGGGAGTTTCAACATACCATATATCGTTAGCGGCACCTGAATCAATATCCTTAAGAACACCGTAACGAACAGTGTTATCATCGCTATCTAACACTTCACAACCGATAAGCTCAGATATAAACCATTCACCGTCCGGTAACTTAACATCAGAACGCTTCATATACAGTACCGTATTTTTTAAGCTTTTAGCTGCTTCGACTGTATCAATGCTCTCAAGTTTGAGTATGCTGACATTACCGTGAGGACGGCAGGACAAAACCTTGAATGATTTAGTTCCTTTATCATCACAGTACAGTGTTTTGAATTTTTTTACAAACTCAGGGCTGTCACACCAGGGATTAAGGCGCACCTCGCCCCTTACTCCGTGAGTACTGACAATTTGCCCTATTTCGAGAAATTCTTTAATCATATTATTCACCTAAAAAAAGACCTTTCGTACAGTAAACTGTTCGAAAGGTCTTTCGGGTTTTGCGCTTATCGACGCTTTAATTATCAGTCAATATCGACCTGTACTTTTACATCATTGCGGACAGCTGCAGCACGCATAACCGTACGGATAGCTTTTGCAATTCTGCCCTGCTTACCGATAACCCTGCCCATATCATCGGGACCTACGTGAAGGTGGTATACTACTACACCATCTTCATTGGGCTCATCGACAATGACCTCTACTGCGTCGGGAGTCTCAACAAGACCCTTTGCGACTGTCTCGAGCAATTCTTTCATTACAGTCACCTTTAATTACTTAATGATGTTCTGCTTTTTAAGAATAGCACGAACAGTATCAGTGGGCTGTGCGCCGTTCTGAATCCATTTTGTAACCTTTTCTGCATCGATTTTGATTTCAGCGGGATCGCTTACAGGGTTGTAGTAACCAACTTCTTCAATGAAGCGGCCATCACGAGGATAACGTGAATCTGCTACAACTACACGATAGAAAGGTGCTTTCTTTGCGCCCATACGGCGAAGACGAATTTTAACTGCCATTTTAATTACCTCCGAAAAGTTAAATAATAATAAACTAATTTATATCAAACACAATTTGTGATTGAATACTTACATTGGAAAACCGCCCATACCTCCGGGCATTCCACCGGGCATTCCGCCGCCCATACCCATACGTTGCATACGTTTCATCATTTTCTTTGAATTTTTGCCGTTGAGCTGTTTGTAGAGCTTCTGCATATTACGGTACTGGCTGAGAAGTCTGTTGACATCTTCTACCTGCATACCGCAACCGGCGGCAATTCGTTTTTTACGTGATGGGTTGATTATATCGGGATTCTGACGCTCTTTCATTGTCATAGAACGGATAATCGCCATTGTATAATCAATTTGTCTGTCGTCAATATCGGTATCCTTAACCTTTTTATTAAGACCTGGAATCATAGAAATAATATCCTTCATAGGTCCCATCTTACGCATTTCTTCGAACTGCATAAGCATATCGTTAAGGTCAAGTTTGTTCTGACGCAGTTTCTTTTCAAGTTCCTCTGCCTTTTTCTCGTCCAGGGCTGTTTCAGCCTTTTCGATAAGTGAAAGCACGTCGCCCATACCGAGTATACGGCTTGCCATTCTGTCGGGATGGAAAACATCCAAATCAGCAAGTTTTTCACCAACACCGATGAATTTAATAGGTTTACCGGTAACTGCTCTCGCTGAAAGGGCCGCACCGCCTCGTGTATCACCGTCAAGCTTAGTGAGAACAAGACCGTCTATACCTAATGCTTCGTTAAAGCTGGAAGCAACTGTAACCGCATCCTGACCGAGCATTGAGTCGATAACAAGAAGAATCTCGTGGGGTTTTACCGCCCCTTTTATATCCTTGAGCTCCTGCATAAGCTGTTCGTCAATATGCATACGACCCGCAGTATCAAGAAATACATAATCATAACCCTTGTCTTTAGCAAGCTTGATTGCTTCACTCGCAATTTTAACAGGGTTTTCTGTACCCATTTCGAAAACAGGAACATCAATTTGTTCACCGACAACCTGCAACTGCTTTATAGCGGCAGGACGGTAAATGTCACAAGCAACAAGAAGCGGTCTGTGACCTTGCTCCTTAAGCTTCAGTGCGATTTTTGCACTGTGAGTAGTTTTACCTGAACCCTGAAGACCGCACATCATAATAACCGTAGGAGGATGAGGCGCCGAAGCAAGTCTTGCCTGTGTACCGCCCATAAGAGCCGTAAGTTCCTCATTAACGATTTTTATAACCATCTGTGCCGGAGTAAGGCTCTCCATAACCTTTGCGCCGATAGCACGTTCGGTAACGGAATTAGTAAAATCCTTGGCAACCTTATAGTTAACGTCAGCTTCCAGAAGTGCAAGTCGCACCTCACGCATAGCGTCGCGAACATCAGATTCGGTAAGGCTACCCTTGCTCTTCAACTTTTTAAAGGCATTATCAAGTCTGTCGGAAAGTCCTTCAAAAGCCACGGTGCAACCTCCTTTTATTCATCCAGAGAATTGATGATTGATTTGATGCGTACAACCTCATCATTTACCTCTCTGGAAAGAGAAATATTCATATTGTAGTTATTTATAACCTCTGTGCTTTCTATAATAGCACTAAGAGCCTCGTTCACCTTTCGTGAGCGTTCGGCAAAGCCGAGTTTTTTCTCCATATCATAGAGCTGAGTTTCGGCGCGTTTAACAGCATCGCGTACACCCTGCCTCGTGATACCCTCGTTCTGAGCGATTTCGGAAAGTGAAAGGTCATCGTTATAATAGTACTCAATAAATTTGCGTTGGTTTTCCGTAAGCATTTCGCCATAATAATCCGCAAGCAAAACAATATCGAGATTTTTCGCCAAAATAACCTCTCCTTTCAAAAAACTCCTGTAAAGAACTTTAACTTTACAGGAGTGCATTATAACAGAGTATTACACGTTTGTCAAGGGTTATTTTAATTCTCTATATTATCTAAAATAAAACTTTCAACATTCACCCAATATTTCTCGGTTTTCCTCGCCATACCGCCACAGTGAGAAGCTCCGCTTATGAGAAGATGGTCACCGCCTGAATCCTTACACGCCTCGTACATATCGTTACTGTGAGACACCGGTACAATCTTATCGTCACCGCCGTGAATTAAAAGAACGGGAAGCTTTGTGTTGCGCAGTTGCTCGACTACATCAACATCCTTAAAATTCCACTCATTTAAAATTCCATTATAAGCTGACGTAATATTGACAAGCGGGAAAGACGGTAGTTTGTACATTTCTTTTATATTCTCTTTAAATACGTCATGGAGATTAGCGTAGGCACTGTCAGATATAATCCCCTTCACATTTCCCGGCAAATCAAGACTCGATGCCAAAAGCACCGTTGAACCGCCCATTCCCATACCATATAAGAATATGACAGCATTTTCATCATCTTCGACCAACATATTTGCCCAATCCACAACATCATAACGTTCATAATAGCCGAAAGATGTTTTTTCATATTCGCTTTCACCAAATCCACGGGATTCAGGAAGTAAAATATTGAAGCCCAGGTCAAAGAAATGGTAGGCAAACTCCGCCATGTCACGAGCATTTGCAGTAAAGGAATGACATATAATTACATAACTGTTTGATGTGTTATGATTTTTTATACTGAATCCGTGGAGAGTGTGTCCATCACCGTTTTCCAGATACACATCATCAGCCTTGCTGTCAAACCAGTCAAGATAACTTTGTTCCGAAAGTGGTTCTCTCAGAACACTCTGAGATTTTTCACCTTGCAAAAACCTCCGGGGTTCTGATACAACGGAATAAATAACAATACCCGCCACAGTTTCCCACACAAGTGTAATCAAGACTATTGCGGCAACAACCGAAAGAATGATTTTCGGGTTAAAAACACGTCTTAACAATACTCGTATTTTTGATTCTTCATAATATTCTTCATCATAATTTTCGTCGTCATATTCTTCGTACGCTTCATTTTCGTCGTACTCTTCGGTTTCGTCATATTCTTCGGTTTCCTCACATTCTTCAAGCTCGGGCTCCTGTACGACTTCATTTTCAATTTCTTTATTTTGTTTCATATGTTTCACCTTACGGATTTTTTTATATAATAACATACTTCTGTTCTTAAAATCAACGAATTGAAGATAATTTGCGTTGACCTTTATTTTTTCATTGACATACACATATAAAAGATTTGTAATTTCTTTCCAAAATAGATTCGGAGGAATTTTATGAGTGGTTTTGAAGCCTGCCTTCTTGCGGTAAGCCTTTCTATGGATGCCTTTGCCGTGGCACTCTGCAAAGGTCTGGCAATTAAAAAAATTAATTTTAAAAAATGTCTGATAGTAGGTGCCTGGTTTGGTGTTTTTCAGGCACTTATGCCCCTTGCAGGCTACCTTTTAGGAAGTACTTTTGCAGAAAAAATCACTTCAGTCAGTCATTGGATAGCATTTGTGCTTCTCGCAATAATCGGCGGTAATATGATTAAAGAATCTTTCGACAAGGATGAAGAGTGCCTTGACGATTCTTTAGGTTTCAAAACAATGATAGTAATGGCAATTGCCACAAGTATTGACGCCCTCGCCGCAGGTGTCAGTATGGCTTTCACCAAATTCGACCCACCCTGGTTTGTGTACATAACATTTATACTGATTGGTGTTATAACTATGGCTCTTTCTGCAATCGGTGTAAAAATAGGTAACATTTTCGGCACGAAATTCAAATCAAAAGCTGAATTTGCAGGTGGCGTGGTACTTATAATTTTAGGTTTAAAGACACTCCTTGAGGGATTGGGAGTTTTCGACCTTTTAAAAAACTACTTTAACTAAAAAATGCATCTTACGGATAATCCGTAAGATGCGTTTTTAATTATTTAAAATACTTAACAGCTGCTTTGAACATCTGAATGTCATAGTTACCGGGAACGTTCTTGTAAAGACCGTCACCGATACGTTCGCTATGACCCATTTTACCGAATACTCTGCCGTCGGGTGATGTAATACCCTCAATAGCAAACATAGAATCGTTGGGGTTAAAGTGAACATCAACTGTTGCGTTGCCCTCAAGGTCAACATACTGTGTTGCAATCTGTCCGTTCTCTGCGAGCTTTCTTACGAGCTCTTCGCTTGCAAGGAATCGACCTTCACCATGAGAAATCGGAACATTATAAACATCGCCAACTTCTGTAAGTGCAAGCCAGGGTGATTTGTTAGAAGCAATCCTTGTTCTTACAATTCTTGACTGGTGACGTGCAATAGTATTGTATGTAAGTGTGGGGCAATTTTCATCGGTGTCAATAATTTTACCGTAAGGTACAAGGCCCAGCTTAATAAGTGCCTGGAAACCGTTACAGATACCGCACATAAGACCGTCACGATTATCAAGAAGGTCAGTAACACCTTCCTTAATCTTTGCGTTACGGAAGAATGCAGTAATGAATTTAGCCGAACCGTCGGGTTCGTCACCGCCTGAGAATCCACCGGGGATAAATATCATCTGAGCATCTTTGAGTTTATTTGAAAATTCTTCAACACTCGCGGTAATACCTGCGGATGTACGGTTCTTGATAACAATTATTTCGGGCTCTGCACCTGCATCACGAACTGCCTTTGCGCTGTCAAATTCACAGTTTGTGCCGGGGAATGCCGGAATAAGAATTTTCGGTTTCGCAACCTTTATAGCGGGAGCTTTACGCTCAGTTGCAGAGAATGAGAAGTTCTCAACAGGTGTATCGGTATCAGGTATGTTACAGCTGTAAACGCTTTCAAGTTTATCTTCGTAAATTGAGAGCACTTCTGTTAAATCGAGACTTTCGTCACCGAGTGTGAATACCGCTTTATCTGTAACAGTACCGATAAATTCGCCCTCAATATCCTCAGTTGCTTCAAGGATAAATGAAGCGTAGTTGTAACCGAAAATGTCCGCAACAGTAAGAGTATCAGCAAAATCAAATCCAAGACCGTTACCGAAAGCCATCTTCATAACTGCCTCTGCAATACCGCCCATTCCGGGTGTGTAGCAGGAAACCGCTTTACCGTCACGAAGAAGAGCACACACTTTATCGAACACCTTAATAAGTGAATCTGTAACAGGCAAGCCGTTTTCGTCGAGCTCAGGTTTAATAATATAAACCTTGTTACCTGCCTTTTTGAATTCAGGTGAAACGATATCTTTAACTTTTTCCGTTGTAACTGCAAAAGAAACAAGTGTGGGAGGAACATCAATATCCTCGAAAGTACCGCTCATAGAGTCTTTACCGCCGATTGAACCTACCCCAAGCTCTTTCTGTGCTTTAAATGCACCTAAAAGTGCTGCAAGAGGTTTGCCCCAACGTCTGGGCTCCTTGTTTACACGCTCAAAATATTCCTGGAATGTAAGATAAACATCTTCGAACTTTGCGCCGGTTGCAATAAGCTTACAGATTGATTCAACGACTGCAAGATATGCACCGTGATAGGGACTCTTTTCAGTAATAAAGGGATTGTAACCCCAAGCCATAAGCGAACAATCATCTGTATGTTTCTTTTCAACAGAAATTTTCTGTACCATTGCCTGAATGGGTGTAAGCTGATTTTTACCGCCAAAGGGCATAAGAACCGTACCTGCGCCGATAGTTGAGTCAAAACGTTCTGAGAGACCTCGTTTTGAGCAGATATTAAGGTCATCAGCCATAGCCTTCATATTATCTGTAAAAGTACCGCTGATTTCTTTATCATAATTTTCGGGTTTTGCGGTAACAACATCAACGTGCTTATCCGCACCATTGGAGTTAAGGAACTCTCTGCTGATATCGCAGATAACCTTTCCGTTCCAATGCATTACAAGTCTTGCTTCTTCTGTTACTTTTGCAACAGGACAAGCCTGGAGATTTTCTGTTGCGGCAAGTTCAAGGAATCTTTCAACATTTTCCTTTTCAACAACAACTGCCATTCTTTCCTGTGATTCGGAAATAGCAAGTTCTGTACCGTCAAGACCTTCATATTTTTTAGGAACTGCGTTAAGGTCGATTTCAAGACCGTCTGCAAGTTCACCGATAGCAACGGATACACCACCTGCACCGAAGTCGTTACAACGCTTAATCATAAGTGTTGCTTCTTTATTTCTGAACAATCTCTGGAGCTTTCTTTCCTCGGGAGCATTACCCTTCTGAACCTCAGCACCGCAGGTTTCAAGAGAAGTTGCAGTATGTGACTTGGAAGAACCGGTTGCACCACCACAACCGTCACGACCGGTTGAACCGCCAAGTAATATTACAATATCACCGGGATCGGGACATTCACGGCGAACGTTCTCCTGAGGAGCTGCCGCAACAACCGCACCGATTTCCATACGCTTTGCAGCATAGCCGGGGTGATAAATTTCGTCAACAATACCTGTTGCAAGACCAATCTGGTTACCGTAGGATGAGTAACCTGCCGCAGCAGTTGTAACAATAGTTCTCTGGGGAAGTTTACCCTTAATTGTTTCGCTGACGGGCTTCAATGGGTCAGCGGCACCTGTAACACGCATTGCACCGTAAACATATGCACGACCGGAAAGGGGGTCACGGATAGCACCGCCGATACAAGTAGCAGCACCGCCGAAAGGCTCAATTTCTGTGGGGTGGTTATGTGTTTCGTTTTTAAAGAGAAGAAGCCAGG
>JAZULQ010000027.1:0-9135 GCA_045603185.1 Acutalibacteraceae bacterium
ACAGGCGGTTGTTGTGAGTGTCAGAGAGAAAAACAGGAAAAGTAAACCTACGAGTATGGCACCTATTACACTTGCTATGGCTACATCAACAAATAACAGAACGAGGGAGAAAAGTATTGTTCCTAAAACACCGGTTAATAATACTGAGAGTGTTGGACAAAGGCAATTCTCTCTTTCGTCACATCTGAATACTCGGGTTGATACGAGAGTTGCTGCGAGAAAACCTGTGGCAACTCCGAAGAATACCCAAAGAAGAGGCGTACCAACTGCGAGATTACCCGTAAGGGTTAAAAATGCGGCAACGACGCCGATTATAACGCTTATAATTACAGCGAGACTTGTACAATTAAATTTGCATTGGCAATTATTCATTATTAAAATCACCTCCCATTCCAATTTATGCGAAAAAATGAATGAGGTGATTTGAATTTACTCTTGTAGTTTTAAAAGTAAAGTGATATTATACTAAAATGTTATAAAGATAATGGACGGTATTTTTTATGTCAAAGCTTATTTCTAAAAAGGATATTAACTTCTTAACCTTTATATGTGCCGCGGTTTATTTTGTGAGCTACGTTTCACGAATAAATCTCAGTGCGGTGCTTGTTGAGGTTGTGAACAGCGGTTTTGCCGATAAAAAGACTGCTGCTCTCGCACTTACTGTCTGTTCTGTTACGTACGGTGCGGGTCAGCTTATAAGTGGTTATCTCGGCGATAAATTTAAGCCGCAGAACGTTATTTTTGTCGGCTTTTTCATAACTGCCGCTATGAATATTTGCGTTGCTGCAGTCGGTAACGGATATTTACTTGTTGTTTTATGGGCAATAAACGGCTTTGCTCAGGCTCTTATGTGGCCGCCTCTGGTTAAAATACTGTCTTCAAAACTTAATGACGATGATTATAAAAAGGCCTGCGTAAAAGTCAGTTGGGGCAGTTCTTTCGGAACCATTGCAGTGTATTTGTTAGCTCCTGCTTTCATTAAACTTGTTAATGTGCGCCTTGTGTTTATTGTTAGCGGTGTGCTTGCAATATTGACAGCGATTGTCTGGAAACTTATTTTTGAGAAAAACAGCTCTTTCTCTATTAATAGTGTTGTTGCAACCTTTAAAAAGAATGACAGTGCGCCAAAAGCTCCCGCTGCAAAATTCAACGCCTTTTCGATTGTTTTATTAATGAGTGTTATGCTGGCGATAGTCTTCCAGGGAGCATTACGTGACGGTGTAACAAACTGGACACCTACATATATTTCGGAAATGTTCAATCTTGATAGTTCCGTTTCTATTCTGACCGGTGTAATTTTACCTGTGTTCAGTATATTAAGCTTCAGTGTTACTTCATTTATTAATCGTAAAATTATAAAGAATGAAATTGTTTGTGCGGGCGCAGTTTTCGGTATAGGCGCGCTGGCTGCAATTTTACTTGTTGTGCTTGGTGGCGACAACGTGATAGTTTCATTGTTGCTTCTTGCGCTTCTTGTTGGTTGTATGCACGGCGTTAATTTGATTCTTGTATGTATGATTCCCGCAAGTTTTGCAAAATTCGGCAAGGTGTCATTTATTTCCGGACTTATTAATTCATCAACTTACGTTGGAGCGGCTATTTCAACATATGGTATTGCAATTTTTACCGAGGCATTCGGTTGGAATAAAACCATTGTGCTTTGGTCCATTGTTGCGATTGCGGGTGCATTAATTTGCTTTGTTCTCGGCAGAAGTTGGAATAAGTTTAAGAGAACGGTTTAAATGTCAGGTAAATGTTGAGATTGATATTTTTTTAACTTGACTTTTCTTTCTGTATGAACTATTATAATTTTGTATATTTATGTAATTAAAAGGATGTGTTTTTTGTGGAACAAAAATACGAAGCATTGTTTACTCCTTGGAAGATAGGCGATGTTGAAATCAAAAACCGTATAGTTATGTGTCCTATGGGCGGTACATCTTTATTCGGTTGGTTTGAACTCGGCGGTTGCCATTTTGATAAGGAAGCCGCAAAGCTTTTCTTGGAAAGAGCTAATAACAATGTAGGTCTTATTATTCCCGGTATTGCTCCTTTGCGCGATACTTTCTGGGGTAAATGGCTTTGGCAGAATCCGAAGATGTTTGAAGAGCTCAAAGAGTTTATGGATGAAATCCATAAAACAGGTGCAAAGTTGTTCGTTCAGCTTACTGCAGGTATGGGTCGTTCATGGGCTATTACTGAGCTTGTAGCTCCTCTTCATAAAAACAAATTCACACGCGCTCTCGTTAAGCCTATTCTTGACACTTCTCATGAGTTGGCTTCTCCCAGTCCTCAGCCTTCACGTTGGGCTCATGATATCATTTGTCCTGAGATGACTGTTGAGCAGATTCACGAAATCATTGAAGCTTTTGCAAAAACAGCTAAGCTCTGCCGTGATGCAGGTGTTGACGGTGTTGAGGTTCACGCTGTTCACGAAGGCTATCTTTTAGACCAGTTTGCTATTGAATATTTCAATAAACGTACTGACGAGTACGGCGGAAGCTTTGAAAACAGATACCGTTTTGCAGTTGATGTTGTTAAAGCTATCAAAGAAGCTTGCGGTGACAATTATCCTGTTTCACTCCGTTACTCTGTCGAGTCTAAGATGAAAGACTTCTGCTACGGTGCAATGCCCGGCGAAGAATATACTGAAGTTGGTCGTGCTATGGCTGAATCCGAAAAGGCTGCAAAATACCTTCAGGATGCAGGTTATGATATGCTTAACGCTGACAACGGTACATATGACTCATGGTACTGGGCACATCCTCCCATGTATATGCCCCAGAACTGTAACCTTGATGACGTTGCACATATCAAGAAATTTGTTGATATTCCTGTTGTTTGCGCAGGTAGAATGGAACCCGATGTTGGTGCTAAGGCTGTCGCTGAAGGTAAAATCGACGGTGTTGGTGTTGCTCGTCAGTTCCTTGTTGACCCTGAATGGATTACAAAGATTATTGAAGACAGATTAGAGGATATTAAGCCTTGTATCTGCTGTCATGCAGGTTGCTTCAACTTCTCATCATCAAAGGGACACGCTAATACTCAGGACCTTAAGGATACAATGGGTCTTTCACGTTGTGCACTTAACCCCAAAACAATGCAGTCCAAGAAATACAAAATCGAACCCGCTAAGAAGAGCAAGAAAATTGCTGTTATCGGTGGCGGTATCGGTGGTATGGAAACCGCTATTGTTTGTGCAAAACGTGGTCATAAGGTTGACCTTTACGAAAAGAGCAATAAACTCGGTGGTGTATTTATTGCCGCAGCTGCTCCTTCATATAAAGAAAAAGACCGTGATCTTATTGCATGGTATAACCGCGAAATTAAGAAGTACGATGCAATTACAGTTCATATGAACACCGAAGTAAAAGATATTACTTCTCTTAATGCTGATGAAGTTATCGTGGCTACCGGTTCTGTTGCTAACAAGATTCCGCTTAAAGGCGCTGAAAAAGCAATCGAAGCAGTTGATTTCCTTTTAGGTAACAAAACTGTAGGGGAGAACGTTACTGTTATCGGTGGCGGTCTTACAGGTTGCGAAATTGCTTATGAGCTTTATCTTCAGGGCAAGAATCCTACAATCGTTGAAATGCAGGATGACCTTATTACAACTCCCGGTGTTGCTCTTGCTAACACAAGCTTCCTTCGTGACTTCTTTAAGACAAATAAAGTTCCTGTTTATCTTGAAACAAAAACTACTGAAATTACAGATACAAGTGTTACTGTTATGACTAAAGACGGTAAAACTAAAACTATTCCTGCTGATAGTGTTATTCTTTCAGTTGGTTATAAACCCGCTCCCATTGCAGAAAAATCAAAACACGTTCACATTGTGGGCGATGCTTCAAAGGTCGGTAATCTCCGTACTGTTATCTGGCAGGCTTGGGACGTTGCAATGAAATTATAATGATTTTTTTCCGCCTGAGAGTTTTTCTCGGGCGGATTTTTTTGGAGTTGAGTTTATGTTTGATGCCTTGGAAAATAAAATAAAAGAAATTTGTGAAGAGCATAATGTTGAGACCGACGAAGATTTTATAAATTTATTGTATAATAAGGATGGTACAGAACGTTCTGAGTTCTGGGATCATTTTAGAGAATGGGTTAAGAATGAACATTCCAAAAACACAACTAACTATGTTCCTGTGGATTTAAGTGATTTTTCAAAATTAAGCGATGATGACCTTTATGATGAAATGCCGACCTTTGTTTTTGGCACTAATGAACTAAATGAAAAACAGCATATTGCCTTAGTAGCCTATGAGTTTGAAATGGAATTTGCAAACGGCGGTGTTTCACAGTACTTTGCAAATACAAGAGGTGAACATATTGAGGAGTTGGTTAATTGCTTAAGAATAATCGGTGCAGAAAGCTATGTAGAAAAATGCGAGGATTTTATTAGTAAGTGTAATATAAAGGTTTCTGACTTTTCTGAAGATGGAAATGATTATGATTTTGAAAAGATTGAGTCAATGTATCCGTATGAAGAACTTGAAGATAATATAATGGCTTTTTATTACGATGAACCGCTTTCTAAATTTATAGTTGATTTCGTCAGAGCAAATGCAGATGATTTTAAGGTAACTGAATAGTTTCAAAAGAGTTAGCACTATGAGGGTGTTAACTCTTTTTTTAGAAATTTCAAATTGTTTTATTTTACCTATTGACAGATTTAACAACAAAGTGTACAATGGAGCCAAGATGAGATTTTAGAATATTTCTGAAATTTGTTCTACAATCTTAAAAAAGGAGGTATCCATAAATATGAGCGTTTATAATGAACAAGATCGTTTGATAGCGCTCCTTACAGATGAGTTACCTGTTTTACGCGCGCGTCTGAAAATCTCACAAGATGAATTATCAAGGCGCATAGGTATTTCTCGTCAGACGTATTCGTTAATCGAAACAAAAAAGCAAAAGATGACGTGGGTTACTTTTATGGCTATGATTGCCTTTTTTGAGAACAATCAAAAAACCAGAGATGCTCTTGCGTATATGGGGCTGACAACCGACGTTGCTTTTAAAGCACTGGTTCAAAAACAATAATTTCTTGGAGGGTAAATAATGTCGAAAGAGTTTAAAACAAACAGTATGGGTATTAATGTTATTAAATATGAGGGTGATAACAACACTTTTGTTTGGAAACACCCTGTTGAAGATTTTAATTATGGTTCACAGCTTATTGTTCATGAGTCACAGGAAGCTATTTTCTTCCTCGATGGCCAGGCTCTTGATTGCTTCGGTCCCGGTCGTTATAGCCTTGAAACAAAAAACTTACCTATTTTAAACAAACTTACTAAAATTCCTACAGGTGGCGTTGCACCTTTCCATTGTGAAGTTTATTTTATAAATAAAACTGTTCAGATGGGTATTAAATGGGGTACTGATTCAAGAGTTCGTTTTATCGAACCCAGAACAGGTATTCCGCTCGATATCGGTGCATCCGGTGAATTGAACTTACAGGTTTACGATTCAAGAAAATTGCTTGTTAAGCTCGTTGGTACTACCGGTGGTCTTAACAGAAGCATGCTTGTGTCTGCTGACCATACAGGTAGCGATGTTGCAAGTAACTTGCGTGGTTACTTCCGTCCGCTTATTATGACAACAGTTAAAGCAAATCTTTCTGCTGCTATCAAGAACCAGAATATCAATATTCTTGAGATCGACGAAAAGCTTGAAATATTATCTGCTGAACTTCGCAATAAAATTTCTGCAGGATTCGAAGAGTATGGTTTATTTGTTCCTCAGTTCTATGTTACTAATGTTTCACTTCCCGAACATGACAAGAATCTCAATGCTCTTCGCGAGCTTTCAGCAAAATCTTATCTTGGCGTTGAAGCTCAGAAAGTTGCAGCAAACATCGCTGCAGCACAGCGTCAGGTTGAGCTTGAAAAAGGTATAACTTCTCTTGAGGTTGCTAAGATTGAAGCTGAAAAGAGCAAGCTTGCGGCTGATGTGAAAAAATATGAAGGTTTTGCAGACGCTGAAGTTATGCAGGCTCAGGGTTACGATTATAAAGATGTTCTTCAGACAGAGGTTCAGAAATCTATGGCTGAAGGAATAGGTAATATGGGTGGCTCTGGCTCCGGCGGTGGCGGAGTATTGAGTGACTTGGTTGGTATGACAGTTGTGGCTAACGCCGCTGTACCTATGATGGGCAAGCTCAATAACGTTATGGAAAGTGCCCAGGGTCGTGATGCAGGCGTTGTTAGTGTTGCAAATAATGCAAATACATGGAAATGCAGCTGCGGTTTCGATGCAAATACAGGTAAATTCTGTTCAGAATGCGGTAAAGCAAAACCTGAAACATGGGATTGTCCTAACTGCGGTGCTAAAGGTATCACAGGCAAATTCTGTTCAGAGTGTGGTTGTGCAAAGCGCGAAAGCATTGATTGCCCTCACTGCGGTGCAAAGGGTGTTTCCGGTAAGTTCTGTTCGGAATGTGGTAAATCACTTGAAGTAACCAGCGACACATGGAATTGTGCATGCGGCAATAAAGATATAAAAGGAAAATTCTGCCCTGAATGCGGAGCAAAAAAGGAGGACTAATTTATGGATAAGTCGCTTATGAGGTCAAGAGGCGCAAAGTTTGCGATAATTTTAGGCGTTTCTTATGTCGTTTATAATGCTGTTCTTTTCTTATTAGTTGGATTCCTTGCTGCTTTCACAGTTTCTTTCTGGACATCATACATAATGATGACAATAGCTTTCATAGCTGTAGGTATTACTAATCTTGCAACTATGAACAGTAGAACCGAGTCTAAGGACCTTTTATTAAAAGTACCTGTAATCAAGTACAGTGTTTTATACCTGGTAATTGAACTTATTGTTTCCACTGCTTCAATCATCCTTGGATTAACTTCTGTTCCTTGGTTCATCTCATTACCTGTTCAGATAGTTATACTCGGTGTATACGTTATCATTATTGTTACCTCTATCTTTGCCAAAGGTCATATACATAGAATTGATGATAAGGTCAGAGATAAAACAACTTTCACTAAGCTTCTGAAAGTTGATATAGATATGATTGTTGAAAAAGCTGAGGACCCGGAAGTAAGAGAGGCGTTTATTAATCTTTCCGAGCAAGTGAGATATTCAGACCCGATGAGTAACGAGAATTTATTTGAATTGGAAAAACAAATTCTCCAGTGCATCAGTTATGCGGACAGATGCGTCTCTGAAAACAAAAAAGAAGCTGCACTTAAGAATTGTGAAATTGCTTCAAGAATGCTTTTCGAACGTAACCAGAAAACGCAGGCACTTAAATAAAGTGAAAGAGCTGACTCTAAACGAGTCAGCTCTTAATTTTAATTTAGTTTCAAAACAGCGTTATAGTCGTCGATATCATAGTTACCTGCGCTATTTTTTAATACATCATAAATATCAACTTTTTCGCCATCTATATTCTTTACATTTACACGCTTTAATACAAAATTAAGTCTTCTTAAAGCTCTGAGGAAAACATCACCCTCCGGTGTACCTTCTTTAAAAGTCTGATTACCCGAGAAAACGTTTCGCACAAGCTTCGCGATATAATCCTTTAATAGCATTTTTTTGATTGATTTATCGCATTTAATTAAAAGAATTCTGCAAGTTTTTCCGACGGTAAAGGTCTCGAATCTTTTTCCGATGAATTTGAAAACCGGTTTCAATTTATCGTTCTTTATATCGAATTTTCTCATTATTCGTTCCGGATTTGATTTCATATCATCCAACATATTTAATATCATGCCATCAAATAAGTCGAAAAGATATTTTTCACAACTTCTACCATTGGTATCCCATTCAAAATCAGGCGCTCTCTCAGTTTTGATATTAACGGTGTCTTTATCTTCTATTGTGACAAAACGCATGCTGGCAGGCTCTGCAATAACTGCGCCGGTACAAACATCGTAGAACTTGTTGCCGTTAGGTGAAACTTTTTCATTAATACTCTGGTTGTGCATATGTCCGGTGAAAACGAGATGTACACCTTCGTCGGCCAGCATATTTGTTATATTTGTGGCATTTTTTTGTACTGCGGAGGAGATTAAGGAGAATATCGGTTGACCGGGAAGAAGGGGATAATGGTTCATAGCAAACATCATCTGGCCGTCTTCGCGGGCTTTTTTTGCTTGTTCCTTTATCCATTGAATTTGCTCTTCGTCAAAGGTTCTGTGGGCGGTTGGGGAGCCATCGTTATTTAAAGCCAAAAGACGTACGCCATCCGCAATCTGGGCAACATAAGATAGATGCTGTTTATCAACAGCAATGGCATTTTTGAAGCCGAATTCGTAATACAAGTCATAGAGTTGGTCTCTGGTTGTTGCCTCAACTTCGTATTTTCCGTTTTCTGAATAGCCGTAGCATTTATTATTGTTATCCTTGAAGTCGTGGTCTGCGGTGACTACATACACATTTTTACCATTATCCTTTAATGTGTTAAGCAGTTTGATAAAGCCCAGGTGACTCTCTTTTTCACCGTTGAAAGATAAGTCGCCGGCGATAAGAATGTTATCAGTTTTGTCAGTATTTTTGAGAAACTCAAAAACAGAATTGTTGATTGCCTCAGTCTCGGCGAAGCATTTTTGCTCAAAACGCATAAATTCGTCATATTCTTTACCGTATGCGCCCAAAGAGTTTTTGAAAAAATGGGTATCTGTAATTAAGTAAAAATTAGTTAAACTCATACATATTCTCCTAACCTATGTAATGTTTTTATTTTAACATAGTGTCAATAATTCTTCAATAGGCTATATTTTTGTTGAATTTTTGAGTTAATACTGATAGTATAAATATAAAATCTCTGGAAAGGGTGGGTGGATTTGTCCGAAGTCTTAAATAAAAGAAATTCATCAATCGATATTTTCAGAATTATATGTGCTTTGGGCGTTGTAGCTATTCACGCACATCCATTTAAAGAGTTTAGCGGTGATTTTTATTTTATTTTCGTTGAAATTTTTTCGCGCATAGCTGTGCCGTTCTTTTTTACAACAATAGGGTATTATTTTATAAAAAGGCTTGAATCATGTAAGAAAATTAAACCGTATATATTAAACTTGTTTCGTATTTATGTAATCTGGAGTTTAATTTACGCGGTGATTAATTTTGTTATATCACTTATTAATGAAAGAACAATACCGGATATTATTTCAG
>JAZULQ010000028.1:0-20900 GCA_045603185.1 Acutalibacteraceae bacterium
CTGTATTTTTTGCTTTTCTGATTATTTGCGGTATAAGCCAAACCAGGGTTAAAAATTCATATATGACCGTATATAAAATTATGGTAAGGGTACTGCTGTTAAGATTAAAAATGATTTGTGTGATAAAGATAACAAAAATAAATTCACCGAAAAGTACTTTTAAAAGTAAATTAAAAATGGGGGAAATGACTTTTTCAAGCGCAACCTCCTGACATAGTACAAGAAAAACCAATAAGAACGATGTTGCGACAGTAGCTTGTTTTGAACCGAAACAGATTAAAACAAAGGGGATTGCCGCATATAAAATCGGCTCGATTTTTTCAGTGATTTTGAAATAGATATCATAAGCTTTAGGTACAGTGTCAACGGCTTTTAATAGCTTTATCGAATATTCATTTTGAGAGATTAACTTTTTGTCAAGTTGCTTTTTCAGTTCTTTTTTAGTAATTGGCTTTTTAATGAAATAATGCACACAATCTCCAATCAGTAAAAGCAACCAAATTATGAAAAAGAGGATTGAAATAATTTTATTGAATGGTAGTAATCCACCGTTTTTTTCGAGAGTAAATACTGTGTCACTAAAGTTGTCATAGGTTATTATAAAACTTATTGCAGCGCCGAGACCGCCGAAAGCACCTAAAACACACTCCATAATTTTCCATGAATCGACACCTTTTTTGGAGGCTAAAAGGCGCCCTATTGAAGATGTTGAGTTTTCTGCATAGTGAATGGAATATATCTGTAATAACTGCCCGAGTATCCAACCGCAACCGCCAAACAAAGCACATACGAAAGCAAAAACTATTGTTAATGTGTTATGTTTTATAATTGCAAATGCAGTTAATGTTATAAATATTCCTAATAATGCGCCCCAGCTCTCCTGTCGGGTTTTAGAAAAATAAATCTTTGGGAATTTTGATTCGTGTGGCTTTAGCGGTTTGTTAAATAAAAAATAACATCCGACAGCAATTAATGGCGTTAAAACAATAATGATAAGCAGTTCGGTAAATTTATAAACATAGCAAACCGCATTAATACCGGTAGTAAATATTGCACCGAAACAGCCAAACCATAAAAAGCCTTTTATGAATAAGGCAATAAAACCTTTTTTCATATTCTCAGCAGGATTTTTATTCATTGAAAGACCCAATGTTTCACCATAGGTCATCGAACCGCCGAAATACATAGAAACTGCACCTAATGCAGAAAATATGTAAAAATGCTCTTTAACAATGAGTATATTGCTGAACATTGCAATCAAAAGACCTATTATTGCGCCGGGAAGCATTGCGCCTTTTTCGCCGCCTATTGTAGTTCCGCGCATACCCCAGCCGTATGACACGGCAGCGATAATTGTTATAACAAGTAAAACGGATGATCCAATATCCATTATTTATCCTCCGTCAACTTCATTCCGTAGGCAAAACCGCTTTTCTTCTTGTTAAGCAGTTTAAAACCATTTCTTTCATAGAATTTTTGCGCTCTTTCGTTATCGTAACCAACTATGAGCATAACACCGCGTACACCTTTAGCACGTAAATTGTCGCAAAAAGCCTTTATCATCTCCGAGCCATAACCTTTACTACGGTGTTCACCGAATATATCAATGTGCAAATGAGCAGGGTATTCGTCTTTGTAGATATAATGGTTATACATTTCTACGTAAGCATCGGGAAGAAACAATCCGTTTTCAACTTCTGAAATTCCCTGTAAATACTCAGCCATATTTTTATGATAAAAGTCATAGTCCTGAGCACCGTAAACATAACCGACAGCTACATCATTTTCATCAGTTACAACTACACAGTTATCAGGTTCTTTTTCAATATAATATCTGCAGAACATAAGTTTGACATATTGGTTAATTGGCTCTTGCTGCACAGTGGGGTCACAAGTATCAAGACATACATTTATTAAATCGTTGTAGTCTTTTTTTTCATATTTTCTGATAGCCAAAATAACACACCTCTCAATTTCTTCCATTATATATAAAATATGATAAAAAGTCTATTTATTTTTAAATTTCTATATGTTAGAATAGAGAAAGAGGTGATAACAATGAAAAAAATAAATACCGGTGTTTATCCTACTATGGTGACACCTTTTACTGATGATAACAAAATAGATTATAATGGAGTTAAGCAACTTCTTGATTGGTATGCCGATAAAGGAACGGACGGCATATTTGCAATATGTCAGAGCAGTGAGATTTTCTACCTTTCATTTGAAGAGCGTCTCGAGCTTTTAAAGTTTATTATGGCAAATAAACCCGAAGGAATGTGCATTGTTGCTTCAGGTCATACTTCCGATGATTTAGATGTACAGATTGCTGAGGCGAAGGCTTTTATAGAAACCGGCATTGATGCCTACGTCTTTATTTCCAACCGCTTCGCCAAGGAGGACGAGGACGATGACGTGCTTCTTAAAAATATGGAGTACGTTGCAAATGCTTTACCCGCTGATGTTCCCCTCGGTGTATACGAATGTCCCTATCCCTACAAGCGTGTGCTTTCACCCTACGTTATGAAGAAAATGGCAGAGTCGGGCAGATATATGTTTATCAAGGATACCTGCTGTGACCTTAATCAGATTCAGGATAAGCTTGATGCTGTCAAGGGTAGCGATATTATGATTTTTAATGCTAACGGAGCAACTCTTGCGGAAAGCATCAGGATGGGTTGCCACGGCTACTCGGGTGTTATGGCGAATTTCCACCCGGAGCTTTATTCTCAGCTTATAGAAGCTATTAAAAACGACGAAGACGAAAAGGCAAGCTTCCTCGAAAATATGGTTGGCTTCTTTTCACTCACCGAGTGCCAGTGCTATCCGGTAAACGCAAAGTATTATATGAGTCTTGACGGTGTAGATATCGGTATTATGACCCGTACAAGAAACCCCGAGGATTTATTTGATGCCCGTAAAAAAGAAATTGAGCAGATGTACGCATTTACTAATGAAATTAAAAAACAGTATAATTTGAGATAAAAATTAACCGCTTATTCGAATTTGAATAAGCGGTTGTTTTTTAGAAATTTTCTATATCATTTTGGTTAAGTGAACGGATGTTGTTTTCCATAAGCACTTTAGTTGCTGTGGCATCATCCTGTACTCTGAAAATCATATAGGCGTGATTTTTATCCTTCTTGCCAAGGAATGCATACATATATTCTATATTCAGGCCTGCGCCCTCAAGGACACTGAGAACCTTGTTTAAGCCACCGGGAATATTGGGAAGACCGACGGCTATAACATCCGTTACCGAGTGAACATAGCCTGCATCCTTTAAGACGGTTGTTGCTTTATATACATTATCAACGATTATTCTTACAATGCCGAAATCAGAAGTTTCTGCAAGTGAAAGAGCACGCATATCAATATTGTTAGCGGCGAGGACTTCGGTCATTGCGCTCATTGCGCCCGGTTTGTTTTCTACAAATACTGAAATCTGTTTAATACTCATTTTTATCCCTCCGTTAAATTTTTCTCTTATCGATTACGCGAACGGCTTTGCCTTCACTTCTTACGATTGACTTAGGAGCAACTAAAGTAACTTTAGCAGAAATACCAAGCATTGAACGTAAACCTTCAACAAGCTCTTTCTGTCTGCGGTTGATTTCACCAACGTTATCTGTAAACATCTCGGGAGTCATTTCAACCTGAACGTCAAGAGTGTCGGTGTTTTTAACACGGTCAACAATAATCTGATAGTTAGCAGAGTAGCCTTGGTTTATAAGCACAGTTTCAATCTGTGAGGGGAATACGTTAACACCACGGATGATAAGCATATCATCACTTCTGCCCATTGGTTTGCACATTTTTACGTGTGTTCTGCCACAAGGACAAGGCTCGTAGTTAAGCATACAGATATCCTTGGTACGATAACGAAGAAGCGGGAAAGCTTCTTTGGTAATTGAAGTGAAAACCAATTCACCCTTTGAACCTTCGGGGAGAACTTCGCCGGTTTCAGGGTCAATAATTTCAGCAATAAAGTGGTCTTCGTTTATATGCATACCGGACTGTGCTGAACACTCGAATGATACACCGGGTCCGGAAAGCTCTGTAAGACCGTAAATATCATAAGCTTTAATTCCGAGTGTGTTCTCGATATCACGGCGCATTTCTTCACTCCAAGCTTCAGCACCGAAAATACCCGCTTTAAGTGAAAGCTGATCTTTTGTAATTCCCATTTCTTTCATGGTTTCGCCTATGTAAGCGGCGTATGACGGTGTGCAACAGAGAATAGTTGCCTGTAAGTCTTTGATAAACATAATCTGGCGTTCTGTATTACCGGATGATGTGGGTACTGTAAGGCAACCAACCTTGTGGCTACCGCCGTTAAGACCGGGACCACCGGTGAAAAGACCGTAACCGTAGGAAACCTGACAAACATCCTCGTTAGTGCCGCCGGCTGCAACAATCGCTCTTGCACAACAATCTTCCCAAAGGTCAATATCGTGTTGAGTATAGAAAGCAACTACTCGCTTGCCGGTTGTACCTGATGTGGACTGAATTCTTATGCAATCGGCAAGAGGCTTCGCAAGAAGGCCGTAGGGATATGCTTCACGTAAATCATCTTTTGTAACAAAGGGGAGTTTGTGAAGGTCTTTTGTGCCTTGGATGTCATCGGGAGTTAAACCGGCATCTTCCATCTTTTTGCGATAATAGGGTACATTGTCCCAGATGTGTTTAACTTGTTTAACAAGTCTTTCGTCCTGCCAAGCCTTGATTTGCTCACGGCTGGCAGTTTCTATTTCGGGTTGATAATAGCGTTCCATTTTAAGTCCTCCTTGGACGATAAATATATCGCCTCATAAATATACAATAAAACTGTATTTTTATAAATTATAATACATCAAAATTTATTAGTCAATAATTTTTAGTTGACGAGTTGCCCCTTGTTATATATTTTGATGTTTTCAGTGTTACCGTCTAATTTGTAGTCAACGATTTCGCCGTCTTTCCACTCAATATCAACAGTGATGTTACCCATTGCTTTTAAACCGGTGACTTTACCGTTTTTCCAACTTGATGGTAACGCCGGCAACAAGAAGATTTTGCCCTCACGTGATTGTAACAGCATTTCACAAATACCACTTGTACAACCGTAATTTCCGTCAATCTGGAAGGGCGGGTGAGCATCAAAAAGGTTAGGATATGTACCGCCGCCGCGATAGCGTACATTTTTAGCGGCAGGAACCGGGCGTAATTGCATATCAAGGAGTTTCAATGCATGGTCACCGTCCCAGAGCCTTGCCCACATATTAATCTTCCAACCGAGGCTCCAGCCCGTGCCGTTATCGCCACGAAGCTCCAAGGACCTTATACAAGCCTTTGTGAGTTCCGGAGTTTCATCGGGTGTAATCTGATAACCGGGGTGAAGTCCGTAAAGATGTGATTTGTGTCTGTGTTGAGGTTCATGTTCTTTTAATTCTTTATACCATTCGAGAAGTTCACCGCGACTACCTGTTTTATAAGGTAAAAGGCGAGGAGTAGCTTCTTTGATTGCAATAATATCATCGTCGCTTTCGCCAAGAATTTCCGCGGATTTGAGAGTGTTTGCGAAGATTTCTTTAACCAACGCCATTGTCATGGTTGTTGTTTCGCTTAAGCTCATTGCAACGCCGTCGATAAGGAATTCGTTTTCCGGTGAAGTAGATGGCGACATAATAAGATAACCGTCTTTATCCTCAACCAACATATCAAGAACAAATTGCGCGCTCTTTTTAAGAAGGGGGTATGCAGTGTCTCTTAAATAGTTTACATCATTAGTGTATAAATAGTGGTTGTAGACGTGCTGACAAAGCCATACACCTGACATTGGCCAGAATCCCCATTGAGCATCACCCATTGCAGGGTCTGTGTAACGCCATATATCAACGTTGTGGTGTGCGCAGAAACCACGTGCATCATATATATGTTTAGCTGTTTTTGCTCCGTTAACTGCTAAATCAGAAACCATTTGAATAATTGGCTGATTGAATTCATAAAGGTTGCAAGGAAGAACAGGCCAGTAGTTCATTTCAGTGTTGATATTAACTGTATAGTTAGAGCTCCAAGGTGGTGCAACCTTATCATTCCAGATACCCTGAAGGTTAGTAGCCTGACTGCCTGCACGCGAGCCGGATATAACAAGATATCTGCCGAAGTTAAACATAAGTGAATAAAGAGCAATATCATTTTCACCATTGTTGTGTTTTATGAGACGTTTATCGGTGGGAATTTCACCCTTATTGTCGCTGCCGATGTCTAATGAAACTCTGTTGAAAAATGAAGAAAAATCATCAATATGCTCTTTTTCGAGGTCATTATATGGCTTTTCAGAGACTTTTTTAAGGTGGTTTATACAAGTGTTTTTATACTCCTTACCTTCAAGAACAGGATGCTTGTCAAAACCGTTAAAAGAGTTTTCTGTGCAGAATATTATTGTCGCTTCGGATGCATCTGAAACGGTTAATGAGTGTTCGTATTCGATGACCTTACCGTCAGTGATAATTTTTAATGCGCAACGGAAATACATTCCTTGTTCTGCGGGATTGTCTGAATATTCAGGGTCTTTTGCATAAATCGGATGGTCCTTGTTAGCAGGCGAGTTTGACGGACATCTGCCATCGAGAATAAGAATGCCGTTTTCAACAAACGAAGAACCCTTCAGTTTTGTTTTTAATGAAGCGGTAAAGTTTATCGGTGAACCGTTATCAGCAACAATCCTGTCAATATAAGCGTTTACAGGAGAAGATACAAAGGATTTTCTTTCAAAACTTATGCCACTTCTTGTATAGTGAACAGTATTGACACCGGTTTCAAGGTCTAAAAACCTCTGATAGTTTTTTCTGGGGATTAAGCAATTTTTGTATTTTATCTCTATGTCACAAAGAGGCATATACGCTTGTGAACAAGTGGCAAGAACGTTTTCCTCGATTATATCCTGACCCTTTCTGTATTCACCTCTGAGAACTAAGTCTCGAGCTTCTTTGAATTTTTGGTTGCAATCATCTTTGAGCACGGTTTTGCGTGGGAAACCTGTCCAAAGAGAGTCTGAGTTCATTGAAATAATTTCTTTATCTGTTCTGCCGTAAACCATTGCTCCAAGAAAACCGTTTCCAAGAGGAAGGGCTTGTAACCATGTTTTTGCAGCAGATTTGTAAAAGAGAGTTTTTGAGTCATTTAGCATAAGGACACCACCTGAACATTTTTTATAATATTAACTTATATTTTCTGTTAAATCAATATATTTTACAAATTATGGTGTTGTAAAACAGTAATTATTGTGTTATATTATGTCTATTGGAAAGATAGGAAGTGGTATTTATGAAAACTGCACTTAATAAAATTGATAGCTCTAAGATTAACCTCGACGCTACCGCTAAATATATGGTTGATAAAATTACATATATTTGCGAAAAAATCGGTCCCCGAGCTCCCGGTAGTCCCGAGGAATTAAAGGCTCAGGAGTTAATGGCAAAGGATTTGGAGCAATGGGCTGATAAAGTTGAGATAGAGGGTTTTACAGTTCATCGTCAGGCGTTTATGGGCTTTATTCCCTTTACTGTTGGCATGGCAATCATTGCTACGATTTTGTTCTTCTTTAACCCCTTGATTGGCTTTATTCTTACAATACTCGGATTTATTCCTCTTGTTCTTGAGTTCTTGATGTATAAGCAGTTTATTGACCCGCTTTTTAAAGGTCATCCGTCCCATAACGTTATTGCCACAAGAAAATCAAGCGGCGAAACAAAGAAGAGAATAATATTTGTAGGTCACTCCGATTCCCAGTATGAGTGGATTCTTAACTATAAGCTTGGCGGAACAGGTATGAAGCTGTTTCTTATTCCTGCCGTTGTCGGACTTATAGTTTGCTGTGTTTCGAGTCTTGTAAAATTCTTAGTTGTTGACGTTAAAGGTGTTACAACACCCGGCGTTGAGACATTCTTCCTTGTTTTAGGCATAGTTCTTTGTGTATTTATTGTTCCTTATGTCGGTTTCCTCTTTTTCCAGAGTTATACAAAGAGTGTACCAGGAGCAAATGATAACCTCTCAGGATGCTTGTCTTCCATGGCTGTCTTGAAGTTAATGGCTGAATCAGATGTTCGTTTTGAAAATACTGAAGTACGTGTTATGCTTTCCGGTTCTGAAGAAGCTGGTTTAAGAGGCGCTAAGGCTTACGCCAAAAAACACGAAAAAGAACTTAAAGAAATTGAAACAGTTGTTGTTGCTTGCGATACAATGCGTGATTTGGAATATATGGCTGTTTATGACCGTGATCTTAGCGGTACATTGAAGCACGACAGTCAGGTTAAGGCTCTTGTTAAAAAAGCTGCCCTTAATTGTGGTTACGACGTTCCTTATTCTTCAATTTATCTTGGTGCTTGTGACGCGGCAGCGTTTACTCAAAGGGGTATCAAGGCAACCGGTTTTGCGGCTATGGACCCGACACCTCCGAGATATTATCATACCAGACTCGATTCGCCCGAGCTTCTTATTCCCGAAGCTCTCAAAGTTGGTGCTGAAGTTTTACTTGAAACTGCTTGTCTTTATGATGAGGAAGGTTTACTTTAATAATTTTTAAAATAACCATCTGCTTTTGCAGGTGGTTATATATAGGAGTTCAATAATGAATTATATCATTTTGGATCTTGAGTGGAACAATGCTTACTGTAAAAAGAAAAAAGGTTTCATTAATGAGATTATAGAAATCGGCGCTGTTAAGCTTGATGAGAATCTTGCTGTGGTTGACACTTTTTCTATGTTTATAAAAGCGCAGTTAGGTAAAAAACTCCATTCAAGGGTAAAGGAACTTACAAATATCACTAATGATGATATTAGCAGTGGTACGCCTTTTTCGCAGACAATGGCACTTTTCAGAAAATGGTCGTCAGGTAGCGATACCGTAATTCTGACCTGGGGCGATACCGATATAAGAGTACTTATCGAAAATTTCAGATATTTTAACGGTATATCTTTCATTCCGTTTTTGAAAAATTACGTTAATCTTCAAAAATATGCTCAGGCATTTATGAATATTTCTAAGGCTGACCAGATTGGTCTTTCTGCTGCGGCTGAAAAGTTAGGAATTAGTGTTGAAAACTATTCTCTTCATAGAGCATTAGACGACAGTTTACTTACAGCAGATTTATTCAGGAAAATTTATAACGAGCATATGTTGGCGTCTTACACTTTAGTTTGTGACACTTCATTTTATTCTAAGATTACTTTTAAGCCAAAGGTTATTACAGATATAAATAGCCCGCTTATTGATAAATCAAAGATGCGTTGTATTTGTGATGTCTGCGCCGGTCAGTGTGAAAGAATTTCCGATTGGCGAGTAATGAATCAGTCATTCAGGGCCGTTTTCCTTTGCAAGAAGTGTAAACGGAAAATAAGATTTACTATAAGATTTAAAGAGTATTATGACAGAGTTGATATTAAATCATCCTCTGTACCATTTATTGAAAAGAAAGAGATTAGCGTAGTTGCCGTAGAAAGCTCGTCTGAAACTAACGCTAATTCGGAGGAAAATTAATGAACACACCGATTAAATTAAAACCTGTTTTTAAAGAAATAGTTTGGGGCGGTAATCGTTTAAAGGATGATTACGGTTTCGAATCAGACCTTAATAATATTGCCGAAGCATGGATGCTTTGTGCACGTGATGATGGCGATAACATCATTGAAAACGGCGACCATAAAGGTGAATCATTTAAAGCGTTTATTAACGCTAATAAAGACCTTTTAGGTACCAAGGGTGCTTCTTACGAGGAGTTTCCGCTGCTCATTAAATTTATCGATGCAAAAGCTGATTTGTCAGTTCAGGTTCATCCCGATGATGAATATGCAAAAATTCATGAGAACAGCTACGGAAAAACTGAAGCATGGTATATTCTTGATTGTGATGAAGGTGCAGAATTAATTTACGGTTTTAATAAAAATATAACCGCTGATGAATTCAAAAAATCCATTGAAGACAATACATTCCTTGATTATGTAAATAAAGTTAAAGTAAAAAAAGGCGACGTTTTCTTTATAAGCGCAGGTACTTTGCATGCGATAGGTAGCGGAATACTTCTTGCGGAGGTTCAACAGAACTGTAATACTACATACCGAGTATATGACTACAACCGTATGGTAAACGGTAAGCCTCGTGAGTTACATGTTGAAAAAGCGCTTGATGTTACGAACACTGTTCCGCCCACAAGAAATGGCGATGCAGACGGTGAGCCTGTTAGAAACGGTGATTCTGTTGAGCAGGCACTTTGCTCATGCGATTTTTTCAAAATGGATACTATAGATGTTACCGGAGAATATAGTTTTGAAGTTAACGGTGAAAGCTTTGTTTCGCTTTTGGTTTTAAGTGGTAAAGGAAGCATTTGTTCAAATGATACCGTTTTAGAGTTACGCGCAGGTGACAGCATTTTTGTTCCTGCTGATTGTGGAAAAGTAACTATTGATGGTGATATTAAAGTTTTGGTAAGCACTCTTTAAGGTGGTTTTATGTCTCTTCTTACAGCGCAAAACTTAACATTTGGTTTTCTTGACGGCGTCTTATTTAAAGGCGCCGCTTTTAAGGTTGAAGAAACAGACAGAATCGGATTAATAGGAGCTAACGGTTGCGGGAAAACATCGCTTTTTAAACTGATTACCGGTAAATATTTGCCTCAGGAAGGCGGTATAGTCAGAGGTAAAGATGTACGTGTCGGGTATATGGAGCAATACCTTGATTGTGATGAATCTCAGACTTTATATGATGAAGCTCTTACAGTTTTCAAAGATGTAATTGATATGGAAGCAGAGCTTGAGTCTATTACAAATCTACTTATGAATGATAGCAATATTGAGCTTATTAACCGTCAATTACAGCTTACCGAAGAAATCGAACGCAGAGATGGACTTATTTATAAGGCGAAAATTAAATCGGCATTAATCGGTCTCGGTTTTTCGGAAACGGACTTAAATCTTAACGTTTCTTCGTTGAGCGGAGGTCAACGTTCAAAATTATCATTGTGTAAGCTTTTACTCTCTGATGCGAATCTTCTTTTGCTGGACGAACCAACCAATAATCTTGATATTGATGCGGTTATCTGGCTTGAAGACTTCCTGTTAAAGTACAGGGGAGCGTATATTGTTGTTTCTCATGACAGATATTTTCTTGATAAGGTTACAACATCTACAATGGAAATAGCCCATGGTAAATTGACTTTAACTACCGGTAACTATACTGTTTTTCAAAAATTAAAAGCAGAGCGCGAGCTCGCTATTGAAAGAGAATATGAGAAAACAATTACCGAAATCAAACGAATTGAAGGCATTATTGAACAACAAAAGCGTTTTAACCAGGAGCGGAATTACATTACAATCGCAAGTAAGGAAAAACAAATCAATCGTTTGAAAGAAACACTTGTTGTACCTGATAAGGCACTTAAAAGCGTTCATTTTAGTTTTAAAAATGATATCCGCACCGGTGATGAGGTTCTCTATGTGGAAAATCTTGAAAAAGCTTTCCCGGGAAAAGCACTTTTTAAGAATTTTAATTTAAGCATACTGCGTGAGGAACGAGTTTTTTTGTTAGGACCTAACGGATGCGGTAAATCAACATTTTTAAAAATCATCAATAAAGAAGTTCAACCGGACAGTGGTTTTTTCAAGTTGGGAACTAATGTTAAAATCGGTTATTTTGACCAGAATATTGATAAACTGAATTCAGAAAAAACAGTCCTTGATGAGGTATGGGATATGTTCAGTTTTATGACAGAAACTGAGATCCGAAGTGCTCTTGCGATGTTTTTGTTCAGAGGCGATGATGTTTATAAAAAGGTTTCCTCTCTCAGTGGTGGTGAGCGCGCAAAAATATCACTTTTAAAAATTATGCTCGCAAAACCCAATTTCTTAATATTGGATGAGCCTACAAACCATCTTGATATTATTTCACGCGAGGTTCTTGAAAATGCTTTGTGCGACTTTAACGGAACGTTACTTGTTGTATCCCATGACAGATACTTTATTAATAAACTTGCAACGAAGGTAGTTCATCTGACTCATGACGGCGCGGTAAACATTGACGGTAATTATGATACGTATTTGAGTTTCCGTGAGGCTCAAAGCCTCGCTCGGGAGACAACTGTAGAGAAGAAACCGTCAGTCAATGAATATAAATTAAAAAAGGAACAAGCCAGTATTGCTCGTAAAAGAAAAACGCGCATACAAAAACTTGAAGCAGAGATAGAACAAAAAGAAACTGAGATTGTGAACACAGAGGAGCTTTTGTCTTTGCCTGAGACTGCTTCGGATTACGAAGAGTTGATTCGTCTGACAGAATTGCTGAATCAACTAAAAAATGAAGTTGAAATTCTATATACTGAATGGGAAACTTTACAAATTGAAGAATAATTTTCGAATCACCCACATATATATTTGTGGGTGATTTTTTATGAATAAAAAGAAAAGGGATTATCTGATTTTTACTCTTGGTTTTCAATTTTTGATTTGTGCGGTTGCTTTTGGTATTTTATTTGGTTTAAAAGCGACAAATTCAGCTTTTTACGGTACGATAAAGTCAGATTATTTTGATAATCTCCATGAGAATTTCAGCTTTGATACAAATGTTATTAATGAAAGTACTTCTGAGGTTGTCTCTGAAACACAAACTGTTGCAACACAAACAAATGTAACTACCGAAACTCAAGCTGCAGAAGTCAATGCAGCAGTGACAGAAATTACTGAAAACACACTTTCTGCGGAAATAAATGCAGAGGGCGGAGCAGATTATTCCCTTGGTTCGGATAATGAAATTCCCTCAAATGTTTCCGTGAATTCTTACTCTTTAAATCAAAAAATGTACTTACCTGTCAAAGGTAAAACAACATCAAGCTTCGGTGTGCGTAATCATCCTATTAGTGGTGATTTAAGATTTCATGCGGGGATTGATATAGCCGCACAAGCCGGAACACCTATTTACGCAGCATTTGACGGAACTGTAACTGTTGCAGGATATGATGAGTGGAACGGATATCATATTAAAATCTCGCACGACAGCGATATTATGACTGTTTATTGTCATTGTGAAGAATTATATGTTGAGAACGGTGAAACCGTTGAGGCTGGAGAGATTATTGCAGCTATAGGCTCAACAGGTTCCTCTACAGGGCCGCATTTGCATTTTGAATTAAGAATTAATAATGTTTCCTATGACCCTCAAACAGCGCTTAATGAGGCAGTAAGTGCGGTTTAGAATAAAAAAGACTGATGTTCATATCAGTTTTTCGTTTTGGGCTGTTATATTAATTTTTGTTATTTCAAAAAATTACCCGATTTACAAATACTTGTTCATTTCTTCGTTGGTTCATGAATGTGTACATTTGCTTTTTATTGTTCTTTTCGGCGAGACAGTTTCGAAAATAACATTTTCTTTTTTTGGTTGTGAGATAAAAAGAGGGAATATGGTTGCTTTAAAAAATTATAAAGAAGCGATAATTAGTTTATCTGCACCGATTTTCAATATCTTTGTCGGTTGTATTTTGCTGACTGTTAGCGACGGCAAAAGCATCTTAGGTTTGATTAATATTACCATAGGTGCTTTTAACATCTTACCTTTTTATAATTTTGACGGTGGCAGGGGATTGTATTATATAATTGCTTCTGAAGTTTCAGAAAAATCAGCGCAAATGATTTTATTCGTGACTTCAGTATTTGTAACTGTTATTTTTGCATTTTTCAGCGTACACATATTTTTTAATTACACTAAAAACTATGTTATGTTAATAATGTGTTTGTATATGTTTATCTCTATTATTTTCAATGTATTAAGGTTAAAACCACGCACAGATCTTTGTAACAATTATTAAGGTTTTGTAACAATTGTTGATTAATTTGATAATTTGTATATAATGAATCTTAATAATAGGTTTATTGTGTGGTAATAAAAATATGGAGTATATATTTAAATCAGAAACATCGCTGAAACGCATTGAAGGTATACGAAAATTTTTGTTAAGCGACAGGTGGATTGCTGTGCTTTTTGTTGTAGCGGCAATTTTTGCGTGTCTTGACTCGTTTTTTCCTAAAATTGAGTATGATGTTATAGGTACGGTTGTTTTAGCGTACTTTACCGGTTTTTGCTTTTTGTTTACCGGTGACATTTTAGCAATGCTTATACCTTTACTGTTCACGTACCTTATTGCAATAAGATGCTACAATTCTTTGGATACATTTATGGGTATAATTTGGCTTGCGTATCCGTTAATAGCTATTATTATTTTTAATCTCATCGTTTACAGAAAAAAGCTTTCCATAAAAGGTTCTCAGTTTAAGCCGATGATGTTTGTGTCTTTTGCGGTTATACTGGGTGGTATAGGGTTTATTTCCGCTGAAGATTATTTTGCGGGTTCTTCGATTTACCATATGCTCGGTATGGGATTCGGAATGGTATTGGTTTATTGCTTCCTGTATTCTAAAATTGATGTAAACAGAGATTACTCGCTAATAGAAATGCTTACTAAAATAATGGTTGTCGTAGGTATGTTTGCATCATTTATGGTTGTAGCCCATTATTTAATTAATATTGATACGGCTATTGATGTCGGCGGCATATTCTTTATAAGATGGCGTAATAATTTATCGACAATATTAATGATAGCCATGCCCTTTACTTTCCTGATGGGTAATAAGAAATCCTATGCTATTATTTTTGGTTTTATATTCTATCTCGGAATGTTGCTTACCGGTTCGCGGGGCGGCATGGTTTTTGGCTCTATTGAACTGATAATGTGTGTTGTAATGTTTATTCTGTATGACCGTAGAAGGCGACTTGCTTACGCAATCGTTTGTGTTTGTGTCGTTTTTGGTGTTCTCATTTTCTCACCTCAGATTATGCAGTTTTTAAATAATAGTTTTGTAAGGCTTTTTAATGTTTTAAATGATTTCCTGATGGGTGGAGATGATACTGAAACCAGAGTGCGCCATTATGCACGTGGTGTTGATGACTTTTTAAATCATCCTATTCTCGGAACCGGCCTCGGTTATATGGGCAATCGCGACATCTTCAAAAACAAAGCCGGCGCTTTGTGTTGGTATCATTGCGAGCCTATACAGATTGCGGCAAGCTTCGGTTTGGTCGGCATAGCAGCCTTTATTTACCAATTTATAAAAAGAAATATGCTGATATGGAAAAAGGCTACTTTATTTAATATGACTGTATTCCTTTCTTATATAAGCCTTGAAATGATGTCTCTTGTTAATCCCGGTATACTTTGCCCGGTGCCGTATCTGTTACTTATAACGTTGTTTCTTGTTGTTGTGGAGAAATGCAACGACGAAAAACAGGAAAAAATACCAATATTCAGAAAATTCAAAAAAATGTTCAGAAAGAAATAGTTTTAGTTTTTTAACCGCATCTCATCATTGTGAGATGCGGTTTTTTACTTGATTATTGGTTTAATATATTGTAATATATAAGTAAATTATTCGATGGAGCTGTAGTAATGTTAAATGATAAAATAGAAGCAATTTTACCACTGGTACAGAAACCTGCCAGATATACCGGCGGTGAATTGAATTCCATAGTAAAAGATAGGTCGAAGATTGATATAAGATTTGCTTTTTGTTTTCCTGATACTTACGAGATTGGTATGTCTCACCTCGGAATGAAGATATTATATAGTCTTATAAACTCACGTGATAATTTTTGGTGTGAACGTGTCTTTGCCCCTGACGTTGATATGGAGTCAATTATGCGTGAAAGAAACATTCCTTTGTTCGGGCTTGAAAGTCGCGATGAGTTACTTTCATTTGATGCGGTTGGCTTCACACTACAATATGAGTTGTGCTATACCAATGTTCTCAATATGTTAAATCTTGCAAATATACCTTTAAGGAGTAAAGACCGTGGCGATTCGCTTGATATTCCTGTTATAGTAGCCGGTGGTCCCTGCGTTTGCAACCCTGAGCCCTTAGCTGATTTTATCGATGTTTTTGAAATCGGTGAAGGCGAGGAGATGATGCTTGAGTTTCTCGATCTCCTTAACGATTTCAAAAAGCAAGGTAAAACAAGAAAAGAGTTTTTAGTTGCAGCCTCAAAGATCGAGGGTATATATGTACCATCGTTATATGATGTAACCTATAACGAGGATGGTACAATTAAAAAAATTAAAAGCGAATCCGGTGCGCCTGAAATTATTAATAAAAGGGTAGTGGCAGACCTTGATTCAGTGTTCTATCCCGATAGATTTGTTGTACCATTTGTTGAGGTTGTCCACGACAGAGTTGTTCATGAAATTTTCAGAGGATGTATCCGTGGTTGTCGTTTTTGCCAGGCGGGCTTTTGGTACCGTCCCATTCGTGAAAAATCAGTAGATACTATCAGTAACCAAAGCCGTAAACTTGCGTGCACAAGCGGATACGATGAGCTTTCGCTTTGTTCATTGTCAAGCAGTGATTATACGAAAATCACAGAGTTACTTGAAGAATTGTTGGGTTGGGCAGTTCCGCAAAAAATCAATGTTGCTCTTCCTTCGCTTCGTATTGATAATTTCTCCGACGAGCTTAAGGAGAAACTCTCACTCGTCCGTCGCTCGGGTCTTACTTTCGCCGCTGAAGCAGGCACACAAAGATTACGTGATGTAATCAATAAAAATATTTCTGAAGATGAGATTCTTGAAACTTGTCGTAAAGCTTTTGTTGGCGGCTGGACCGCGGTTAAGCTCTATTTTATGATTGGTTTACCTACTGAAACCGATGCAGACGTTATCGGAATCAATGAGCTTTCACAGAAGGTTGTCAATGAATTTTATAATAATCCCGATAAACCCAAGGGAAAAGGTGTTAATGTCAGTGCGGGCGTTTCTTCTTTTGTTCCCAAGCCCTGTACACCATTCCAATGGGAGCCTCAGGATACTCGTGAAGAGTTGAAACGAAAACAGCAACTTCTTCTTGAAACCTGTACTTCAAAGAAAATAACATTCCGGTTTCATAACACCGATTTAACATTCCTTGAGGGTGTTTTTGCCCGTGGCGACAGAAAGCTTTGCGATGTTATTGAAACGGCTTACAAAAACGGCTGTACTTTTGACAGTTGGGATGATAAATTTAAGTTTGACACCTGGATGCAGGCGTTTGAAGAATGTGGTGTTTCGACTGAATTTTATGCTAACCGACGTCGTTCCTATGATGAAATTTTACCCTGGGACCATATTAACTCAGGTGTAACTAAAGCGTTTTTGAAGAAAGAAAACGAAAAATCTAAAAACGCACAAACTACAAATCATTGCAGACAGCAGTGTGCCGGATGTGGTTCGAATTCTTTAAACGGAGGTAAGTGTGATGCGCTCTGTAAGAATATGGTTTAATAAAACCGGTACAGCTAAATATATATCACATCTCGATTTAACGCGGTGTATGATACGTGCTTTTCGTCGCACAGATATTCCTCTCTGGTATACGGAAGGGTTTAATCCTCATCCGCATCTTGTTTTCGGCTTATCTTTGCCTTTAGGTGTAGAAGGTTTGTATGAACCGCTTGATATACGTCTGAATGATGATAATTATCCTTTAGAACGTGTTTTAACGCAGTTAAACAGCGTAACTGTACCGGGAATAGAGTTTTTAGATATTGCTGAACCTATAAATAAACCCCTTGAAATTAATTCAGGCGAATACACGGTGGAGATTCCATGTGATTCTCCAGAAGAACTTTCTGAACTAATTAAAAAGGCTGTCAATGACGGAAATATAACATACGAGAAAAAAGTTAAAAAAGGCGGATTTAAAACAATTAATGTTTCGGAACATATTAAAAATTTTGGTGTTTCTGTTTCCGCTGATAAAATCGTTTTGGCTTTTAATCTGCCGGCGGGTAATGATTTTACCATCAATCCGGTTAGCTTCTGTAGCGCTTTATGGGAGCTCATTGATAAAAAGGATATGCCTTGCAGGATTACAAGACACAAGCTTCTTATGAAAGACGGAACAGATTTTAAATAATTGATATTTCGCTTATAAATGGTTGCTTTTGCATATATTTTATAGGTGATGTTTTTGAAAAAAATATATATCCTTTTGATTCCGGTTACTATCTGTGCCATAATTTTACAAAGCTCATTTATTTTCAGAGCGGATAAAGCCGCTTCTTCGGCTTCTGAAGCTTCTTCACCTTTACCGACAATTATAATTGATGCCGGACATGGCGGTTTTGATGGTGGCGCATCTTCTGCTGACGGTGCTGTCGAAAAGGATATCAATCTTAAAGTATCCTTGTATTTATGTGAGTTTCTTGAATCATTTGGTTTTAACACCGTTATGACTCGCGACAAAGATATGTCACTTGAAAGTGAAGGTCTCGACACTATACGACAAAAGAAGAAATCGGATATTCACAACAGAATGGCAATAATGGAAAAAACTGATAACGCTTTGTTTGTCAGCATCCATCAAAATCATTATTCTGTTGAAAAATATAGCGGAATGCAAGTGTTTTATTCGCCTGATTATTCTGATGAGAGCTCTCTTTTGGCTCAGAGTATACAAGAGACGGTTATAGAAACTCTGCAACCGAATAACGACAGACAGATAAAAAAATGCGGCACGTCAGTGTATTTGATTTATAACGCGGTAAAACCCGCCGTTCTGGTTGAGTGCGGTTTTTTATCAAACAGTAATGAAGCACAGTTATTGCAAACGGACGAATACCAGAAGAAAATAGCATTTTCTGTGGCTTTAGGTATTCAGGATTATATATGCGATAAGGAATGAAACAGATGGCAAAAAGTAAAGTTGTATTTATTTGCAGTGAATGTGGATATGAATCAGCTAAATGGTACGGAAAGTGTCCTTCATGTGGCGAATGGGACACTTTAAATGAAGAGCAGATAATTGATACTCCTGCATCAAAAACTTCCAAAAACAGGCTTTCAGGCAGCTATGGTGTTGCGTTACCTCTTTCTAAAATAGATTCCACCGGAGAAATTCGTTACGATACAGGAGTAGGGGAGTTGAACCGCGTTCTGGGCGGCGGATTGGTAAAAGGTTCGCTTGTTTTATTATGCGGTGACCCCGGTATAGGCAAATCAACAATACTTCTTCAGATTTGCGAAAGCTTGTCTAACGGTTTTTCTGTTTTATATGTTTCGGGTGAGGAGTCGGCGTATCAGATTAAAATGCGCGCTAAACGCTTAGGTGTTTCTAATGAAAAATTAGCTATTATGTGCGAAACGGATGCAGAAATTATCTGCGAGTACATCAGAAGCGAAAAACCGGATATTGTTATGATTGACTCCGTTCAGACGATGAATATTTCTTCAGTTTCATCTACTGCCGGAAGTGTTACTCAAGTTCGTGAGTGCACAAATTTATTTATGCGCACAGCCAAAAATAACGATGTATCCATAATTCTTGTTGGCCACGTAAATAAAGACGGAAATATCGCCGGACCTAAAGTTTTAGAACATATAGTTGACACTGTTTTGTACTTTGAAGGTGAACGTAACCTTACATACAGAATTTTAAGAGCCGCTAAAAACCGTTTTGGTTCAACTAACGAGATTGGTGTTTTTGAAATGACTAATAAAGGTCTTTTGGAAATAGAAAGTCCGTCTCTTGCTATGATATCAGGCAGACCGTTGAACGTGTCTGGCACTTGCGTTACTTGCTTGATTGAGGGTTCACGTCCGATTTTAGCGGAGGTTCAAGGGCTTGCAACTGCTTCCGGCTTTGGTAATCCCAGGAGAATGGCTGCAGGCTTTGATTACAACAGAATGGCGATGTTAATCGCTATTCTTGAAAAACGTGCGGGATATTTCCTTGGAAATATGGATTGTTATGTGAATATTGTTGGCGGTCTTCGGGCGGACGAGCCTGCTTGTGATCTTGCTGTTGCACTTTCCATTGTCTCAAGCTTAAAAGATTGCGTTATTGACAGTGGAACCATTGTATTCGGTGAAATTGGCCTTGCAGGAGAGATTCGTACTGTGAATAATTGCGAACAACGTATTCGTGAATGTGAGAGGCTCGGCTTTAAGAAATGTATTATTCCGCGCCAGAATATCAAAAACCTTCCAAAAGGTGAATTTAAAGATATTGAAATAATAGGTGTAAGGAATGTTCGTGAAGCCTTTGAATGTGCAGTTGATTGATTTATGAATACAAGTCCCATTTTACCCGATAAAAGAATAAAAAAATGCCTCATTGGCGAGGCATATACTAATGAAATTAATGACTTATATGAGTTGGGAATAGAATGTATCACATTAGCTCCAAACAAAGCTTTGGATAATGAAATTAATTGTCACGCTGACATACTGAGCTTTAACTGTGGTAATGGCGTTATTTTTGCGGACGAGAGCATAGCAGGGGAATTAACTGACGTTTTAACTAAAGACGCTATTATTGCTGTTTCCGATATAAAATCACCATATCCCAATGATATAAAATTAAATGCGGCTTTCTTAGGGGATAAGCTACTGTGCAATAAGAAATACATTGCGAACGAAATCTTAGATTTTTGTAAAAACCAAAAAATAGAAGTAATTAATACAAAACAGGGCTACTCAAAATGTTCTGTTTGTGTTCTCAATGAAAAAGCAGTAATAACAGAAGATTCCGGTATCGCCTATTTGTTAAAAAATTGTCAAATAGATGTTTTAGAAATAACTCCGGGAAATATATTTCTCTCTGAGAAGCATAATGGTTTTGTTGGCGGAGCGTCCGCTAAAATATCAGCCAACGAATTGTACTTCAGCGGGAATCCGGAGGAACATCCGGATTATTTAAAAATTATCAGATTCCTTGATAAATATAATATTAAACCGATTTATAATAAAAATCGTCATTTATGTGATTTTGGCGGAATTATTCAGATTTATGATAAATAAACCTGATTTTCAATATTTTTTTGAAAATTTCATCCTCTCAGTTTTTTT
>JAZULQ010000029.1:0-60104 GCA_045603185.1 Acutalibacteraceae bacterium
AGGAGAGTTGTTATTAGTCATAACATTCTTCTTAGAGTTGAGACCTTTACCCAAAGCAGGAGCCTTGGACTTCTTTTCGAGAGTTTCTCTTCCGCTGCGAACGAGCTGATTAAATGTTGGCAAGTATTTTCACCTCCGATATTTAAATAGGTAAAATACGGGAAAAGGGCATACTTCTCCCATACGCACCAGATAATAATTTAACATTTTAAAAGCCTTTTGTCAACAGTTATAACAAACTTTTTTCAAAAAAATTGTCAAAAGTCACAATTATTTTTCAAAACAGCTGTTATAGACGCGCTGATGTTATTATGCGGTAATTTTTACAAAAAATGCAAAAAACTATATCTGTAATCAGATATACCGAAAAAAATCGCCTCAAGGCAATTAAACTTAAGTTTAAAAGCCTCAAAGCGACTTTATATTTTTTTATTTTGCTAATCCGGCATTAACCATACTGATATGGTTGTTGCTCCATTCGCGGGTTGATGTAACCTGGATTTCCATTTTCTGAACACCGGTAACATCGAAATCAAAGTCAACCTTACCCGATGCAACGGTAAAATCACGGTATGTATATCCGTCCTTACCATCTAAAACAACTCTTATGGTGAAGGATTCTGTTTCATTTGTACTAGGATTAGAAACAAATGAACCTTTGAATTTTTTGTACTCGCCCTTTAATTCATAAACAGCATAAGATTCCATATCCCCTGCACCCGGGTCAAAGAAGTAGCTGTTTGCGTATTTGTTACCCTCAGCATCTGTGTATTGGGAATTTATAAACTTATACTCTCCGGATGAAAGAACTTTAACCTCATTTAAAGGTGTAGGACGGTTCTTTTCAACAGTTTCTAACTGAGTTTTAATTTCAGCATTATCGGGGATGAACTCCTGAACGCCTTTGAGCACAGATACTGCTTCATCGTAATTACCCGCTTTTATGTGCTCGTTTGATAATGCTATGGTCAAGCCGACAATTTCATCAATTTTCTTTGAAATTTCTTCGTCTTCACCAACATATGCAAGTGCTTCCACTAACATCTTGACGCAACCGTCGTACTCTTTATCCTCAATGTACACATCAATATCTTCGAATAATTCTTCTCTGTACTTTGCCTTTACATTTTCTAGATTAGTCTGTGCAGCATCATAGTTACTGTCATCAGGAATAACTTTTCTGTATTCTTCAGCCGCAGTGCTGTAATCTTCGTATTCTTCATACATAATGCCATTTTCAAAAGCTGTTTTTGATTCGTACAACGCTTCAACTTTTTCGGAAACTGCATCGGCTTTTTCCTCAATCTCTATAAAGCCCATATCTCTTATAACCTCAACCTGATGATACGCCGTTGAGTAATCACAAACATCTGTTTTGTAATTCTCATATGCAAGGTCAAGTCTTTCATCAAGCTGTGCGATAAAGTCCTCGCTGGGTTCATCAACAGACCATGAGTATTCCAATGCTTCCTGGTATTCATAGTTATCAAAGGCTTTTATAGTTCTGTTTTCAGGACTAAGAGCCTTGAACAAAAATACACCGCCGACAATACCGCCGATAAACAGAAGCAACACAAGTGATAAAACAACAACCAAAACTATGGTTAAAACTTTTTTCTTTTTCGGCTTTTCGGTTTTTTCATCTGTAGCGGTTGAAGCATTTTCACTCTGAGGAGCATTTTCACTCTGAGGAGCGTTTTCAACTTCAGGAGCCTTCTCAACTTCGGGAGCTTTCTCAATCGCAGGAGTCTTTTCAACCTGTGCAGGTTCTGCTGCGTTCACCTTGTTATCAGCAGCGACAGCATTGAACTCCGGGTTTGCGGCGCCGCACTCGGGACAAAATGCAAAACCATCTACTTTTGTACCACATTTTCCACAAAACACAATAATACCTCATTTCATCCATATCGACCGCATTTCTTTATCCGGCCGATATTTAATATACATATAATACCACTAAAAACACAAATATACAATATATGGTAAAAGCTTTTTTTACTTCGGTGATTTTTTAACAAAACCCACCATTCGTCAGAATGGTGGGTTTTATCATTTTATTCCATGGGAATTTCAATAGCGTTAAACGCATCCTCGGGAACAGCTGTAGGAACAACCTCAACATCGCTGTAACATTTCATACCTGTACCGGAGGGAAGAAGTTTACCGATAATAACGTTCTCTTTAAGACCGAGAAGCGGGTCAACCTTACCCTTGATAGCGGCATCAGTAAGAACTTTAGTTGTTTCCTGGAATGATGCTGCTGAAAGGAATGATTCAGTTGCAAGAGAGGCTTTTGTAATACCGAGAAGTACCGGTGCTGCTGTTGCGGGAGTGAAGGGCATACCTTCTGCTTCGCAACGAGCCTTTGCAGCAGCGTTTGCAGCATTAAGTTCACGTTTTTCAACAGATGTACCTGGAAGAAGAGTTGTTGAACCCTGCTCCTCGATTTTAACCTTACGCATCATCTGACGAACGATAACTTCGATATGCTTGTCGTTAATATCAACACCCTGCATACGATATGTCATCTGAACTTCCTTGATAAGGTAATTGTGAACTGCGTCAACACCAAGAACCGCAAGAACATCGTGGGGGTTAACCGCACCTTCTGTAAGATGCTGACCCTTACTAACGTATGCACCTTCCTGGATATCCTGGCAAAGTCGTGCATCAAAGGGAATAAGATATTTCTTAACATCATCTTCGCCTGTGATAACAACATACTTACTCTTCTTGATATCTTCAAATGAAACCTTACCTGCGATTTCGCTGAGCATAGCGAGAGTCTTGGGCTTTCTGCCTTCAAAGAGCTCTTCAACTCTGGGAAGACCCTGTGTGATGTCGGCCTGAGAAGCAACACCACCGGTATGGAAGGTTCTCATAGTAAGCTGTGTACCGGGTTCACCGATTGACTGAGCAGCGATAATACCAACTGCTTCGCCAACTGTTACGGGGCCTGCTGTTGCAAGGTTTGAACCATAGCACTTAATACAAACACCGTGGTCACATTCACAAGTAAGAAGTGAACGGATTTTGATTTTTCTGTCTGCGGGATTGGGACGTGAATTAACCATATCCGCAATTTTCTTTGCAAGGATATCGTCAATCATTGTGTCTGTGTCACAAACGATTTCACCGTTCTCGTCGCAGAAGTTTTCAAGGAGATAACGACCTGTAAGACGTTCGCTTAATGGTTCGATAATATCGTTACCGTCTGTAATATCATAAACTTCAAGACCATCGTGACAATGGCAATCTTCTTCACGGATGATAACTTCCTGAGAAACGTCAACAAGACGTCTTGTAAGATAACCTGAGTCAGCGGTACGAAGCGCAGTATCGGCAAGACCTTTACGAGCACCACGTGATGAAATGAAGTATTCGATAATATTAAGACCTTCACGGTAGTTAGCTCTGATGGGGATTTCGATAGTTTTACCGGCTGTGTTAGCGATAAGACCACGCATACCTGCAAGCTGACGAAGCTGAGAGTCAGAACCACGGGCACCGGAGTCAAGCATCATATAGATGGGGTTGTATGGATCCATTGCATTGCGGAGCTCTGCAGAAACGTTCTTTGTACAAACTTCCCAAGCTTTGATTTTGCTTCTTGAGCGGTCCTGGTCACTGAGAAGACCCATCTGGTAATCTTCTTCGATTGTATCAATAAGAGCTTCTGTTTCAGCAAGATACTGAGCCTTCTTTTCGGGGATAGTAGCATCACAAACCGCAACGGTAATACCGCTTCGTGTTGAATACTTGTAACCCTGAGCCTTGATGTTATCAAGAACAACAGATGACTTTGCAGTACCGTGTACTCTGATACAACGCTCAATAATTCTACCAAGAACTTTCTTGTTTACAAGCTCATTAATTTCAAGCTTGAACATATTATCAGGATTGGTTCTGTCAACAAAGCCAAGGTCCTGAGGAACAGGAGCATTGAAAATAACCTTACCGAGTGTTGTTTCAAGAAGTTCTGTATAAACTTTACCGTCAACTTCCTTAGTCATACGAATCTTGATAGGTGCGTGAAGACCAAGGTCGCCTTCTTCGTAAGCCATCATTGCCTCGTCAACATTTCTGAACACTTTGCCGTTACCGATTTCATCGGGCTTAACAAGTGTGAGATAGTATGAACCGAGAATCATATCCTGTGTGGGAACAACAACAGGTTTACCGTCTGAGGGTTTAAGAAGGTTGTTAGCAGCAAGCATAAGGAATCTTGCTTCTGACTGTGCTTCAGCTGAAAGCGGTACGTGAACAGCCATCTGGTCACCGTCGAAGTCGGCGTTGAAAGCGGTACATACAAGAGGATGAAGCTTAATAGCTCTACCTTCAACAAGTACGGGCTCGAATGCCTGAATACCAAGTCGGTGAAGTGTAGGAGCACGGTTAAGCATAACGGGATGGTCTTTGATAACTACTTCGAGAGCATCCCAAACCTCTGTGCTTGCTCTTTCTACCATTTTTCTGGCTGATTTAATATTGTTTGCTTTACCGAGCTCACAAAGACGTTTCATAACGAAAGGCTTGAAGAGCTCAAGTGCCATTTCCTTAGGAAGACCGCACTGATAAAGCTTAAGTTCAGGACCAACAACGATAACCGAACGACCTGAGTAGTCAACACGTTTACCGAGAAGGTTCTGACGGAAACGACCCTGCTTACCTTTAAGCATATCGGAAAGAGATTTAAGAGCACGGTTGTTGGGACCTGTAACAGGTCTGCCGCGTCTGCCGTTGTCTATAAGAGCGTCAACAGCCTCCTGGAGCATTCTCTTTTCGTTGTTTACGATAATTCCGGGAGCACCTAATTCAAGGAGCTTCTGGAGACGGTTATTTCTGTTGATAACACGTCTGTAAAGGTCATTAAGGTCGGAAGTAGCAAATCTACCACCGTCAAGCTGAACCATAGGACGGATATCCGGAGGAATAACCGGAATTACATTAAGAATCATCCACTCAGGACGGTTGCCTGAGTTTTTGAAAGCTTCACAAACTTCAAGTCTTTTAAGAATACGAATCTTCTTCTGACCTGCAGCTGTTTCAAGTTCTTTGTGGAGTTCTTCGCAAAGAACATCTACATCAATTTCAGCGAGAAGCTCCTGGATAGCTTCGGCACCCATTGCGGCTCTGAAAGAATCACGGTCGTATCTTTCAACCATTTCTTCATAGTCTTTTTCACTGAGAATCTGTTTTTTCTCAAGGGGTGTATCGCCGGGATCAACGACAATGTATTTAGCGAAATAAAGAACCTTCTCGAGATCACGATGTGATATATCGAGCATAAGACCCATTCTGGAAGGTGTACCTTTAAAGTACCAGATGTGTGATACGGGAGCGGCGAGTTCAATGTGACCCATACGCTCACGTCTTACTTTAGCTTTAGTGATTTCAACACCGCAGCGTTCACATACTTTACCTTTAAAGCGAATTTTCTTATATTTTCCGCAATGACATTCCCAGTCCTTTGTAGGTCCGAAAATCTTTTCGCAGAAAAGACCTTCCTTTTCCGGTTTGAGAGTACGGTAGTTAATGGTTTCGGGTTTTTTAACCTCACCGTGAGACCATTCTCTTACAAGATCCGGAGAAGCGAGTCCTATTTTTATCGATTCAAAATCCATGTTGTTATCTTCAACAGTTACGTTAACTGAATCGTATGCCATATATGAATAACCCTTCTTCCTAATCAATTATAGACTGTAAATTGATTTTACAATCAGAAATCTTCCTCTTCATCAAGTGATTCTTCAAAGCTTTCTGCAGCAAATGCATAATCATCCTTTGAATCTTCGTCAGTTACAGTCCAGCCGTCTGCATCCTCTGCATCGTTGACGTTCATAAATGCGTCATCGAGGTCAGTGTTGTCAACAACAGGAAGTACTACTTCATCATCGAAGTTCTGTCTGAGGTCAATTTCGTTATTATCCTTATCGAGTACACGTACATCAAGACCAAGTGACTGGAGTTCCTTAATAAGAACCTTAAAGGACTCGGGAACACCGGGCTTGGGAATGTTATAGCCTTTGACGATTGATTCGTATGTTTTAACACGACCAACAACGTCGTCAGACTTAACGGTAAGGATTTCCTGAAGAGTATAAGCCGCACCATAAGCTTCAAGAGCCCAAACTTCCATTTCACCGAAACGCTGGCCACCGAACTGAGCTTTACCGCCGAGGGGCTGCTGTGTAACAAGTGAATAAGGACCGGTTGAACGAGCATGAATCTTATCATCAACAAGGTGATGGAGCTTAAGATAATACATTATACCAACGGTAACAGGGTTATCGAACTTTCTGCCTGTACGGCCGTCTGTAAGCCATGTTTTACCGTCTGTTGAAAGATTTGCTTCCTCGAGCATATCACGGATATCTTTTTCATGAGCACCATCAAATACAGGTGTCATAACCTTATAGCCGAGAGCTCTTGCAGCGTAACCGAGGTGCACTTCAAGAACCTGACCGATATTCATACGTGAGGGAACGCCCAAGGGGTTAAGAACGATGTCAAGAGGAGTACCATCGGGAAGGAAGGGCATGTCTTCCTGGGGAAGAATACGAGAAACAACACCCTTGTTACCGTGACGGCCTGCCATCTTATCGCCGACGCTGATTTTACGCTTCTGAGCGATATAGCAGCGAACAACTTTATTAACGCCGGGGTTGAGCTCGTCGCTGTTCTGTCTTGTAAATACTTCAACCTGAACAACAACACCATACTCACCGTGAGGAACTCTGAGAGAAGAGTCTCTTACTTCTCTTGCTTTTTCACCGAAGATTGCACGAAGGAGTCTTTCTTCGGGTGTGCACTCAGTTTCGCCCTTAGGTGTAACCTTACCTACAAGGATATCACCGGAGTGAACTTCAGCACCGACTCTGATAATACCGTTTTCATCAAGGTTTGCAAGAGCATCTTCACCAACGTTGGGAATATCTCTTGTGATTTCTTCCGGTCCGAGCTTTGTATCTCTTGCTTCAACTTCATGCTCTTCAATGTGGATTGAAGTATAAACGTCGTCGCGAACCATTTTTTCGTTAAGAAGAACCGCGTCTTCGTAGTTATAACCTTCCCAGGTCATAAAGCCTACGAGGGCATTCTTACCGAGAGAAATTTCACCCTGTGATGTAGCAGGACCGTCAGCAATAACGTCACCTGCTTTTATCTTCTCACCTATTTCAACAACGGGGCGCTGGTTAATGCAAGTACCCTGGTTAGAACGCATAAACTTAATAAGCTCATAAACGTCTGTTTCGCCGTTATCGGTGAGGATTTCAACTTTCTTTGCGCTTACCTTCTGAACAATACCGTCACGTTTTGCAAGTACAACAACACCACTGTCAACAGCGGCCTTGTATTCCATACCTGTACCAACGATAGGAGATTCAGTTTTAAGAAGCGGAACAGCCTGACGCTGCATGTTAGAGCCCATGAGGGCACGGTTTGCGTCGTCGTTCTCAAGGAAGGGAATCATAGCGGTAGCTACGGAAACAACCATCTTAGGTGAAACGTCCATATAGTCCGCCTGGCTGGGAGTAACTTCACGGAACTCGTCACGGTAACGTACTGTTACACGGTCGTTAATAAAGAAGTTGTTTTCATCAAGAGGCTCGTTAGCCTGTGCTACGCAGTAATTATCTTCCACGACAGCTGTCATATACTCAACTTCATCAAGCACCTTACCTGTTTTCTTATCAATCTTACGGAAAGGAGCTTCAATAAAGCCGTATTTGTTAATTCTTGCGAATGTTGCAAGGTAGGAAATAAGACCGATGTTAGGACCTTCAGGAGTTTCAATGGGACACATTCTGCCGTAGTGGCTGTAATGAACGTCACGAACCTCGAAGCCTGCGCGGTCACGTGAAAGACCACCGGGACCTAATGCAGAAAGACGACGTTTGTGTGTAAGCTCTGCAAGGGGGTTAGTCTGGTCCATGAACTGTGAAAGCGGTGAAGAACCGAAGAATTCTTTAATTGCCGCCATAACAGGTCTTATATTAATAAGTGCAGCAGGAGTTGCTTTATCGGGCTCCTGTGCCTGAAGAGTCATTCTTTCACGAACTACTCTTTCCATTCTGGTAAAGCCGATTCTGAACTGATTCTGAAGGAGCTCGCCCACAGAACGGATACGACGGTTACCGAGATGGTCAATATCATCAACATTACCAAGCTCATTGCCAAGGCAGTTAAGGTAGTTAATTGATGCAAAAATATCGTCAATTATGATGTGTTTCGGAATAAGGTCATCGCAATGGAGCTTCATCTGGTCAAGAAGGAGCTCTGTGTCATCGCCGTATTCATCAATAAGCTCTTTGAGTACGGAGAATCTGACCTTTTCGTTAATTGCGATTTCTTCAAGCTGTTCTCTTGTTACACCTTCAATGAAATCAAGAGGGTCAACCATGTTGTTGGAAATAACCTTAACGTGTTTACCTTCAACGTCAAGAGTAACTTCCTTAACACCTGAACGGTCAATTTCAACAGCCTTTTCAGCAGTAATCTTCTCCCCTGCCGAAACAAGGAGTTCGCCTGTAAAGGGGCTGAAAACATCGTCTACTGAAATGCCGCCTTCAATTCTGTCTACAAGAGAAAGCTTTTTATTGTATTTGTATCTGCCGACTCTTGAAATATCGTATCTGTGAGGGTCAAAGAAAAGGTTATTTACATGAGTCTCAGCAGATTCAAGTGTCGGAGGTTCACCGGGACGAAGCTTTCTGTATACTTCAAGCAATGCTTCCTCTGTATTCTTTGTTGTATCCTTTTCAAGTGTTGCTTCGATTCTGTCATCATCACCGAAGAACTCGCGGATATCATTATTAGAGGAAAGACCGAGAGCACGAATAAATGTTGTGATAGGAAGCTTTCTGTTCTTATCGATTCTTACATTGAAAATATCGTTCTGGTCTGTTTCGTACTCAAGCCATGCACCTCTGTTAGGAATAACAGTTGAGGTGAAGAGTTTTTTACCGTTTTTGTCATAGGTAAAACCATAATAAACGCCGGGTGAACGAACGAGCTGTGAAATAATAACACGCTCTGCACCATTGATAACGAAGGTACCGCTATCGGTCATTATGGGGAAATCACCCATAAATACTTCGTTCTCTTTGATTTCACCGGTTTCTTTGTTGCGAAGTCTTGCCAAAACTCTTAAAGGAGCAGAGTAGGTAGCATCTCTCTCCTTACATTCAGCAACACTGTACTTCGGCTTCTCATCCATACGGTAGTCAATAAACGTAAGGACAAGATTACCCGTGTAGTCCGTAATTTCATCAATATCACGGAAAACTTCTCTAAGCCCGACGTCAAGGAACCACTTATAAGAGTTTTTCTGCACCTCAATAAGGTTAGGCATCTGCATAACTTCATTGATTCCTGCAAAACTCATTCTGGAATTCTTGCCGAGCTTTACGGGTTTTACGTTCGCCATAAAACACATCACTCCGTTCTTATTAAAATTCTTTTTTACTGCCGAAACAACAGTCAAAAAAGAAATAATTAACACTGATTTTAATGAATATTAGCAACTTTTTCCACTTACGAAAAAACATACTAACACTAATAATCCATTATAGTTGAGTGTATATTCTACACCATAGTCAAGCAAATGTCAAGAAGAAATTTAACTTATTTTTCAAAAAATAAAAAAACAAAAAGCAGAGCTGCCCGGAGCACCCCTGCTATATTAAGAATATTCAATTATTTATAAGCCACATCTTGCCGTTAAGTAATTTTTCAGATGACCGGGACCGAAGACATAAAGCTATCCCACATCTCATCCTCCTGAAATCAACTTTGCTTATTTAAGATTCTTCTGTTGAATTTATCAGAAAAAGGTATATCAAGAAATTGTTTTTCGTATACAGTTTGTTCAATGGTTTCAAATTGTTCTGCCGTGATTTTTATGAAATCTTCAACTTTGATGGGACTTTTTGAACCATTTTTTAACTCTACGTAAATTGCTTTATTCCCCTTTTGCATATAAACGCCCATATCATCGCTATTATTCTTCGTGAAAACACTTACTTTATAACCGTTAATCTCCTTTTCTTCACAATCGTTAAAAGAATTTATGTATACGACATCTGAAGGTAGCAATAGCCCTCTCTCGAGATAAAACTTGAAGCTCATAAAAGGACTCGAACTCTCAAAATATTCTGCTTTATATGCAAGATATGAACCATTTTCTGTAAGTCCTTGTGAATCGAAAACCAAGTATTCCGTTCCTGTTATATGAGAAACTGAAATATACGCACTCTTTCCATCTTCGATTTTATGATACGGAAAGAAACTCTGCACAAAAGCTTTATCGTTATCCATTATATTCTGAGGAGTATAACCATCATAATAGTTTATACTATTGTAACCGATAAAATATATACTTACTGCTGAAACAACCACAGTTACGGCAACTACCGTTTTCTTTAATGAAGATGCTTTTATATTCTTCATCAAACACAAAAGCCCACAGATAACAAAAACGAACGTCAACACCATGAGTGCTTGTGCCGAATATAAAAAAAACAAAAGATCTTCGAATTCAAGCGTATCTATTTCTTGATACAACCCTAAGCAATATAATACTATTGATGCCATAGCTGTAAAAACAGAAGTAATAACAAGTTTTTTAAACATACTCATAAATTCAACTCCTCCCACTTATCCAATTTAAATGAATATGCATATGAACCATTGTATCGTGAGTCATTAGTAACTCTGTACGCCCAATAACCTAAAATGTTGTTAGGATCCAAACCATTCTCTCCCCAAACCGCATTAAAAACTTTTTTTATAGGAATTGTTTTTATGCTATATATAGCAATATGGTTCCTAATTTCGAAATACTTTCCATTTAATTACAGCCATCGGTATCATCTCCTGTTTTTTGCTTTCATTTATATATGACAAAAAAGGCAAAACACTTCACAATTTTTTTAAAAAATCTCGACTTTGTAACAATGCACAAAACATAAGGGTTCACTTTATTATGTTTGACGATAAATAACGGCATTAAAAACACAGAAATGCCCCGGAGCACCCCTGCTATATTAAGAACATTCAATTACTTATAACCATTAACCACAAATTACACATTACAATCGGCGTTAGCCCCTTTAATTTTGCATTTTGCATTCTGCATTTTTCATTCTACATTTTGCATTAAAAAACTCCCCGAAGAATTCTTCGGGGAGTAAGTACGTTAATCTTAAATTACTTAAGTTCAACTTTTGCGCCAGCTTCTTCAAGTTTTGCCTTGATAGCGTCAGCGTCGTCTTTAGAAGCAGCTTCTTTGATTGTTGCGGGAGCGCTATCAACTTTAGCTTTTGCTTCTGCAAGGCCGAGACCTGTGATTTCACGAACGATTTTGATAACAGCAATTTTGTTTGCACCAACTTCAGCAAGTACAACGTCAAATTCTGTTTTCTCTTCAACAGCGGCTGCTGCTTCAGCGGGAGCTGCTACTGCAACTGCAGCTGCAGCAGATACGCCGAATTCTTCTTCTACAGCGTGAACGAGTTCAGAAAGCTCGAGAACTGTAAGTACTTTTAATTCTTCAATAATAGCAGTAATCTTTTCAGATGCCATTTTATTTTCCTCCAATTATTTTGCCTTAATAGGCTTTTGATTTTTATTTTTTAATTTTAATTGCAGCAATTATTCAGCTGCTGCCTCTGCTGTGGCTTCGCCACTTTTGTCAACGATAGCCTGAACTGCACGAGCAAATGCAGAAATAGGAGCGTTGAACGCGTTGCAAACAGTAGCAAGCAAAATTTCTCTTGAGGGAAGCTTTGCGAGACTGTCGATTTTTTCAAGACTGATAACCTCGTTATCAAGGAAACCACTCTTAACATTGAAATTTTCGTGGGTTGAAGCAAATTTGCAAAGGATTCTTGCAGCTGCAACATAGTCGTCCTCACAAGTAGCGAGAGCAGTTGTACCTTCGAGACACTCTGAAAGACCTTCAAGGTCAGTACCCTTAATAGCGAGCTCAATCATTGTGTTCTTTGTAACAGTGTATTCAACACCTGCTTCACGAAGTTCTTTACGAAGAACAGTATCGTCAGCAACGTTGATACCTCTGTAGTCAACGATAACACCTGCACATGCTTTGTCGAGTCTTTCTGCAATAGCAGCAACCTCAGCTTTTTTAGCTTCTAAAACTTTTACGCTTGGCAAATAAATTCACCTCCGTTACATTATTTTGCCAATTTAAATGCCCTTCCCGCGCAACACGAGAAGGGCATAATCTACCTAATAAAATAATCAAGTAATTTACGCATTCCTCGGCAGGCGGTTCAAGACCATTATACAAAATTGCACCTGCTGTCTTTAGAACAGCACAAGTAGTTTAACACACTGTTTATAGTATGTCAAGTATTTTTTTAGTCTTCGTTAGAAACTGAACCTGTAAGCTTAGCAGCGTTTACACGGATACCGGGGCCCATTGTAGTAGCAACTACGCATGAACGAATGTAAGTACCCTTTGCAGCAGCAGGTTTAGCTTTGATAACAGCATCAAGAAGAGTGTTAGCATTTTCAGCGAGTTTTTCGCCGCCGAAAGAAGCTTTACCGATGGGGCAGTGGATGATGTTTGTCTTGTCAAGACGATACTCGATTTTACCTGCTTTAGCTTCTTCAACAGCTTTAGCAGCATCAGGAGTAACAGTACCTGCCTTGGGAGAGGGCATAAGACCTCTGGGACCAAGAACCTTACCTAAACGACCAACGAGACCCATCATATCGGGTGTTGCAATACAAACGTCGAAGTCCATGAAGCCACCCTGAATCTTCTCAACGAGATCCATATCGCCTACGATATCTGCGCCTGCAGCTTCAGCAGCTTTAGCAGCATCGCCCTTTGCGAAAACAGCTACGCGAACTTTCTTACCTGTACCGTTGGGAAGAACTACCGCACCTCTAACCTGCTGGTCAGCGTGACGGGAGTCAACACCAAGACGGATATGCATTTCAACAGTTTCATCAAATTTAGCACTTGCAGTTTTTGCTGCAAGCTCGAGAGCTTCGCTAACTTCGTAGAGTTTTGTTCTGTCTACAAGCTTTGCGCTCTCAACATACTTTTTACCATGTTTCATAATTCTTTTCCTCCCAATAGAGTGGTTAAATCGGATTTACCTCCCACCCGGGAGCATTAATCTACAACAGTAACGCCCATGCTACGAGCTGTACCTGCTACCATTGAGATAGCAGCTTCAATAGAAGCAGCGTTAAGATCGGGCATTTTCTGTTCTGCGATTTTTCTTACTTGCTCTCCGGTAATTGTTGCAACCTTTGTTTTATTCGGAACACCCGAACCGCTTTCAATACCGCAAGCCTTCTTGATAAGAACAGCAGCAGGCGGAGTCTTTGTAATGAAAGAGAATGAGCGGTCAGCGTAAACAGTGATAACAACAGGAATAATGAGACCCATATCATTTTTTGTGCGTTCATTGAATTCCTTTGTGAATGCCATGATGTTTACACCGTGTTGACCTAAAGCAGGACCAACGGGGGGAGCCGGGGTTGCTTTACCGGCGGGAATTTGCAGCTTAATAAGACCTACAACCTTTTGAGCCATGTTTTGCACCTCCAAAATTCGTGGTATGGCGGAATAAGAAGCTCGTCTTACTCCTCCCACACGCGACACATTATGTCGCATATAACAGCAGATATACTGCTGATTACCAAATTAATTTGCGATTATCAGTCAATCGCTTTTTTTACCTGATTGAGCGGAAGCTCAACAGGAGCTTCTTTACCCATAAATGAAACGATAACTCTGACGACGCCCTTATCAGTGTCTATGGTTTCAACTACTCCCGAGTTGCCTTCCATAAGGCCTTCGGTAATAGTAACGAAATCGCCAACGCTGTAAGAAACTTCCGTAACGGTTTTTGATGAACCTTCTGCGTCTGAGCCTGCTTCTTCGATACCGAGCTTTTTAACCTCTTCGGCAGTAAGCGGAACAGGTTTGCCGTCGGGACCTACGAAACCGGTAACACCGCGGGTATAACGGATTGCATGCCAAGTTTCATCGGGTACTTTAAGGACGTTTTCTTCGCCCTCTTTATCGCTATACTCAACAGCAAGCTTTACAACGACATAACCGGGGAATATTTTTCTCTCTACTTCGACTGTTTTATCCTCGCGGACTTCAACAACCTTTTCAACGGGAATACATACACCGAAAATTTTGTCGTGCATCTTACGGTTTTCAACGATTTTTTCGATATTCTCCGCAACCTTATTCTCATAACCTGAATAAGTGTGGATAATATACCATCTTGCTTCGACAGCCATTGTACACCTCCGAAAATACTGATATTGATAAATCAGCTCAAGCGGTGGTTGTTGATGCAGTAGATGTTTTTACATCTTCTTCAGTTTCTGCGACAGTGGATTCAACAGTTGTTGCTTCTGTCTCATTAGCAGCTTTATCAACAGCCTCAATACCGGCTGAAAGAGCGAAATCGATAATCCAGATACCTGCACCGATTACAAGAATCGCAGCAAGTACGATACCTGTGCTCTTAAGAACCATCTGGCGTGAAGGCCATACGATTTTCTTAGTCTCGCCACGGAGATCTTTAAAGAAACGTACAACAGACTTGCCAATGTTCTTGGGTGAGAACTTAGAAGGTTTTTTATCCTTCTTCTCTTTTTTGTCGGACTTAGCAGCCTTAGAGGTTTCTGCTTTGGCGACTGCTTTCTTCTTTTCGTCAGCCATTGTTCTACCTCCTTACTTTGTCTCTCTGTGGAGAGTGTGTTTCTTGCAGAATCTGCAATACTTCTTCATCTCCAACCTGTCAGGGTTGTTTTTCTTTTCCTTCATAGTGTTGTAATTACGTTGCTTACATTCTGTGCAGGAAAGTGTAATTTTAACTCTCACTAACGGCACCTCCAATTTTTGATTAGCCTCCCTCTCAAACGGTAAAAGAAGCCTATCCTCTTTCATCCGAGGAGAAGTACCTTTGATGTGGTTGACTGATTGTGAGAAAATCAGGGCACAAAAAAAGAACCCTCTCCGAGAGGTGAAACGATTATAGCACGGGTATCTGTGCTTGTCAATACTTATTTTTATTTTTTTAAAAGCTTTTCAGCAACTGATATTTTACACCTACGCGATGATTTTTTCAAGTTTTTTTCTTTTAGGTATTGGCATACGGATAAATTTAAGCTATAATGTCAAGGTGTATACAATAATAATATAAGGAGGAATTTTTTTGGCAGGAAAATACTCTGTACAATTAAGCAAAGTTATCAAGGCACATTCCCTTGAAACCGTATATATTCCCGACAAACCCGAAACCGAGCTCATTATACAGTCTCAGGACGTAAACCGTCCCGGTCTTATGTTTGCAGGTTACGAAAAGTTTTTTGACAATCTGCGAGTTCAGTTTATAGGACTTGCGGAGATGAGTTATCTCAGCGAATTGGATGAAAAGACTGTACGTGAAAGAGTTGAACTCTTTTTCAGTCTTAAGCCACCTGCTGCAATCGTTACGCGTAATATAGACATTTTACCTGTAATGATTGAAATGGCTCAGAAATACGAAGTACCTCTCTTAAGGTCTGCTGAAGCTACCTCCGGTATTATGGCAACCCTTATATCATACCTTAACACAGAGCTTGCCGAGCGTATAACACGTCACGGCGTTATGGTTGAGGTTTACGGTGAAGGTATACTGATTTTAGGTGACAGCGGTGTTGGTAAAAGTGAAACGGCTGTGGAGCTTATAAAGCGCGGTCTCAGACTTATAGCTGACGATGCGGTGGATATCCGCAGAGTATCATCCAAAACTCTCGTTGGCGCTGCGCCTGATAATATCCGCCACTTTATCGAGCTTCGCGGTATCGGTATAGTAAACGCCCGAAACATTTTCGGTATCGGTGCTGTTAAACTTACGGAAAAAATAGATATGGTTATTCAGCTTGAGCAATGGGACAGCCAGAAGGCTTACGACAGACTCGGACTTGAGGACGAATTCTTTACTATTTTAGGTATAAAGGTGCCGGCTACCGTTGTTCCTGTAAAGCCCGGCAGAAACCTTGCTATCATCATTGAAATCGCCGCTATGAATAACCGTCAGAAGAGACTGGGTTATAACGCAGCCCGCGAGCTTATGCAACAGTTAGGCATGGGCGAAGTAGACCCCCAGCCTAAGGAATTGGAAGTATGGCATTAATCCCGACGCCATCGGTTTTATATTTTTGCATTTGAAAACTATTTTTGTTTAAGGAGACTGAATTATGTACAGAATAGGTGTAGACCTTGGCGGAACAAACATCGCCGTAGGTGTTATTGACGAAAACTATAAAATTATCGGAAGGGGCAAAGTAAAAACACGTGCTCCCCGCCCCGCAGAGGCAATTTTTGATTCTATTAAAGAAGCCGTTGATATGGCTGTTGTAAATGCAGGCATCAACTATGATGATATTCTTTCAGTAGGTATCGGCACACCCGGTTCCGTTAACAAAGACACCGGTGCAATCGAATTTTCAAATAACCTTAAATTCCACAATGTACCTGCAAAACAGATGCTTGAAGAAAGACTCAAAAAACCCGTATATCTTGAGAATGATGCTAACGCAGCAGCATTAGGCGAAGCAGTAGCAGGTTGCGGCAACGGAGTTAAAGACTTTGTGGCTGTTACTCTCGGCACAGGCGTAGGCAGCGGCATTATCATTGACGGCAAAATCTATCGCGGCAGTAACTTCTGCGGTGGCGAAATGGGTCATATGGTAATCAACGTTGACGGTATTCCCTGCAACTGTGGCAGAAAGGGCTGCTGGGAAAAATACGCATCTGCAACCGCACTCGTTTCCCAGGCTGTTGAAGCAATGCAGGGAAATAAAGAAAGCCTTTTGTGGCAGACTTGCGACGGCGACCTTAACAAGATTGAAGGCAAGACAATTTTCGAAGCACTGGATATGGGCGACGCTACCGCAAAGGCAGTTGTTGACAGATACCTTTACTACGTTGCTATCGGCTTAGCAAACGTTATCAACGCACTTCAGCCCGAAGCAGTTTGCATCGGTGGCGGAATCAGCGGTCAGGGCGAAAAGATACTTCAGCCCATCCGCGATATAGTTAAAGCAGAACGTTACAGCGTTTATGCTGAAAAGCAGGCTGCAATTCTTCCTGCCGCACTTGGAAACGATGCCGGTATAATCGGTGCAGCATTACTCGACGAATAATGGTGAATATGAATACATCGCTCGGATTTAAAGAATTATATGATTATGCAAAAGCTATCGGTTGCGATGCTGTAAAAAACGAACCCATGGCTTTAAACATATCGTTTAAAACAGGCGGTCCATGTGCTGTAAGGTTATCACCCGACAGCGCAGACCAATTAAAAGCTGTAATTACTAAAGCTAATGAGCTTTCTGTTCCTTTTGTAATTCTCGGAAACGGCACCAATGTTCTGGTTCCCGACGAAGGAATTGAAAAAGCGGTTATTGTAATCGGCGACAAAATGGCTTCCGTTTCGCTGGAAGGCGAAGATACAATCTGCTTTTCAGCAGGAACCAATCTTGTTTCTGTTTGCAGATTTGCTCTTGAAAACTCATTAAGCGGTCTTGAGTTTGCCTTTGGCATACCCGGCACCTGCGGAGGCGCCGTCTATATGAATGCCGGTGCATACGGCGGCGAGATGAAGGATGTCTTAACAGAAATCACGCATCTCACTCCGGATATGAAAATAGAGACCATTTCCGCCGAGGATGCCAACCTTTCATACCGTCACTCCGTTTACAAAGAAAACGGCTGTATAGTAATTTCAGCTAAAGCGAAGCTTACAAAAGACAGTCGCGAAGCCATCAAAGGGCGTATGGATGACTTTTTAGGAAGAAGAAAAGATAAGCAGCCTTTGGAATATCCCAGTGCCGGAAGCACCTTTAAGCGTCCCGAGGGATACTTTGCAGGTGCTCTTATAGAGCAATGCAATCTCAAAGGAAAAACCATCGGCGGTGCCCAGGTAAGTGAAAAACACGCCGGTTTTGTTATAAACAAAGGCGGTGCCACTTCAACAGATATTCTGGAGCTTATTGATTTCATCCATAACACCGTAAAAGAAGAAACCGGTGTCACCCTTGAACCGGAAGTTATTGTTTTGAGGTAAAGTATGTCATTCTCGTCAGATGTAAAAAACGAATTAACACAATCTATTTCCTCCGCCTGCTGTTACAAGGCGGAGGCTTTCGGTATGCTTATTTTCGGAAGGTCCTTCAGCCTTTCGGAAATCTCACTTATGACTGAAATCCAGAGCATTGCTGAACGCTACTGCGCATGTATACGCGATTTAACCGGGATAACACCTACAATGCAATGTTCAAAAGCAGGTAATTTCAAAATAAGTATTCCAAACAAAGCAGACAGAATAAAAATTCTTGACTTCTTCGGATATACCGGAAAAGAATTAGCGTTAAGAATTAATCTTGCTAATCTTGAACAGACAAATGATGATTGCTGTTCAAGAGCTTTTCTCAGGGGCGCGTTCCTTGTTTGCGGAAGCGTTACCGACCCGCAGAAGGATTATCACATTGAATTCAGCGCAACGAAATCAAAGCTTTGTGATGACCTTATGCAAATCATCAATGATCTGGGTCTCAAGGCAAAGAAAATAATCCGTAATAACAGTTACGTTATTTACAGCAAGGAAGCTGAATCTGTTGAAGATTTCATCGGCACAATGGGTGCTAACAACGCATTCCTGCGGGTTATGCAGACACGTGCCATAAAAAATATCAAAAACCAGATTAACCGCCGTTCTAATTTTGAATCGGCTAATATGAGCAGGTCTATTGAAGCGGGTCTCAAACAAGTTTCACTTATTGAAGAAGTTTTGAAGAAAATCTCGCTGGAGGATATGACCGAAGACCTTTCGGAGCTTTGCAGTCTGAGACTTGAAAATCCCGATATATCGCTGGATGAATTAGGCAAGCTTATGTCTCCTCCCCTTTCGCGCTCTGCCGTAAGCAGACGTTTTAAGAAGCTTGAAAAAATCGCTGAGGAGTTAAAAGCGAAATGAAAGAATACGTAATAAACAAAAACGACTCGGGGCAACGCCTTGATAAATATATTACCAAATCTTTCCCGTTACTGCCTCAGTCGCTTATGTATAAATACATACGAAGTAAACGTATCAAAGTCAACGGTAAACGTTCGGAAATATCATACAGACTCAAAGAAAACGACGTTGTTTCACTTTATATAAATGACGAGTTCTTTGAGCCGGTAAAACCAAAATATGATTTCCTTAGTGCCGGAAAAAGTCTCAATATAGTATACGAGGACGAGAATATTATTCTTATTGACAAGCCCTCTGGACTTCTCTCGCACCCCGACGAGGGAAACTACACCGATACCGCTATTACAAGGGTTAAACGATATCTTTACGAGAAAGGCGAATACAATCCCGAAAGTGAAACCTCATTCGCTCCGGCTCTCGTAAACCGTATTGACAGAAACACCTGCGGCATTATAATCGGTGCTAAAAATGCGGAGTCCCTTCGTATACTTAACGAGAAGCTTAAAAACAGAGAGCTTCACAAATTATATTTATGTGTTGTAATCGGCAAATTAAAAAAAGAAAGCGGTCTTATTGAAGGCTATCTTGAAAAGAACGAAAAGCAAAACCGCGTCTACGTCAGTGACAAATCTGCAGACAACACAAAATACATATCCACAAAATATAAAGTTCTCGGCTATAAAGACGGCTTATCTCTGGTGGAGGTTGAACTTCTCACAGGAAGAACGCACCAGATACGAGCGCATTTTTCGCACATAGGCAACCCGCTTTTAGGTGACGGAAAATACGGAACAAATGCCCAGAACAAGCAATTCGGCGGATATAAAAAACAGTTTCTTTATTCATACAAGCTCGCATTTGATTTTAAGACTGATGCGGGAATCCTCGAATACCTTAACCACAGAGAATTTGAGGTAGATAACGTATGGTTTAAAAAAGCTTTTTATGACGGCACTATCTAAAGACCGTTCTGTACTTGTACGCGGATTAAATATCCGGCGTAACGGTACTCAAATATAATCAGGAGATGAAACAAAATGAGTGAATGTACACATGATTGCAGCTCTTGTTCACAGAACTGTGCATCAAGACAGCAACCCGAAAGCTTGTTGGAAAAGCCCCATGAGCTTTCAAACATCAAAAAAGTAATAGGCGTTGTCAGCGGTAAAGGCGGTGTCGGTAAATCATTGGTTACCACTCTTCTTTCCGTCAATATGCAGCGCAAGGGATATCAGACCGCCATACTTGACGCCGATATCACAGGTCCTTCAATCCCAAAGGCTTTCGGTATCAAAGAAAAAGCCCAGGCAAGTGAAAGTGGCATTTTCCCCTGCAAAACAAAAACAGGCATTGAAATTATGTCCGTAAACCTTCTTCTTGAAAACGATACTGACCCGGTTGTGTGGCGCGGTCCTGTTATTGCAGGAGCTGTAAAGCAGTTCTGGACAGATGTTATCTGGAATGATGTTGACTTTATGTTTGTTGATATGCCTCCGGGAACAGGTGATGTACCTCTCACTGTTTTCCAGAGTCTTCCCGTTGACGGCATTGTAATCGTGGCTTCTCCCCAGGAGCTTGTGGGTATGATTGTTGAAAAGGCAGTAAAAATGGCTGAGCTTATGAACATTCCGATTATAGCCATCGCAGAAAATATGGCGTATTTCCTCTGCCCCGATTGCGGTAAAAAGCACAATATTTTCGGTGACAGCCATATTGAAGAAATCGCCGAAAATTACGGCATCGACACAGTTGCGCAAATCCCCATCAACAATAAGCTTGCCGCTGCAGTAGATGCAGGTACGGTTGAGCTTTTTGAAGGCGACTGGCTTGATAACATCGCTGACAAAATAGAAAAGCTTTAAAAACTTAAATTGCCAAAGATAAAAAATCTTTGGCAATTTTTTTACTGCTAAAATTCACATTGACTAAACAATAATTTAGAATTATAATGATTTTATTAGAAACATTATACTGGGTATAATGTTTTTGTTTAAAAAGTTATACGGAGGAATTACAATGATTACAAAAAACAAAAGAATTCTGGCTTTAGTTTTAGCAGTTGTTTTAATGTGTTTCAATTTCCGTATAGTTTACGCTTCGTCGGATAATGCAATAGAATACGATTACCCCATTCGTCACGGTTCACCGGAGCTTGAATATGCAGATTTAAAGGAAAACGCAGGTCCCAACGTGGAAGCAATCGAAACAACAGTCAGTATTGATACCTTCCGTGAGTATCTTCTTGAATGCTTCGCCGCGTGTCCCAGCTATGTAGACATATCAAAATTTAAAATCCCCGACACCACAGAAAATAAAGAAGCAATAAAATCATACATATGGTATGAAACACCCGAGTTGTTTCACGTAAAGGGATTAGGAATTGGCACAAGCGGTGGTTACATTGCATATGTATATGCCACCTACTACTACAACGCAGCCCAGTACAGTACAAAATTAAATGAATTTAAAACAGCGGCAGACAAGCTTTTAGTCGGTATCAAGGGTAACACTGACTTATCCGATGTTGAAAAAGCACTTTTGCTCCACGATAGAATTATTGTATGGTGTGAATACTCAACCGGCAGCACCACAGACGATCGCTATTCTGCGTATGGAGTCTTTGCGAATAAAAATGCCGTTTGTATGGGCTACGCTCAGGCTTACGATTATCTTTTGACACAAGTTGGCATCGATAACTATTATTGTTCTTCAGATACTCTCAACCATGCCTGGAACATTGTTTATATCGACGGTGAAAAATATCATGTGGATGTGACCTGGGATGACCCATTGTACGACAGAAGCGGTAGGGTTAGGCACACCTACTTTTTACGTTCGACAACGGGTCTGTACACCGCCCGCAACAAAAACGAGCAAATCGATTATGATTCCACACCCACAAGCACAAAGTATGATGACTATTTCTGGCAGAGCTCCAATGCCGAATTCCAGCTCGTAGGCGATGATATATATTACATCGACAGTACGGCAGAAACCTTAAATAAAATAAGCGATGGTGTTACAACAACCTGCAAGAGCGTGGACAGCATATGGATGGCAAGCAGTAATTCCTTCTGGCCAAGTAACTACTCCACCCTTTCATATGACGGCAAAAACTTGCTTTACTCGCAACCAAAGGGTGTGTATAAATACGATGTATTGACCGGTTCGTCAGAAATCATTTATACCCCCGATTTTTCTGCCGGTGAATATTACAGCATCTACGGCTTTAAATACGAAGAGTGTCAGTTGATTTGCGAAGTTTACAATACTCCCAACTTCGAGGCCACTACCAAAGCTGAAAACACACAGACCAAAGAACACCACGTGTCGTCTTATTGGACAACCGAAGCCTCCGGCATCAGATGCAGAAAATGTATTAACTGTGACCATGTTTTTGAATATGACTTTTCATCCGCACAAGTAGCAGTTCCTGTTGGTGATACCGTAATCGACAATGAAAACGCTTTAATTTTCACAAACACCCTCTGTTGTGATAATATCAATGATTTAATTACCGTCAACTCAGCCTTCAGCTTCAATGTAACCGAAAGCAGTGCGGCACTTTGCGGTACAGGAACCGTAATTGAATTTACATATCAGGGTATTGAGGTTCGCAGCTACATACTTATTGTAAACGGTGACCTCAACGGTGACAGCGTATGTGATGTTCTGGATGCGTCGCAGACAGAAAGATACTCAACAGAAAAAGGCACACCTACGCAAAATGAAATTTTCGCAGCTAACGCAACTGTGTCGGATACCATTGATGCACAGTCTTATCAGAATGTTGTAAATATAGCATTGGCGGCTTAAAGATTTAAGGAAAAATGAAAAAAATCGTACTTATTGATTTAGATAACACGCTTATTGATTTCAACGAGTGTGCCCGACACTCTATAATAAACTGTTTTAAAGAGCTTGGGTTAACCTACACTGATAATGTGTTTGAAACATTCATATGCGAAAACGTTAAAATCTGGAAGCGTCTTGAAAAAGGCGAAATCACAAAGGCGGAACTTCGTGCAAACAGATGGAATATAATTCTCGGTAAACTCGGAATTGATTTTGACGGCACGATTTTAGAAGAAATGTTTGAAAACGGCGTTGCGCAGGGTGCGTATGCCGTAGATGGTGCCTACGATTTATTGGATTATCTGAAGGATAAATATAGGCTGTATATTGTTTCAAACGGATTTCGCTTTGTCCAGGAAAGCCGTCTGAGAATAGGTAATTTCGACAAATACTTTAACGGTGTTTTCGTTTCCGAGGATGTGGGCATACCGAAACCCGCAAAAGAATTTTTTGATTACTGTTTCGAAAAATTAGACTATCCCGACAAAACCGAAATGATACTCATCGGCGACAGCCTTACGGCAGATATTATTGGCGGTATAAACTATGGCGTAGAAACCATCTGGTTCAACAAAAACAGCGAACCCTTACCCGATAATGTAACACCTGCTTATACTGTTAATTCCCTCAAAGAAATAGAAAAAATATTGTAAAACACAAAACCTATTCACCTCAAAAGTGAATAGGTTTTATTATTGCATATTCTGTTTTCAATCATTCTGCAACTTCGGCAAATTTAAAATTTAATATTTTACTTAAATCCTCAACATTCACTTCAACCTGAAAGCCTATCTTCCCTGCGCTGAAAAATATTTTCTCAAGGTTTTCAGCGGAGATATCGATTGTTGTAGGGAATACTTTTTTCATTCCTATGGGTGAACAGCCACCATGTATGTAGCCTGTAAGGGGCAAAAGCTCTTTGGACTTTATCATTTCCACGCTTTTTTCCCCAACTGCCTTTGCCGCTTTTTTGAGATTCAGTTCTTTGCAAACCGGAACAAGAAACACATAGTATTGCTTTGATTTCCCGACGGTTACCAGTGTCTTAAAAACCTCTTCCGGCTTTTCGCCCAAGGTTTTTGCCACATCTTCACCTGCGATTACTCCGCTGTCGCTGTAATCGTGAATTACATATTCAATCTTTTTTTGGTCAAGTAACCGCATTACATTTGTTTTTTCTGTTTTTTTCATATTACTCCCCGTAGATTAAATAATCCGTATTTTCTTCACTGTATTCAACCTGTTTAGACCAATTCTTTAAATTTTCAATTCTGTCCTTCATCGAAAGCTCGCCTTTTTCGGTATACGTTTTAATATCACTTATTTCAATAAACCGAATACTCTCAAGACAAAAACACACTCTTGAAACTACATCCCCATCAAAAGCCGCCTTTGTTAAATGTCTGTAAAAAATGTACGCAAGAATTTTCGGATACAATTTATCTTTTTTAAACTGATCTTTTAACTCTTTCCTTTTTTCAAGATATTTTTCTGCATTTTCGCTTAAGTCGTTTATGTACTGAGTCCATTTTTCATCAATGGGCTCTGTTTTTTTATATTCTTCTATAAGTTCTTTATTCTTTCTTAATGGTAATTCCTCACCGCAAAACTGTTCCGCTTTATCAATAACAAGCTCTAATTTTTTATAAAAATCGGGTTCTTCACCAAATAAAATATCAAAAAAATCCTGCCGCAATCCGCTTATGAAGATATAAGCATCCGAAGTAACCACATCCGCTTTGTCTTCAAGGTTTATGGGGTTAAAATCATTAATCTCGACTAAATCAAAAGGCTTATCGTCAGAAAGCAGAATCCTGCAAACCTCCTCGCAGGAAATCCCCAAACCACATTCCGTAACTCCGGGAAACCACTCATAAAAACGCGGATGATTTTTGCAGATGTCGCAAATAGCATCTTCTCCGCAGTTTATAATAATCCTGCATAGATTTTCGTTATTAAGAAATGGACAACGGTCATTTTCCACAAGCCTGAAGCAATTACTGCCGTCAGGTGATTTCTCAATTTTACCTCTTATTTCGTCAGCAAATCCGCCCTGCATATTGTTATATTTTTCAAGCGTTTCGTCATCAATATCAATTTCCCAACCGATGCAACAGTTATCAGTGCATTCTGAAGCAATACACTTAAAATCATCATAAAATGACGGCTTTATGTATATCATAATGATTCCCCTTTTATAATATCCGTAACTATAATTATCACACCGTCACATTTGAACTTAACATCAAAATCCTTGTAGCTTAAACCGTAAATTCTTTCCTTATCATCCTGATAAGACGGCCTCGGGTCTAATGCCAGAATTTCAGTGATTTCCTGTATTTCGGTTTGATTGAGATTGGCTTTAACGTCACCGGAAATCAGAACCTCAAGAATATCGCCTTTATGCTCATCCGAAAAACCGCCTCGGGCATCGGGAACACTGTCAACATAAGGCAAGTAAGGCTTTACATCATATATGGGCGTATTATCCGCAAGGTCTGCACCACTCACAACAAGAACATTGCCATCCGCGGTGTTTTCGATTTTTTCCAGTTTAACACAAGACAAACCTAAACCGTTGGGTCTGAAAGGTGAACGAGTAGCAAAAACGCCTACCCTTTTATTGCCCCCAAGACGCGGAGGCCTTACAGTCGGAGACCATTCGCCTGCATTTTTTGAAAAACCCCAAACGAGCCAAAGATGCGAATACTGCTCAATATCTCTAAGCATATTTTCATCTCTGTACTCAGGACAGAAAACTATTTTTGATTTTACCGATGGCACAAGTCCGCTTTGTCTCGGCACACCGAATTTCTCTTTATAACCGTTTTTTATATACGCCACCGGCTTAATTGTCAGCTCGTCCACACTATCACCGCCAAAACCAAGTTTAGCATAAAGATAAAATATAGTCAAATTCGTAATTCATAATTCGTAATGCGTAATTAAACAGGACTCTCCTCCGCTCCAACCAACGATATCCCAAACTACACAAATACCTCGCATAATAATTTATGTTATAAATGAGCTGACAAAATGGCGGTTCCCCTCTCCCCTTACGCAGAGAGGTTTAGCATCGCATTACAACTGCATTATCTTAATTCGGCTTTTCCCCGATAATTCTGCATTTTGCATTTAAAAAAGCTCCGCATTTCTGCGGAGCTTTTCTGCTAAACTTAATATTTCTTTCTCTCGATATATCCGGTATGGAGTATTTCGTGAGCTTTGTGGCTGCCGGGTTCACCGAAGAACTCATCATAAACCGCCTTAACGTCGGGATTCTTATGAGATTTTCTTAAGGGGAGATTTTCATCATCCTTGTAGAGACCTGCTGCACGAGCTGCTCTTACATCTGTGAAATTAGAAACAGAAGCAGGAACGATGGGCTGACCGCCGCCGTTTACACAACCGCCGGGACAAGCCATGATTTCGATGAAATCATATTTCTTTTCGCCGGATTTAACCATTTCAAGAACCTTCTTAGCATTTGCAAGACCGGAAGCAACAGCAACCTTAACTTCTGTTCCGTTAAGATTGTAAGTAGCTTCTTTAACGCCTTCAACGCCACGAACTGCGCTGAATGTTGCAAAGTCTTCAAGCTCGTTGCCTGTTACAACTTCGTATGCTGTACGAAGTGCAGCTTCCATAACACCGCCTGTTGCGCCGAAGATTGTACCTGCACCTGATGCAAGTCCGAAGGGTGCATCAAATTCAGCATCGGGAATAGCGCGGAAGTTAATACCTGCTTTACGAATCATTCTTGCAAGCTCACTTACTGTAATTGAAGCATCAATATCAGCAAGACCTTTAACTGCAGAATAGTCAGTTCTTTCAGCTTCGAATTTCTTTGCTGTACAAGGCATTACAGAAACAACAAAGATATCTTTGGGGTCAATGCCCATTTTCTCAGCATAGAATGTTTTTGCTACTGAACCGAACATACCCTGAGGAGATTTACAGGATGAAAGGTTCGGGATAAATTCAGGATAGTAATGCTCGCAGAATTTAATCCAACCGGGTGAGCAAGAAGTAATAAGGGGAAGGTTTTCACCTTTACTGAGTCTGCCGAGGAACTCTGTTGCTTCTTCCATAATTGTAAGGTCAGCAGCAAAGTTTGTATCAAACACACCGTCAAAGCCGAGCATTTTAAGAGCTGAAACCATTTTACCGGTAACGATTGTACCCATTTCATAGCCGAACTCTTCACCTAAACCAACACGAACTGCAGGAGCAGTCTGTACAACAACGTGTTTAGTAGGATCGTTGATAGCATCAAATACCTTCTGGGTATCATCTCTTTCTGAGAGAGCACCTGTGGGACAAGCTGTAATACACTGACCGCAGCTTACACAAGCAACATCACCAAGACCGTATTCAAATGCAGAGCTGATATGTGTATCAAAACCACGGTCGTTTGCACCGATAACTGAAACACTCTGTATTTTGTCACAAACAGCTACGCAACGACGGCAAAGGATACACTTTTCGTTATCGCGATACATATGAGTTGCAGATGCATCAATATTGTATTTTACAACATCGCCTTCAAATGCGTGAGCATCTTCGATGCCGTATTCATAGCAAAGCTTCTGTAATTCGCAATTACCGCTTCTTACGCAGGAAAGACATTCTTTCTTGTGTGTAGAAAGGATAAGTTCAAGAGTTGTTTTTCTTGCCTGTATAACCTTGGGAGAATTTGTTAAAATCTCCATACCTTCGTTTACAGGGAATACGCAAGCGGCAACAAGGCTTCTTGCGCCTTTAACTTCAACAACGCAGATACGGCAAGCACCGATAGCGTTGATTTCTTTAAGATAGCAAAGTGTGGGAATTTCAATACCTACACTATGTGCGGCTTCGAGAATAGTGGAACCGGCAGGAACCTGATAATCAAAGCCGTTAATTTTAATATTTACTGCATTTTCCATCATTAGTTCCTCCTTATTTATTTACCGCTTTAAATTTACAGTTACCAACACAAACACCGCACTTAACGCACTTATCTGTGTCGATGCTGAATGATGCAAGTTTATGACCGGGTGCAATGTAGTCTGTTCTTGTGATAGCATCAACAGGACAGTTTTTAGCACAAATACCGCAACCGATACATTTATCCTTATCGATTGAGAAAGTAACAAGGTCTTTACAAGCGCCTGCAGGACATTTCTTGTCAACAACGTGAGCAATATACTCGTCCTTGAAGAACTGGTATGTTGAAAGAACAGGGTTGGGAGCTGTCTGACCGAGACCGCAAAGTGAATTTTCCTTTATGTATTTGCAAAGGTATTCCATTTTGTCAAGGTCTTCCATTGTTCCTTTACCGCTTGTAATCTTCTCAAGTATCTCAAGAAGTCTTCTTGTACCTACACGGCAGGGAGTACATTTACCGCAGGACTCGTCAACAGTAAATTTAAGGAAGAATTTAGCAATATCAACCATACAGTCGTCTTCATCCATAACGATAAGACCGCCTGAACCCATCATTGCACCTTTAGCAACGAGGTTATCATAGTCGATTTCGATATCAAGAAGGCTTGCAGGAAGACATCCGCCGGAGGGACCACCGGACTGTGCAGCCTTGAATTTTTTGCCGTTGGGGATACCGCCACCGATATCTTCAATAATCTCACGGAGAGTTGTACCCATGGGAACTTCAACAAGACCGGTGTTGTTGATTTTACCACCGAGAGCGAATACCTTTGTACCCTTGCTCTTTTCTGTACCCATAGTGTTGAAGAATTCAGCACCGTTAAGGATAATCTGAGGAATGTTTGCGAAGGTTTCAACGTTGTTTTCGGTAGTGGGTTTGCCGAAGAGACCTTTAACTGCCGGATAAGGAGGACGGGGTCTGGGTTCACCACGGTTACCTTCGATAGATGTCATAAGAGCAGTTTCTTCACCGCAAACGAAAGCACCTGCACCAAGACGGATAAATAAATCGAAGTCGAAACCTGAACCAAAGATATTTTTACCGAGAAGACCGTATGCACGTGCATCATCGATAGCTTTCTGTAAACGTTGAACAGCAATGGGATACTCTGCACGAACGTATACATAACCTTCAGTTGCGCCTGTTGCGTAACCGCAGATTGTCATAGCTTCAACGAGACAGTGGGGGTCACCTTCAAGAACTGAACGGTCCATGAATGCACCGGGGTCACCTTCGTCGGCATTACATACAACGTATTTCTGATCTGCTTTATTAGCAGCAGTGAAACTCCATTTACGACCGGTGGGGAAACCGCCGCCGCCTCTACCGCGAAGACCTGAATCAATAACAGTTTGGATAACATCCTCGGGAGTCATTTCGGTAAGAGCTTTTGCAAGAGCTGCATAACCGTCATAAGCAATATATTCTTCGATATTCTCGGGGTCAATAACACCGCAGTTACGAAGAGCAACTCTGTGCTGTTTTTTGTAGAAGTTTGTTTCGCTCAAAGGCTTAACATTTTCAGCTTCAACAGTTTCTTTGTAAAGAAGTCTTTTAACAATACGACCCTTAAGAAGATGCTCTTCAACGATTTCAGGGATATCATCAACCTTAACTTCGCTGTAGAAGCAGCCTTCGGGATATACAATCATAATGGGGCCCAATGCACAAAGACCGAAACAACCTGTTCTTACAACTTTAATTTCCTCTTCAAGGCCTTTTTCTTTGATATTTGCTTCAAGTGCCTCGATGAGTTCTCCGCTGTGGCTGGAGGTACATCCGGTACCGCCGCAGACAAGTACATGAGAACGATACATATTTTTTCCTCCTTATTCTGTAACTGCGCCAACAGTGTATTCGATTACGGGTTTACCGTTAACAAGGTGTTCGTTGACAACTTTAGCAGCTTTTTCAGCTGTCATTTTAACATAAGTAACCTTTTCCTTGCCGGGTTCAAAAACCTCAACGATAGGCTCATACTGGCACATACCGATACAGCCTGTCTGAGTAACGCTTATATGCATTACATTTCTCTTGGCAATTTCATCGGTAAGAGCTTTGAGAACGGGACGTGCACCTGCCGCAATACCGCAAGTTGCCATACCTACAACAACTCTTATACCATCCTGACCGTCTGCATCACGTGCAGCAATCTGAGCCTGAGCTTTTTGTTTTATAGCAAGTAACTCTTCTAATGATTTCATATTATTTAGTCCTTTCGTTAATTCTTAAATAACTGTTCCGTTTGTTCACTGATATAACCCTCAACCCAATTCATAACTGAAGGCTCCGAAAGCGGAACACCCTCAAGAACCGTTTTGATATCAGCGGATGAGAACTTGAATTCCTCATCATCAACCTTACGGGTATAGATGAAATCTTTATCCTCGTTCATACATACAATAGTAGATATTGTGGATGCTATATCGCCTAACGGAGTGAAGTCTATACTATCGGTTTTAAAAAGGGCTTCAACCCTTGTACCGACACCGACCTGCGAGGTGATAGTGAATTTCCCGCCGGTTTGCTCCGCCGCCATTTTGAAAAGCGGTATTCCCATACCAACCTTTCTTGTGGTACGCGTAGTAAAAAATGGGTCCTGAACCTTTCTGACCTGCTCCGCCGTCATACCCTTGCCGTTATCGTAGATACCGATAAGAAGCTCCTTCTTCACGGTATCCTCCCGAACCAGAATTTCAGTAAGAGAAGCTCCGGCGGCAATAGAGTTCTGGGCAATGTCGAGGATATTAAGTGATAATTCGCGCATGAGGCTTAATTATCCATATATTTTGCAAGAATACCGGGAACATCGTCTGCTGTAACTTTACCGTAAACTTCGCCGTTTACTGTGAATACAGGTGCGAGACCGCAAGCACCGATACAGCGGCATTCTTCAAGTGAGAATTTGCCGTCGGGTGTGCATTCGCCGGGAGCGATGCCGAGTATTTCGCTGATTTTGTCTGTAAGTTGCTGTGCACCTTTTACATAACAAGCTGTTCCGAGGCAAACAGAAATATCGTATTCGCCTTTGGGTGAAAGTGAGAACTGCGCATAGAAAGTGGCAATACCGTAAACTTTCTCAAGGGGTACATCCATACCCTCCGCAATCATAACCTGCACTTCACGAGGAAGATAGCCGTAGATACCCTGTGCCTCCTGCATAACGTGCATAAGCTGACTCTTATCATCCTTGCACTCTGCAATTATTACGTCAAGCTGTGCTTTCTGCTCAGGTGTACCTTTAAAAGGTATTGTGCTGATTTTCTTGACCATTCAGATTTCCTCCATTCGAAAATATGGTTGCCGCGAAGCTTCTTTATTAATGAAAACTCCGAAGCACAATATATATTACATTTATATAACACATATATCACAAATTATAGCACATAAAAACGCTGATTGTCTATACCAAAATTCGACTTTTTAGGTGTTTTTGATATTTTTTTAACATTTTTACCTATTGCACAAAACTTCAACAAAAAATTCTATGCAAATTAATGCTTAACTCTGACTTGAGTGCTTACTGTACACAAAAAAACTTGTAGTATTTTATTGTTTTTTATGTTAAAATATTTGGTGTATACAAAATTTTCTCACGGAGGAAGTTAATATGAAAATCAGCCAAATCAAATCAATTCTTGATGCAGAGCTTATCTGCGGTGAAGAATTCCTTTCAAACGATATTTTTACTGCTTGCGGAAGCGATATGATGAGTGATGTTCTCGCCTACGTTAAAGAGCAAGCTATGCTTTTGTCAGGTCTCGTAAATCCCCAGGTAGTAAGAACTGCCGAAATGATGGATATGAAATGCATCGTTTTCGTTCGTGGTAAACAACCCGATGCAGATATGATTGAACTGGCAAAAGAACGTGATATCGTTCTTCTTCGTACACAATATGAAATGTTCACCTCTTGCGGTCTTTTGTACAAAAACGGGCTCAAGGGAGGTTGCGGAATATAATGGAACCTATCTCTTTACATTACGATGTAAGCGGAACTGATTTCACCTGTGCCGGTGAAGCATCGGGAAAAATCAAAAAAACATTAAAGGAATTAGGCTTTCCCACAAGCGTAACCCGCAATGTCGCCATAGCCGTTTACGAAGGCGAAATCAATATGGTTATCCACGGCGGCGGTGGTGTTATAGATGCTGAAATAACACCCGAATGTATCTCCATCGTACTTGCCGACCAAGGTCCCGGCATACCTGATATTTCTCTTGCTATGCAGGAAGGCTATTCCACTGCACCTGACAATGTGCGTCAGCTCGGATTCGGTGCCGGTATGGGACTGCCCAACATAAAAAAATACACCGACGAAATGATTATTGAATCTGAAGTCGGCAAAGGTACTACTATAAAACTTAAGGTTTTTGTTAATTAACATTGCCTGAAAGGAGCGTTTATGGAGAAGTATTTTCACTCGGTAAGACTCGATAAAGACAAATGCCGGGGTTGCACTAACTGTATAAAACGTTGTCCCACGCAGGCTATCCGCGTAAGAAACGGAAAAGCCAGGATTATAAAAGAACGTTGCATTGACTGCGGTGAATGTATACGTGTATGTCCGCATCACGCAAAATACGCAAGTCGTGATTCTCTGGAACAATTAGAAAATTTCAAATATAAAATTGCATTGCCCGCCCCTGCTTTATATGGTCAGTTCCATAATCTTGATGATATAAACATAATACTCAACGCATTGCCTTCCTTAGGCTTTGATGCGGTATTTGAGGTATCAAAGGCGGCGGAGCTTATTTCGGAAGTTACCCGAATCTATTTAGAAAAGAATAATCCGCCGAAGCCTGCCATTTCTTCTGCGTGTCCCGCTGTTGTGAGGCTTATATGTGTCTGTTTCCCGGAACTTATTGAAAACATTGTAAGGGTTAATGCTCCCGTTGAAGAAGCAGGCAGACTTGCAAGAAATAAAGCCGTTGCAAAAACCGGCTTAAAGCCTGAAGAAATCGGCGTATTCTTCATTTCACCCTGCCCTGCTAAAATCACATCCTTCAAACAGCCCATTGGCACTCAAAAATCAAACATTGACGGTGCCATTGCTATTAATGATATTTATCCCCATTTACTTAAAGCTATGGAGAAAATCGGCGAGCACGATGAACTTGTGGCATTGCACGAATCCGGTGTTATAGGACTCGGCTGGGCAACCAGCGGTGGCGAGGCTTCAGGTACACTCAACGACAATGCACTGGCGGCAGACGGCATCGAAAACTGTATGAAAATCCTCGAAGAAGTGGAAAGAGGTAATCTCGATAGTGTTGATTTTATTGAACTCAACGCTTGTCAGGGCGGTTGTGTAGGCGGAAGCCTGACTGCTGAAAATCCATTTATCGCAAAATCCAGACTAATGAAGCTGAGAAAATACAACCCGGTTTCCTGCAACCATCTTCCCACAAAGAAAATTCCCGAAGAAATGCTTTGCAATATTCCCATTGAGCCCTGCGATGATGTTATGAAGCTTGCTGATAACGTGCAGGAAGCAATGGCGCGTATGGCAAAAATGAAAGAAATTTTAAAAACACTTCCGGGTCTTGACTGTGGAACTTGCGGTGCCCCCGGTTGCAAAGCTCTGGCGGAGGACATAGTTCGCGGATACACAACCGAACACGATTGTGTATTCAGAGCCAAAGAAGATTTGCAGGATATAGAAAGCACTGAACAGCTTGAAAGAATTATTCCTGCACCCTTCAGGGAAACATTAAAAAAGGACTGAAAGTTATGACAGTTGATAAATTACAAGAAAAGCTCGGGCTTACATACTTGTGCGGTCAGGACATTGCATCCACTAAAGAAATCGACGGTTGCTATTGCGGAGATTTACTTAGTTGGGTAATGTCAAGAGCCGAAGCCGGAAACATCTGGCTGACGGTAATGGGTAATGTGAATTCAATAGGCGTTGCGGTTTTAGCCGATATTTCCTGCATAATCTTAACAGAAAATGCGGTTCTTGATGAGGACGCAAAAAAGCGCGCTCAGGAAAACGACGTAGTCATTTTTTCCTCTTCAAAGAATGCGTATCAGCTTGCCGCTGAAATATCCGGGATAATATGAAGATTTCTTACGATTTCCATATTCACTCCTGCCTGAGCCCTTGCGGTGACAGCGATATGACTCCGCAAAACATTGTGAATATGTCAAAAATAATGGGTTTTGACGCTATTGCACTAACCGACCATAATACAGCGCGTAATTGCCCGGCAGTTATGAAAATAGGCGAAGATGTTGGTATAACGGTAATACCCGGTATGGAATTATGCACATCCGAAGAAGTGCATGTCGTTTGCCTTTTTCCCGACCTTGAAAAAGCTCTGCTTTTTTCTGATTACGTATACTCAACTCTACCGCATATAAAAAACAAGCCCTCAATTTTCGGTGAACAAATCATATGCAACGAAAACGATGAGGTTATCGGAACGGAAGAAAAACTGCTTATTACCGCAAGTGGTATAAGCTGTGCTAAAGCTGTTGAAACCGTAAAAAAATACGGCGGAATATGTTATCCCGCCCATATAGACCGTTCCTCTTTCAGTATCCTGTCTAACCTTGGAACTATCGATGAGTCATTCGGATTTTCTTGCGCAGAAATTTTTGATATGACAAAGGAAAAGGAGCTCAAAGAAAAGCATCCTTATCTTAATAACTTAAAAATAATCTCCGATTCCGATGCTCATTATCTCGAGAAAATGCGTTTACCCGAGCAAACCATTGATATACCGCAAAACACAATTACCGATATTCTTAAATATATGGAATAATAAACAAAAAGACTGTTTCAAACCAATGAAACAGTCTTTTTTATTGTCATTTAGTACTTATCTATACAAGTCAAACCGGGTTCAAACCAACTGAGATATGATGCATATTTTGCACGCACTGTATAGGTATACTTAACACCCATAGTTGCTGTTTTGTCAACATAAGTCACATTGTTGCTACCGTTTACGGAGCCTATATGCACCCAGGGACCGTTGTCAATTTTCCTGAAAACAGAGTAGCTTGTACTCCATTTAACCGGCTTCCATTTAACGGTTATACCGGTCTTTGTGCTTGTAGCGGAAACGAGCTTAGGTGTATTGAGATAAACCGTACCCCAACCGTACATATTATAGCCGGAAAGAGTCTTTGACCCATAGGCTTTTACGGTATATTTATAAGCAACACCGTTGTAGATGTTTTTATCAACATACGAATTCTTGGTAACGGTTGCTATCTTTGTCCAGCTGGTTTCACGACCTGCTTTTCTGTAAACGTAGTAGCTGCTTGCGCCCGAAACAGCGTTCCAACTCAATGTTACGTTGCCGTTTCTGTTGGCAACGGTCATTGTAGGTGCTGTGAGGTATTTAACGCTTTTACCGGTTGCGTTAAAGCCTGAAATATTACTTCCATTGTACGCTCTGACAGTGTAAGTATATGTAACCTTGTTTTTGACGTTTGTATCTCTGTACAACAAATTTGTTGTTTTAGCTACATACGTCCAGGTTTTATCACCGTCAGCTTTACGGTACACGTAATATCCCGCTGCACCGGGAACGGCTTTCCACGATGTGGTTATTGCGCCGTAACCGTTCACTGCTGACACAAGCTGAGGCGCACTCAGATGCTTGATAGTCCAGCCGTCCATATTACATGCCGAAAGTATTTTTCCGCTGTACGCTTTAATTGTGTATGTGTAATTAGTACCGCTCTTTACATTTTTATCAGTATAGTAAGGTGTAGTTACCACCGCTATACGAGTCCAGGTTTTTGCGTTACCTGCTTTCCTGTAAACCCAGTAGGTAACCGCGCTGTCATTCTTGTCCCATTTAAGGAAAACGCCGCTTGTAGAGTTAGAGAAAGCAAGCACCGGAGCTTTAACATATGTCATACATCTGGCAAGATATGCGCTGGCACTTGTGCCGTTCATTGCCTTAACTGTATAGCACATAATTTCGCCGTTTACAGCTTCGGTATCTGTAAAGCTAAGAGTATCAGCGCTTACAGTTGTTATATATGTCCAATACTTTGCACCGTAAACTTTGCGATAAACTCTATAACTGTCAGCACCGTCAACGGCACCCCAGGAAAATTCTATACCCGTATACGCATTTTTGATACTTGTAATCTTGGGTATAGCCAGGAATGTATTTTTAAAAGGCTCTGAAGCTACACTTATTTTTTCTCCGTCATTTACACGGATAATATAGTAGTAGTCCTGACCCGCTAAAACATTTTTATCTGTATAGCTCAAGGTTTCGGCATCAACTGTCGTTACAAGAGTATAAAGTGTCTCAACGTTTTCCTGAGCTTTATAAATCTCGTATGAAACGGCACCTTCAACTGCCTGCCATGTGATTTTTGAATAGTTGGAACCGTTAGTTGCAGAAATCTTTGAAACAGGTGCAATATACTTAATTACAGGAGCACCGTCAGTAAGCACAATACCTCTGCTTTCGCCTATAACAGCACCTACCGCATATGAATAGCTCTTTGTACTGTAAACATTTGCGTCGAGATATTCCGCATTTGTTGCTTCTCCGATTTGAACCCAACCGTTTCCGTCATTTCTGAAAACAACATAACCGTCAGCCTTAGCTTCGGGCACCCAGGTAACCATAATTCCGCCTTTTGCGAGTTCAGGTGTAGCTATACCCATAGCTCCGATTCTGAGAATCGAGGAAGAACTGTCACCCACAAGGCTTGAACCCTTAGAACCCATTGCTTTTACTGCATAACTGTATGTTTCATTCCATTCAACATCAGTGTCAATAATCTGAAGTGCACTTGTAGCACTTACCTGAGCGATTATTTCGGAGTCACCTTTTGAATCTGTACGTATAACGTGATATCCGGTAGCTCCCATTGCAGCTTCCCAGGTTACTTTTATACCGCTAACGATGTTTTCGACAACCACACCGCCGGGTGCTTTAATAAAGTAAATTGCCGCTGATTCGGTTTTTCCTGATTCGGAAGTAGAAATCATAGGACAAACCGCATAGCGATATTCTGCACCGCTCTTTACACTTGAATCCGAAAATACAGTAACATTACCCTCAACAGTACCGACCTTTGTCCACGAAGTTTCAGTGGAGGATTTACGGTAAATCGAATATCCTGTAACATTATTTATTGCTTTCCATTGAACTCTTACGGCTTCTTTTTCGAGTGTAAGTGAAGTAACCGTAGTATAGGGAACGCAGGTAATACTCTGACCGGTTACACTATATGCACTGTCGCCGTTATTTGTACAAGCTTTAACGGAATAAGTGTAGGTTACTCCTGCTGTAACTTGTGTATCTACGAAAGATGTTCCTGCTACTTCAACATATTCAGCAAGTGAAGCCTGAGTAGACCTATCTCTTCTGTATATAACATAGTGAGTAGCATTAGGATGAGCTTTCCATTTAATTTCAATACCCTTAAGCGTGTTGGCAATGCTTGTAAGGGTGGGTGAAGAAATATATGTAATGTCTGAGCCTGTTTCAACAGTGGGAGTTACATAAGTATCTGTCGCAGAGCTTACATCATATTCATACTTCACGCCGTCAACTGCAGTAGTATCCTTGTATGTAGTACCCGCAGAGTAGCTTCTCTTGGCAATCTGAGTCCACGCGGTTTCATTTTCCGCACGGCGATAAATCAAATAGAAGTCTGCTCCGGCGGTATTATTCCATATAATCTCAACGCCGCCTACCGCATTACGCAATGTTGTAATGACAGGTTTCTCAATATATTTACGAGAAACGCCTATTGCATCATATAAACTGATACCGTAATTATTAAAAGCTCTTACTGTATATGTATATGTAGTTCCGCTGACAAGACCTGTATCAGTGAACTCAGATACATCGGCGCCGACTTCGGCTACACTTTCCCAACCCGTTGAAGCTGTTGAACGTCTTATTTCGTAACCCAACGCACCGTCAACAGTGTTCCAGGAAACAGTTAAACCGTTAATTGCAGGTTCAACAGTCTTAAGTACCGGCTTCGCGAGAGTTGAAACATCATCATATTCGGCAATTAACTGAAGTCCGTCATTAGTAGTGATATTTTTTTCGGTTTCAGAGGTGGAATAATATTCCTTACAATAAAATCTGATATCAGTTGTGGGACGTGCTTCATCTATAACACGGAACTGCATCTTGAAGAAACCGAGAGCCGAAGTAGTTGATACTGCAATATTATTCATATATGCAATTACGTACATATCAGGGTCAGACTCGCTGACACCGTAAGCATATGTACCCTCAAAGTTCTTAACAGTACCGTCTTCGGTGGTTGTTCTTTCAATAGGTGCGCAGTTTATGGGCTCCAGCACCGTACTGTCAAACTCAACATTAAGAATAATGCCACCGATATTTTTCTGTTCCTTCGTTACACTTATAGTATAAGTAAGTATATCGTTGTTGATTGCTTCCCCTTTTACGGAGAATAATGTTTTTACATTGTATGCCGCATAAGATTCAACAGCCGTCATGCTGAAAAAAGATATGCACATTACGACACACAAAAACAAGGATAAAGATTTCTTTAACATAAATCCTCCCTAAATTGCTTTTTAAACATTATCCCTCGCGCATACGCGCGAGGGTATAAATTTTTTAATACACGTCTTTACGAGAAATACCTTTAGTATTGAAATAACTCATTGTAGAGCCACTGTAAGCTCTTACTGTATATGTGTATGTTGTGCCTTTCTTAGCTGTCTTATCAAGATAGCTTGTGGTCTTAACCGCTGCAATACGTGTCCATGATTTACCGGGAGTTTTACGGTATACATAATATCCGGTTGCGCCGGTAACACCCTTCCACTTAACGGTGATACCTGCTCTGGCGCTTGTAGCACTTGACAATACAGGGTCAGAAAGTCTCTTTATGTAAAGACCTGTGGTATCAAACGCACTGTAAACACCGCAAACAGCTCTTACTGTATATCTGTAATACTTACCGTTTGCATTTTTGATTGCTGTATCTGTAAAGTAAGTATTCTTTGTAGTACCTAAATAATACCAGGATGTTGCACCTGCACCACGTCTGTAAACACGGTAACCGGTAGCATTCTTAACAGCAGTCCATTTAATATAAATACCATTTGTGCTGTTTGAAATACCTGTAAGTTTGGGTGTTGCAACGTATCTGAGGTAAAGACCCTCAGTTGAGAAGCCACTGTAATATGTATTAACAGCTCTTACGGTGTATCTGTAATAACCGCCGCTTACGATATCGCTGCTCTTATCTGTAAATGATGTGCCCTTAACGTCGCCAAGATATTTCCAATAAGTTGAACCCGCGCCACGTCTGTAAACTCTGTAGCTTGTAGCACCTTCGATTGCATACCATTTTACTAAAACGCCGTCAACAGCATTGGAAACACTGATAAGGTCGGGAGTTTCAACGAATGTTACGGATCTGCCCTTTTCGTCGTAACCTGTTTTACCGCCGTCAGCCAACAATGCGCTGATTGTATATGTGTAAACTGTATCATTTTCAACAAGTGCGTCTACATATGTTGTTTCTGTAACCTTAGCGATAACTTCCCAGTCAGACTGGCCCTCAGCCTTACGGAGAACCTCGTAACCTACTGCATCGTCAATGGGTGTCCAGGTCATTGTTATACCGGGAACAAGGTTTGATGCTGAAACAATTTTCGGACAACCAAGTCTTAAGATTGTGCCAAGCTCATAAGCGAAGCTGTCTATATCGCTTGATGTTGCGTAAACTCTGTAAGTATACTGATTTTCAACCTTTACGTCAGTATCAACATATACTGTTTCGTTAGCGGCTAAAGTCTTTATTGTTTTGAAAACGCCGTTTACTTTCTTCTGAATAACGTAGCCCTCTGCTCCGTCTACGGGAGTAATGGTAATCTGAATACCGCTGTTGACATTTTTAACAATACCTGTGGGAGTTGCAAGAATTTTAATCTTTGCAGGAGCCGCTGTCATTTCGGAAACATTAACGCCGTTATAAGCTTTGACCATGTAGTAATATACTACACCGCTTGCCATAGCAGTATCGGTATACTTGTTCACTTTAACTTTACCAAGGCTGGTCCAGGAGGTATCGTCAGCAGTTTTTCTGAAAACCTCATATGAATCAGCTTTCTCAAGAGCTTCCCATGTAATATATGCGCCGTTAGTAACAGCTGAAGCACTTATAGATTTAACTGTACCGAAATACATACCGCTAACGCCGGTTTTGTTATAAACACTTTCGGAATCGCCTGCAACTGCACTTACGGAATATTTATAATACACACCGTGTGTAACTGTTGTATCGTCAAAAGATGTGTCTGTTGTATTTGCTACAAGAGTCCAGTTTGTTTTGCCGGATTCAACGCGGTAAACGTTGTAGCTTTCGGCACCGTAAATTGCACCCCATGCAACATTTATACCTTCATTTACTGCGGCAACGGATGTAATTTTAGGAGCTGAAAGATATGTAATATCAACACCTGCTTCATCAGAGCTACCGCAACCGGAAGCATTCTGTGCACTTACTGTGTAATAATAAGTTGCACCGCTGGCAACGTCAGTGTCAACAAAACTTGTACCGCTGACTGTTTTGTAGCTTGAGAATTCAGCATTCGAGGTAGTTGAACGATATACAACATATTCTGTTGCACCGTCAACAGCCGACCACTTCAACTCAATACCGCCATCGATATTTTTAATATCGCCAAGGACGGGTTCACCGAGTCTTGTAATAACTGCAAGCTCAACCTTAACACTGCTGATATCACTTGCTATTGCCTGGATTCTGTAAACATACTTGCCGTTTGCATCAACATCTTCGTCAATATATGTATCTTCAGTATTTGCGGGGATTTCAGCAATAACGCTGTATTCGCCGCCAAGAACTTTCTTTTCGATTACGTAGCTTTCTGCTCCGTTTACCTGCTCAAAGAAGATTTCGATACCGGTATCAATATTTGAAACTGTTGTTTCGGGTGCCGCAAGGAACTTAACTGAAGCAGGGTCACAAGACATACCCGCTGAGTATTTACCTTTTATGGCTCTTACCTTGTAGTTATATACAACACCACTTGCAATAGTTTCATCTGTATACTCGGGATTGGTTACAGTACCAACTAACTGCCAGTTAGAGGAGCTTGCGAGTTTTCTGTACACCTCGTAGCTCTGAGCACCTGCAAGAGCACTCCATTCAATGGCTGCACCGTTTGCTGTTGCAACTGCATTTATAGAAGAAATTGAACCGAAATTCAAGCCTGCAAGACCGATTTCGTCATATTCGGTAGAACCGTATTCATTAGCGGCAGAAACAGTGTAGAAATACTCTTTACCTTCAACTATATCAGTATCAAGGAATTCTGTTGCTACACCGATATCGGATGAGATAACCTGCCATACAGTCTCATTTTCAGCTTTACGGCGAAGTTCGTATGAGGTTGCGCCCTCAGACTCACTCCAGACTACCTTGAGACCGCCTTCAACTGAGTTAACCTCGGTAACCTTAGGCATTGAAAGAGTGTGGAATGAATGTGAATATATATCCTGTGCACCGTCAGTTTTTTTGATATCATTGCTGTCATCGCCGTCGTCGGTAGCGAATTCAACACATTTGAACTCAACATCAGTTATCGCACGTTCAGCGGATTTTGCGCGGAATGTGATAGTAACAAATTCCTTTTCGGTATCACCTATTGTGTAACCGGTTGCATTCATAAAGCCAACTGAATAAACACTTGCATCATTGTATTTGAGACCTGTTTCGTATATACCCGAAACATTCTGCACGAAGTCGCCTTCAGCGTCATAGCTGCCGACTGCTCCTGCTTCGACAACCTCAAGAACTTCGCTGTCAAAATGAGCCTCAAAAATAGCACCCGTTACTTTTGTCTGATTGGCGGCGAGACTTACCGTAAAGGTAATTTTATCGTCTGCGAATTCACCGCTTTCAACAATCAACATCTGACTTGCATTGCCTAATGCAAAAACCTGACCCGCAGTTGCGGAGAAAACAGATATAAGCATTACTACGCAAAGCATTAAAGAAATAAATTTTTTCAATTTAAATCCTCCTGACTTCTATTTGATACAAAACCGATAAGTCGGTTAATTTATTTTACGTGTTTTATTACGAGACCGTTGGTATCAAAACCGCTGAAGGTACTGCCGGATGCAGCCCTTACAGTGTATCTGTAGTAATTACCGCTTACTACACTCTTATCGGTAAAGTTTGTTGTTTTAACTGTTCCGAGGTAAGTCCAGGTTGTCTGACCTGCGCCTCTGCGGTAAACTCTGTAACCTGTCACACCCTTGACTGCATTCCAGTTGATTGTTACACCGGCCGAGGAGTTAGCAATCTTTGTAAGTTTAGGTGTTGCAAGGTATTTGATGTAAAGACCGTTTGCATCATAGCCGCTGAATACGCTGTAGAATACTGTTCTTACAGTGTATCTGTAATAATTGCCGCTTGAAACACTCTTATCGTTATAATATGTTGTCTTAACAGTACCAAGATATGTCCAGTATTTTTCACCGGCACCTCTGCGGTAAACTCTGTAACCGGTTGCACCGGTAATAGCGTTCCATTTGATGTTTACACCGCTTGTGGTATTGGAAATTGCTGAAATTATGGGAGTCTCTACGTATGCACAGCGTTTAGCAACGAATGTACTGCTGCCGTTAGAAGCGAAAGCTCTTACAGCATAGTCAATATTTCTGCCGGTAGTTGCCGCTGTATCCATATATTTCAATGTATTTGCATCAACTGTTGCGATATAAGTCCAGGTCTTAGCACCGTTATATTTACGGTATATTCTGTAAGTCTCAGCACCGTCAATAGCATTCCATGTAATGCTTACACCGCCTACTGCAGAAACTGCGTTCACTGTGGGTGCTTCGAAATAACGTATTGTTGCAAATCTGCAAACTGCACTTGCACGGTTGGAAACATAAGTACGAACTGTATATTCGTAATGCTTTCCGCTTTCGAGAGCTTCACTGTCGAAGTAGGTTGTGGCTGTTTTTGCGGCAGTAGCAAGGAAGAGCCATGCACCGCGCGAGCCGTCTTCTTTAATTTCTCTTCTGTAAAGTCTGTAATTTGTTGCACCGTCAACCTTTGTCCAACCGAGCTTTATTGCCTTAGGCTGAATTGAAACAGCTACTCTGTCGGGAGCTTTAACGAAAACGCCGAGAATAGTTCCTACGTAACCGGCATCTATACCGTCATCGTTATACGCACGCACGGAATATCTTGTAACCGCATTCACAACCGCTGTTGTATCATCGTAATAATTCTGAGTTGCGGGAACCTTGCCCAAGCTGATGGATTTACCATTTTCGATTTTGAAAACCTCATACTCTGTTGCGCCTATTGTAGGCTCCCAGTTTACTCTCAAGCCGTTTTCAACTGCATAAACACTGGTGAGCTTTATTTTACCGAGTGTTACTGCTGTGTGGCTGTGGAAAAGCTGAGGATTTTCATCGTTCTTAGGAATATTGAGTGCTGTGTCGGTGCTTTCAAACTGTACGCAGTAGAAGCTGACATTTGTTCTGGGACGTGCTTCGGAAATAACTTTAAACGTAACCGTCATAAAGCCCTTATCCGAAGATCCTGTTTTATATCCGCTGATATCAACATAACCGATAGAGTATGCGTTGTTGACACCTGATACAGAACCTGACACATAAATACCCGGCACGTTTGTTACGTTGTCGCCGTAAGCGTCAGTTGTAATATACTCGCCGCCGCTTACAGGCTCAAGAACCTCGGGGTCGTATACGATTTTTACAATCGCACCTGTAAGGGAAACATTCTTTTTAAGATAAATTGTGTATGTAATCTCGTCATTAACAATGCCGTTGGTTTTTACATACATAGCGTCCTTGGCATCAGCCGCCGTAGCCATAATGCCGAACACTGAAACCAACATTACTAAACAAAGCATTATAGAAATACTTTTTTTCATTTAATTACCGTCCTCTCAATTTAACATTTCATAATGAATGTCCGGGAATCAGAGTGCAGGGCGCACTCCACCCGATGATAATCGTGTACATAATAAATATAACACAAAAAGCCGTTTCGTGTCAACGAAAACGGCTTAAAAGTAAATGTAAAATTAACCAAAAAAAACCATATATTTTTATACACTAAAAATAAAAGTTTTTAACAAATTTTAAACAGCAAGTCTGTGACGCACACTGAAGAGCACATCCTCCGCCTCGCGCTTTATCTCCTTTACGGAAACACTGACCGCATTACGTGCAGTTCCGCCTGAAAGAGATATCTGAACTCTCAGGGAGTCTATGGCCTTTCGTGCAAATTTTCCGTCACCGAACACAAGGCAGTCAATATCCTTATATCTCAAATCACTCTTAGCGATAAATGCGGAGATTTCCGGCGGTATCTCCCCCATATATTCATCGCAGGCGAAGATAATTTTATCAAAATCGCCAACGTCAATATCATAACCACCCACATTGGAATATCTGCGGGGTCTGTTTATACCGAAATATCGACCAAAAGAGGTTTTGCTGTTGTTTCTGCTGAGCTCCAAAGCCTTTGTGTCACGTTTTTTCAAAGCACTTTCATTACAGAGGGCATTCAGGGTATCATCATCGGAACAGTATACAAATAAAGTCTTCAAATCAACACCTCACATCTCATAAAAAAGAACAACATCTTGTAAAAAACAAGTTATTTCATAACTATATATAGTATATCATACATATGACAAAATGTCACTCTTTTCGACGAAAAAGCTAAATATCTACCTCTTGCACAAAATCAAACACAACACTTTGTATATGTTTGCAAAAAACATCAAAAGAAAGCCCAATATATACCAAAAACCATTGAAACCACCGACACATTGTGTTAATATTACTTAAAACAGACAACACTGATAAAGAAGGTATTTATTATGAGACCCGTTCGTACTTTTTTGCAACAAAATGCCATCAGATTCTGGCTCAAGGTTGAGAAGCCGGTTTACAATTTAAGCAAGGGCAAGCTTATGAGAGGTCTGTTCACATCCTCCCTCAACATTCCCTATGTCGGTACAGATGTAAAGATTATCAAAGAAACCGAAAATTCTACATTCATAGCTAAATTTAATAAAGACGGCACTTACAGCAAGGATGATTTCAAAATTCTCACCTTAACGGATATTCACATGGATGATGACTATGACCTTAACGACAAAACTCTGCAGCTTATGATTGACAATATCGTTGCGGAAAAGCCGGATTTAGTTATCTTTACCGGTGACTGTATCTGCGGAAAATTCCAGCAGATAGACGCCATTCAGTTTGGTCAGATGATGGAAAAGCTCGGCGTTTATTGGGCATACATTTTCGGAAATCACGAAGCAAGGGCGGAAAAAGAATACTTCAAATACCTCATTTTCAAAAGCCTTACGGATTTCCCCCACTGTCTTTCAAAATTCGGTGACCCCAACCTTTTCGGCTACGGAAACTTCATTATAAACGTTATGGATTCCGAAACGGAGCTCCGTCAGAGCCTCGTATTGTTAGATTCCGGCAGAGATATGTGTGAACCTCACCTTACAAATGACAAAGTACCCTACACTAAGGATGACGGTTACGACTACATAAAGCCCGGACAGATTCAGTGGTATAAAAAAGAAATATCAGCTTTAAAAGAAACATACGGCAAAGCAACATCAATGCTTTATATGCATATACCGATACCCGAATACAACGAGGTTTTCAAATCTGAAAAAGAGCCCGACGGCTCCTACGCTCCATCAGGCAAGGCTGAGCTTCTCTACGGTGTTCAGTACGAGAGCGTCGGCAGCTCACCCTACAACAGTCACCTTTTTGATGCTATGAAGGAAATGGGTGCCCAGGCGGTATTTGCAGGCCACGACCACGTTAATGACTGGGCGGCAAAATACGAGGGAATATGGCTTGTTTACACTCAGAGTAGTGGATATAACGGCTACGGTATGGGCGCCTACAACAACACCTTCTTCTGGGATGAAAAGGACTGGCTCCAGGGCTCAACCCTTACTACAATAAAGCCCGACGGCTCTATTACCCTTCAGCAGAAAAAGAACAGCCGTTTCTTAAAGTAATTTCCCCAATTCACAAAAAGTTCATTATTTATTTTTAATTGTTCACATCTTTGTAATACTGAATTTAATATTTTAGTTTATAGTGTAATCAACGAGACGGGATACAAAAAACTCGTTCTTGTTGATTGCACGTTTTCATTCCTATCTCCTTATTTCCATATTTACCCCTAAGAAAAACACATCTGCGAAAACAGATGTGTTTTTCATTTTTCGACTTCTGACCTTGACTTTATTTTTGTTATAGTGTACTTTTAATATTAGTAATCATCCAACGAGAAGGATAGGAGGACATACAGAACTCTCTGTATAAAACAAAAATGTTTTGCACAAAATGTGGTAACAGATTAAACGACGGTGATGCTTTTTGCGGAGTTTGCGGAAGCAAGCAACAAGTAACTCCCCCGAAGCAACAGCCCACCTTAATAAAAAAATTCGACTCAAAAAAATGTGAAGTCTGCGGCGGCTCTGTAAAAGAGACTATGCCGGGACAGTACGTGTGCGAATATTGCGGAAGTGAGTACACCCTTGCAGTTGACGGAAGTGTTGCGCAATGCACGCTTACAGATAAGGAAGTTTTGGACGTTTTTTACGAAGCAGCAATGTACGAAAGAAACAACAAGCCCTTTGAAGAATTACAGTGTTTGTTAAAAGCCATAGATAAAGCACCCAACAACGTTGCGCTGCTCGTTAAATTAGGTCGTGCTTACAGAAGAAATAATTTATATTCAAAAGCCCTTGAGTGCTACGAAAAAGCTATGGCAATTAATCCCGGATACGGTACTGCTTATTCCAACGCCTCCACTGTTTACACATTAACGCAGAACTACGAGAAGGCTGTAAAATATTCAGAAAAAGCAGTTCAATTAATCGAGCAAAATCGCGAACAGTGCACAAAAGACGATTATGCGGTTTCACTTTCTAACTATGCCTTGGCATTAAAAAATGTCGGAAGAAAAGCCGAAGCCAAAATAATAGCTGACAAAGCCATAAAAAACGGATATCAAAACGGAAAAGCATTGAAAAAATTACTCAAACAATAACATTTTAAACATAAAACAGCGAGAGTTACGAACAACCGTAACTCTCGCTTTATTTATTTCATTTCACTTTTGTAATTCTCTATTTTACCGATAAGCTTTCTTCCGATTAATTCCGCAAGTTTCAAGCCTACTCTGGTTTCTTCAACAGTACACAAAGCGTCAAAGAAATGGTTGGTTTCAAATGTAAAATCTCCCTGATAGTCAATTTCCGCAAGGGCTTTCGTTATTTCCTCCCAGTTCATTTCACTTAATCCCGGGAGTGTATGCATATCATCACGATAGTCATTATCGTGTATGTGAAGCGCCCCAAGTCGTTTTCCGCCGAGGACTCTTATACAGTCCTGCGCCTCTCTGCCCGACAGACTGCTATGCCCCACATCAAGACACGCAACGAACATATCGTTATTTATTTCATCAACATAGTACGCGTGCTCGTATGGGTTACTGCATATACTACCCCTGGTGACACCTCGTTTTTTATCACCGCACCACATATTTTCGCAACATATTTTTACACCGTATTCCTCAGCGTACGGGAGAAGCGTTTTATAATATTTCACATTATTCTCAAAAACCTGCGCTTCGTTGCCGGTATGGATTCCTGTTCCTATGGGGTGTACTATCAAGGTCTTTATTCCCATAAGACCCGCAATCTCAATAGCGCGAACATTACGCTCAACAAGGAGCTTATGAGCAATATCAGGGTCATCGTGGGGAATATACGTCAGGGCGTGCCCCTGGTTAAAATATATATTATTGCGCTTCGCCGTTTCGCAAAGCTCCCCTACATATCCCTTGTACTCATCCGATGCAAGAACGCAATCGTACTGCCTCATAACCGACATACTGTAATCAATAGCATCAAAACCTGCCTCCGCCAGTAATTCAATAGCTTTCATATCGCCGAATTTTCTGGCGCAGGATATAGTTTCGGATAAAATCATACTTTAATCATCCCTCAAATATTTTTCCATTAATACCGCGCAACAACATTACAGTGTTACGCCGTCTTTAAATATCGCTATCTCACGGTTGCCCTCTATTTCATTTTTCGTTAATTCACCATCAGCAACTCTTCTTATAAGCTCCGACAATTCTGCCGTTTTTTCTTTTTTATCAAAACCGTATGCACAATAATCTATCCAATGGGATTTCCGTCTGGCAATCATATCATTTGATGCAATTTTTATTGTAGGCACTGCACCCCCAAGGGGCGTTCCTCTACCGGTTGTAAATAACACCATATGACAACCTGCCACGGCAAGGTTTGTAATTGATACAATATCATTTCCCGGGCCATTCAAAAGATTGAGTCCCGGTTTCACGGCAGTTTCACCGTAGTCAAGCACATCAACCACCGGTACACTACCACCCTTCTGAACACAGCCGAGGGATTTCTCTTCAAGGGTAGTTATGCCGCCCTCTTTATTACCGGGTGACGGATTTTCAGAAACAGGTTCTCCGTGATTTTTAAAATAAAGCTTGAAATTGTTAATAAGGCTGACGGCTTTATCAAAAACCTCTTCACTAACACATCTTTCAAACAAAACCTTTTCTGCACCAAACATTTCGGGAACTTCCGTAAGAACTGCCGTTGCGCCCATAGCGCAAAGCTCATCCGTAACGCTGCCTACAACCGCATTGGCGGTAATCCCGGAAAAGCCGTCGGAGCCACCACATTTAAGACCGATTTTCAACTTTGAAGCAGGCACCCGTTGACGTTTATCTTCCAAGGCGGTTTTCTTCAACTCTTCAATAAGCTCAATACCCTCCTGCAGTTCGTCTTCACAATCCTGAACCGAAAGGAACTTAATTCTCTTTTCATTAAAAGCACCCAAAACCTTTTTCATTTCTCGGATATTGTTGTTTTCACAGCCGAGTCCGAGAACAAGCACACCACCTGCATTCGGATGCTTAATAAGACCTCGGAGAATAAGTTGGGTGATTTTCATATCATCCCCCAGCTGACTGCAACCGTAAGGATGGGAAAAACACACCGCACCTGTCTTTTCCGCAAGCTTCTTCGCGGTACTGTTCACACAACCGACAGTAGGTACTATAAATATATCGTTTCTTATACCGATGTCACCATTTTCGCGGACATAGGCATTTATATAAAAGGGCTCTTTATGTATGAGTTCAGTAAAATCAGGTCGATATTCATAAGACAGAATATCACCTAATTTTGTTTTCATATTGTGGGAGTGTACGCTGTCACCTTTTTTTATATTTTCAGTCGCATATCCGATTGGATAGCCGTACTTAATAACATCTGTGTTTTCGGGAATATCGCACAAGGCAATTTTATGACCGGTTTTTAAATCCACACAGACATTGTCTTTTTCATTTATTCTGACAGTATCCATTTCATCGTTTCCTTTGCACCAGATTTATCGATTTTATTGTAATACTCTGTAACGATTTCTATCATATCTGAAATGTCGGACTGCCATAAATCAGTATTCCTGAGGATATCCGCAATACTGTCATTTTTCATTACACCCATAACATAGTCCGAATCGTCGGGAATGTCATTTTTATAAAAATAAATTAAATTTGCAAGGGACAGTGTCAGTCCCGCAGGAAAAACTCCATACTTCTCTTTATACTCAAGAATTGTAGGAAGCACACGAACAGAAAATTTACTTACGGAATTAAGGGCAATGGAACGCCACTTATGTTGAATAAACGGATTTTCAAAACGCTCAAACACATTCTCGGCAAATGTTTTGCTTTCTTCAGTTTCTCCTATTACAGGGAGAATTTCTGTTTTCATACATTTGCGCAAAAATGCCGATGCGGTTTCATCCTTCATTGCCTCGCCGACTGTTTCTATACCCGAAAGCAAAGCACCTGCAACAAGAGATGTATGAGCGCCGTTAAGAATTCTTACCTTGATTTTTTTATATTTCTTGGCGTCATCAGTCCATACAACATTGAAACCTGCTTTTCTGAACGGAAGCTCGTTTTCAAAATTCCCTTCAATAACCCAAAGGTGAAAAAGCTCTGCCGTATTAAGAAAGCGGTCCTTGGGATACATATCCTTCGTTTCATCGTTGGGATAGCCTGTAACAATTCTGTCAACAAGAGTATTTGCGAAACAGTTTTCTTTTTCTACCCATTCAATGAACTCCGACCCAAGATTCCACACCTCGGCATACTGCAACACGCAATTTTTCAGTTCCGAGCCATTATTATCAATGAGCTCGCAGGGCAATAAAATAAATCCTTTTAAACCGTTCTTATAACGTTTATACATTAGCTGTGTCAACTTACCCGGAAATGATGCGCAAGGCTTGTCCTCGAAATTACAAGCACTGTCAAAAGCTATGCCCGCCTCGGTAGTATTTGATACAATAAATCGGAAATCCGGGTTATCCGCAAGGGCAATATAATCCTCAAAATTCTTGTATGGGTCAACACATCTTGAAACTGATTCTATAAAATGATGCTCTTTCTTCATTTCACCATTTTCGATTCCACGTAAAAAGAGGTTGTATTTGCAATCCTGTTCACTGAGCAAGGCGCATTTTCCACCGGCTCTTGGTTGAATAATAACGGCTTTACCATCGTAAATGCCCCGCTTGTTCATTACATCGAGAAAACAGTCAAAAAAGCCTCTGAGGAAATTCCCCTCACCGAACTGAATTACTGTTTCTTTCATATCATTCACCTGTCCATACAAGAAGTTTCAACGGAGTTCTGTCCCTATAAAAATATATCAAGGCGATTATAGCATACGCATAAAAACTTTTCAATAAACCGAAAATTTCATTAATAAATCAAACTGCAAAAAAGCAAAAATTCCGCACATTTTCATATGCGGAATTTTTCAATCTTCATTTAAAACGAGTTAATTGCCTCTTTTTTTGTCCGTAGTTTTTATGTCTAAAAACTTTTTGACTGTATCGGTAAGCATAGTAGCAGATGATTCAAATATTTTATCTTCTTCAAATATCATAACAGTAACCAGGAAGAACCAAGGGAAAAATCCGACGCTGTAATTCAGAACGACATCAAAAGTGAATACGGAGCCGACCACACCCGCTAAGATTGTCATAATCGCAAATATATACACTGCCATTTGATTTTTCTTTATTGCTTTTATGTGGTTACATCTTGTAACTATAATTAAAGTAGCGATAAAAATCAAACATTTGAAAACAAATTTGTCCAGATGCTGGAGCAATTCTATGGTGGACTCAACATTCAGCACCATACAGCCCACTGACAATACCGGTGCAATAAGCACTAAAATTATCCTGAGTGCCTTCTCCAATGAAGTAAACTTTGTTTTCCCGCTTGAAATTATATACACAAAAATCAGGAACATACCTGCACAGAAGTTAAGAGCTACATTAAGTTCCAGGAAGACAAGTAAACCGATTACAGAAACCACAAGAACACACATTCTGAAAATGATGTTCTTTACAAAATAGTAAAGAATCGTTGAAGCAACCATAACGCCGATAATGAATGACCCTTGAAGTAGCTTTTCGTGAGGGTAAGCTTCAATATCCAGGTAAAGGCACGGAAAAAACCAACCTGCCCATATAATTGCTAACAATAAAAATTTCTTCTTATCAATTAATTGCTTGATATTTCTTGTTTCTACATTTTTGTCTTTTTTCATTTTGTCACCTTTTATCAGCAATAAGGATCTAGAACGCAACACATATAAACTGCAAAATATATAATCGTTCCGACAGTTGTGCGATTGTTGATTTCCACATTAAAGGTAACGGGATTTTCATCTTTTCTTCTGTAAATATCATATAAAACAAATGTAAACAAGAGAAGGAAACAATGCCCGAACCATCTTACTATATCGGGAGAACCCGACAAAGCTGCCATAAACATCACAGGCAACATGAAAATCAGACAAACCCATACGAACTTCTGAAGCTTGTTGCAGCTACTGTCTTTTTTCAGTTGTTTAATCGCATATTTATATAACAATACAACAATCGGTGACGAAACAATAAAATCATTAACACCAACAAGCATATAATCACCAAGGAAAACATACGCTCTTAAAGTTTCGTAAATCTGAGCCCATACAGCATTTACCGCGTTCGCTATAAATCCGTCGCCTTCAATGAGCACTGCGCTGAACATATCCGAAGCGCCGTCAACGTAGGATATTTTATATAACGCATAATCAAAAAACTCGGTAAACATACTGCCTTCAAGCTTGTATCTTTCGGTCATCAGCTTCATATATTCTTCGTAGCTTAACACTAAGTTGTCATTCTCATTAATGAGCATATAAACAAAGAACGCTACTGACACCGCAACCGATATTGAAAAAATAGTCAGATAAATTTTTCTGCTGCTTTTCTCACGCCCTGCTTCCATCAATACCATTAGTGCAAACATAGGAATAAACAAAACCATTGACGAAATATGTATCATCAGCGTTAATACAAACAGCACCGGAATAAACCATCTTAAAATTTTATTCCGCATAAATACTATCAGCGCTATCACCAGGTACAACCAGTTTGTATCCAACATTCCAAATCTGAATATATGAATTGAAAATGTTGCGGGACCTGTAATGGCGAACATAACAATAACAAACGCTATTAATTTGTTTTTGTCCTCAAAAATACTGATGAATTTCCCCAACATAACGGAAACTGCCACTAAAAAGACGTGATAAATAACGCCTAAATAAATATTCAGAACTTCCGGTTCTGTTGAAGACGCAATAGCGTTGAATACAGCTCCGGGCAAAAGCTTTGTACAAAAGCCCAGACTGAAGTCAACAAGATAATAGTGATAAGTAAGACGGTCAACTCCGGGGAAAGCAAAACCTTTTACAAAAATAAAATTATACACAAATATAAATAGGAAAATGAATATAGCATATTTATATTTTTCTATAAAATTTTTCGAATTAATCTTCATACTTACACCTTTAATAGTTAATCCGCTTTTCCTCTATAACCAACGGTTTTTCACCTGTGTTTTTCACAAGATAAATTAAAAATTCTGCCACAAGTGACATAAAAATCAACATAAACAGCAACAGAAGAATAATAACTCTGATTAAAATACTGTTGCCGATTTCCATTGCGGACAATTCCTGCACTCCCGGCAGGAAGAATACAAAAAATTCAACTGCCTGAGCAATCATTCCGATAACACTGAACAACACACATCTACGCGGAATGTTCACAGAATACTGAACTATACCGCACATTGCAAAATCGTAATATTTATTAAGATTAAACTTAGATTTGCCTTTTTTTCTGGCATCCTGGGTATAATAAACTTTATCTGTTTTGGAGGCATATTCAATAATTATACCTCGTAAAAACGGTACACTGGGTTTGATTTTTTTGAGTATTTCAACAAAGCTTCTGTCAAAAAGCTCATATTCAGTTGCATGAGGATGAAGCTTCACACCAAAAATATGAATCATAAGGAAGTAGAAAACAGTTCTGAGAAAATACACAAATCTGTTTTCACGACTCTTGTTTTTAACACCAAGTACAACCTGTGCACCTTTTTCCCATTTCTCTATAAATTCGGGAATTACCTCGGGCGGATTCTGCAAATCAGCGTGAAGTATAATTGCACAGTCACCCTTTGCCTGCTGCATAGAATAAAATGTATTCTTCATATAACCGCAGTTTTTTGTATAGAAAACCGCCTTAACATTACTATGCTCCCGGGCAAGGTCTTCGATTGCTTCGCGAGTACCGTCAGTTGAACCGTCATCAAAAAACACAAGCTCATACTGATATTTTTCCATTCCGAGAAAAACATCATCAACGCGTTTGTATATTTCGGAAACCATCTGAACCTCATTATATATGGGTACTACAACTGAAACTGTCTTTTTATCAGTGTACATACTGTTCCACCTATCATTTTTTTAAATCATATTTTTTCAATATGCCCGGATACGCGTGGGAATACCATACAACGTACAAAAATTCTTTCAAAGCAGAAAAACCGTCGACAAAGAAGTGTATCGGGCCCTTCAATGCAATGGAGTGAAGACCGCTCAATATTGTCTGCTTTGCAAACTCGAAAGACTTTTCTCCCGAAGCATATGCAGATTTACTTGTAAAGCCCTTCCAGTGGAACCAGCTTCTTATTACACGCAAATCCGTAGTCGGGACATTGGAAAGATTGACACCCACACTCTCCGTAGCCACCACTTTAATCAAATCTTCCAGTTTATTTGCCGGTTTATAAAAACCTTTTTCAATCATCTTGTCGTACAGTTCCGTTCCCGGCAATGGAGTAAAATGATATACAGGGGTAAGATTTGCTCCGCAAGTATCAATAAGCTGAGCAGTATCTCTTAACTGTTCCTCAGTTTCATCGGGGAAGCCTACGATAAAGGAGCCGATACCTGTTATACCGATTTTTCTCAAAATTTCATAAGTGGGTTTTATTTTGTTAATATCAATATTTTTATGTATTTTTTTGAGCATTTCTTCGTTTCCGGTTTCAATTCCGAAGAATATCCAACGGCAACCTGCGTCATACATTGTCTGATAATCTTCTTCATCAAACATACCTATTCTCAGCTCAACGCCCCAGTGGAAGTCAAGATTATTATCGTGAACTCTCTGACAAAAATCCTGCAAATCTGATTTCTTCAGACACCAGAGCTCATCGGAGAAGAAAACACCGTCAAGGCCGTGATTTTCGATGAGATATTTGATTTCTTCAATAACGTATTCGTTGGGTCTTTTTCTGTGAGTGCTCTTATGGAAATTGACATTGGAGCAAAAAGCACATCTGCAAGGACAGCCCTTTGACGAATAAATATACATCATCCTGTTACAACCGAGATACGTCTGCATATATTTCGGCACATCAAGCAACGACCAATCGGAAACAGGCATATCCCTCAAATCCGCAAAAGGACGACAAGGCGTATAGACTATTTTGCCGTCTTTTTTGTAAGCAAGACCGGGCACTTCATAAGGATTTTTCTTATTATCATAACAGTCGGCAAGTTCCTGCCAGGTTATTTCACCCTCGCCATAAGAAACGAAATCCACATAGTCTTTGTCAAGCACCAAATCAGTTTGCATTGACGGCATCTGACCGCCCCATACAACAGGTAAACCGCGTTTCTTAAACCATTTTGATACATAAATCGCGTCCTTTACACCTCGCGAAGACATAAGAGAAACGCCAACTATCTGCGGGTTAAATTCTTTGTAAACCTTATTAATTTTTGTTTTATCGACACATCTGTCATAAATCTTAACATCGTGGCCGTGCTGTTTAAGATATGAGCCGATTGACAACAATCCCAAAGGATTGGACAATGCACGTGTATAATATCCCACAGAAGGGAAAACCAGCAAAACTCTCATATGTTCTTCCTTTCCAAAACGTAATACGTCTCACTTTAACAAGTTCTTCTTTACCAGTCTGAGTCCGTACTTTATGTAATTCATCAATACCTTGGGATTGACGATACATCCACATAACTTTTTCAGAATGTACTTGGGTCTTAAATAGAATTTCAGAAGATATTTTTTCTTTAATTCTTGGATTTCACTCATAGGCACCGTAGCTGTACCTATTGTATTGGGTGAAAAAATGTCATTTCCCCAGGCTTCACTTTTTATTGTTTTATATTTTTCACATTCATTATATAACCCTGTCCCGAAATAAGGCATCGCTACATGAATTTCTATAAAATCAGGGTCAATTTCAAACATAAACTTCAATGTGTTTATTGTGTCTTCTCTGGTTTCCCACGGAAAACCAATCATAAAAAACCCAAAAAGAGGCAGTCCTACCTCTTTTATCATCTTTGCCGCATTCAGATTATCTTCAACACAAGTGCCTTTTTTTATTATCTTCAATGTGTTGTCATTGCCGCTTTCAAAACCTACGGCAATCATAAAGCAACCTGCTTTTTTTAACTTTTCAAGTAACTGTCTGTTTAATGGTTTAACTCTTGAATTAACAGTAAACTCTATTTTTCCATACAGTTCAGAGGCTATTATTCTGTCGCACAGAGCCTCAGCCCACTCAGCTTCAAGCGTAAATGTATCCGCCTTGAAAAAGAAGTTCTTTATGCCGTATTTATGGTAACACTCCGATATCTCAGCATATATATTTTCAACGCTTCTTTTTCTTATCCTCTTGCCGGAAATTATGGGCGTCATACAGTAAATACAGTTAGCGGGACAACCCTTTGAAACCTGTATTGTTGCCATGGGCTCACCGGTATCAGGTCTTACATACAGCGCATTGTTCATAAGGTCCCTTGCGGGAAACGGAATATCATCCAGATTATCCTGCCAGATATTGAAGGCTGTTTTTTTGTAAGTATCTCCGTCTCTGTAAACAATACCGGGGATTTCTGCAATATTTCCCTCATTTCTGAAAATATTGTTCACTAATTTTCCGATTGTGGTTTCTATCTCACCGCCAAGCAGGTATTTTATATTAGTCAAATCAAGGGTATTAAGATTTTCGTCTGAAATATTGAAGAAAATTGCACCCTTCAAAATAAATTCACATTTATGAAAACTGCAAATCCAGTTAACAAACTCTATATCCGAAATAATGGTTGCGTTGGTTATACTGATGATTATAAGGTCAGGAGAAAACTCCCTGATATCTTTTTCAACATCGGCAATATCCGCCTTTTCAGTCTGATAATCTCTGAGAAAAACGCTGTAACCTTCATTTCTCAGAATTGCCGCGGCGTAGCCTATATCGTTACAAGCATGAACCGAGCTTGCGGCAGAATCATCTATATTACTTTGGCAGCGGTCTTCGCTTCTTTGAAAGATTTTTCCCGGAGGAAATAGCAGCATAACCCTGTTCATACATTATCTCCCGATTAAAAATTTTGTTGCCTCTAATAAATCCGTCTTTGTATTAATATTGAATTCTCTGTCAGCGAGGCAATACGCAATACCCTTTCTGCCGTCACTTACCAAAAGGTTTACAAAATCGCACAATTCGTTGGGGGTATTGTTCTGTTCATCATAAATATCTTTCAACAAATCAATAACATCTTTTTTGAAAATGCAAAAGCCGGTTCCCTTAATGTTATTAGTGATAACCTTAGGTTTCTCAGTGCACTTTTCGATTATCATCTGCTCATTCATTTCAACAGAATAGTTCGCCTTAATCTTTTCCGGCTCGTCCTCGTATGTAATTCCGCAGCAGTAATCGTGTTCATCAGATCCGATAATCCTTTTTATTCCATCAGCCCTGAATCCGATAAATATTTCATCAGCCAGCTGCAGGATAACATCATCGGATTCCACAGCCTTCAGAACCTGCACCATGGCGTTTATCAAACCGATTTGCTGTGCCTGATGAATATAGGTTATATTCAACCCTTTGTATTCATTGCCGATAACATTTTTTATAAGCTCGCCGTCTTTGCCCACAACGACAAAAACATCAACAACATTTAAATCAATCAGGTTGTTGAGTGCAAACTCAATCAAATGGGTATCGTTTACTTTTTCCAATACCTTGCAACAGTTCTCGCCCGAGCTTTTTTTCAGGCGTGTACCGTCACCTGCTGCCAAAATTATTCCTATCATTCTTTTTCCTCTTTTTAATTCTTACAAGTATTTATCAGATATTCTGCTGATTTCAAAATATACACGTTCTTCATCAATTACGGTAAGCTGTCTGTCCTTCATAAGGAACTTTCCGTCAACCATAACGGACTCAACTTCCGAACCATTGGCAGAATAACAAAGTGATGAAATTACGCTGTTATTGGGGAATAGTGAACTTGATTTCAAATCAACAAAAATCAAATCCGCCTTACCGCCTTCACGAAGGACACCGATTTCGCCTTCCACACCTAACGCCTTTGCAGGATTTACACTGACGCTTTTCAAAACCTCAGTTGCCGAAAGAGTAGTTGCGTTTTCGTTTTTCGCTTTATGAATAAGAGAAAAAATATTCATTTCTCTAAACATATTCAATGTGTTATTGCTTGCCGCGCTGTCAGTTCCGAGGGAAACATTTACATTTTTTTCCAGCATTTCACCAACCGGTGCAACGCCGTTACCGAGCTTCGCGTTACTTGATGGATTTGTTACAACGTTTACTTTTCTGTTTTTGAGTATTTCTATATCGTCACTGTTGAGCTTCACACAGTGCGCCGCAATGGTTTTATCATCCAGAAAGCCGATGCTGTCAAGAAAACCGACAGGCGTTTTGCCGTATTTACTGAGACAATCTTCCACTTCTTTTTTACTTTCAGACAAGTGAATATTCTTTAGCATATTGCGTTTTTCGGCTTCAAAAGCGGCTTGGGAAAGCATTTTTTCAGAACAAGCATATACAGAGTGAGGCGATAAAATGAATTTTATTAAATCGCTTTCGTACTTTTCCTGCTCTTCCAATGCCCTTATAAAATCACCGTTATCTTCATACAAATCTTCGCCACGTATGCATTTACCCATAAATGCACGCATACCCGAATCCATTGCAGCCTGAGCACATTCATTCTCGCAAATGTGCATATCAAGGTACGATGTAGTGCCTGTCCTGAGCATTTCAATACAACCGAGCATAGTTCCCCAATAAAAATCATCTTTACTGAGTTTTGATTCTATGGGCAAAATCCTGTCAAACAACCAGTTGTTAAAAGGAAGGTCATCAGCAGAATTTTTCATAAAATTCATATACACGTGTGTATGCAGATTTATGAGACCCGGCATTATGAGTTTATTTTCAGCATCTATAACTTCACACAACGCAAAATCCTTGGGTGTAACCCCGCCGATTTTTTCTATTACAGAACCGTTAACCAGAAGCTCTTTTTTTACCAAAGAATATTCTGCGCCGTCCCATAATAACAATGTGCCGTTTTTAATCAAATACTTCATACGCTATCTCTCTGTCGAACTAATTTGTCTGATTTTGAACCATTCTATATAATAACATAAGTATTTACTTTTTTCAACTAAAATCATAGTTTTAATACATATATAAACTGAAAATTTATTTACCCAATCTGACAGCTACTTCAAGGGCGATTTTTATCATATCCGTAAAGCTTTTTTCTCTTTCTTCCACGGTGTTTCCGGGGCATCCCTGTATCAGCGGAAGGTCTGATACTGTACATATGGAAAGTGCTCTTTTTTTGAGATGCATTGCATTAAGATATAAACCCGCAGTTTCCATTTCAACGGCAACGCATCCCCTGTCCGCCCACATTTTATTGGCATTTTCATCCAGATTATAAAATGAATCCGTTGTGTAGAACTTACCTGTTTTAGCTTTTATCCCCATTTCTTCCGCTATTTCCAATGCAACGTTCAATAATTCATCAGAACAAACGGGAGTTACATCTCCAAACTGATTGATGTACGCAGAATCAGTATCCGCACTGTCACCGATGATAACATCACGCAGCTTCATATCTTCGGGGAAACCGCCGCAGGTACCTATGCGTATGATATTTTTCACATCGAAAAAATTAAACAGCTCATATGAATAAATAGCCATAGACGGTATACCCATTCCGCTGGCCATAACCGAAACCTTCTGACCCTTGTAATAGCCTGTGTAGCCTTGTATTCCACGCACGTTATTTACAAGAACAGGGTTTTCAAGAAATGTCTCCGCTATCATTTTAGCACGAAGCGGGTCACCGGGCATAAGCACCGTATCAGCAAAACCGATTTCATTCAATAATTTAATTTGTGCAGTATTTTTCATAGATAAATTATCACTCTTCAAAAAATATTCGTCAGTATATATATCGGAATACAAAGACCCGAGTATATACTTCAATCCATTTTAATTATACCACGATAATAAGAATAATTCAACAAATTATGAGGTTTTGTGGGGTTTTATATAATAATGCCAACAGCGCGGGATGGATTATCGGTCCGATCCCTATTTTAGGAAAAATAAAAGTGAAAATTCAGTGAAATATTTTTCTTGCGAAAAATGTGAAATAATCCTGACGGATTATGAAATTTTCTGATAAATCAGAAAGTGAAATAAAATTCGCCTTATCATATTTGCGAAGCAAATATTTCATACGCAAAGCGTATTTCATATCATAGATATTTCACTCGCCGTTAGGCGAATTTCATTGAAAAAAGACTTGCTTACGCAAGTCTTTTTTCTGGTGGAGACGGTCGGGATCGAACCGATGACCTCTTGAATGCCATTCAAGCGCTCTCCCAGCTGAGCTACGCCCCC
>JAZULQ010000030.1:0-12553 GCA_045603185.1 Acutalibacteraceae bacterium
GTTGAGCCGGGTATATATCTTCCCGGAAAATTCGGTGTAAGAATTGAGGATATGGCTCTAATAACCAAGGATGGTTTTGAGAATCTCACATCTGCTCCCAAGGAGTTGATAATTCTTTGAAATATAATAGTTTTAACGAACTGGAAAAGGATTGCCTTGCTTGTAACAAATGCAATTTGTGTGCCACCCGTACAAATATTGTTTTCGGTGTGGGGAATGAAAATGCAGATATTATGTTTGTTGGTGAGGGTCCCGGTGAAAACGAGGATTTACAGGGTGAGCCCTTTGTTGCTAAAGCAGGGCAGCTGCTTGATAAATATTTGCAGGTAATCGGTCTTTCAAGAAAAGAGAATGTTTACATTGCGAACATTGTAAAATGCAGACCGCCCGGAAACCGTGACCCACAGGAAGAGGAGCAGAATGCTTGCATTGACTGGCTCAGGGCACAAACCCGACTTATAAAGCCTAAAATAATTGTCTGTCTTGGTCGCATTGCGGCACAAAAGCTTATTTCACCTGATTTCAGGGTAACCCGTCAGCACGGGGAAATTATTAAAAAGGGTAACATCCTTTTTATGGGCACATATCACCCTGCGGCACTTTTGAGAAATCCCAACAACAAGCCCGATGCGCTTTCGGATTTTCAGAATCTCAGGGATAAAATAAATGAGTTAAATATAAAACTTTAAAGGAGTTTTAATTATGGATATTAAAAATTACATTGCTGAAGGTAAAGCCATTCTCGGTATTGAGTTCGGCTCAACAAGAATCAAGGGCGTTCTTATTGATGATACGGGCAGCGTTCTTGCAGTCGGTGGCTACGATTGGGAAAACAGCCTCATTGACGGCATCTGGACTTATGGCGAGGATGAATTTTTTGCAGGTCTTAAGGGCTGCTATGCATCACTTAAAAAGGATGTTTCCGACCGCTACGGCATCACACTCACAAAGCTTAAATACATTGGCATCAGCGGTATGATGCACGGTTACCTTGCTTTCAATGAGGAGGGCAAGCTTCTTTCACCCTTCCGCACCTGGCGTAACACCTGCGCGGGTGAAGCCGCAAATAAGCTGACAGAGCTTTTCCAGTTCAATATTCCCGACCGTTGGAGCATAGCACACCTTTATCAGGTTATTTTAGATGGAGAAGAACACGTTAAGGATGTTCGCTATTTTACAACTCTTGCGGGTTATATCCATACACTTCTTACCGGTAAAAAGGTTCTCGGAATAGGTGAGGCATCGGGTATGTTCCCTATGGAAGGAAACAATTACAGCGAAGAAATGCTTGATAAATTCGATGAACTTGTAGCCAATAAGGGTTACTCCTGGAAAATCAGAGAGATACTTCCCAAGGTTCTTGTTGCAGGTGAAAGCGCAGGCGAGCTTACAGCCGACGGCGCAAAGCTTCTTGACGATGAAGGAGACCTTCAGGCAGGAATTCCTATGTGCCCTCCCGAAGGTGATGCGGGTACAGGAATGGTTGCAACAAACAGCGTAAGGGTAAGAACAGGTAACGTATCCGCAGGCACATCTGTATTTGCTATGATTGTTCTTGAAAAAATGCTTTCAAAGCTTTACAGAGAAATTGATATGGTAACTACTCCCGACGGCGCTCCGGTTGCTATGGTTCATTGCAACAACTGTACTTCCGACATCAATGCCTGGACATATCTTTTCAAAGAAGTTCTCGACCTTTGTGGTGCCGAATGTTCAATGGGCGATTTATTTACAGCACTTTTCAAAAAATCCGCTGAAGCCGATGCAGATTGCGGAAACCTTATTTCATACAACTATTTCTCAGGTGAATTTATTACAGGCTTTGAAACAGGTAAGCCCCTGTTCATAAGAGAACCTGACAGCAAATTCTCTCTTGCAAACTTTATGAGAGTTCAGCTTTTCACAGCCTTCGGCGGTATCAAAATAGGTATGAATATTCTCGAAAAAGAGGATGTTGCCATTGATAAAATTCTCGGTCACGGCGGTTTCTTCAAAACACCGGTTATCGGTCAGAGTGTTCTTGCGGCTGCTATGAATGCACCTGTTTCCGTTATGGAAACCGCAGGCGAAGGCGGCGCATGGGGCGTTGCGGTTCTTGCGGCATTCTCAGTTAATAAAGATGCCGGCGAGACACTTCCCGACTATCTTGACAACAAGATTTTCGCAACCCAGAAAATGACAACGCTTGAGCCGGATGATGCTATTGTTGATAGCTTCAACAAGTTTATGGAAAACTACAAAAAAGGTCTTTCTGTTGAAAGAGCAGCAGTTGAGATGTAAAGTATATGGGAGACACTTCGTAAAGAGGGTGTCTCCCATTGGCTTTTGGTCACAAAAGGAAAACTTCGTTCTGATTGACGAAATTCAAATGTGTGATAACTTTGGCTGTGTATAAACAATTTGCACGCAACTGAAATATACGATATTTATATCACAGGCTCCAATGCCTTTTTGCTCAGTTCGGATTTGGCAACACTGTTTACCGGCAGAACCTTTGAAATCAAGGTTTATCCGTTTTCCTTTGCTGAGTATATTCATTATTTTGGACTAACAGACAAACATGCAGCTTTTGATAAATATATGCTTGAAGGCGGTATGGCTGGTTCTTATTTGTATAAAGAACAGGAAAATAAATTTGATTATATCGAAACTGTTTTTGATACTTTGATTTTAAGAGATATAGGACAAAAATATAAAATCAAAAATCCTGCTTTAATGGATAGAATGTCACAATTTTTGATGGATAATGTTTCAAATTAAACATCAGCAAGAAGCATTACAGACACACTCACATCAAACAAAGATAAAATCAATCATAAGACAGAAGGTAATTATTTGAATTATCTTTGTAACGCATTTGCTTTCTATAAGTTCCGTAGATATGATATTAAAGGTAAGAAGTATTTAACAACCAATGACAAGTATTATTTGAGTGACCACACCTTCCGTTATGCTAAACTCGGCACAAAGAACTTGGATAGTGGTAGGGTGATTGAGAATATCGTTGCAATGGAATTGCTAAGACGTGGTTACGAAGTTTATGTTGGCGTTTTATATAAAAAAGAGGTTGACTTTGTTGCTTTAAAAAGAAACGAAAAGATTTATATTCAAGTTTCGGACAATATAACCCACCCTGACACATTTAGTAGAGAAGTAGAACCCCTGCTTAAAATTAAAGATGCCTATCCCAAAGTAGTAATAGCAAGAACAAGAAATACCGAGTATCAATATGAGGGAATTAGAATTGTTGATGTAGCCGATTGGTTATTAAGTAAATGATAGCTTCCCGAAAACAAAAACACCTTTAGCCCCTGAGAGCTAAAGGTTTTTATCTTTATATGTACATAAGCTGTCCGCCGTTTTCTCTTGATTTATCTGCAAGGAAAACTGCTTTGTGTCCTGCGACGGAATTATGAATAGAAGTGCAGGAAACTGACGGATTATCATCGCGGATGAATTTAACAAAATCCGCGGTGAGCGCAGGGTCTGCGCCGCCGTGACCGTCATCGGGAGTATTGCTAAGATCAATAACTCTTTCGTTAAAGTATTTGCCCGGGTCGGGATTAATGGTTTTAATTTTTACAAACTTGTTTTCAAGCTCTGCGTAGATTTCACCTTTTGTGCCGGTTATACGGATGGTTCTGATTGACTCTGCACAGCCACCGGTCAGATTATGTGTGCCGGTTGCACCGCTTTTGAAGTTTACGAGCACGCTCTGGTGGTCAACGACATCATTATCACATTTAAAAATACATCTGCCGTAATCGCTTGTTTCAAGAATTTTGCGGCGCTGTTCTTCTGTCGGGTTTTCTACTCCTTCCAAATCGCGCCACACGTAAACTTCCCAGCTGTTAGGATGGTCAAGGTAAAGTCTTTTAGCGCTGAAGTCGCAGTAGTCAACACGAGGACAGTCTACAAGACAGCGCGTACCTGATTCTTTCGGAGCATTTTCTTCTCTGAACTGGAATCTTGAACCAACAGAGGAAACAGAGACAGGTTCATCATCACCCATAAGCCACATCATAAGGTCAAGGTCGTGACAGCATTTTGCAAGGAGCATGGATGTATGACATTTTTTGCTGTTTGCCCATTTACCGCGGACATAGGAAGTAGAAAGGTGATGATAGCTGACATTTTCAACAGTCTGAATGTTGATGATTTTGCCGATTTCACCACTGATAATGCTTTTTTTGATGTTGAGATAAACCGGGTTGTATCGGAGTACGTGACAAATCATAACTTTACTGTTGTTACGATTTACAACCTCTACGAGTCTGTTCATCTCCTCCTCGTTTACTGCGAAGGGCTTTTCGAGAAGCATATCGTAGCCGATTTCCAGTAAAGGAATGGAGGTTTCAACATGGATTTCATCCATAGTACCGTTTATAACTACATCTGCAAACTTAGGTGCTTTTGCAAGCTCATTGGCATCATAAAAAGAGTGACTTTCGGGGAAACCGAAACGCTCTCGCACCATATTTCTTCGATGCTCGTCGGGTTCGGCAACGCCGACGATTTTGAGTTCATCGGGGTGAGCCACCGCATAATCGGCATACGCCATTGAACGGTGACCTGCTCCGAGTATAATTGCTGTAACTGGTTTTTGGGTCATAACTATCACTGCTTATAGATATTTTTTGCCATTGTCGCGGTTTTCATTTTTGTAGAAAGCATTTTGAAACCGAGGCGTTTATAAAAACGTATTGCACCTTCGTTAGATAAATTAGCCTGGAGCATTACGCCTTTTACATTACGTTTTTTGAGTTCGGTGAAAAGAGCGTCCATTAATTTTGAGCCATAACCCTGAGACTGGTATTCATCAAGAATATCAATATGCAGGTGGGCAGGATATTTTCTTCCGAAAAAGCAATAGGGAATGGGGAACAACCACGCGTGGTTTCCGCTTTTTTTATCAAGCTTTTTGATTTCGGGGACGTCTACTTTTCTGAAAATCTTTTTGTATCGTTTGTAATCGGGCTCACACAAAATATAGCCCACAGCTTTATCGTTGTCGTCAGCGACAACAAAGCAGGTATCATAACATTCGCGAACATAATATGTGGAGAACATTCTCGCAATACGGTAGCCTAAAACCGGGTCTTTCTGACAACCGGGGCCCGCAGTCATACGGCAGACATATTCAACATCTTTAAGGTCGTCGGGGCGCATTTTTCTGATGGTTGCCATTAGTTTTTCACTCCGTCTGATTTATTGGGTTTTTTGCGTTCAATTCTTTCGCGGGTGCCGTCGGGGCGGACAATAATTGTACTGTCCAGCTGTGTTTCAAGAGATTTTCTGAATGCGGCAACATACTCAGCTCTTAAGGTTTTCTGCTCAAGAGCCTCAGCGTCGGTGAGACCTTCCTCCCTTGATTTACGAGCCAGGAAATTAATTCTGTCAATTTTTTCTTGAGTTATCATAACAATATTCCTTTTAATTCAATTAAAAATATTATAGTATTATAAAAAATAAAGTCAAGAGTTAAACCAACATAAAGATATAAAATATTCATATAAAACACCTGGAAAAATATGGTTGAAAGAGTAAAAGACAGATGATATAATAATAGATATTAAAACTATACTCGGAGGGTTAAGTATGTTATCTTCATTAGGCACACTCTGGCAAGAAATTGCATCATTATTCATGAGTATTATTCTGTTGTTCGGTTCGACTGTGGGTATATTTGCCCCCGAAAAAACTGAAGGAGCAGAAAAATACTTTGACAGTAATATAAAAAATGTTATTTACCTTATCGGTGACGGTATGGGATTTAACCACTTAAGAAAAGCTAAGAACGAGAGAGAAATTTCTCTGACAATGGATACATTCGATTATCGTGGCGAATCTATGACACGTTCTTTAAGCAACAGCGTTACTGATAGCGCAGCAGGCGGAACAGCCCTCGCAACCGGTGAAAGAACGTATAATGGTGCTATCGGTGTTTATATGGGTGACCCCATGGGTGCGTTCTCCTATCCTAAAAATATAACCGAGCTTTGTATGGAAAGCGGTATGATGACCGGTGTTATCACAACAGACGAAACATCCGGCGCTACTCCGGCGTCATTCTCTGCCCATTCTTCCGACAGAGGAAATACAGAGGATATAACAGAAGACCAGATGACTTCCGGTATTGATATTATCTGGGGCGCATCAAATAATGTAGCAACACGTGACGATGCTGAAGCAAACGGATTTATATATATCACATCTTACAATGAAATGATGGCTCTTGAAGAGGGAAGCCGCAGCTTCGCACAGTTTACAAATAACCTTTGGACTCTTGAGCCGTCTGATGAAAGCACACCCAATCTCGAACAGATGACAGAAAAGGCAATAGACCTTCTTGACGATACGGATGAAGGCTTCTTCCTTATGATTGAAGGTGCTCACATTGATAAGCACTCACACAATAACGAGGATGCAAAGATGACCGAAGCTCTCGAGGAATTTGACAGAACTGTTGAATACGTCCTTGAATATGCAAAAGCAGACGGCGAAACATTAGTTGTCATTACTGCGGACCACGAAACAGGCGGTATTATAGCGAATGACGACGGTACATATTCATTCACACAGGGCTCACACTCTGCAGCCAATGTTCCCGTGCTTGTTTACGGTTGTGATAAAGTAATAAAAGGCGGCGAAATCCTTAATAACTACGAAATACCCAAAAGAATTGCATATGTTCTCGGCTTCACGGAAGAGCAGTTCCCATATGAAGTAATGGTAGCATGAATTTTTATAAATCAAGGGACTTTTGCAGGTTTCAAAGCCTGTAAAAGTCCCCTGTGTTTTCAGGATAATAACGTAATCTTTCAAGAAAATCTTGATTATGTTTTTTGTGAATGATAAAATACAGACGTAAGGAGAGATTTGTATGAAAAAGTTTTTATGTTTATTGCTTTCTGCATTGCTCGTTGTTACGGTTACTCCATTTGCGGTGCTTGAAAGTCAAGCCGTCGGTAATGTGACTTATTACATCGATGCCATCGGCGGAGATAACTCCAATTCCGGCACAAGTGAAGACGAAGCCTGGAAAGACTTAGGTGGTTTTAACGGTGAACAGGTGTTGACAGCGGGCGTCAGCGTTCTTTTCAAGTGTGGCGGAACGTATGAATTCAATGTAGAGTTAAGAGATATTATGGGTACAAAGGAAGCGCCCTTTGTCATTTCCTCCTACGGTGAAGGAAAAAGACCGGTACTCACTACTCAGGCAAAAGACGAAATTCTTACTCTTATTGATTGCTCATATATTACAATATCCAACCTTGAAATGGTTGCGCCCAACGGTGGTGGTATCTGGATTGATACGCTCAACAGAACCTCCGAAGGCATTATTATTGACAACGTGTATTTCCACGGTATGCCCAACGGTAAGGTTAATGCAAGGGACGATATGTCAAAAGGCGCGGCTCCTGCAAGAGCGGCGGTTATGGTAAAGGGTCTGCCTGCCAATTCAAGGTATGCGGTAAATGACCTTACCATAACAAATTGCGAAGTTTACGATTGTGCAAACGGCTTTATGGTATGGGGTTCATGGAATGATGAACAGAACCCCTGGTGTGATGAAGAAGATGCAGATCCTGTTTACAACACAGGACTTCTTATAGAGGGTTGCTATTTCCATGAGATGGATGCCGAGGCAATTATTATAGGCATCTGTGATGGTGCGTTGGTTACAAATTGCCGCGCAATTAACACCTGCCTTGGTGAGGGCGTTGATGAGAACGGAGAAATTCTCTATTTTACAGCCGCAATGTGGTTCTGGGGCAGTGAAAACAGCACTATTCAGTATTGCGAAATTGCGGGCCAGAAGAACTACGGTGACGGTATGACAGTTGACTTTGACTCACAGACAAACAACTGTACATATCAGTACATCTATTCTCATGATAATATGAGATTTATGTGCAACAATGCGAAAGCAAGCCCCCAAAGGAACAACACCGTAAGATATTGCCTTTCTATAAACGATAACGGCGGCAGAAGTGCAATAGCTTCGGGAAATGGCGAAGATGGCTTTAACTTCTACAACAATACTATTATCAACTGTGCCGATTTCCACGTGCGTTACCTTACAAACAGCCTTGTGGCAAATAATATAATCATTCCCGAAGAGGGTTGCATTATATTGTGGAATCTTTCGGAAGAGGCGGTAGCAGGTAACACATACAAAAACAACTGTTACGGACAGACAATCAATCCCATAATGGATATCAACTCAATGAATGTTATCCCCAATTTTGTAGGTGGCAATGACCCGCGGACAGCTTATCAGCTGGCAGAGGGTTCAGCTCTTATCGGAGCAGGCGCAAAGATTGATGACGGATTGACAGAAGATTTCTTCGGTAACGAAATCACTGAGACAAATATCGGTTGTTACGGAGGCTCAGGCGAAGCTGTTGAAGACGGTGCTGAGGATACAGAAAGCGAAGATTTCTTAGAAAAAATCATAAGAATGTTTAAAACAGTTTTCAAAATAATCATCAACGAAATTCGCAAATTGGCGGAAGAATAAATATCACAACCACCGGTTTCCGGTGGTTGTAATTTTAGATGGAGATGATGTTATGCGATTTGTTGCAGACCACGATTTTCATATTCATTCAACTATATCACCATGTTGCCATGATGAAAATCAAACACCTGAAGCCATACTTAATTATGCAAAAGAAAATAATCTGAAAAAGGTGTGTCTTACAAATCATTTGTGGGATGAAAATGTGAAAAGCGAAGCCGAGTGGCACGACGGTCAGCGGTTTTCCTGCCTTGCTTCGGTTTTGCCGTTACCAAAGGAAAACGGCGTAGATTTTTTGTTCGGTGCAGAAATTGATATGGATTATAATTTCGTTTTAGGTGTCAGCCCCGAAAGATATGATATATTTGATTTTATGATAATATCCACAACCCATTTGCACCTTGCAGGGAATACGGTCAGAACAAAAATAAAAACACCTGAAGAAGCGGCTGAAATCTGGGTTTCACGTTTCGCGGAGCTACTGAAAAAAGACCTGCCCTGGCGTAAAACAGGTATTGCTCACTTGACTTGCGGTCACGTTTTTCGCGAAAGAACTCCGGAAGTAATATCTCTTCTGCAGGATGAAAAATTATATGAGGTGTTTTCGGATTGCGCGCAAAAAGGTGTCGGAATTGAACTTAATATGAAGACGATTTTCTCTTCCGAAGAAGAAAAGGATATAATGTTAAGACCTTATTATATAGCCAAGGATTGCGGATGTAAGTTTTATCTGGGCAGTGATTCTCACAAAACATCGGCACTGTCTACCGCAAAAGAAAACTTTGAAAATATAATCACATTGCTTGATTTGAAAGAATCGGATAAATTTGTGTTATAACAAATTAAATTAAATATTATCACAAGTTGTCTATTTACTTTTTATTGCTGTTTGATATAATAAAAATCAGGTGATTGAATTACCTTATCTTTTATTGCTATGGGAGTAAATTAATATGTCAAAATTAAGAATTGCACTTATCGGCAACGGCGGTATCTGCCGTGGAAGTCACGTCAAAAATTATTGTGAAGACGAAAGAGTAGAGGTTGTTGCCTTCTGCGATATTATTGAAGAAAGAGCTATTGAGCTCAGGGATAAATATTACCCGAATGCAGCGGTTTATACAGATTATAAAGAGCTTCTCAAAGATGAAAGCATTGATGCGGTTGATATCTGCACACCCAACTATCTCCATTCCATAATCGCGGTTGATGCCTTTAAGGCAGGTAAGCACGTATTGTGCGAAAAGCCGGATGCCATTGACGTTACCGAGGTTCTCAAAATGAAAAATGCCGCTGATGAGGCCGGCAAGGTGCTTATGGTTATCAGAAATAACCGCTTCGCCACTGCATCGCAGTATGCAAAGAAGTTTGTTGAAGCCGGACGAATGGGCGAAATCTATTGCGGTCGTTGCGGTTGGCAAAGACGCAGAGGCATCCCCGGAAAAGGCGGCTGGTTCACAACAAAGGCTCAGTCCGGCGGCGGTCCCCTTATTGACCTTGGCGTTCATATGATAGACCTTGCGGTATGGCTTATGGGCAACCCCACTCCTGTTGCTGTAAGCGCAAATACATACTCAAAATTTGCAGATAATGATACAAGTGATTCCGAAAACTCAAAGTTCGGCGATGCAAAAGATCAGGGCACATTCGACGTTGAAGACCTTGCAATGGGTATGATTCGATTTGATAACGGTGCCGTTCTCCAGATAGAGTTCAGCTGGGCATCAAATATCAAAACGGAGAACCGTTTTGTTGAACTCCGCGGAACAAAAGCAGGCCTTAAGTGGGAAGAAAACGAGGTTGAATTCTTCACAGAGGAAGACGGCCAGCTTCTTGATATTGCTCCCAAGGGCAAAATGGAGACAAACGGACACAAAGCAAATATACGCAATTTCATTGACGTTATTACCGAGGGCGCAGAACCTGTTTTCAAACCCTCTCAGGGCGTGGATATGATAAAAATTCTCTGCGCAATCTACGAATCCGCAGAAAAAGGCAAAGAAGTCCTGCTTTAATTGAAGATTAACCGAAACTATGATATAGAGTTTTTCTTGTGAAAAATATGCAATAAAAGACCAGTCCAATCGGACCGGTCTTTTTTTGTTGAAAGATGGGATGTGGGTAAGTGAGGGAATATGGGCAGAAAAAGACCCCGTCTGTAGTTTCCAGATGGGGTTGTTGAAATCTTGTTAAGATTTAAAATATTATAATGAAGCTGAAACAAAATATTTGCAATCTTCCTCATTCTGACCAAAATGCCATGCATTAAAATAATTAATATCTTCTTCGTTGGTATCAGGTATATTATCTTGCAAATTAAGAGTTTCAATAAGTTTTTCATACTCAAGTTTTTCAAAAGTTGAAATAGTTTTCATAATTGCACCATCATTTCTTTTGTGAAGATATATACCGAGCACCATTTTGGTTCTCGATAATTTTTGTTGCGGGTGTTGCATCAATAGTTATTATAAAAGCATGATGAATACTTAAGACATACTCTTGTAATTCTTGATCATCTTCTAGCGATTCAACATTTAAGCCTAAACTTTTACAAAAATCGAAGGTGAAGTGACGAGAATGGGATTTATTGTTGGCATTTAACTTACCTACAATTTTGTCCACCTTTTTTTTGACAGTTTTAGGATCTTCGCCCTCAAACATATAGTTAGTTAACCATTCGCTTACCAACGCACTTGATAAATTAATTGAGTCAACTACGGAATAAAAAAATGCCGCAGGATATTTCTTGAGCTGAAGTTCCCAATATGTTTTTGCTTGAGGATTTCTATCTAAATCAGATTTAGCTTCCTTAAACTCATTTACTATATTGTAAGCGGGAACTCCTCCGTATTGTGGATCGATGGGTCCTAAACAAGAATGTTTTCCTAACACTATTGTTTTTGCAGAACAAGCCAACATTGTTCCTGCAGACATAGCCATTTGCGGAACTATTACTCTTATATCATTACCGAATTTACTATGTAAATATTTTACGATGCCTTCCGTCGCAGTTGGATTTCCTCCTGGTGTATGTAGAATTAAATCAAGACCTTTGGATACATCTAATCCTTTTAAAGCGTTCATAAAACCTGTAATATCACTATCGTTTATATCGATGTTTTGTGTTTTACCAGGTTTTAGCCACCCTGAATAATAAACAACCACATTCCTTCCGGTCTTCTTTGATAAAGCAGAAATATATTTTTCCCTTAGTTCATCGAAAGTTAAACCAGGTACAGATTTTCCATTGCTATCTGTATGAGGTTGTAATTCTGCTAACAATTCTCCCCAAGATGGCATACAATACCCCCACTATTTTTAAGTATAGTATAACTTATATAGCAAGGTTTGTCAAACTATCCTCATTGTTTTTTGTGTATTCTCCAAAAGAATTTTTTAAAAAAACTTCGAAATCATTTTGGATAGTATGATTGTAGCAGATGAATTCACCGATAGGTATACCAAAACTTTCAGTATCACACCAATAATTCATTTGAAGTGTTGTTAAATTCATAATCTCCCCCAATTTTGTATCACTTATTGTTATTATAAGCATATAAATTTAAAATAACACAATACCCGACGTGGATTTTGACAAACTGCTTAAAAGAATAAAGCGAAACGTGTTAATTAATATGACCCAAGGCATAACAGAAAAATAAAGCATAATTTTCCTTAACAAGTAATATAGTAATTTCCATATTCCGTTCCATCATGCCCTATTAGTTTTTCTTGTAAGAAAACAAAACCCATATTAGATAAAGCTTTTATTCGTTCTTTTGCTTCGGGAATGGCTTTTGTTGCTATTTTATCACAATCAAATAATTCAAATGCTGGCTTAAGAATTAACGAAAGTATATTTTCAATTTCTTTTGCGGTTTCATAGTCGCTTCTTAAATCAAGGCGAAGTAACCCGCAATTTGTAAAATAATCGTTTGAATCTCTATGGAATAACTCTATTGTTCCAATAGCTTCGTTGGTGTTTTTATCTACAATAGACCAACGGACAAACCCTTGCTTTTCATATTC
>JAZULQ010000031.1:0-73544 GCA_045603185.1 Acutalibacteraceae bacterium
CGCTACAATACATTCGGACCCATTCACCTTGTAAATGTCAAGGAATCATGGCATGGTCCCGATGCATGGCGTAGTACAGGTGTAAACTGGAGTTACGAATATGTCTTACGCCCCACCGGTATATTAAAAGCACCTGTGACGAAATAACTGTCAAAAACACCCTATCGAAAAAATTTCGATAGGGTGTTAATTTTATTTACCTAATTCAAGTGTTCTTTTATACGCACTTTTTACGGCGTTCATTGCGCTGGCTCTGAAGGCACCTTCTTCAAGGGCTTTTACGCCTTCTATTGTGCTACCTGCTGGACTGCAGACTGCATCTTTTAGCTTTCCCGGGTGTTCGCCTGTCTCAAGAAGCATCTGAGCAGAGCCCACAAGAGTCTGTGCCGCATAAAGCATTGCTTTATCTCGGGGCAAGCCGCACTCTACAGCACCGTCCGCCAGAGCTTCGCAGAACATAAACACGAAAGCGGGACCGCAACCCGAAACGCAACTTGCGGCGTCAATTTTATCCTCATCAATTTTATCAAGGACTCCTGCGTACTTCATGACTTCGCAAAAGCCGTCAATGTCTTCCTTTGAAACAAATTCATTTGCGGTATAAAGTATCATACCTTCGCCAACGCTTACCGGCATATTAGGCATTATTCTGATAATCGGACAATCCACCTGCGCCATTTCAGCAATGGAATTTGTTGAAACACCGGCAGCCATTGAAACGAGCGTAAAGTCTGTTGTTCTATCCTCAATAATGGGTGCAACTTTTTCAAAAAGTGTTTTTAACATCTGGGGCTTAACGCCCAAAAATATGTAGTCGCAATTAAGCACAATATACTCTACATCTGAGATATTCACATCTGTTTCTTCTGCATAATCCTTTATTTTTTTAGTATCCACATCAAAAACAAATATGTTTTCCGCACCTACGGATTTGAGCGCCGCCTTAGCAAGTGCACCGCCCATATTTCCGCAACCTAAGAATCCTATTTTTTTCATATTATCACCTTTTTCAGCGGATTTGACCGTTACCTTTGATAATGAATTTGTAAGTGGTAAGTTCTTTGAGACCCATAGGTCCTCTTGCATGAAGCTTCTGAGTTGAAATACCCATTTCGCAACCCAAGCCGAACTCACCGCCATCGGTAAATCGTGTTGAAGCGTTCACATAAACTGCCGCGCTGTCCACGGACATTGTGAAAACTCTTGCATTATCTGCATTTTCGGTAACGATAGCTTCGCTGTGACCGGTCGAATGCACCGAAATATGGGCTACCGCTACATTCACATCGGAGACAATTTTCACACCTAAAATATAATCAAGGAACTCTGTGTCGAAATCATTGTCACCCGCCGGTTTGCCGTCAATTATCTTCGCCGCCTTTTCATCAAGGCGAAGCTCAACCGGATTAAGACCCTTTTCTTTTCTGCTGTCAACAAGTCGTTTCCTGAGAAGCGGCAAAAATTCTTCTGCAATATTTTCATTAACAATTATAACTTCGCAAGCGTTACAAACTGAAGGTCTGCTGGTCTTTGCATTTTCTACAATATTGAGTGCTTTTTCAATATCCGCGCTCTCATCTATATAAATATGGCAAATACCCGTGCCGGTCTGGATACAGGGAACCTTCGCGTTCTCTGTACATGCTTTAATAAGCCCTGCGCCACCGCGTGGGATAAGTAAATCAACATAACCTACCGCATTCATAAGCTCGTTTGCACTCTGCCTTGTTGTGTCCTGAACAAGGTTTATTAAAGTTTCGGGAAGTCCCATTGAAGACAAGCCTTTTCTCATAGCGCGTACAATGGCATCCGCAGAAAGGAACGCCTCTTTACCGCCACGAAGAACGCATACGTTACCGCTTTTTAGTGCAAGTGCCGCTGCATCGGAAGTAACATTGGGTCTGCTTTCGTAGATAATGGCAACAACACCCATGGGAACGGCGGTTTTTTCAACCACAATTCCGCTTGGACGCTCAACTCTGTCGAGAACCTCACCCACCGGGTCGGGAAGAGCCGCAACCTGGCGAATACCCTCTGCCATACCCTCAATACGTTCCTTGGAAAGAGCGAGTCTGTCAATCATTACAGCCGAAATAGTCCCCTTTGCTCTTTCAATATCCTTGGCATTCTCTTCTAAAATTTCATCGCAGTTCTCTATAAGGGCATCCGCCATCTTATAGAGAGCCTCATTTTTAGTCTTAGTATCAAGAGAGCAAAGAATTGCCTTGGCATTCTTTGCTTCCTCAAGAATAGTATAAGTAGATTTCATAAAAATCAGCCCTTAGAAATAAATCTTGTACCGACCTTCTTGCCGTCGATAATATCATAAAGCACAACCGGCGAAGAGCCATTTGCAATAATGACATCTGTACCGCGTTCGATGCATCTTTTAGCTGCACTCAATTTTGTTGCCATACCGCCTGTACCGAGACCGCTCCTGCTTTTGCCTCCAAGCGCCTCAATCTCAGGGGTAATTTCTCTGATTTCAGAAATGAGTTCAGCATTGGGGTCACTGTGAGGGTCAGCAGTATAAAGTCCGTCGATATCTGAAAGAAGCACCAACAAATCTGCGCTCATACTTACTGCGACAATAGCACCCAAAGTGTCATTATCACCTACTGAAATTTCATCTGTATTTACTGTGTCGTTTTCGTTAATAATCGGGAGCACGTTAAGCTCAAGAAGTCTGTTCATAGTGTTCTTGATATTGTGATATCTGATAGAGTCCTCCAAATCAAGACCTGTTAAAAGAATCTGCGCCACTGTGTGATTATATTCCGAAAAAAGTTTATCGTATGCGTACATCAACTCGCACTGACCTACTGCTGCAGCCGCCTGCTTTGTAGGCATATCAGCAGGCTTTTCTTTTAATGAAAGCTTACCTATACCCATACCGATAGCACCTGAAGAAACAAGTATTATCTCGTGACCTGCATTTTTCAGGTCTGAAAGAACCTTGCAAAGCTCTTCAACATGGCGGATATTTATGCAACCTGTGCTGTGTGCCAGGGTTGATGTTCCGACTTTAACAACTATTCTCATTATGTATCACCGAAAAAATTATTCTTCACTTTCTCCATCTTCTGTACGGCTTTTGATTTTCGCCGCTCTTGTAACTGCAAGGTCTGTCATCATCTGCTCTCTGACTTTGCCGTTTACGTTAAAGAAGCTCAGTGAAATTGCTTTACAAATTCTGCCGATTGCAGGAGCAAGAGTAAATACCGCCCATATAGCCTGCAACATATCAGGGTCAGTCTGGGGTATAACTACACCGTGGGAGTTCATAAGCGGCTCATACTTGATAGCCTCGATAATAACACCGCTGAGAATTCCCGAAACGCCGTTTGCAATAAGGGTAATGTATCCCATAGCGGCGCTCATCATACCTTCGTTTCTGATACCTGTTTTCCACTCGACGTAATCGTACATATCGCCCTCAAGTGCAGTTCCGCAATAACGCTGAACGCTGTTCATAGCACCTGCAAGAGTAAGGAAAATGACGATAATAATAAGGTTAATAATATGGTTATCCGTGGGCTTGTAGCCTACAAAATACATAATCAGATAAATAAGTCCGCAGTAACCATAGCTTAAAACAGAAAGATTTTTAAGTCCGATTTTTTTAGTGAGTTTTGTAGCAAAGGGAAGAACAAAGTAACTTGGCAAGCCTGTGAAAAGACCGGATATTGCCGCGTTGGAAAGCTTACCGGTACAGTTAAGCCAGAAATAGTTTGCAACCTGCTGACCTGTACCCTTACCCATACCGAAGAAGCCCTTAATCATAAGAACCCACATGGGACGGCAGGATGCAACCTGCTTGACAGATTTCCATACACTTGTACTCTTCATCTCGTCACGTGATGCAAGGGGCACACGCTCTCTTAAGCTGAAGAAACCAAAAGTTCTGAAAATAATTACCAGCGCAATAAATACGATAGCACCTACAAGATAAATATTACGCGTAGGTATCGTTCTTGGCAGATAGTCAACAAAGAACGGGAAAAGCGACGGCAACCATACGCCGAAAAGGTCAACGTAGGTATCAGCCGCAATAAGTTTGTTTCGTTCGTTTACGTTGGGCGTAAGGTTATAAAGAACCGCTTTATATGCAGGATTATAGAATGAACCCGCAATAGAGCCTACGTAACGCACAACGAGGAACCATATAAACAACGCAACCTGGGAAAGACCATCAGGCAACAAATACGGTGTCGCCGCAGAAAACACCCAGAAAGGAAGAGTAAGCACAAGATAAGGACGCACTCTACCCCAACGTGTACGTGTTCTGTCAAGAATAGGTCCGGATATTGCATTGTCAAAGGTGTCAACAATAGTAGAAAATGTCTGGGCAAAGCTGAGCGTAATAGGGCTTACATGCTGGAAAGTTGTAGTATAAAAGAACTCGTTATTTCCGTTAAATGTTTCCCAGTTTTTATCACCGATACCCGAAATGATATACGCAGCCATTTCGCGAGGACCAAGGTATTCCTTCTCCTGCTGACGTCGCTGCCTTTCTATATCCGCTTCTGTAATCTGGGGTTCAACATAAACTTCTGTTGTTTTCTCCGCCACTATTACACCGCCTTTCAAGTTTATAAATTATATTCTAACACATTGTAAACAGTAACGCAACTTTAGCCGATAAAGTTTTCTATCTCTCTTTTAAGTCTTGCAACCGGAAGCCCGACCACGTTATAGTAATCACCGTTTATACCCTTAACAAGAAGTCCCGCTTTTCCTTGAATTGCGTAACTTCCGGCTTTGTCATACGGTTCAGAGGAAGAAATATATTCTTCGATTTCTTCTTCTGTAAGATTATAAAAAATAACATCGGTTTTCTCGCTGAATGTTATTGTTTTTTCACCTTTTGATATGGTAACGCCGGTATAAACCTGATGTATTTTCCCGCTTAATAAATTCAGCATTCTTCGGGCATCCTCTTTATCAACCGGTTTACCGAGAATTTCATCATCTATTGAAACTACCGTGTCCGCAGATATTACAATATCATCGGAAGCTGAAAGTTTTTTTGATGCTTCATTTTTTATCCTCGAAAGATACTCTACTGCTTCACGAGCCCCCATATTTTCGGGAACGGACTCATCACATTCCGCGGGACGTATCAGGACATTGTCGCTGATATACGCCATTAACTCTTTTCTTCTCGGTGATGCGGAAGCAAGTATTATTTTTTCATTCAACATATTTTCACCAATCTAATGCTTTGCACATGGTTTTGAGAGTGTTAAGTCCCCATTTACAAGCCATTACGGCATCCTCGTGACCTTCAAACTCAAGGGTAATGTAACCGTTATAACCGCTGTCCTTAATAATATTGAGAATCTGGAATACCGGAACATCCCCATGACCGAGAACTGCCCCGCGCAGATAGTTTCCGCCTCTTGTTTTAAAGAATCCGTCACAAGGCGGAAAAGCGTTACCGCTTTTTACGTGGAAATCCTTTGCGTGGAGATAGGATACAAAGGGTGCGAGTCTGCTTACAGCATTTATCGGATTTTCGTCCGCACACAGGAAATTACCCATATCTATAAGGGCACCGAAATTCTTGTGTGAAACACCTGTTATTATTCTTTCTACCCTATCGCTGTCCTGACAAAAATATCCGTGATTTTCAATCATAGTGCGTATATTTTTTTGTTCAGCGTATTCGGTAACTGCTCTGTAACCTTCAACTATACGCGGCAAGGCTTGTTCAAAACCCTTGTACTTTTTATCTTCATCTCTGTAGCCGCCGGTAGCATCGTGCCGCATACCTTTAACACCTAATGCGGCTGCTACGTCAACTTCCTTTTTTAATCGTTCAATTTCAGCCTGAAGGTTACCTTCACTTCCGTAAATGAAGTCCGCTCCCACAGAATACTGTACCGCCTCAACACCAAGGCTCTCGCACTCTGCTCTCAGCTCTTTTGCATATTCTTTTTTATCCATACCGTCAGGTGTATGAATTTCGGCAAATTCAATGCCGTCAAAGCCTATTTCCTTGGCAAGAGAAATCAGTTCTTTTTCTGTTTTTTCGCCTTTATGTACAAGCGACGAAAGACTGTAACTACTTACTGCAAACTTCATTTTAAAATTCCTTTCCATTATTTTATCATTGCGGCTAAGCCCTTTGAGTATTATGATAATAGGTATCTGAGATAACTATGAAATCATTGCAAGATACACTAACAAAGGAGGCGATATAGTTGAAAATCGAAGCAGACGGAGAAGAAAAAATCGCCGTAACGCTCAGCCACGAAGATATGCACGAACTCGACATAACCTACGATGAAATGGATTATTCAAACATTGAAACCCGACGGGTTATATGGACAGTGCTTGACGAGGCAAAGCGTGTGCTCGGAAAACCCATAAACACCGACGGCAGACTCCTTGTTCAGGTTTCACCCGCCGATGACGGTGGTTGCCTGATGCTTTTTACACAGATGCCTCTTCTTGAAAGCAAAAGTAAAAAGCGACTCATTATGAAAAAGGATGCAGAACCGATACTGTTCCGCGCCTTTGATGCAAATGCCTTCATTGACAGTATGGCTCTTCTCAAAAGGTCGTCACAATCGCTGAAATCCTTTGAGCCTTTTTTATTTCAAAATGAATTTCACATTATAATTCATCCAAAGCCTACATTCTGCGAAAGCATTGAATTTTCGCTTTGCGAATTCGGTGAAACACAAATCGGAAACAAAAAAGAAGTCTCAAAACTTTATGAATACGGAAAACCGTTATTATCTGAGTGAATCTATTGCCTGAGGTATATCATCCGCGCCGAATATATAACTACCCGAAACAAGAACATCCGCCCCTGCTTCAATACATAATTTAGCGGTTTCGGGAACTATTCCGCCGTCAACCTGAATCATAAGTCCCGGATTAACCTCATTTGCTTTTTCTCTTATTGCTTTTATTTTTGTAAGCATATCCGACATAAATGACTGACCGCCGAAGCCCGGTTCAACAGTCATAACCAACACCATTGAAATTTTATCAAGATAATCAAAAACTTCTTCGGCCTTTGTAGCGGGTTTGAGTACGAGTGCAGGTTCTACTCCTGCACTTTTTATTTTATCGATAGTATCAGCAATATTGCTGTTGCTTTCAACATGGAATGATATAAGATCCGCACCGCTTGAAGCAAAAGAATCAATATAATCGTACGGATTGCTTATCATAAGATGACAGTCAAGAAACATATCTGTCGCTTTTCTTATAGATTTCACAACAGGTGGTCCTATGGAAATATTGGGAACAAAGTGTCCGTCCATAACATCCACATGGAGCATATCTGCCCCGCCGTCTTTTACTTTTTTTATGTCATCCTTCAGCGCTGCGTAATCTGCAGAAAGGATAGAGGGAGAAATTTTTATATCGTTATTAAACACCATCGATTGATTCTCCTTTTAATATTTCAAGGGATATTTCCCTGTCTTTTGCTATTCGTTCACTTAATTCATCAAGAGAAGAAAACTGCATTTCTCCCCTTATTTTCTTTACAAGGAACACTTCCGGATGTTTACCGTAGAGCGCCCCTTCAAAGCCTACAATATTTGTTTCACTTCGTTTTTCGCTGTCACCTATTGTAGGTCTGATGCCAATGTTAGTTACCGACGGATATTTTTTACCGTCCACATCCGTAAATGATGCATAAACTCCGTACTCGGGTACAGCGAAATTCTCACTGAAAAACTGATTGATTGTAGGTGACCCCAGAAGTCGTCCGCGTTCATCACCGTGTACAACCTCAAAATTATAAGAATAGTACCTGCCCAGCATTTCTTTAACGGCTTTCATATCGCCGTCAAGTAAAGCCTGTCTTATTCTGGTGGAGCTTACAGGTTTATCCTCGTACTCAACAGCATCAACAACTGTAAGCTTAATCTCTCTTTCGGCACAAAGGCTTAAGAGCTTTTTCACATCGCCTGCCGCGTTTTTGCCAAAGCGATAATTAAACCCGCACGCAAGAGATTTTGCGTTGTACTTTTTTATAAGAATATTATCCACGAACTCCTCCGGAGAAAGTTCGGATATTTCTGAAAAATCAACGTACTCGGGTGTTATCCCCCACTGCTTGAGAATACTCTTTTCCTTGTCGGCAGTAATAAGGTTCCCCGGTGTATCGCCTTTCAGGTATGCCTGAGGATGTCGGATAAACATAAGTGCGATTTTCCGTTGGTATTCAGTTGTTTCTGCGGTAATTACCGCTTTATGACCGATATGCAATCCGTCAAAAGTTCCCAACGCAATAAACGCGCCGTCTAACCGTTCCTTCATAATCATCTTCCGTTATATTTTATAAATTGTTATAAACTCTTTTTACTTTGAGGCTGGTGCTTCCGTCAACAAGCTCGCCCAAGCCCAAAAACTCATTCAAGCCATATACACGATAAAGTCCGAAACCCTTAAGTCCTTTTACCCTGTCGCTCATCAAATCACCGCCGTTTTTAAATCTTTTCGCCTGATTATCGGTAACGGTGACCGCAGGGTAGCATTCAAGTAATTTTTCAATGGGTATAAGTGCCTTTTCAATATTGCCGCTTTCCTGCAACGCCGTGAGTTCCTCTAATGTGTAGCATTCATCAAGCGACACTCCGCAAGCGTATGTACGGCATAAGGAAGTCATAGTAGCACCGCACCCCAACACATCCCCTATATCGCTTATAAGGGTTCGTATATATGTACCCGCAGAGCACTCACAGTAAAGTGAAAACTCGCCGTTTTCCGACGCCTCTATAACCAACTCGTAAATTTCACACTTCCGGTGCGTACGCTCCACTTCTTTACCTTGCCTCGCAAGCTCGTAAAGACGTACTCCGTCCTTTTTAAGAGCCGAGTACATTGGCGGCAGCTGCATTATTTCACCCTTGAAATTTTCGCCTGCTTTAATGACATCATCTGAATTCACTGTTTTTTCGCAGGTTTCCAGAACAGTTCCCCAGATATCAAGTGTGTCCGTTCTTATGCCGGTTTTAAAGTTCGCTTTATATGCTTTTTTGTGTGTCGGTAAAAGCTCAATAAAGCGGGTGGCACCGCCCAACGCAACAGGAAGAACACCCGTTGCGTTAGGGTCTAATGTACCTGTATGACCCGCTTTCTTTTCACTGACTATACGTCTTACCTTGTTCACCGCAAAGAAAGACGTTATATTTTCTTCTTTATAAAGAGGAATTATTCCTGTCATTTCAATAGACCATCCAATGATATTTTTATGGAATCAAGAAGCTTTTTCTTGCCTTCTTCATAATCCTCATTGTAACTTGCGCCCGCGGCGCCCTTGTGGCCTCCGCCACCTAATCTCATACATATTTCCGAAGCATCTATGCCATCCTCAGTGCGCACGGAAATACCGAAGGTACCATCCTTCTTCTCCTTTATAACAGCACCCACCAATACTCCTTCAATCTGTCGCGGAAGCGCCGTAATAGGGTAACATTCATGTTCATTGGAGCCGCTTTTTTCATACATATCACGAGTAACTGTAATAAGAGCGCATTTACCGTCAAAATGATATTCGAGCGTTTCTCTTGCCAACATTTCAAGACGAAGAGAGCTTTTTGTCTTCGTTTCAAACATAAGCTTGTTAATTTTCTTAGAGTCAACACCCTGCTCCATAAGCTCTGCGGCAACACGGAACACTGAAGGTGTAACATTCTGATACCTGAAACAGCCCGTATCCGTGGAGATACCTGTATAAATGCAGTTTCTTATATACTGATTGAGCTCAACGTCCAATAAAACAGCAAGCTCATAAATAATTTCGCAAGCCGCTGCTCTATCCTCAACAAAATTATTTTTTGCATAAAATGTGTTGGACATATGGTGGTCAATACACAAATCCACCTTGTCGCCATACTCCTGCGCAAGAGCGCCCAAAAGCTTCATATCCGCTACATCTACCGCAATAACAATCGGATTTTCCACTTCATCGGGAATAAATCCCTCTGTCATAAAACTGAAATCCGCAGTTATTTTGTCACTGCACAGAAATGCTCTTTTTTTACCGAGTTTTTTCAGTATTTCACAAAGTGCAAAAGCGCACCCTAAGGTATCACCGTCAGGATGTTCATGGGAGAGAACGAGAAACTCCTCGTTCTCTCTCAAAATTTTTACACATTCTCTTATATCAATAACCATATTACACCCTTTTGAACAGAGTATTTACTCTCCGTCCGATTCCGAGGAAATTTCCTCTAATTTTTTTACAATATTCATACCGTATTCGATAGAATCATCCGCAACGAATCTCATTTCGGGAGTCTTGCGAAGTCCAAGCCTTTTGCCTACTTCGCGTCTTATGAGACCGGTTGCACCTGTGAGAGCTTTAGCCGCTTCTTTTGCAACCTCTATACCCTCAACCGCACTGACGTACACCTTTACGTACGAAGAATCTGAGGCAACCTCAGCGCGGGCAACGCTGATAAAATGGTCAGAAACGCGAGGGTCTTTTAACTCTCTTACGATTGTTGCAATCTCACGTCTGATATCCTCAGCAGTTCTGTTTTGTCTGTATGTTCCCATAAATTCTCCTATTAGTCTTTATACTCCTCAACGATGTACGCTTCAAGGATATCTCCCTCTTTGATATCGTTAAATTTCTGAAGACCGATACCGCATTCGTAGCCTGTTGCTACTTCTCTCTGGTCGTCTTTGAAACGCTTGAGTGAAGCTATTTCATCTTCAAATATAACAATACCGTCACGTACAACACGAATCTTTGAGTTTCTTGTAATTTTACCGTCGATAACATAACTACCTGCGATAGTTCCTGCGCTCGAAAGCTTAAATACGTTTCTGACTTCAGCTTTACCCATTTCAACATCGCGGTATTTGGGAGCAAGCATACCTTTGATAGCTGCCTCAACTTCCTCAATGCAGTCATAGATAACTCTGTACATTCTCATTTCAACGCCGTCACGTTCCGCGTGAGTTTCAGCAACGGAGTCAGGACGAACGTTAAATCCTACAATAAGAGCGTTTGATGCATTTGCGAGCATAACGTCGGATTCATTAACAGCACCAACGCCACCGTGAATAACTTTAACTCTGACTTCTTCATTTGAAAGCTTTTCAAGACTCTGACGAACTGCCTCAACAGAACCCTGAACGTCTGCTTTAACGATGATGTTAAGGTCTTTGAGAGAACCTGCGTTAATTGAATCGAACAAGTTGTCAAGAGTAACCTTCTGCATTGAACGGAATTCTTCTTCCTTCTGCTGATTCTTTCTCTGTTCAACAAGTTCACGCGCAAGCTTTTCATCGGACACGCAGTCAAACTGGTCGCCACCGATAGGAACTTCTGCAAGACCTGTAATCTCAACGGGTACAGAGGGACCTGCCTCGTCAACCTTTCTGCCCTTATCGTCTGTCATAACACGAACTCTACCTACTGCAGTACCTGCAACGATAATATCGCCGGATTTAACAGTACCGTTCTGAACAAGAAGTGTTGCAACAGGACCGCGGCCCCTATCAAGCTTCGCTTCGATAACAATACCTTTACCTGCACGGTTGGGGTTAGCTTTAAGTTCCTTCATTTCAGCTACAAGAAGAACTGACTCAAGAAGTGTATCTATATTCATTCTTGTCTTTGCGGAAACAGGAACGCAGATAACATCACCGCCCCATTCTTCGGGAATGAGCTCATGCTCAGTGAGCTGTTGCATAATTTTATCAGGTGAAGCATCGGGTTTATCCATTTTATTAATAGCAACAACAACGGAAACACCGGCAGCTTTAGCGTGGTTAATAGCCTCTATAGTCTGGGGCATAATACCGTCATCAGCCGCAACAACAAGGATAGCAATATCCGTTGCCATAGCACCACGAGCACGCATAGCTGTAAACGCTGCGTGACCGGGAGTATCAAGGAAAGTAATGTCCTGGCCGTTAAGGTTTACTCTGTAAGCACCAAGATGCTGAGTAATACCGCCCGCCTCGGTTGCTGTAACAGATGTATTTTTAATAGCGTCAAGAAGTGAAGTTTTACCATGGTCAACGTGGCCCATAACGCAAACAACGGGACTTCTGGGAAGAAGATCGTCAATATTATCTTCGTGGTCGTCGATAATTCTGTCTTCGATAGTAATAACAACTTCTTTTTTAACCTTTGCGCCAAGCTCGGTAGCAACGATTTCAGCAGTATCGAAGTCGATAACCTGGTTTACTGTTGCCATCATACCTAATGAGAAAAGCTTTTTGATAACTTCTGCGGCTGTTCTCTTAAGCATAGCGGCAAGGTCACCAACGGTAATTTCCTCGGGCACTGTGATTACGAGAGTCTTTTTCGCTCTTTCTGCTTCGATTCTCTTTAATCTCTCTGCCTCGCTCTCCTTACGTTTGGAGCGCATACCCTGCTGTTTTCTGTACTGCTGGCTCTTCTGTTTTAATTTCTGTTTTGTCTGAACATTATCGTTGATAGAATGAACAGGAGCGATATTCTCATACTTTTCGTTGTACTTATCAAGCTGAATATCCTCTGACCTTGTGTCGATTGTTCTTCTTTCACCCTTTGTTCTTGACTGCATGGGACCATCATTTTTCTTCTCATGCTTCTTGAAGGGGTTAAGTGTGCTTTCACCATGCTTCTTCTGTGCAGACTGCTCTGCTTTCTTTTCATCAACCTTTTTGGTGTCAGCCTTTTTATTATTTGCTTTTTCGTTCTGTTTTTTAGGTGCTTCGTCACGTTTTTCCTGTTTCTTTTCAGGTGAAGCCTTCTGTTCGTCTTTCTTTTTGTCTTTCTTTTCTGCTTTCTGAGCAGGTGCATTCTTCTGAGGAGCTTTCTTTTCTGCCTTTTCGGGCTTTTTCTCCTCTTTTTTCTGCATTGCAAAATATTCGTCAAAACTGCTTACTGCATTATTCTGAGTAAGAACATCAAAAAGCACGTCGAGCTCTTTTGAATCAAGAGCTGTCTGAGACTTTTTGGGCTCATCAAAGAATTTTGCAAGAGTTTCAGTAATATCTTTATTCTGTAATCCGAAGTCCTTTGCGACTTCGCTGACTTTGTATTTTGTTATCATCTTATTCCTCCCCGAATTTCTGAAGTAATTTGGTTGCAAATCCGGTATCCGTTACGGAAAAAACCGCTGACTTTTTTCCGATAGCTGCGCCAAAATCATCCATTGTACATGCAGTACGCAAAACCGGAATATTCTTTCCGTTATAAGTACACGCGTGGCGCATTTCACGTTCAAGTCTTTCGGACGCATCCGCCGAAAGCAATACAAGCTGCGCTTTGGACAAAATTATCGATTCTTTTACTACATCGTGACCACACAAAAGCTTTCCCGCTTTGCGACAGATGCCTAAGAATCCCATTGCATCTTTCATATTCAATTTTGCCACAGTCCTTTCAACTACGTTGACGTCAGTCAAGCTGCTCCAGCATCGCATCATACACGCTGTCGGGTATCTGCGTTTCAAGGGCACGTTCAATTCTTTTGCCTTTTCGTGCTTTGTCAAAACAACTCTTGTCAGGGCAAATATATGCTCCTCTTCCGGATTTTTTTCCTGTTAAGTCAAGGCTTATTTCGCCTTCCGGGCTTTTAACCGCACGGATAAGTTCCCTCTTAGGTTTCATTTCATTGCAACCCAAGCATTTTCTCATTGGTATTTTTTTCTCTGCCATGTTGACCTCACGAATTCTGAGGGATATAGAAACCGCTTTCGGGTTTAATATCTATCTTCCAACCTGTAAGTCTTGCTGCAAGACGAGCATTCTGACCTTTGTTACCGATAGCAAGTGAAAGCTGTGTATCGGGAACAGTTACGTGACAAGCGTTTTCTTTTTCCTCGTCTATTTCCACTAAAAGTACATCTGCAGGAGCAAGAGCCGCCGCAATGAACTTCTGGGGGTCTTCGTCGTATACTACGATATCAATCTTTTCGCCGCCTAAGGACTCAACGATTGTACCTACTCTTGTACCCTTGGGACCGATACATGCGCCGATAGGGTCTACGTTTTCATCCTTTGAGCAAACAGCGATTTTGGTTCTGGAGCCGGCTTCACGTGCAACTGACTTAATCTCTACAATTCCGTCATAAATTTCGGGAACCTCTGTCTCGAAAAGTCTCTTTACAAGACCGGAGTGAGTTCTTGAAATCATAGCCTTGGGTCCTTTGGGTGTATCCTTAACACCTTCAATGTACACCTTAACAAGCTGGCCTTCTTTAAGTACCTCGTCGGGAAGCTGTCTTGATTTGGGAAGAACCACTACTGCTTTTCCGATTTCAAGAGTAGCATTGCCGCTCTGGGGGTCAATACTCTGAACTTTTCCTGTAACAAGCTCTTTCTGCTTTGATTCGAACTCTCTGAGCATAAGTCCTCTTTCAGCATCGTGGATATCTCCGCGGATAACGTTCTTTGCTGTTGTAGCCGCGATTCTTCCGAACTGCTTTGTCTCGAGAGGAATTTCAACAAAATCGCCTACAAGAACATTCTTGTTGTACTTCTTTGCTTCTTCCAGGAGAATTTCGGTATCGTTGTTTTCAACTTCTTCAACAACTGTTTTTCTGAGATATACTCTCAATTCTTCCTTTTCGGGATTGCAATCAACAAATACAACGTCTTCGCCGCCATATTCTTTTCTTACGGATGTAATAATTGCTGCACATACTTTTTCAAGAAGGTAATCGCCGGGAATACCTCTCTCCTGTTCGAGCAACTTGATTGCCTCGAAAAATTCTTTGTTCTGATTGGTGGGCTTTGCCGCTTTTCTAGCCATTTTTCTTACCATTCCTTTCGATATATAAATGTAAAATCTAAACTGTTTAAGAACTATATGTTAAGAATCAATTTCAAAGTTTTACTGATTACATATAGTTAAAATTCAAAGTCGTCCAATTTAATGAATGCGATTTCCTTTTTCTCTGCAGTCATTGTGTTTTCTTCATCGAATGCGATTGTAACGTCGCCTTTTTCGGAATAATCAACAAGTACGCCTTTGAATTCTCTTTTTCCTTCCCAGGGTCTTATGAGCTTAAGGATAACCTTTTCGCCCATCGCATAGTCAAAATGGAAGGGACGAGTAAGTTTTCTTTCAATGCCGGGTGAAGAAACCTGAAGGTTATACTGACGGTCAATGGGGTCTGCCTCATCAAGGGGACCGTCAAGAGCGTGGCTCATATTGACACAATCATCAATGCCTACGCCTTCCTCTTTATCAATAAAAATTTTGAGGTAATAGTTTGCTCCCTCTTTTTCGAAACAAACATCCCAAAGGATAAGCCCTAATTCCTCAGCAATAGGTTCAGCTATATCCCAAACAAGTGAAACTGTGTTCTTTGCCAAATCAGCACCTCTTTTATAACTTAGTTGAACATATTATGGTTTTCAAAACAATAAATATGAGAGCAGGTTGCCCTGCTCTCACTCGTGTTTCTATTCGTACAATGGGAATATATCATATATTTTCATTTTTTTCAAGTGTTTTTTCGCAAAACTTGCCCTAACAATTGTATTTATTTTCATTTTATGATATATTTTTCATATAAATAACCATAATAAAGATTGTTTGACTTTTAAATTTTCAACGGAGGGATTATTTTTATGTCAAAAATCATTGTTGCCGGTGCGGGACACGGCGGCATAGTTGCGGCAATAAAACTTGCAAAAGCCGGTCACGAGGTAATCATTTTTGAAAAAAACAAGGAAGATGAAATGGGGCTTCCTCAAAGTGATACGGTAGAAAAAAGCGCATTTACCTACGCGGATATTCCCATTCCCGAGGACTGCATAACCGTCAGAAACTCAATAACCTTTTTCCCCTTGGAAAAAGATGTTCAGCCCTTCACCATTCCTCCACCGGAAGAAGAATCGGTATTAATTGACAGAAAGCTTCTTATAACACAGCTTATTAACCTTGCCGTGGAAGCCGGAGTTCAGATTTTCTACGAAACAGAAATCGTTGCACCGATTATTTGGGGTAACAGAGTTTGCGGTATAAAAACTTCTCAACAAGAGTTTTATTGCGACCTCGTAATCGACGCCTGCGGCGTATACTCACCTGTAAGAAGTAACCTCCCGAAGCACATGAATATAGACAGAAAAATACAGAAATACGATGTTCTTGATACTTACAGGGCATATTACAGCAAAATAGCCGAAGCGCCTCAACCTGAAACTACTTACAACGTCTATCTGCGTGATAACGGCACTGTGGGTTTCACCTGGCTTGTCACGGAAGAAGAACGACTTGACTTTCTTATAGCGCGATTCCATAAACCCTCAGAAAGTGAAATCGAATCCATTTTAGAGTCAATGCGCGAAGAAAACGAGCACCTTGGAACGGAGCTTATTTACGGCGACTCTTATTCCACCATACCCATCGCCCAGCCTCTTGCGGTACTTGTAGCGGACGGTTACGCCGCCATAGGTGACAGCGCATTTATGACTTATTCCATAAAGGGTTCCGGTATAGCATACTGCTTAAAAGCCGGTACTATGTTGGCGGAATGTGTCATCAAAGACAAACACGGCTTCTACGATGCGGAAAACCTCTGGGCATACCAGAAAAGATTTTACAAAGAAATCGGCTTTTCCGCCTGCAGAATAGCAATACTGAAAAATATTTTGCCTTACGTGAGTGCTGAACAAGCAAGCGAGCTTATTAAGCAGAACATTATTTCCACAGAAGAAATAACAAAGCTTATGTCTGAGAAATTTGACGCTGTTCTTAACGCTAAGGGCATCGCCACCATCAAAGATAAAATGAAGCTCGTTCGTGACAACACCCTACTCAAAGGTCTTATAGCAAATACTGCTGTCTGGCTTGGTCGCTTCGCCGTTACAGAAGCCGCTTTCCCGGCAAAATATAATCGTCAGGATGTTAACAAATGGGTTGAAAAATACAACGATTTCTTCGATTCCATAAGAGCAGAATAATGCAAAAAGCGTGTTTTAGTGAACACGCTTTTTATTATGCTTTACTTTGATTTTTTGCAAAACGGACCTTACATTCATCGCATAGATATCTCTCTTTTACTCCTAAGTCGCATTTGATCTGGCATAAGGTAATCTCCCTGTTTTTCTCAAAGCACTCCTGACATTTACCGATAGCTTTGCTGTTTGACACTTTTATGTACTCGCACTTATAATCAGGCATTCTTATAGGTGCTGCCTTTTTCTCGACGCCCGGGTTCACCCCAACCTGTTGCCTTACTACTTCGATTCCCTTGCCCTGTAATTTCTCATCAATAGAACAAACTCTGATAATAAGTTCGCCAAAACCCACAAGCAAAAAACTGCTTACATATGCTGCAGCACACGCCGCCGTAACACCTAACAAAGCAACAAAAAAGAAATCAAAATCAACAATAATCGCAATGAAACCGCCGATTATTGCAACAACACATTCTGCAACGCACAAAATTATAGCTAACGTTTTGATTTTTTGACCGATATTATCAAACATATAAATCCCTCTCAAATCCTTTTTTACAATTATACTTTTTCGTAATAAATATGTCAATCAACAGTATCTTTCTTCTTTTCCTTATTGTTTCAGAGTCAATAAAGACAGCTATAAAAAGATACAATATATATTTCCGGTTCAGTTGATCAGAAAAGAACCGTCCTATTTCTATCCTCAGATAAATATATCCACAGTCGATAAATGCTGACGCATCCTTTATATTCTGCCTTGTGCAACAAGATTACAATGGACTTTGCCTCAAAATTATTCATTAAAAAATGCCTCCCGAAAATCGGGAGGCATTTTATCAGAATGCAATCTTTTCTTCGATATACTTTTCGAGGTCTGCGATAGGAAGGCGAACCTGCTCCATAGTATCTCTGTCACGGACTGTTACGCAACCGTCTTCGACGCTGTCGAAGTCATATGTGATACAGAACGGTGTACCGATTTCGTCCTGACGGCGATATCTTTTACCGATTGAGCCTGCATCGTCATACTCAACGTTAAATTTCTTTGAAAGTGCTGTGAAAACTTCAGTTGCCTGCTCATTGAGCTTCTTTGAAAGAGGAAGAACTGCACACTTGAAGGGTGCAAGTGTGGGATGAAGGCGAAGAACAACACGAGTATCGTTCTTTTCTGCATCAACAACTTCTTCATCATAAGCCTCTGTAAGAATTGTCAGGAAAAGTCTCTCAACACCGAGAGAGGGTTCAACAACGTAAGGAATATATCTTTCGTTTGTTTCGGGGTCAAAGTAGTCAAGACTCTTGCCGGAGGTGTTGATATGCTGTGTAAGGTCGTAGTCGGTTCTGTCGGCAACGCCCCAGAGCTCACCCCAACCGAAGGGGAAGAGATATTCAAAGTCTGTTGTAGCCTTTGAATAGAAGCAAAGCTCCTCGGGGTCATGGTCACGAAGTCTGAGGTTTTCTTCCTTAATGCCGAGAGAGTAGAGCCAATCGCGGCAGAAAGCGCGCCAATACTCAAACCACTCAAGGTCTGTGCCGGGTTTGCAGAAGAATTCAAGCTCCATCTGTTCAAATTCTCTTACGCGGAAAATGAAGTTACCGGGAGTGATTTCGTTACGGAATGATTTACCAATCTGAGCAACGCCGAAGGGAACTTTCTTTCTTGTTGTACGCTGAATATTTGCAAAGTTTACAAAAATACCCTGGGCAGTTTCGGGACGAAGATAAAGCTCATTTTTGCTATCCTCTGTAACACCCTGGAATGTTTTGAACATAAGGTTAAACTGGCGGATATCTGTAAAGTTATGCTTACCGCACTGAGGACAGGCAATAGCCTTTTCTTTGATGTATTCCATCATCTGTTCATTTGACCAACCGGCAACATTGGTTCCGTCAAAATCTTCGATAAGGTTATCTGCTCTGTGACGTGTTTTACACTCACGGCAATCCATAAGCGGGTCAGAGAAACCACCGAGATGGCCTGATGCAACCCAAGTCTGGGGGTTCATAAGAATTGCACTGTCAAGACCTACGTTGTAGGGATTTTCCTGAATAAACTTTTTACGCCATGCGTTTTTGATGTTGTTTTTAAGTTCAACACCAAGAGGACCGTAATCCCAGGTGTTTGCGAGACCGCCGTAAATTTCGCTGCCTGCGTACACAAAACCTCTACCCTTGCAAAGGGCAACGAGTTTTTCCATGGATTTTTCTGTATTCTTCATATCTATCTTCCTTTCAAATGAAAGAGTTTTCCAAATATCAAGTTGGAATTATATCATAGTTTTTCGCAATAATCAACATTTTGCACAAAAATATATATAAACTATTGTAATGTTTAACTTGACATAAAGTTGTCCGTAATGTAAAATAGTAGACTGTAAATTTATGTTTTAAAGAAACGAGTGTGATGTTATGCATTGGTCAGAAATGATTGCAGACCGCATTATTAGACGCAATCCCGATAAAGAGGAATATGTTTGTGCCGCAGGCATCAGCCCCTCAGGCTCTATTCATATCGGTAACTTCCGCGATATTGCAACAAGCTATTTTGTAGTACGCGCTCTTATCAAAAAGGGTAAAAAAGCAAAGCTCCTTTTCTCATGGGACGAATTTGACCGTATGAGAAAAGTTCCCGTAAACGTTGCCGCTATCGACAACGACATGGAAAAATATATCGGTTGCCCCTACGTTGACGTTAAAAACCCCTTCGACACTGAAGAAAAAACTTATGCTGAATATTTTGAGCACGAATTTGAACGTTCAATCGTAAAATTCGGTATTGATATGGACTATCGCCATCAGGCTGATATGTACAGAAGCGGAAAATATACAGAGCATATTCTTCATTCTCTCAAAAAGCGCGGCGAAATTTTCGATATTCTCGCAAGTCACCGTACACAGCCTGTACAGGAAGGCGAAAGAGAAGCATATTACCCCGTAAGCATTTATTGCTCCGAATGCGGTAAGGATACAACAAAAATAGTTTCACTTTCCGATGACTGCACAAAAGCAGAGTACACCTGCGCTTGCGGTCACAAAGGTGATTTTGACTTCACAAAGGATTTCAACTGTAAGCTTGCATGGAAGATTGACTGGCCTATGCGTTGGATGTACGAAGGCGTTGACTTTGAACCCGGCGGAAAAGACCATGCAAGTCCTCACGGCAGTTACGACACAAGTAAAGATATCGCTAAAAAGATTTTCGGCTACGAACCTCCCCTTTTCCAGGGCTACGAGTTCATCGGTATTAAGGGCACAACCGGCAAAATGTCCGGTTCTTCAGGTCTTAACCTCACTCCCGAAACTCTCCTTAAGATTTACGAGCCTGAAGTCATACTCTGGCTCTATTCAAAGACAGAGCCCCTTAAGGCATTCGACTTCTGCTTTGATGACGGTATCCTGAGACAGTACTTTGAGTTTGACAAGATGTACAACGCCGTAAAGGATGGTACAGCAAACGAAGCTCAGAAGGATATTATGTACAATACAACCGTAGGCGACAGAGTTCTTGACACTGTTCCTATGAGCCTTCTTGTTCAGTTAGGAAGCGTTGTTGACTTCAATATTCCCATGCTTGAGACTGTTTTTGAAAAAATCGGCACACCTTATAAGGAAGCTGAATTTGGCGCAAGACTTGACAAGGCTAAATATTGGCTTGAAAACTGCGCTCCCGACCAGGTAAACAGACTCCGCGCACTCAGAAACTGGGAAATCTACGACACACTTACAGAAAGCCAGAAAGCTGAGGTCAAGGCTCTCTTCGAGTTTATTTCAGCCGGTGGCTATGACCTTGACGAGCTTAACAGAAAGCTTTATGCTATTCCGAAAGAAATCAATGGCGGTGACCTTGACGAAAAAGCTCTCAAAGCATTACAGGGCACATTCTTCAAGAACATCTACAAGCTTCTCATTGACAAGGAAAAGGGTCCCAGACTTTATCTCTTCCTCTATGCTATCGACCCTCAGAAATACGTTGGTCTTCTCGACTTCTCATATGAAAAAACCGCAGAAGAAGCAAAGGCTGAGGAAGATGCAAAAGCTGAGGTTGTTGAAGAAACTGAAGATAAACACGTTTACGGCGAAGCTGATGCTTTCGTTCCTCTTAAGGAAGAGCAGATTTCCATCGATTATTTTGAAAAACTCGATTTGAGAGTCTGCGAAATCCTCAAGGCTCAGGAAATCAGAAAATCACACAGCTGTCTTAAGCTTACACTTGACGACGGCAGTGGCGAAAACAGAGTTATCGTTTCCTCAATAAAGAGCGAATACACCTGCGAACAGCTTGTAGGTAAAAAGATTATCGTTATAGCAAACCTTGAACCCGCAAGATTCTCAGGCGTCCAGAGTAACGGTATGCTTCTTGCGGCTACAAACGGCGCTTGCGGTTGCCAGGTAGTTTTCGTTCCCGACTGCGTTCCTGCAGGTACACAGATAAAATAATATGATCAGATTTATTGATGTTACTGAAAAAACATTCGATAAGGTCTTTGAAAAAATGATTGCGGCGTTCCCCTATGAGGAACGCCGTGACTATATAGACCAGAAAGAATGTCTTATAAAAAGCAAATTTAATTTTCTTGAAATCCTTGACGGAAATGATGCGGTAGGCTTTATTGCTTTGTGGGTTTTTGATAAATTCATTTATATTGAGCATATCGCCATAGACGAAAACAAACGCTCGGGCGGTTACGGTACAAAATCCATTGAACTTGTAAAAGAAACTTATAAAAAAACCATAATCCTTGAAGCTGAATCACCCATAACCGAACAACAGATAAAGCGAATTAAGTTTTATGAGCGTTTGGGTTTTAAAGTAAACGGCTACGACTATATGCAACCGTCTTACCACGGCGGCGAAGGCGTACCGCTTATGATTTTAAGCTTCCCAGAGTTCATCAATGAAGATGAATTCAAGGAATTTTTAACTGAAACAAGAAGAGAAGTTTATAGAATTCGGAATTCATAATTCGTAATGCGTAATTAAATGGGCTAACGCCGCTTTTAAAAACGCCGACCGCAGGTCCCGGCAATTACGCATTAAGCATTACGAATTGCGAATTTAAAACCCCATCTGCAAAGGCGCGGGGTTGCTAAGGACAGACAAAACTATTGGGAGACACTTTGTAAAGAGGTCTCCCAATTTTCTTTTTGTAAAGAATTGACACTTTCGGCTTGAAAGTGTCATAGTGGGTTAAATACTTTGAAATCAAACATGCCAATCTGAAAACAATTTTTTCGGCATGTATAAGTGATATTGCAAATTGAAATTTGCAGTTATATTTTTGATGAATCAAAAGTGATATTGAAGCCTTGCGGCTTCAGTGTTATTTTATTCGCAAAAGCTGTCCGAAGGACAATAACACTGTGCAAAGCACAATAAAACTGCGAAGCATATCACTCGCCGTATGGCGAATAAAACTGCCGAGTGTCCTTACGAACACTCGGCTAAGGCAGATGGGGTTTTATCATTTACCTACACAGAAGTTTGCAAACACTTCGTTTACAACTGTCTCGGTTGCTTTTTCACCTGTAAGAACACATAGATTCTCAATGGCGCAATCAATACAGACATTGACGGCATCGGGAGTTATACCCATTTCAATTCCCGAAAGTGCCTCGGCTATATTTTCCACAGCTTTTATAACACAGCTGCGTTGGCGCTCGGTGGTTATAAGCGGCGCTGATGGGTCAAATCCCGCCGTACCTACCGTTTCCTCAATAGCGTTCGTCAATGCCTCAAGTCCCCGGGCATTTTTTGCGGAAATTTCGACGATTGTATTATCGGTCAGTGCCTTAAGCTCCTTCATCGAAAGCTTAATTTCACCATCAGTTTTATTAACAACAACTATTGAATTCTTCCGCTGACACATTGAAAGAAGCTCTTTATCGTCGTCGGAAATTTCATTCTGAGCATCAAGCACCATAAGAACGAGGCTTGCTCTGTCAAAACGCTCTTTCGCTCTTTCAACACCGATTTTTTCTATTTCGTCGTCAGTATTTTCTCTGATACCTGCGGTGTCCGCCAGTCTGAGTGTAATATTGCCTACCCGCACAGTTTCCTCGAGAACGTCACGGGTTGTACCGGCAACAGATGTTACGATTGCGCGTTCACTGCCCGAAAGAGCGTTGAGCAAGGTTGACTTACCGACATTCGGTCTGCCTACGATTGCAGTATCAATGCCCTCAAGTATCGCCTTACCAGCATCAAAGCCCGCAAGCAATTTATTCAGGCGGTTGTGGACATCCGTAAGAGTTTTTGTCATCTCATCATCGGAAAGCTCGGGAATTTCATCATCGGGATAATCCACCCACGCCGCCATAAATGCCGCAGTAACAGCCAATTTATCACAACAATCGGAAATTTCCCTGCTTAACGCACCGTCAAGGGCATTAAGAGTTGCGGCTCTGGCTTCTTCACCGGAAGCGGATATAAGCGACATAACTGCCTCCGCTTCGGAAAGGTCCATTTTCCCATTAAGAAATGCTCTTTTTGTGAACTCGCCACCCTCCGCAGGAACTGCGCCTGCATTAAGAACTGCACGAAGGACTCTTTTCATAATAAAAAGACCGCCGTGACAGCTGATTTCAACAACATCCTCACCGGTGTAGCTTTTCGGCGCCCTGAAAACAAGGGCAATGGCGTCATCAATAACAATTTCTCCATCGTGAACCTTACCGTAAAGGGCACGATAACCGGGAGTATCACATATTTTTTTACCTGAAACAGCAGAAAAAACGCTGTCCGCAATGGCCAGCGCATTTTCACCGGATATTTTAACAGTACCTAAACCTGCCGCCGCCTGAGCGGTTGCAATAGCAGCAATAGTTGACAAAAAATCACCTTATATTTCGAAATGGAGTTTTTATTTCTTTCCGGTTGAGCCGAATCCGCCCGCACCGCGTTCGGTGTTCTCAAGTTCATCTACTTCCTCAACAGGCATCATGGAAACCGGCATAATAACCATCTGAGCGATTCTTTCGCCGGGCTGTATGGTGTAGGTTTCTTTCACCTGATTTATAACACCCACCATAATTTCGCCACGGTAATCACTGTCGATAACACCAACGGAGTTAAGAAGTCCTATTCCGTGTTTTACGGCTATACCGCTTCTGGGAAAAACAAATGCACCGTAATCTTCCGAAGGTAACGCAATAGCTATACCCGTGGGAATTACCGCGGTAGCACCACTCTCGAGCACTATGGGTTCATCAACACAAGCACAAAGGTCAAGACCTGCGCTACCGGAAGTTGCCCTTTTAGGAACATTGGCGTTATCACGAACTTTTTTTATCTTAAGCATTTCCATATTATCACCAAAGTCTGCCGGTATTATTTTCTTCTGCAGAATTCACTGCTTTAATTCTTTCAAGTTCACGTTTGTAGAAATCACGTTCACTCTTTGCCTGGGCGGCATCCTCAAGGTATGCTTTGAGCTGAGAACGCAGGCTGTCTGCACTACCTCTGTTCTTTGCTGCGTCGTCAGCATACTGTAAAGCAACAAGAATAGCCGCCTGTGTTGTAGAAACACGGCTACCTTTGAGAATACTTGCCATTTTTATATCAACTTCATGAGCTAAATCCTGCATATACTCTGTGGATTCATTGGAAACAATACGGTATTCCTCACCGGCAATGGTGAGTTTATGAACTTTTTTCTCCATACTAACCATCCTTCAAAATTTTCGTAAGGTAATTATACATTGTTTTGACTTTTTTCGCAACACTACATCTTGTAAAAATTCATTCTATGTACACAATTTATCTGTTGCTATTTATTAGGATTGCTGATATAATTTCAGTATAAATAACTTTTAGTTTCGGGAAAGGACTCGTTATGGAAAATTCAATCGATAACAACTCTTTCGACAATAAAAATCCGACTTCTGAAAACTCTGCAAATCAGGTAAATCCTGCTCCGCAGACCGAGGTCAGAACTGCTATTAATAATGCTACCGCAGAACCCGCGGCTCAACCTCAAGTACAGCAACGGATTACGTATAACTCTGCTCAGCCGAACCAGCCCCGACCTGCTCAACCTATGCAGTCTCAGCCGGCGGCAAATTTGCGTACTCCGCCCCAGAGACCGCCATACAATCCGGCGGTAAATCCCCAACAGCCTAACAATCCTGTTGCGCCTAATCGTACTTTAGCATATAACACACCCCATTATACGCCGGCTCAACAGAAAAATGCGGTATATGCTAACAGAGTTCCTCCGTCACCCAAGCCATCACCTGCCACCGTGTACAATAACACTTGTAAAACTACTGCTCCCCAGTACCATTACGGCAATTCCACACCGGGTCAGGTGATTAATAACGCTTATTATCAGGAACAGATTGAAAAACGCAATAAGGAACGCGAAGAAACCAAAAAAATCCGCACCATAGGCAATCTCAGCGGTCTTACTGTAATAATTGTGTATGCAATTATGAATGTATTGTCTGTTTTTATCGCTATTGCTAACCTTGTATCTTCTGATTTCGCGAATTTTATGGCCACAACAAGCGGGCAAAGCCTCTTTAACCTGCTTTTCAGTATAGTTGCTATTGGCGGTACATTTCTTATTTTCAAACAAAAATTACAAGACGTCTGGGATAAAAAAACAGGACTTTTCAAATACAATGTTGAGATTAACTACACCGCACCCAAATCACCGTTAAAATCAATTCTCCTTATATTTATAAGCTTCGGCGGTTGCATGGTTGCACAATACATCGTATTTTTAATTCAGCTTCTGTTCAGTCTTTTCAATGTATCCTTTACTCCTGACATAACGTATCCCTACAATGATATATCCGATGTCATTGTGTTATGTATAGGCTTAGCTGTTGTTCCGCCACTTATTGAAGAATTTGCTATGCGCGGTCTTCTGTTGTCACTGACAAAAAAGTACGGAAATGCCTTTGCCATTATTTCTACGGCATTTATTTTCGGTCTTTTCCACGGCAATTTTGCTCAAATTCCCTTCGCATTTATTTGCGGTCTGTTCTTTGCTTACTCGGTAATTGCTACAAAGAGTTTGTGGACCGGCATTATTATTCACGCTATGAACAACGGAATTGCTTGTATCCAGCAAATCCTTTATTGGAACTATGACGACACTGTTGCCAATAATTTCTTCTACATAATTTCCGCTGTCGGCATCGTCTTAGGTGTTGTAGCATTAATTATATACATCCGTTTGTTCAAAAACCAAAGAATTCTTCGCGACCACGGTGAAATCACAGATTTCTCAACGTCAGTAAAATTCCGCAAGTTTATGTCATCCCCCGGTATGATTATTGCGACTATCTTATATTTAGGCGAAGCCCTGCTTTTAGCGTTGATATCTTCAATTCCCGCCGTTGCTTCCCTCTATTAAAATCCTATGGAAAAAGAATTTATGCAGGAAGCCTTGCGCCTTGCGGAATTGTCAGCCCTTGAGGGCGAAGTTCCCGTAGGCGCAGTGGTTACAATAGGAAATAAAATAATCGGCAGAGGAAGAAACCGTCGGGAAAAAGGCAAAAACGCACTTCATCACGCGGAAATACAAGCCATCAACGAAGCCTGTAAAAGGCTTGGTGGCTGGAGGCTCTGGGAATGTGACCTTTACGTCACGCTTGAGCCTTGTCCTATGTGCGCCGGTGCTATTATAAATTCAAGAATCAAGAAGGTTGTTTTCGGAGCATGGGATAAGAAAAACGGTGCGTGCGGCTCCGTTACCAATCTTTTTGAAAGCAACTTCAGTTACACCCCCTCATATGAAGGCGGTTTTATGGAAAATGAATGTGCCGAGGTGCTTTCCGGATTTTTCAAAAGCCTTCGCACAGACACAGAAAAAAAGAAACTTTCCCCAAGGGAGAACAGAGATATGGAAAAAATAGCAAGCTTTACAGTTGACCATACAAAACTCGAAAGAGGTATGTATATATCAAGAATAGACGGCGACGTTATCACTTACGATATAAGAACACGCAAACCCAATGTAGAAGATGTTATGGAAAACGGTGCTATTCACACCTTAGAGCACCTTTTCGCAACCTTCGTAAGAAACAGCAAATTCAAAGACAACATCATATATTTCGGCCCCATGGGTTGCAGAACCGGTTTCTATTTTCTTACAACGGGTATGACTCACAAGGATGCCCTCGCCCTTACAAAAGAGGCTCTGGAGTTTATTGAGACCTTCGAAGGCGATGTTCCCGGTGTCAGCGCAGTTGAATGCGGAAACTACCGCGACCATGATTTAGAAGGCGCAAAAAAAGAAGCCGCCGACCAGAAAATTGTTCTCGAAAACTGGACCACGGCTGATATGATTTATTAAAAGGGAAGCCGTAAGGCTTCTTTTTTAATGCAAAATGCAAAATTGCGGAGCTTGCGCTATTATATCTCGTTGTACAAGGAGCACCATATTGAATTTGAGCGTAGTAGGAACATATCGACGGTCAATATATTTTGCTTTCGCAAAATGTGATTTCATATTCATACAAAAAATCGGAGACGCTTCTTTAGGAAGTGTCTCCGATTAAAATTTTTATTTACTTTCCATCGCTTTTTTCTTTTCAAGCTTTTTCTTTCTTGCTTTGTATGCGTTGAGCTCCTGCACACATTCATCAGGAAGGTCGCAATCACCTACGGAAAGAACCATCTTATTGTAGAGTCCTTTAAAGTTAGAACCACCTGTTGTAAGAATTTTTTTCTTCTTTGCGTATTTTATGAATTTCGCTTTTTCTTCGTCGGTTAATTCAGGTGAATAAACCTCAATGCCGTCAAGACCTGCTTCAACAAGCTCATCAATGAGATTTTCGTTTTTGCAGCGTTGAGGATTAGCGAGGACCGCTATACCTCCTGCCTCGTGAATAGCCTTAAGAATATCGAAAATATCCTCATACTCGGGCACGTGGTTAATGTTGCCTTCAACATTGGATGAGAAAAGTTCTTTGTAAAGGTCACCGTAAATTCTGTCAGCAAAGCCGTTCTCAATAAGAGCCTGCATAATATGCACTTTAAATATGTTTGTAGAGCCGGTTGCGCATTTTACAACAAACTCAGGTGTTATGGGATAACGCTGGGCTGTTTTGAGAACCATAAGATGTGAGGATTTCTTCCTGATTATTGAACTACGGCGGCAAAGACCCTCAAGTCTGTCGGGGAAATCCGGCTTGTAGCAAAGCATATGAATTTCCTGACCGTTAGTTTTATCCGTTCCCGAAAGCTCTACGCCCGGAATAACCGTAACGCCGTGCCTTTCGCCTATTACTTTGCCTCTGACCGTGCCGGCAATGCAATCGTGGTCGGTAATTGCTATTGTTGTAACGCCGCGTTTCTTAGCAAGTAATATTAAATCTTCGATTCCGAGAGAGCCGTTAGATAAACGGGTATGGCAATGTAAATCCGCTGACAAAACTATCCATCCTTTCATCCACTGATGAGTATTCCCATATTTTCACAAAACGTTGATATATCAAGGAAAATCGACTGTTAAAAACATATATTCAGAAAACATGGTACAAAACAGCACAAATACCCCGAATATATTACATTAGCAATATTTTACTATTTTTACAAAAAAAAATCAAGCGATTTTTTTGTTTTTGGTAATTAAAAATTGTTTTGCTTTTTCATATATGTTATGGTATGATTTTAGTAAATAATATTGTTATTAAACTGGTATTTGATGGTGTTTTATGGGTGATTTGATTTATGTAGCACTCAGCGGTGGCGTTGATTCCGCTGCGGCGGCAATTCTTTTGAAGGAACGCGGATATAATGTGCGCGGTGTTACCTTGCGCCTTAAACCGGGAAATCTTGCCGATAACGACATCCGCGATGCGCAAAAGGTTGCGGATACGCTGGATATTCCCCTTGAAATACTTGATGAGCGTGCAGATTTTAAAGCTATCACCGATTATTTCTGCAACGCGTATCTTAACGGCTTGACCCCAAACCCTTGCGTTGTCTGTAACCCGACTATCAAATTCGGAAAGCTTATCGAGCACGCCCTGAAAAACGGTGCTGAATACCTCGCCACAGGGCATTATTCAAATATTATTAATGAAAACGGAACTTATTATATAAAAAGGAATCCTTCCAGCAAGGACCAGAGCTATTTTCTATGCGGACTTAACCAGCACTTGCTTTCTCACGTTATTTTCCCGCTGAGCGATTTAAACAAGCAGGAAATACGCGAGCTTGCCGAAAGCCACAACATTGAAATTGCTCACAAAAAGGACAGTCAGGAAGTTTGTTTCATCCCCGATAACGACTATATTTCATTTATCGAAAAGGAATTTTCACCCGATGCCATTGAGGGCGACTTTCTTTCCGCTGACGGCAAGAAGCTCGGTACACATTCCGGCATCTACAAATACACAATAGGGCAGAGAAAAGGGCTTGGCTCTTTCGGAAAGCCAATGTATGTTATCTCTATTGATGCCGAAAACAATACTGTTACTATCGGCGACAATGAGGAGCTTTTCAAGAAGACTATTTTCATCAAAGATTTGAATTTTCTGTCAGGGGCTTCTCCATCCGATAGCTTTGAATGTGAAGTGAAGATACGTTGTGCCGCAAGGCCGGCAAAAGCAAGCTTGACAATCACCGACAACGGTGCACTTATAGAATTCGAACAACCGCAACGCGCGGCGGCGCCAGGTCAGACGGCGGCAATTTATATAGGCGATATTTTAATAGGCGGAGGTACAATATGCAATCCTTAAAAAACCTTTATAAAGTAGGTATCGGACCATCAAGCTCTCATACAATGGGGCCTCAGTATGCTGCAGAATACATCAACGACAAATATCCCGACGCGGATTTTGTAAGGGTTACGCTTTACGGCTCGCTTGCCCTTACAGGTGAAGGCCACGGCACGCACACTGCCCTCTCCTCCACTCTTAATTCCAAAAACGAGATAGTTTTTAATATTAAAGAAAAAGATTTGCCCCATCCCAACACTCTTGATTTTGAGATTTACAAAGGTGAAGAAATAATCGCAAAAATCCGCGCTATGAGTATCGGTGGCGGCGAAATACGAATCGAAGGTGTCCCCAGCGTTACTGCCCCGGAGATTTATCCCCATAAAAACTTTGAGGAAATCAAAGACTATTGCCTTATGCACCATCTGAGATTAAGTGACTATGCGGCAAAATTTGAGGGCGAAGAAATTTTCCCATTCCTTAAATCAATATGGGAAAGAATGAAGCTTACCATTCGCGAAGGTCTTTATCACGAAGGAATCCTGCCGGGCGGACTCGAAGTTGAAAGAAAGGCTAAATACCTGTTCGCGCAACGTCATATGGACGAAACACCTGAAACAAGAGAAAACAGACTCGTTTGCGCCTATGCTTACGCCGCAAGTGAACAGAACGCCGGCGGCGGTGTCATTACTACCGCGCCCACCTGCGGAGCATCGGGCGTTCTTCCGGCAGTGCTTTACTATATGCAAGAGAAAAAGGGTTTTACAGATTTTGAAATCGCGAAAGCTCTTGCAACAGCCGGTATCATCGGCAACGTAGTAAAAAAGAACGCATCCATAAGTGGCGCGGAAGCCGGTTGTCAGGCTGAAATCGGCACAGCGTGTTCAATGGCGGCGGCTGCCCTTGCGGAGCTTCATTATATGGACCTTGACCAGATAGAATATGCAGCCGAAAATGCTATGGAGCATTATTTGGGTCTTACCTGCGACCCGGTTTGCGGACTTGTGCAAATTCCTTGTATAGAAAGAAATGCCGTTGCCGCTATGCGAGCAATAAACGCTCTTTCTTTAGCTAATTTCCTTACAGCTACAAGAAAAGTTAAATTTGATACAGTTGTTGACACTATGTACCAGACAGGAAAAGATTTAAAGCATCACTACCGCGAAACAAGCGAAGGCGGTCTTGCGGTAAATTACGAGATGTAACAAAAAGATTGATATTTTCTGTTTTATGTGCTAGTATTACGTTTGGCAAGGAGATGATGTAATGGCAAAAGATAAAAAGCCAAAAGAAATTAACAACCATCCTAATAAAATAGGGGCTAAAGATGTTGCCGGCTACACTATTGCGGAAGCCGCAAATATGTTTAACCTTACATATATCACAAGCTACCTCAAGATATTTATGACCGACGTTCTGGCAATTCCTTCAATCAAGGTCGCTATTATGTTTGTTGTAACTCGTTTATGGGACGTCGTCAACGACCCTCTCTGGGGTGCTGTTGTTGCAAAGAGAAAACCGGGTAAGGACGGCAAGTTCCGTCAGTATTTAAGGCTTGTAGCAGTACCTTTGGGTATTTCAACAGTTCTTTGCTTCCTTCCTTATTCTGATCCCACTTCAATTTTCTATAACGCAACTCTCGCAAATAATAAAACGCTTCTTTTCGTTGTATGTATTATCACATATCTGATTTACTGTACAATGTACACAGCGATGAATATTCCCTTCGGTTCACTGGCTTCCGTTATTACCGATGACCCTAAGGGAAGAACTCTTCTTTCAACCTCACGTTCCTTGGGTTCAGGTGTCGGCGGTGCGGTCGTTACACTTATCGCTCCTATGTTTGTTTATGTAAACAACAGCGCCAACGGAAACCGTATGTTCATATATGCCCTTTTAATGGGTGCTATGTCAATTCTCTTCTACCTTATCGGTCATAGAAACCTTAAGGAAAGAGTCCCTGCATTCGATGAAGAGAAGGTTGACCTTAAAGGTGTTTACAAAGGCTTATTCAAATCCAGACCTTTCGTCATGATTACTATTTCCGGCGTACTCATCAGCGGTCAGTTACAGTTCAACTCATTTAACGCATATCTTTATAAAAACTACTTTGAGGATGCAGGTATCCTCAGTGTATTGGGTACTGTATGTACCTATCTCCCCATGGCAGCATTAATGTTATTCACACCCAAATTAGCTGCCAAATACGGTAAAAAAGAACTCTGCGGTAAAATGTCTATAATTGCCGCCGGTGCTTCGGTTTTCCTTGCGTTAACCGCTAATAGCCCGACTTTCATAGAAATGGTAAACCCCGGCAAAGGCGTTTATCCCGCTTGGTTATTTATGGTTTGCTTATTCCTTATCGGTTTCGGCTATACCTTCGTAAGCCTTACTTGCTGGGCAGTTGTTATGGACGTTATTGACTACCAGGAATGGAAAACAGGTGTCAGAAACGAAAGTGCCGTTTATTCTGCTTACACCTTCGGCAGACAGTTCGGTCAGGCCATTGCGGACGCAGGCGGTTTGTTCCTTATGGAAGCCATCGGTTATTCCGAAACTAACACAGCTGTTTATCCTATGCTTCAGGCAGGTAAGTTTGTTCCCGGAGTAAGCGAAAAGCTGATGTTAATCTGCACAATTATTCCTGCTGTTGTCTATACAGGTGTATGGCTCATTTTCAGATTCGGTTATCCTCTTACTAAAGAAAGACTCGAGCCCATTTATCAAGAGCTTCGTGAAAAACACGAATTGGAAGAGGCAGAAGCCGCAAAATCTTAATATACTTATAAAAATCACAACACTGTACCCGCAAGAGTACAGTGTTGTTTTATGCTTTGGGGCTGCTCTCCGCCGTTTGCTCCGCGTCTTTCTGCGGTTTTTTCACATTTTCTGCGTTTACTATTTTTACACCGTTTATTTTTACTGTTTTTCGTTGCTTTTTTGTATTATCATTTTGCATATGAGTCCCTCCCTTTTATGAATCTATTATTTGAAAATGTTTACCTTTTATACTTGTTTTGGATATAGGTTTCTGCTATACTTTATTATGTGTATTTATATGAATTTTTTAACTTTCGGAAGTGCAAATATGATTAAAAACAAGATTTTACGTAACCGCATAGTATCCGTTATAATGGCGCTTTGCTGTCTGTGCTCGGTTTTTTTCTTTTCTTCGTGCAGTATCCTGGAAAAGGAAGCCGCTTTAACAATCAACGGAAATAAAATCAGCAATGATGTTTTCACATATTTTCTTGATTGTGCCACAGTGGAATTAGGCACAGATGCACCGTACGACACGTTGAAAAACCGTGCCGTTGAGCTGACGGGAACTTATTATAAAACGAATTCCCTTGCTCACGCCTATAATATCTCTCTTTCTACCGCCCAGAAAGCCGCGGTATCCGAGAAAGTAAATGCTTACTGGGGAATTTACGGCAATTATTACGCCAATATCGGTATAACGAAAGAAACTCTTACAAAAGTTTTCACCGCTGAAAGCTATCGCGACGCTCTGCTGCTTCACTACTATGACGAGGGCGGTATAGAAGAAATCCCGGTTTCAAGAATATACGCCAACTTTAAAACCAACTACATTGTTTTCCAGGCAATTACCGGATATTTCACTGAAACCGACCTTGCCGGAAATACTGTGCGTTTAAACCAAAACGACCTGGAAACACTGGTTCTAAAATTCCAGAATATGGCATCTATGGTTAACGCCGGTGAGCAAACTATGGAAGAAGCCGCGGAATATCTTTCACAAAGCGGTTATCAAAGCTCTGTACAGACAGTAGTTCTTCATAAAGACGATAAATCTTACCCTGAGGGTTTCTTTGATAAAGTTCAGGGAATTGAAACACGTTACGCCGCGATTATAGGCTCCAACGATTATATTTTCTTGATTTTGCGCGGTGACGCGGACGTCAACAGCTCCTATTTTCTCGAAAAGAAAACCGATATAATAAAAAGCATTGTAGGCAACGGCATTGATGATATCATAGAAGCCTCCTATGAGTTAAATACGGAGGTTTCCGATTCCGCCGCAAAGAGCTATCTTTCAGTAATTTTAAATGAAAAAGGTGTTTGATATGAATTCAGTTATTGAAAATATTTTATCGCGCCAGACAATCCGCGAATACACTGATGAGCAGGTGCCCGACGAGCTTCTTGATGTTATACTTCAAGCCGCAATCCGTGCTCCCAGCGGAAGAAACACTCAGCCTTGTCATTTGCGCGTACTGAGAAATCACGAAATGCTTGATGAAATGAACACGGATTTCAAAAACATCGTAGGCTGGGATACCCCCGCTTATACAGGATGGGATATCCGCCCCGTTTACCACAACGCCCCTACTTTTATCTTCATTTTTGCAGAAAGCAACGCCGATATGGCGGCAGGGCTTATGGCTGAAAACATCGCTTTAGCAGCTCATGCTCTGGGCTTAGGTTCTTGTATGATAGGTTCTTTGGGAGCTCTTTTCGACAATGCAGAAGCAAAGAAAAAGTGGATGAATATTCTGGAGGTTCCGGAAAACTGGTGCTTCCTTTTGGGAATGACTTTAGGTTATCCCAACGAAAAACCGCCATTCAAAGACAGAGAAGACGGTCATATTAAATTTATAGGATAATGATAAAATGAATTATTATGCAGGAAATTATGATGTTGCCGTTATCGGTGCAGGCCACGCAGGTATTGAAGCCGCGTTAGCAAGTGCTCGTTTAGGCGCTTCAACCGTTGTATTTACTATAAATCTTGACTGGATTGGCAACATGGCGTGTAATCCGTCTATCGGCGGCACTTCAAAGGGCCATCTCGTCCGTGAAATTGACGCGCTTGGCGGTGAAATGGGAAAAGCCGCTGACAAAACACTTATACAAAGCCGTATTTTAAATCTCGGCAAGGGTCCCGCGGTTCACTCGCTGAGAGCTCAGATTGACCGCAGAGAATACACCCAATATATGAAACACTGTCTTGAGCTTCAGGACAATCTTGATATGAAACAGGCAGAAATCGTTTCTCTTAAAAAGAATGATGATGGCTTATGGGAATTTTCAACCAAGCTTGAAGCTACATATACCGCTAAATGTGTAATTATAGCAACAGGTACATTCCTTAAGGGCAAGGTTTTTGTGGGTGATGTTTCCTATGAAAGCGGTCCCGACGGTATGTTCCCATCCAACGACCTTTCCGATTCTCTTTCAGAATTAAATGTCTCATTACGCAGATTTAAAACCGGTACGCCGCCACGTGTTAATAAAAGAAGTGTGGACTATACCGGACTTGAAGAACAAATCGGCGATGAAGATATAACCCCATTCTCTTTCGAGACGCCCGAAGGGCAGTTGGAAAACAAGGCTATTTGTCACATCACATATACAAACGCTGACACTAAGCAGGTTATTCTTGATAATCTTCACCGCTCCCCTCTTTATTCAAAAAAGATTGAGGGTGTCGGACCCAGATATTGCCCGAGTATAGAAGATAAAATAGTCCGTTTTGCCGAAAAAGGCAGACACCAGGTATTTATCGAGCCCTGCGGTCTTGATACAGAAGAGCTTTATTTGCAGGGTCTCTCCTCATCGCTTCCCGAAGACGTGCAATTAAAAATTCTCAGAAGCATAAAAGGCCTCGAAAACGTAAAGGTTATGCGTAATGCGTACGCCATTGAATACGATTGCGTTGACCCTCTTTCCTTGAAATCCACGCTGGAGTTTACTGACCTTCCCGGTCTCTTCGGCGCAGGACAGTTCAACGGCTCCTCGGGATATGAAGAAGCCGCCGCCCAAGGACTTATCGCAGGTATCAACGCCGCTCGAAAGGTTCAGGGCAAGGAACCTTTTACCCTTGACAGAAGCACATCTTATATCGGCACACTTATTGATGACCTTGTTACAAAAGGTTGCCGCGACCCATACAGAATGATGACTTCGCGTAGCGAATACCGTCTTATATTACGTGAGGACAACGCTGATTTGCGACTTACGGAAATGGGCTATGAATTGGGTCTTATAAGCGAAGAAAGATTCCTGAAATTACAGGAAAAGAAAAGACTCATTGAAGAAGAAACCCAACGCGTTTCGAGAGTTACAATTCCACCCTCACCGGAGCTTTCCAAGGTTCTTGAGGATGCGGGTACTGCCCCGACAATAACCGGATGCAGACTTTCGGAGCTCTTAAAACGTCCTCAGCTTTCATATAAGCTTCTTGAGCCATTTGACAAGAGACGTCCCGATTTACCTCGCGAAGTTCTTGAACAAGTTGAAATCAATCTTAAATATGCAGGTTACATCAAGCGTCAGCTTGCACAGGTTGAAGAACAAAAACGACTTGAAGTAAAGAAGATTCCTGATGATATTGACTACGATAAAATCACAAATCTTCGCCTTGAGGCTATTGAAAAATTAAAGAAGATACGCCCCGAAACTATCGGACAGGCTTCACGCATTAGCGGTGTATCCCCTGCTGATATCGCTGTTCTTCTTATATATTTAAGAACCAACTAATACATATAAAGGAGATTTATTATGATACCCAGAAACGAACATCCTAATCCGGGATTTTTTCGCGAAAACTATATAAACCTTAACGGTGAATGGGATTTTGATTTTGATTTCGGTAATTCCGGAGAAGAAAAGAAGCTTTACAAAAATGATTGCAAGCTTTCTAAAAAAATCATTGTTCCCTTCTGCCCCGAAAGTGAGCTCTCAGGAATCGGCTACAAGGATTTTATGGCTGCGGTATGGTACAAGAAAACCGTAAATATCACAAAAGAACAGCTCAACATCGGAAAATCCTTCATCGTTTTCGGTGCGGTTGATTTCCACGCAAGGGTTTGCGTGAACGGTGAATTTGCAGGCGAGCATTTCGGCGGTTATACTTCATTCAGAATTGATGCTACTAAATTTTTAGTTGAGGGTGACAATATTATCACCGTTTATGCACAGGATGATATTCGCTCACCTCTTCAGGCGCGCGGTAAACAGAGCGAGCTCCTTTATTCCCACGACTGCGACTACACAAGAACAACAGGTATCTGGCAGACTGTTTATATGGAGTTCTGCCCTGCTGACTACATAAAGAACTTTAAAGTTTATCCGAATATCGACAATGCTACCGTAACAATTCACGCTGAATTGGAAGGTAACGGCGAATTCTCGGCAAAAGCGTTCTGGGAAGATAAAGCAGTAGGTGAAGTTTCTGTTTCTGCGGCAGGACAGACCGCAACAGTTACTATTCCCCTTTCTGAAAAACACCTTTGGGAAGTTGGCAAAGGCGGTCTTTACGCTCTTAAGCTTTCCTTCGGCGGAGATGAAGTTTCAAGCTATTTCGGTCTCAGAGAAGTTAAACTTACTCCTGACAAAGGTGTTAAAATCAACGGCAAAACAGTATTCCAACGTCTTATCCATGACCAGGGCTTTTATCCCGACGGTATTTACACCGCACCCTCTGCAGAAGCTCTCAAAAATGACATTCTTCTTTCTATGAAAGCCGGATTTAACGGTGCAAGACTCCACCAGAAGATTTTTGAACCTCTTTTCTTACATTATTGCGACGAATTGGGCTACATTGTATGGGGCGAGCACGGCAACTGGGGCGCAGACCATACAAACTTCGAATCACTGCGTTACTTCCTTCTGGAAATTGAAGAAGAAATCGAAAGAGATTTCAACCATCCCTCAATTATCGGTTGGTGTCCCTATAATGAAACATGGGATATTAACGGCAGAAAACAGGATGATGACGTTATACGCATCGTTTACCGTACTATTAAAAACCTTGATAAAACCCGTCCCTGTATCGACACAAGCGGTAACTACCACGTAGAAACCGATATTTATGATCTTCATAACTATGATCAGGATTACAACAAATTCCGTGGTGATTATGAAAAATTCATAACAGAGAATATCCTTTTCGACCATCAGGGTCATCGCCAGGAATGGAATGGCGCCCCTGTATTTATGAGTGAATACGGCGGAATAAGAGTCGAACTTAAACAGGCAGATGAAAATGACAGAGAAAAAGCCTGGGGCTACGGCAACGCCGCAACTTCTCTTGAAGAATTCTATGAAAGATACGACGGTCTCACAACCGCTATGATTGATAACCCCAAAATGATTGGTTTCTGCTACACCCAGCTTACTGACGTCGAACAGGAGCTTAACGGTATCTACCGCTACGACAGAAGTGAAAAATTCGATTCCGAAATTCTTTACAGAATAAACACAAAGAAAGCGGCTATTGAAGAATAAATAAACAACTGACATTCTGTTGAAGTGAATGTCAGTTGTTTTTGTTTTATCTAACTATCTTTTCGCCGTCAAATACTATAACACCGTGGCCGTGACCGGTTTTGTTACCGTCAAGAACCCACTTCTTGAATGCTCTTCTCATTGAAGTATCCTCAGGCCATTTTTTCGGACTCTTGTAGCCGTATTTTGCAAAAATACGCCAAGCATCGGTAAATTTATCCTTAGGCTCGCTGTTTATTAATTCGAAATCGTTGATGAATTTTATTGTGTTGGAGGTTTCAGGCAGGAATTTTTTATACTCGTCGTAAAGGAGCCATGAACCACATTCAAAAATCATCAAGCCATCTTCTCTGCGGTAATCCTTGAAAAATTCATATGCCTTTTTATATGAATCAAGACGAACCTCATCTGTAAGAGGCACACCCGATGAAGGAATGTGGAAACCGAGGGTTTTATCTCCCCTTTTGATTTTTATACCTGCTGATGTTGTGTACTCGTCACAACAGCCAAATGTACTGTATTCAAACTGGAATCTGCCCAAAGCAAAGCGTGTAAGCGCATATGCGCCTGTATTCCAGGAAGCAACGAAAGTTCCGTATACTTCTTTACAATCAACACATTCATCAAATTTGTAGCGTAAATCCATTAAGGTATCCCAGAAAAGCTCTTCGCTCAGGCCCGCTTCTTTATATCTTTCGTGCATAATTTCAGAAGCAATTATGAGGAAAACAAATGCCAATGTGTATTCCTTTACTCTGAAAATAATGGAAAGGAATTTAAGCTTATCAAAGCACTCGCCGAAATCGTGTGCTTCGGGATACATATATTCTTTGAGAATTGCATCGAACTTTGTTGAAAAGCTCTTACTTTTCTCTATTTTCTCTGCGGTTTTTTCAAAGACCTCGATAGCCTCTTGAGGTAATCCGAGTCTTTTTTCAACTTCCTTAAAATGTTCATTCAAATACTTCATACTAGACACATCCTTAGTTTCTTAAACTGTGAAGTGGTGCAGGAATTCTGCCGCCTCTATTTACAAAATCCACACTACCCTCATTGTGAACAGGCATAACCGGCGCAGTACCTAAAAGTCCGCCCATCTCAATAGAATCACCTACGGTTTTACCTGGTGCAGGAATGATTCTTACTGCGGTTGTTTTGTTGTTTATCATACCAATTGCCGCCTCATCCGCGATAATTGCAGAAATTGTTTCTGCACTTGTGTCACCGGGGACCGCAATCATATCAAGACCAACTGAACATACACATGTCATAGCCTCAAGCTTATCAAGGGTCAACACCCCTTGTTCCGCTGCGGCAATCATACCCTCATCTTCCGAAACCGGAATAAATGCACCCGAAAGTCCGCCAACGCTTGACGATGCCATAACCCCACCTTTTTTTACTGCGTCATTGAGCATAGCGAGAGCGGCTGTCGTGCCGTGTGTACCGCACACGCTGACACCGATTTCTTCTAATATTCTTGCTACGGAATCCCCTATTGCAGGAGTGGGAGCAAGACTGAGGTCAACGATACCGAATTCAGCACCCAAACGATTTGATGCCTCACAAGCAATGAGCTGACCCATTCTTGTAATCTTGAACGCTGTCTTTTTAATTGTTTCGGCAACAACATCAAAAGGTGCACCTTTCACACCTTTAAGGGCATTATAAACAACACCGGGACCGGATACGCCAACATTTATTGCACATTCCGGCTCACCTACACCGTGGAAAGCACCCGCCATAAACGGATTGTCCTCAACAGCATTACAGAAAACAACAAGCTTGGCACAGCCGAAGCCATCTCTGTCCTCTGTGCGAAGTGCGGTTTTCTTTATTGTTTCGCCCATAAGTTTAACCGCATCCATATTTATACCGGCCTTTGTTGAGCCAACATTTACAGAGGAGCACACAAAATCGGTTGTTGCAAGTGCTTCGGGTATTGAGTTAATAAGACGGCGGTCACCTATGGTAAAGCCCTTCTGAACAAGTGCAGAAAAACCGCCTATAAAGTTTACACCGCAAGTTTTAGCGGCATCGTCCATTGCCTTAGCGAAAATGGTATAATCTTCCGTTTCGCAGCTTTCCGCCGCAATGGCTATGGGTGTAACGGATATACGCTTATTGATAATGGGTATACCCATCTCTTTTTCTATATCCTCGCCTGTTTTTACAAGGTTTTCAGCATACTTTGTGATTTTATCATACATCTTTGTTGCGCAGATTTTTGCATCAGGATGTGCACAGTTACGCAACGATATACCCATTGTTATGGTACGTATATCAAGATGCTGGTCGTCTATCATGCTGAGCGTTTCTATTATTTCGTGTTGATTAAGCATAGTCCACCTCAGATTCTGTGCATTGCATCAAAAATATCTTCACGCTGTATGCGGATATTAACACCAAGGCGCTCGCCTTCTTCTTCGAGTGCATCAACTATTTTTGAATACTCTACATTTGCATCCTTAACGTCTACAAGCATATTCATAGTAAACATGTTTTGCATAACAGTCTGGCTTATATCCAGAATATTTACGTTAATTTTCTGGAGCACGACGCAAACGCCTGCCATAATGCCAACTTTATCTTTTCCTACTACGGTTATAATTGCATTCATACTATACTCTACCTCTCTAACCATATTAAATTTATTTTAACATATCAAAAAAAAGAATACAACTGATTATAATAAAAAAGTACCATTCAGAAGAATGGTACTTTTAATCAAATCATACTCAGCTTATTGCTTCCCAGGTATATTTGAAAATATCAAGAGATGCAAGGAATTTTACCAATGTATCGGGAATGATACTTGCTACCCACCAGAAATCATAAGTATCTTTGGTTTCGCTTTCGGGAGAACCTTCATACTCGAGCATCATAGCCTGAGTATAAACAATACCGCCTTCGCCGAAAACTTCAGCTCTGATGTATGTGCCGATTTCATCACTGTATTCATCAAGGTCGATTTCATCACCGTAGGCAACAGTCTTACCGTTTGAAATCCAACGGATGCAAAGGTCGTCATCAACATCAAGTTTGATTGAATCTTCGTCGTCATCAACGATAATCTCGTTAATTACGGGAGCTTCAACATCAAGAGGAGCTTCGTATTTTGCGTTGTAATCCTCTGCCTGTCTTGCAAGGATATCTTCACCGATAGCGGCAGCTTCAGCATCGCCGTTTTCTACAAGATACATTGCAATTTCATTAAGCTCTTCGTTGTTACCGAGGCACTTACTTGCCGCAAAGAATTCACCTGCGCTCATACAGTCATAAAGATTATCAACTGTATTTTCGGGCATAATCATCAATGTGTAGCCTGTATATGCAGCGGAAACTCTGTGAGCGTCACTTGTAGCAATACCGAGAACATTTCTGCCTGAAGGAGTAAGGTCCATAAGCATAATATCCCAGAGTTTTCTGTCAAAACGTGTTCTGGAGTCGCCTTTACTGTTCATATCAATACCGATACAAGAGGGATATTTGATAAGAAGGCTCTCGAACTTATCTATATAGTATGAATAACTGTCATCATAAGCGTCGCAGGTATATTCTTCATCACGTGCGTTTGTGTATTCGCCGGGATGGTTGATAACTGAAAGACCGCCTAACTCGTCAACAGCTTTAATGGGTGTTTCGTAGTCGCTTGTACCGCCTACAACACCGTGACCATAGTCAACAAACCATGTATTAACGTGAGCGTTGTTAAGTGATGTGGGATTCTGCTCGTTAGCGTAAGGAACACGCATCATATACTGACCGGTTGTACCATCTTCGTAGGTCTGGTAGTAATAGTCGCCACCATTTTCGGTAATAAGGTCGTATCTGTCACCGTCAAAGGTTAACCCGCCACCTTCTTCAAGAGTAACGATTTCGGTGTTCGGTTTTTTGATTTCAAGGAAAGTTTTGATAGCGGGGATAACTTCCTGCTCTGTCCAACTGTAGCTTGTAGTACCGTGGTCAGAAACAGCATAGATATCAAAGCCGTAATCATAGTTTATCTCGAGCATTTCCTTAAGTGTGTTATCACCATCGGAAGCTGTTGTATGAGTATGAAGGTCAGCCTTATACTGATCCCAAGACCAATCAACATTCTCATAAGGGTTTGTAATCTGATAATCGACGTCTTCGTTTGCGGCAAAGCCTATTGTTGCGAATACGCCTGAAAGCATAGCAACAACACATACGATTGCTATGAACTTTTTGGTTTTTCTCATAGAAAATCCACCTTTCTAAAATTACAACAAAGTTAAATTGTAAAGATACATACTATATTTTAATACAAACACTTACCAAATTCAACCAGCAACTTCCATAAAAATACACATCAAAATATGTACAATATAAAAAATCCCCGATGCGCTGGCATCGGGGAAAAATTATTCATTAAGCATCAACGCTTGCAAGAAGATTCATAAATTCGTTTACGAATGTTGAACCTGCTGTTTTGCTGATGATGTTTACTTCTTCGTTTTCGCTGAGAAGTGAATGATATTCATTATCTCTGAGAACGTAACCTGCCTGGTCGTTGCAAAGGCCGAATACCATTACATTTTCGCAGGATGTGCAATCTGCGAGAGCAGGCATTTCCCAATCGCCTTTACCCCAGGAAGCATCGCCTGATGCGGGACCGCCCATAATAAGAATAGGATCAAATTCGCCGGGGCAAAGGAATACGCCAACTTCGTTGCCGAGTTCCATATAGCCGATTTCAGTAATCATATTGTAGCCTTCGCCGTTTTTAACAATTACAGCATTAAGAACATCCTCACGTGCGGCAAGGGTAAGAATACCGTTGTCAACGTCAAGTGCAACTTCTTTCATTGTAATGTTAAGAACAGGGTCAAGCTTTTCTTCTTCATCAATAGCGATAACTTTCTTACCGAGGATGTAACCGTATTCTTTCATACGGTCGATACCGTTTTTATTTTCATCTTCGTTTGCCTGATCCCAAAGGTCTGCGGCATCACCGATTGTTGTTGCAGCAACTGCGTCAACACAACCGTTGGGGCAGGAAATTACAACTCTGTTAGTTTCTTCAACATTTGCGATAGAACCGCATTCTTTACAGAGGTAGATATCTCTTGATGTGATAGCGAGCTCTGCACCCTGAATAAATACTACATTTGCGCCTACTTCTTCACGGATTGTTTTCTCAATGTAGTAGGGATAGTCTGCTGTGAGCTCATCGGGGCCTGCACCGATACTTGTGCAGTGGATACCTGCTTCAAGAATCCATGTTTCGCTTGTACCGTCTTCGGGAACGAAACGAAGTCTCTGAATTTCGGGATCGATTGTCTGAGGATCACGCTTATCTTTTACGTACTCTGAAACATCAGCAGCACCGTAATAGAGGTCGCCTGTCTTCATATTTTTAACAGCACGTTTCATTGAATAAACAGTTTTTGTGAAGAGATTTTCCATAAACTGCTCATTCTTCTGGATTTTCTGATCGTCAAGAGCACCGCCTGTTGCTGCGTTACCGGTATTCATAATAAGAGCCTGTGCAAGAGGAACGTTCATACCGAGTGTATCGATACAGGAATGCTGATGAAGAACTGAAACGTTGATAGCGATAACATTGTTTTCAGCCGCAAAATCAGCCATTCTTGAACGGATTTCCTGAACATCACCGCGAGAAAGACCGAAACCGTCTATAACTGCCTGAACAACAACGCCGCCTACGCCATCACTTATAGCAAAAACGCGGACACGCTGGTCATCAAGAACCTCAGTAGGTACACGACCCTGAATAGGCTCAAGTGAACCTGCAAGGAAATAATCGCCATCTAAGGGCTCTATACCTTCAAGAAGTGATGCTCCTGCGTAGCCTACCTGCCACTGAGCGTCGTCTGCAACTGTTCTGTCAAAACTTTCTTCACCGGGATAGAAGTTTTCAGCTGCGTAATCTTCCGCATCACTCCATTTATCTTCATATCCGGGCCAATACTTGTTCAAATATGAAAGGACAAATGATAAAAGTTTTTCTACAAACATTTCAAATACATTTTCAACGCTTGTTTCGGGGAGTGAAATTTCAGCAGCACTCGCCGGAATCGCAATCGCTGAAAAAGCAAGGATAAGGGACAGAATAACTGCCAATATCTTTTTAGACATAGGGATTCCTCCTTTTAATTATACACGTTAATTATATTACTTTTCTTTCCAATAATCAACATTTATTTTGATGAGGTAATTTCTTTGGCATTTTTAGCCAATTCATCCTCTATTATTTTGTTTATATTGTTCGGACCTTTATGTCTATACGGCTTTATTCTGAGAATTATGTACATTACTATGGCACCTATGCCGTTAAGAATCGTATCCTCCATGGTATCCATAAGAGCAAATCTTGCCTCAAGTCGCTCCGGCTCCAAAGGTATAAGCATAAACACATTTTCCAAGCCACCGGCTTCATCAATAGCTTTTTGAAGGTCCCAATGCTGTGCGTCGCCACCGAACCACTGGTCAAAGCTGAACTCGAAAATCTCCCAACCCGAAGCAAACGCGAAGGCAAGACCCATAGCAGCAATAGCAGCTATTCCGGGAGGGCAGGTTTTCTTGTCACGGAGCTGCATAGCACATATACATTCGTAGCTTACGTATACGCCTACCGCACAGCCCAAAGCGTGTAACACTTTATCGTAGCCCGGCAGTGCATAATAAAGATTCAAAAATGCTCCGCCGAAAGATGCCAAAAAGAATGACATTATTGAAAAATTCTGGAACTTATGAGAGAAGAATCTGGGGAAAGTTTTTTCGGGGAACATCTGGCATATTTCATACGCAAACATACCTACAAGGTTTGCCGCCATCTGCATAGGCTGATATGAACCAAGTCCGTCCGGTTTTATGAATCGGTAAAAAATACCGCCAATCATCAACAATCTCAAAATCCACCAGTATGCTAACTCTACTTTCCCTACGTTTTTATAAACACGGCTAAAATAATTTTTCACCACAGGAAAAACTCCTTTCAAATTCGCGTCAGTGCGCGTAAATCCATCTGACACTCCGCCTATAATACCATTAAAGTCAGAGAACTTCAAGGTGCAATTTCAATGTATCATACACATGTTACGTTTTTTTTAAATTTATGTTGAAAAAAACAAACTTTCTCTGTATAATGTACATTGGAATTGAATGAAATATTGTTCAATATAAAATTCGTGTTGCGGAGGTCGGGATATGGCAAAGAGAGAAAATTATATCTCCTGGGATGAATTCTTTATGGGCGCGGCTATTCTTTGCGCTAAAAGAAGCAAAGACCCTAACACACAAGTCGGTGCTTGTATCGTAAACAACGAAAACAGAATTTTATCAGTTGGCTATAATGGTTTCCCCTCAGGTTGCGACGACGATAACTTCCCCTGGGAAAGAAGCGCAGAGGATTCATACGATACAAAATATCCGTATGTTTGCCATGCGGAGCTTAACGCAATCCTCAACTGCCGCGGCAGAAGCCTTGCAGGCAGCAGAATTTATGTTGCCTTGTTCCCCTGTAACGAATGTGCCAAGGCAATTATCCAGAGCGGTATTTCGGAGGTTATCTATCTTTCCGACAAATATGCCGAGACATCTTCCACAAGAGCGTCAAAGCGTATGTTTGATGCCGCGGGTGTCAAGTATACCCACCTTATTCCCGAAAGCAAAGAGTTAGTTCTCGACTTAAGGGAAGAAAATGTTTAATTCGTTCTAAAAAAATTATTTTATATAGGAGTGTTTTAAATGCCTTTAGTAAACGCAAAAGACATGCTCACAAAAGCAAAAGCAGGTCACTACGCAGTTGGTCAGTTCAACATCAACAACCTTGAATGGACAAAATGTATCCTTCTCACTGCACAGGAAATGAATTCTCCTGTTATCCTTGGTGTTTCCGAGGGCGCAGGTAAATACATGTGCGGTTTCAAAACTGTTGCTGATATGGTTAAAGCAATGATTGAAGACCTCAAAATCACTGTTCCGGTTGCTCTTCACCTTGACCACGGTTCATATGAAGGTGCTAAAGCTTGCATTGCAGCAGGTTTCTCATCAATTATGTTCGACGGTTCTCACTACCCCATCGAAGAAAACATCGAAAAAACAAAAGAACTCGTTGCAACTTGCGAAGAATTAGGTCTTTCTCTTGAAGCAGAAGTTGGTTCTATCGGCGGTGAAGAAGACGGCGTTATCGGCGCAGGCGAATGTGCTGACCCCGACGAATGCAAAATGATTGCTGACCTCGGCGTTACAATGCTCGCAGCAGGTATTGGTAACATCCACGGCAAATATCCCGAAAACTGGGCCGGTCTTTCATTCGATACTCTTGCAGCTATCCAGGAAAAAACAGGCACAATGCCCCTCGTTCTTCACGGCGGTACAGGCATCCCTGCTGATATGATTAAAAAAGCTATCGACCTCGGCGTTTCAAAAATCAACGTAAACACAGAGTGTCAGCTTGCTTTCCAGGAAGCAACAAGAAAATACATCGAAGCAGGCAAAGACCTTGAAGGCAAAGGCTTCGACCCCAGAAAGCTTCTTGCACCCGGTTGCGAAGCTATTAAAGAGACTGTTCGTGAGAAAATCGAGCTCTTCGGTTCCAAGGACAAGGCTTAATTACAAAAAATCGAGCCGTACCTTTTCAGGTGCGGCTCTTTATTCCACAGGAGTATGAATTATGGCAGAAAGCAAAAAGCCGATTAATGATAAACCCAGGCAAATCCTTAATATAGTTTTCGCCGGTATTGCAGTATGTGCCGCTGTCGTTACTTTGCTTTTAACACCTTTTGGTAAAAGACTTATAGGAAAAGATACTACCGCTGCATCTGCTGAGCAGTCTTCCTCGGAAATTTTCTTAAGCGAAAATTCCACGACTGTTACTGATTCGACGGTACAAGCTTCCGATACACCTTCCGTTTCAGTTCCGAAGCCCACGAAGCCTCAGGTTGATTCCTATAAAAACTACACCTTCTTCATAGACAAAAAAACTTTTAACTATGTCGAAAACGACGGTGTTACAATGCTGACCGCAAAGAACAACAGCGATGTCACAATGACGGTGACACCGATGAAATCGGTAAGCTACACCAAGCTTTGCGAAGAAACCGCAAAGACTCATCAGAGAATCAGGGATAATGATATATTGAAAAATCTCGAAAATCTCAGCGTAGTGTACGGCTCCGAAAAGGACGGCCTGGTTACAACTATTTATTGTGTTGACGACGGAACCGGCGGTTGCATTGAAATTAAATGTCAGTACCCGACTTCTGCCGCTGAATACGAAAAGGATTTCAAAATTCTGCTTTCTATGTTTAAAGTTTTATAAATTAAAAACTTTCATTGGAGAAAAGTTGCTTTTTTAGTTTGCACTAAAGAAAATTTTAACTACTTACGGAAGTTTCATTCTCTGCAAAGCAAATTAAAATCCGGCGCAAGCCCCGATTCTCTTATCTCTTATCTATTAACTAAAGAATCCCGACCAATCGGTCGGGATTCTTTCTTATTTATTGTACTCAAACACCGTATCATATGTTCCTCTTTCAAACTCGTATTCTTCGTCGTCAAGATAAAGTGTAGCGTGAGAACCTGCAGGAATTGTGAACGAGAACTTACACTCATTGCCGTTACCTGTATATTCCCATGAAGATACAATTTCACCATTATCTGTAAGAATACGGGCCTTTGCATAACCTAACTCTTTGTTAGGAAGCGGTCTGAAAATTATGTGCTTATAAGCAGGCTCGTTGAAATCACTGTCGATACCTGCAACTGTTGTGTAAAGCCAATCACCAACTGAGCCGTATGCATAGTGGTTAAACGAGTTCATCTCGGGAGTTGCGAAGGTACCATCAACCTTCATACCATCCCATCTTTCCCACATTGTTGTAGCACCCCTTGTTACGGGGAAGAGCCATGAAGGGAAGGTCTCTTTAAGAAGTAATTTATAAGCAATATCACTTCTGCCGATTTTGGTAAGTGCATGTAAAAGGTAGGGTGTACCTACAAAACCTGTTTTAAGATGTCCGCATTCTTCAATATCCTTCACAAGCTTTGCACCTTCACGCTGAATATCATCCGTAAGGTCGAAATAAATAGCAAGTACGTTTGCGGTCTGGGTTTCGTGCTCGGGTTTTCCTGTATTGATATATTTCTTTCGGTAAGCCTTTACGGATAACTCGTAAAGCTCCTCAAAATAACTCATATCCTCACCAATCGCCTTACCCATTTCAATAAACAAGCTATTTGAGTAAGCAAGGTACGCAGAACCAATAAGGTCATTATCCGTAAAACCGCCAGTTGCCTCATCACCTGCATCAAGTGACAGCCAATCACCGAAGTGGCAATCGTGGGTATCAAAAAGACCTCTTTCACTACCCTTGGATTCCATAAAGAGAATCCACTTTTTCATAGATTCGAACTGTTCTCTGATAATCTCGGTATCACCATAGGTTCTGTAAACCCAATAAGGAACAATAACTGCTACATCAGCCCATGCAGATGAGCCGTAAGAATCCCAACCTGTATCAGGAACGATATGGGGAATACCACCATCCTCATGCTGGTCGGCAGCAACATCGTGCATCCATTTCTTAAAGAATTTCTTTGTTCTGTAGTTTATTGAAGCAGTGCGTGCAAAAACCTGTGCGTCGCCCGTCCAACCAAAACGCTCATCACGCTGGTTGCAGTCAGTGGGTATATCGAGGAAGTTGCCCCTCTGACCCCATACAATATTCTCATAAAGCTGTTGTACAAGCTCATGACCGCAGGCAAAATATCCTGTACGCTTCATATTAGAGAAAACTACAATAGCTGTGAAGTTGTCGGGATTTATGTCCTTTTTATCAAAGCCTTCAAGTTTAACGTAACGGAAACCCTGATACGTAAAGTGGGGTTTATATGTATGCTCGTTACCGTCGGAAACAACTTTTATTTCAACCTTTGCACTGCGCATATTATCAAGATAGAAATTACCCTCTCTATCAAGAACCTCTGCGTGATAAAGCCTGAACTCTTTACCCTTTTCAGCAGGCACAGACCATTCAACATATCCCGTTAAATTCTGTCCGAAGTCAAGCACAGTTTCACCTTTAGGCGTTGTGATTATTTCCGCGACACCTATACGTGCCATTTCGCGCACTTCTTCGCCTTCCTGGGGAACAACTATTTTTGTATCTATATCCCTTAACTCTTTTACAGTGAACTCCTCGTCGGTGTTTGCGTTAAAATCGACAGTTTCACCATTATAAACGTGAGAATACAAAATATTACTTTTACTGCATTTCCATGTAGCATCAGTAGGAATAAACTCCTCTGTACCATCCTCATATTCAATAAGCAAAGAAGCTATAAGTGCATCTTCTCTTGGTGTAATACTCTCATAATGCTCGTTAGAATTGCCATGATAACGTCTTCCGTTGCCCAGGGCAATATCAAGGGTATTACATTCTTCCATAAGATGTGTAACATCATATTCCTGGTACTGAATACGCTTGCCGTAGCTTGTCCATCCGGGGGCAAAAATGAATTTCCCTACCCTGGAGCCGTTCAGATATGCCTCATAATAACCTAAAGCCGAACAGCAAAGTGTGGCTTTTATTATTGGTTTATCTATCCAGACAACCTTTTTAAACACAGGACGGATATCTCCGAAATCCGCATCTTGTCTTATAAATATTGCATCTTTGATTGTTTTCATTTTAATTCCCCTATCTTTAGAGAGTTGACATATATTTTTGTAAAATATATAATTAATAATATCCTACCTGGAAACCATTTTCAATACTTTTCGGAGGCAATGATGAAAAATCTTTCCGATATAAATGTTATAAAATCCGTTATGTCGAAGCACGGCGTAACTTTTAATAAAGGTTTAGGTCAGAATTTCCTGATCGACCCTCAGGTATGTCCCGCAATGGCAGATGCGGCAGGACTCGGCGAAAACACCTGCGCCATTGAAATAGGGCCCGGCGTAGGCGTACTTACTGCCGAACTTGCCAAAAGAGCCGGTAAGGTTTTAAGCTTCGAGGTTGATGAGCGTCTGTTGCCGGTACTCAACGAAACTCTGGCAGATTTTCAAAATGTGGAAATCATTAACCAAGACGTTATGAAGGCAGACCTCAAAGAAATTATTGAAGAAAAATGCAAGGGCATGGATATCGCCGTCTGCGCCAACCTCCCCTACTATATCACTTCACCGATTATAATGCTCCTTCTGGAAAGCAAGCTTCCCATTAATTCCATAACAGTTATGGTACAAAAAGAAGCCGCCGACAGACTCTGCGCCGAAGTGGGAAGTCGTGATGGCGGCGCGGTAACAGTTGCCGTAAGCTACTACGCAGAAAGCGAAAAACTGTTCTTTGTTCCTCGTGAGTCTTTCCTGCCACCACCTAAGGTGAACAGCGAGGTTATACAGCTTACCGTCCGCAGCGCTCCACCGGTTAACGTGAAAAATGAAGATAACTTCTTTAAGCTTGTAAAAGCCGCTTTCTCCCAAAGACGAAAAACTGCCGAAAACTCAATAAGCTCCGCTCTTGGCATAAAAAAAGATGCCGTTGCCGCCGCTTTAACAGAAGCAGGGCTTGAGAAAACCGTCAGAGCGGAAAAGATGACTATGCAAGACTTTGCAAATCTTTCGGATATACTATTTAAATAAACAACCGACCGTTACAAATTTCTTGTAACGGTCGGATTTTCTATTCAAAAATCGATATTAATCAAAAACAGAGCCGAAACCATCGCAGGTTTCACATCTGACAGCCGTATTGTCTGCCTTGCCGGTGCCCTTACAGGTTTCGCAGTCCACAAAACGGCCACCCCACGTATTTGTTTCCGGGTCAAAAGAGGCTTTTTCATCATATACCATGGCTGTACCCTTGCAAGCGGGGCAATCACCGGATACTGTCACTATCTGACCGGTGCCGGCACAGCTCGGACAAGCACAACTAATTCTTATATTATTATGAACGTCCTCGTTGTTCTCTATCAAATAACCTTTTTCTGTCTTTTTCACAATTACTTGGTTATAGACTGAAAATTCAGCATCTGATTTACTTTTAGCATCGATATTGAAAATCTCATAGTGATTATATTCACCTGCTCGTTCTACAGCTACTGTATAATCATTATTGGCATATTCTTTCAATATAGCTTCAGCGTACTCATCGGAATATTCTACAACGCACTGCTCAATTTCTTCTTTTTTTTCGGCATTCATAAACTTGAGAACCACTGTTTCGACAGCCTTGCATTTTTCATCCAACTCCGCTTGTTCTTCCTTGCTCAAGGTCGGAGCTTCCGTTGTGCTGTTGTCAGTTGTTGTGTTACCGTCGGGCTCCGGGGTTTTAGAACACGAAGCCATTACAAAAGAAAACAAACATATAATTGAAAGTAATAAACATATTTTTTTCATAATAACCACCTTTGCTGATGATAAATTAACTACACACGCTTTATTTTTCTCCGCGCAGACCATTTTCCTACGGTTTTCGTTGAAATATAAGCAAAAACGCAGGACAGTGCTGACACTGCAACAAAATGCCACCAATTTCCGGTGAGCCCTAAGCTGATAAAAACATTAACAATTATCATATGGTATATGAACAATCCATATGAAATATCAGTTTTAAGCGCCAAGCGAGGAAATCTATACGCAAAGCCTATTAATCCGGTTGCAAGGGATATAGCTAAAATAACATTGTAGCCTGCGTATATATCCAGCCCGGTTACCACCGGGATTATTCCCGTAGCCAGGAAAACCAACCAATATTTAGAAATTACAGGTATGACCTTTTCTTTAAACTCCGCAATAAAACAGCCTATAAAGAAAAGCCATAAATATCTGAAAATTGTTTGTCCGAAAAGTTTAACTAAAATATTGATACCTATTAATTTGAAGCAAAGTTGCCCAAGAACACTGACGCATACAAGGCCTATAAAACCACCAATCCAGAAAGGAAGTTTCCTCTTATGCATCAGTTTATACAAGAACCACGCAACCAGATAAAACTGAACCGTAGCGCATATGGTCCAAAGTGTTCCGTTGGGCGTACCGCAGCCGTAACCTCGCAAAGAATCAGGTGTCCAGAATTGCAAAACCGTTCCTTGTGTAAAGGTAAATGCCAGAAGAGATTTTATTTCCCAGCCGTTGTAAAAAACGAGTATTGATATTATCTCTATGGCTACACCAACCCATAATTCCGGATAAATTCTGAAAAATCTTTTTTTGAGATATCCGCCGTATGAGTCGGAGCGTTGAATTGATGACCATATCAAAAAGCCGCTGACTGCGAAAAAAATCGATACGCCGCTGAAATAACCCATTATATAGGTTATACCTTTAGGGCAAGAAAGCTCCAGATGTTTAACCAGATGTCCGAAGATAACCTGAAAAGCAGCAAAAAGACGTATAGTAGTTAAACAATTATTTTTATCCGAAACAATATTCGGAGCGATACTTTCCTTTTTCATAAAAAGTCCTTTCACAACATCTGACTTTTTATCTGAAATTAATTCTTACAGTCTCTCCTGCTTTGAAAATCATCTTCAAAACAGAGCCCTCTGTTGTATATTCTTTTTCTGTTTCTATATTTCCGGTTTTTTCATTAAGCTTCAATAAAAGAATATTATTATCCGCAGAGGTTACGGCAACCTGAGTGACTTTGTTATCTTTCCACTCTATATCGAATGTAAAGTTGCCCCTTGCTTTAACACCTTTTATTAAACCGGTTTTCCACTCGTCGGGCAATGCAGGCAACAACTCAACTATACGGTTGTCAGCAGTGCCGAGATGGCTCTGTATAAGCATTTCCGTAATACCTGCAACACCGCCAAAGTTACCATCTATCTGGAAAGGCGGATGGATATCAAAAAGATTGTATGCCGTACAGTTCTTTAAGAGATATCCCAGATGCTCGCCCGCGTTGTTGCCATCCTTTAATCTTGCGTAGAAACAAATTGTCCAGGCACGTGACCAGCCGGTTGAGCCGCCACCGTTTTCGATACGTCTTGCTATGGTTCTCTTTGCGGCTTCATATATTTCAGGATTGCTTTCATTTATGCAATCACCGGGGAAAAGACCGAAAAGCTGGGATATATGTCTGTGGCCCGGTTCTGTTTCCTCGTAATCCTTAATCCATTCCTGAATTGTTCCGTAACGTTCACTAATCTTAATGGGAGGCAGCTTGGAAAGCACCTGCTCAAGCTTTTCTGCAAAATCCGCATCTTTTCCAAGCACATGACAAGCATACATAACACGTTTGAACAAGTCGTTTATTATCTGGAAATCAATAGCTGCAGCATGAGTAAACATGCTCTCTTTCTTTTCGCCGTTTGCGTCTATATAATAAAACTCATTTTCAGGTGAGTTGGACGGCGCGGTAACAAGGAAACCGTTTTCGTCCTCTATAAGATAATCACAAACAAACTGAGCAGAACCCTTTAAAATGGGATAAATTTCTTCGAGATATTCCCTGTCGTTTGTAAATTCATAATGCTCCCACAGATTAAGACAAAGCCAGGGTCCTGCCATCGGGAAAAAGCCGCAGTCAACACTGTCGTGAACACCGGTTCTTCCGAAAGCATCGGTTGTGTGATTAATTACCCAGCCGCCGGCATTGAACAGCTCCTTGGCTGTTGCGGTGCCAAAGTCACTGACCATTTTCATAAAATGAATAAAGGGTTTTGTGGTATCTGAAAGATTAGCACTGCCCGCAGGCCAATAGTTCATTTGTAAGTTTATATTGGTGTGGAAGTCACTGCCCCACGGAGGATTAAAGTCATGGCACCATATTCCCTGAAGGTTAGCGGGAAGTGTAGCATTCTTTCCCGAGCTTTCTATTAAAAGATATCTGCCAAAATTGTAATATAATGTAAATAAATCAGGGTCTTTCTCATCATCCTGCAATTCTTCAAGACGTTCATCCGTAGGCATATCCGAAAAATCAGGTGAATCCAATTCGAATTTAACATCATCAAACCATTTTTTGTGAGTTTCAATGTGTTTTGCCTTTATTTCTTCATAACCGACTCCACTTATTTTATCAATACAATCCGCTAATTTCTTTCTATAATCAATAGCTTCATCAATATCGAATTTTTCAACATTATAGTTTGTGGCAAAGGCACTGTAAACAATAACATATGTTGCACCGTCTATATAAATGCTGCTATGGTCGGTGGTATGTTCACCGTCGGAAATCACACGCAATTTACTGCCGAAGGACATTCCTTCGCCACCCTCACCATGCATGGGAGTGCTGATAGTGTTTACTATGCCGTTCATAACTATTGTGTTTTCATCAACACAAGCTGTATATGCATCCTGCTTACGTTTCATGGTTACGCTACAAGAAAAAGGCTTGCCCTCGTTTGACACTTTATATACAAAAGCATCGTAATCCTCGCTTACAAAACACTCGCTCTGATATTTAACGCCACTCTTTGTCCATAAAACCTTTGCAACAGCGTCGCTTAACTCAAGCTCTTTGCGATATTCCTTATAGGGTGTTTTATCGGGAAAATCTATAAATATTTCACCGAAGCTCTCATATGAACGCACTACGGGCGGGTCTGACAAAAACGTCGCTCTGGCAAGGTCCGCCGCTTCTTCGAGCTTCTCCTCAAAAAGCAGTCTACGGATTTCCGCAAGAGCTTCCGGAGATGCATGGTACTTCTCCTCAATCTTTCTTCCGCACCATAATGACTCCTCGTTGATTTCAATTTGTTCACAATGGGGATTGCCGTAAAGCATTGCACCGACTCTGCCGTTTCCAAGAGGAAGCGCCCACATCCAATCATCTTTGAATTCGTTATACCATAACTTTGTTGACATTGATTTCACCTTTTTTAAAGAAAATATTTCTTGCGTATCAGTATAACATATATTTTTGTCGAAATCAATGCGAAGCATTGTATATCATCAACGGCGTTAGTCGTTAAATATCATCATTGCGAAAGCATTTTTTGAATTTCCAAAACCATACTGAGATTATTATGCTCAAAAATACGGTAGTCGCCATCTATATCGCCAATGGTGGCATCTATAACCGCAACATCAGGCCTGTATTCCTTGATCGCCTGCACCTCATCATATAAGAGCCAAGCACCGTCAAGTCCATAAAATATCGTTCGTTCATGATCACTGATCAAAAAGTGTAGCGTATTTCGGCAAGTGCCGTGATTGCCTTTATAGGCTCTTATGGTATATTGAGCCACTGTTTTAACTTCGCTGTGCGACAGCGGCATAAATATTGCACCCTCAGCCTCTAACCCGGACAGCGTTTCTTGCGAAAAATGATCTTTATGCGTATGGGTATTTATGACATATTTGATCTTTTCAGGGCATTTTTTCGTAGCTTTTAATGCTTCAAAAACCTGCGGGCCGGGATCAATCAGTAATACGTCGTCTATAAGCACAGAAGACCACCACCGAAACTCCGCGTATTCATCGGGATTTTGCAAAGGCCAGTCCGCTGCCCCCGTACCCAAAAAGGTTAATTTCATAAATTGTCTCCTCATGTTTATTATAGCGTACTTTTACATGAATCACAACACCCTTGATGCGGTGCATCACATCCATATACTCCGCATAGAAGGAACAACTGTTATGCACACTAATTGATACAAGTCAGAGAATTATTTAACTGTGCCAAGCCTTACAAAAAATAATGAAATCGTGCTATGCACGATGAAATCCAAAACAAGTTTTGTATGAAATATTTTTCTTACGGAAAATATGAAATAAAATTCGCCATAACATTTGCGAAGCAAATATTTCATACGCTTCAGCGTATTTCACCGCAAAGCGATTTCACTCGCCGAAAGGCGAATTTCATTGAAAAAAGCACCGCTTACGCGATGCTTTTTTCTGGTGGGAGCGGGTGGATTCGAACCACCGAAGGCGGTGCCAACAGATTTACAGTCTGCCCCCTTTGGCCACTCGGGAACACTCCCACATATACTTTTATTCAATTGAATAAAAATGGAGCTGGTGGACGGACTCGAACCCCCGACCTGCTGATTACAAATCAGCTGCTCTACCAACTGAGCTACACCAGCGTCTCAACGCTTGACTACTATATCATAAATAAAAGGACATGTCAAGAGAAATTTTTATTTTTTTAAAAATTTATTTTAGTTAATATTTTCCTGTTTACAAGGTAATGATTAAGGCTATCCTCGAAGATAGCCTTAATTTCATTTGTTTCGTGTTTTCTTTATTCCTTCGAGAATATAGGTCTTTGCTTCTACCGCTTTTGACACCGGCAATGCTTCCAATCCCTCAAGAGGATACGCCATGCCTAATTCTTTATACTTATTTACGCCCATGGTGTGATATGGAATAACATCCAACGCTTTTAAATTTTTTAATTCTCCGATAAACTCGCCAAGTTTTCTCAAATCCTCGGGGTCATCGGTATAACCTTCTACAATAATATGCCTTATCCACATCGGAACGTTTTTCTGTTCAAGATATTTTGCGAATTTCAAAATTTTCTCGTTATCTTTTCCGGTGAGTTCCTTATGCTTTTCGGAATTAATTTGCTTTATGTCAAGCATTATAAGGTCAGTATACTTAATAAGTTCATCAAGTTTCTTCATATATGCGGCATTTGCCGGATTATATGTAATCCCTGATGTATCTATGCAGGTATGAATATTATCCGCTTTCGCCTTTTTAAAAAGCTCCGTAAGGAAATCCACCTGCAAAAGGGGTTCTCCGCCGGTTACGGTAATGCCGCCCTTAGAATAAAAGGAGCGATTTTTATTATACTCCTGCAATACCTCATCGGTAGTTATCTTCTCACCTTTGCCAACCTCCCAGGTATCGGGATTATGGCAATATAAGCAGCGCATAGGACAGCCCTGTAAAAATAACACGTATCTTATGCCCGGGCCGTCCACTGTGCCGAAACTTTCTTTAGAATGGATATATCCTATCATCAGGTTAAATCTTATCGTGGAAGGTTCTTGAGATAACTTCGTCTTGCTGTTCCTTTGTAAGTTTCACGAAATTAACTGCGTATCCGCTTACACGAACTGTAAGCTGGGGATATTTTTCAGGATGTTCCTGGGCATCAAGCAAGGTTTCTTTCGAAAACACGTTTACGTTAAGGTGGTGACCACCCTTCTGTACATAACCGTCAAGAAGAGAAACAAGGTTATCTATCTGATTCTGTGTTGCTGCCATAATAGCATCCTCCTAAATTAAAATTAATCGTCTGCATCAAGACCCTCAAAAAGTGTGGGTGTGCTGCAAGCTCCGCTGCTACAATCAAGGTCTACCTCAATATCCCCTGCAAAAATACGGTCGTCTTTGCCGAGTGCGCCGGGAATAATCGAGAATGTGTTTGAAATACCGTCTTGTGCATCTATAAACGGAAGTTTTGCAACAGAAGCAAGGGAAGAAACTGCACCTTTGGTATCACGTCTGTGCATGGGATTTGCACCGGGTGCAAAGGCTTCACCTCTTTTACGGCCATCAGGTGTTGCACCTGTATTTTTACCATAAACAACGTTTGATGTGATTGTGAGAATTGATGTTGTGGGAATACCATCCCTGTATGTGTGGTTCTTTCTGATATGAGTCATAAATCTGTGAACGATATCGTAGGCTATCTTATCTACTCTGTCGTCATCGTTTCCGTATTTCGGGAAGTCGCCCTCCACCTCATAATCTACCACAAGTCCGCTTTCATCACGGATAGTTTTTACTTTAGCGTATTTGATTGCGGAAAGTGAGTCAGCAACTACGGAAAGACCTGCTATACCGGTGGCAAACCAACGTGTAACCTTCTTATCATGAAGCGCCATCTGGAGTCTTTCGTAGCAATATTTATCATGCATATAATGGATGATATTAAGGGTGTTTACATATACACCTGCCAACCATTCCATCATAGTATCATATCGCTTCATAACCTCGTCGTAGTCAAGATACTCCGAAGTAATCGGACGATATTCCGGCGCAACCTGTTTTCCTGAAATCTCGTCAACACCGCCGTTAATTGCGTAAAGAAGACATTTCGCAAGGTTTGCTCTCGCTCCGAAGAACTGCATTTCTTTTCCTACAACCATAGATGAAACACAGCAAGCTATGGCGTAATCGTCACCGTGATGGAATCTCATAAGGTCATCATTCTCGTACTGAACGGATGATGTTTCAATAGAAATCTTCGCACAGAAACGTTTGAAGTTTTCGGGAAGTCTCAATGACCAGAGAACTGTAAGATTGGGTTCCGGTGCCGCACCGAGATTCTCAAGGGTATGAAGATAACGGTATGACATCTTAGTTACCATATGTCGTCCGTCGATGGCTACGCCGCCGATAGACTCCGTTACCCACTGAGGGTCGCCGGAGAAAAGCTGATTATACTCGGGTGTTCTGGCAAATTTTATAAGACGAAGCTTCATAATGAAGTGGTCAACCATTTCCTGAAGCTCTTTTTCGGTATAAGTTCCGTTTTTTATGTCGCGTTCAGCATAAATATCAAGGAATGTTGACGTTCTGCCCAAAGACATTGCCGCGCCGTTCTGTTCCTTTACCGCGGCAAGATAACCAAAATACAGCCACTGAATAGCCTCTTTTGTATCTTTTGCAGGAAGTGAAATATCGTAGCCGTAGCTCAACGCCATTTCCTTAAGCTGCTGAAGTGCCCGAATCTGCTCGGAGATTTCTTCGCGCTCCTGAATAACCTGAGAATACATTGCCGAACGAGTTGTTTCTTTCTGTTCCAATTTGTCGGCAATAAGTCTGTCAACGCCGTAAAGAGCAACTCTACGGTAGTCACCTATAATTCTACCTCTGCCGTATGCATCGGGAAGACCTGTTATAATGTGGCTTGAACGGCAAGCTCGCATTTCCGGAGTATAGGCATCGAAAACGCCTGCGTTATGTGTTTTTCTGTGAACTGTGAAGAACTCTTTTACTTCACCGTCAATCTCGTAGCCATTATCCTTACACGCCTTTTCAGCCATACGGATACCGCCGTAGGGCATTAACGCACGCTTAAAGGGCTTGTCCGTCTGGAAACCGACAATTCTTTCTTTATCCTTATCAAGATAACCGGGTGCATGGGAAGTAATTGTGGATATAGTCTTAGTATCCATATCAAGAACACCGCCGGCTTCTCTTTCCTTTTTAGATAAATCAAGAACCTGCTCCCATAAATCAATAGTATCCTGAGTAGGTCCTTCAAGGAAACTTTCGTCACCGTCGTAGGGCGTATAGTTATGTTTTATAAAGCTTCGTACATTTATTTCTTTTTTCCAGGTTCCGCTTTCAAAACCTTTCCAACTCTCAAAATCCATGTTTTTCGCTCCTTTTTTCTGTTACGATGATATTATAACACCGATTAAGTCAATAATCAACAAACTGCCGATAAAATATAGGTGGAAAATAGCGGTTCATATTACAAATTTTTGTTGACATTGAACACTGAACAAAAAACGCTTTTCCAATACAGAATATCTTTACTCTGATACTCTTCTCATTGAAAAAGCGTAAATGTTTATTTTTTCATTTTATTGTAGTGTTCTTTTATGGCAGCAAAGGTTTCATCGCTGAGAACGTGCTCAATTTTACAGGCATCCTGGTCGGCGGTTTCCTCGCTCACACCCAATGCTGCAAGGCTACCCATAAGAATCGTATGGCGCTCATATATAGCTTTGGCAATAGCCAGTCCACTCTCAGTTAAATTAATGTAACCGTTTCCGTCAACGGTTATATGAGCAGCTTTCTTCAACAAGCCCACTGCCCTGCTGACACTGGGTTTTGAATATCCCATATAGTCACATATATCTATTGAACGCACATTTTCCATCTTTTGGGAAAGTACAAAAATTGTTTCAAGATACATTTCTCCTGATTCGTGCACACTATCACCTCATCCTTTTTAGAATACCATATACGCGGCTCTTTTTCAAGCTTTTCTCATTTACCTAAAATATCCGAAAGATTATTCTGAATCAACATCGCAACATCCGGCTTATTCATAGAATAAACATGGACATTATAAATGTTATTGGCATATAAATCTATAATCTGGTCAGTTGCGTAGGCTATGCCTGCCTGCTTCATGGCAGCAGGGTCAGAACCGAACTTATCCACAAGACTCTTGAATCGCTGCGGCATAAAAGAACCTGAAAGCTTGACGGCTCGCTCAACCTGTTTTGCATTTGTTATTGGCATAATTCCCGGAATAACCGGAACAGTTATTCCTGCTTCACGTATTTTGTACAAAAAATTATAAAGAAGGTTGTTATCAAAAAACATCTGGGTTGTGAGGAAATCACAGCCTGCGTCAACCTTTTCTTTAAGTCTTTTTATATCTTCATACTGATTTTTACTTTCCGGATGTATTTCGGGATAACACGCTCCGCCTATACAAAAATCCGGGTCAGCTTCTTTCAACTCGTGTATAAGGTCAACCGCATAATTATAATCCCATTTACTGCGGTCTTCATCAATAAGATTCTCGGGAATATCGCCTCTGAGCGCCATTATATTTTTAATACCTGCATTTTCGATTTCGGTAATTTTCTCTTTAACAGTTTCCTTTGTAGACGACACGCATGTAAGATGCGCCAAAGTGGGAACACCGTACATTTCTTTTATATTCTTCGCGATATCAAGTGTATATTTGCTGGTTCCGCCACCCGCTCCGTATGTAACACTCATAAAAGAGGGCTTCAGCTTAGCAATTTCTTCTGTCGCGGATTTGACACTCTCAAAAGCAGTCTGGGTCTTCGGGGGAAAAACCTCAAAAGAGAGAGAAAGTTTTTTGGTTTCAAGAATATCCGTAATTTTCATTGAATCATATCCCCTAACACTCTGAATTATCTACATTATATGCTGTAAATGTTCAGAAATCAAGATTTTAAAACAAAAGACGGTGTCCGTGGACGCCGTCTTTAAACAGTAACCGTTTCTTTTTCTTTTTTTGGTTTATGTGTTTTCTTGGGTTCTTTATCCGCCAGACGCTTAGCCGCCTCAAGCATACCCAGGAAAATCATAAAATACTGCAATTCCTTGGGGGTCTGGAATGTAAATTCGGTAAGGGATGCAACAAGAACTCCCGCCAGAACCGCCAAAGCCGCAACACCCATTTTTCCGTAAATGCCACCGTGACGTATGAGCTTTATTATATCGTATACAATAAACCCTAAAACAACCAGGAAAAATGCTATTCCCACAAAGCCCAGCTCGGTAGTTAATTCTATGTAAAGATTATGAGCATGGGGTTTATTTACGCCGTATTCCGCCATACCCATAGACGTTCCCTGACATCCGGCACCGTAGCCGAGAACAGGTTTATTTTTTATAAGCTCCCAACAAGCCTTCCACATTCTTATACGAGAGCCGCTGGAGCTACCCATATCGCCTTCCACAAGCAGATGACGATTCAATAAAACTACTGCAAAACCGCCGATTGCGGCAAAAAGAGTTACAAGAACGCTTAACAGCTTACGTGAATTTATAAACAGCAGAATAATGATTGAAACTACCGCCGCTATTGCCGCGCCGCGTGAAGTTGTAGCAACAATTCCGCCCAGAATCAACAAGGCACTTATGCCGCAAATGGTTCTGTTAGACCGTTTACCTCCGGTAAAGCCATAACCGGCAACCGGTAACGCCATAATAAGATATGTTGCACAAATCAAGGGGTTATCAAATGTAGATGCTGCCCTGGAATCAGACCATACAGGCGCGGTATCAGTAATACTAAACGGTAAAATTTTATAAATAAGAACATCTATTATTGACCATAAAGGATTAGGAACATCTATTTTTGCCAATAACAGAATATACTGTAAAAGACCTATCGCTCCTACTATACCGCCACCAACAGAAAAACAAACAACTAAAGTTTCAAGCCTGCCTCTGGTATTGCACATATTGGAAATAAAGAACGAGCCCAACAGCATTCCCATCCACAAAAGAGAAATAGCTACGGAGTAAATCGGGGTCAGCGACCATATACAGCTTATGGCACTAAAGCACATAAACAGCAAGAACACCTTGCCGACTTCACCCATTTTAACCTTTTGACCGGTAAGGGAAAAATGTCTTTTAAATACAATAAAACACGCCAATGTCATAAGTGGCGCAATGTATTCGGGAAGAACAGCGGCCATGCCGACTGTTGCATATATAAACTTCATGGGAATATCGTCAGAAACAAGCGATTTAACCGCTTTCACAGAGATACCCTCCTTAAATCCGTTTTTGGGTTTATAAACAACCGCGACGACAAAAGTCAACCTCTATCTTTGCATATTCTACTATATACATACATTTTTTACAAGTAACAATTATGTTACACAATTGTAAATAATGATGTTGGTCTTACTTTTTTTGGAAAAAAGTCTTGATTCTTTCAATGAAAAGGGGTATCATATATTTAGCACTCAGAGAGCTCGAGTGCTAAATTGCGACATATTATTTACTTTTATATCAGGGAGGCAACTATTATGACACTCAAACCCTTAGGCGACAGAGTCGTACTTAAATTCTGCGAAGCACAAGAAACCACAAAAGGCGGTATCATCCTCGCCGCTGCCGCTCAGGAAAAACCCCAGACCGCTGAAATCATTGCGGTAGGTCCCGGCGGAATCGTTGACGGCAAGGAAATCAAAATGGAAGTTCAGGTAGGCAACAAGGTTATCCTCAGCAAGTATTCCGGAACAGAAGTTAAAATTGACGGTGAAACATATATCATCGTTCGTCAGAGCGATATTCTCGCTATTGTTGAATAATTACATCAGGAGGCATTTTTATTATGGCTAAACAGATTATCTACGGCGAAGAAGCTCGCAGAGCACTTCAGGCCGGTATAGACAAACTCAGCAACACAGTTAAAATCACTTTGGGTCCCAAGGGCAGAAACGTAGTTCTTGATAAAAAATACGGTGCTCCCCTTATCACCAACGACGGTGTAACCATCGCTAAAGAAGTTGAGCTTGAGGACGCATTTGAAAACATGGGCGCACAGCTCGTTAAAGAGGTTGCAACTAAAACAAACGATGTTGCCGGTGACGGTACAACAACCGCTACACTTCTTGCTCAGGCTCTTGTACGCGAAGGCATGAAAAACGTTGTTGCAGGTGCAAATCCCATGGTACTCAAAAAAGGTATCAAAAACGCCGTTGCAAACGTTGTGGATACTATCAAAGCTAATTCTAAACCTGTTATGGATTCAGGTGACATCGCTCGTATTGCTACTATTTCCGCCGCGGATGAAAACGTTGGTAATCTCATTGCTGAAGCTATGGATAAGGTTACTGCCGACGGCGTTATCACCGTCGAAGAAAGCAAAACAGCTGAAACAAGCTGTGATGTTGTTGAAGGTATGCAGTTCGACCGCGGCTACATCTCACCCTACATGGTAACAGATACCGACAAAATGGAAGCTGTTATCGATGACCCCTTCATTCTCATCACAGACAAGAAAATTTCCAACATTCAGGAGATTCTTCCCCTTCTTGAAAAAATTGTTCAGGCGGGCAAAAAGCTTGTTATCATCGCTGAAGATATCGAAGGCGAAGCTCTTGCAACAATCCTTGTAAACAAGCTCCGCGGTACATTCACCTGCGTAGGTGTTAAGGCACCCGGCTTCGGCGACAGAAGAAAAGAAATGCTCCGCGATATCGCAATCCTTACCGGTGGCGAAGTTATCACAGAGGAACTCGGCCTTGACCTTAAGGACGCATCCGTTACTCAGCTTGGCAGAGCTCGTCAGATTAAAATCAGCAAAGAAAACACCATCATCGTTGACGGTGCAGGCGATAACGAAGCAATCGCATCAAGAGTTACTCAGATTAAATCACAGATTGAAACTACAACATCCGACTTTGACAGAGAGAAACTTCAGGAAAGACTTGCCAAATTGGCAGGTGGCGTTGCAGTTATCCGCGTAGGTGCCGCAACCGAAACAGAAATGAAGGAAATGAAGCTCCGCATTGAGGATGCCCTCGCAGCAACAAAGGCGGCTGTCGAAGAAGGTTACGTTGCAGGTGGCGGTGTTGCACTTCTCAATGCTATCCCCGCTCTCGACGAATATATTGCATCCCTTACAGATGCTGATGAAATCACCGGCGCAAAAATCGTTCGTAAAGCTATCGAAGAGCCCGTTCGCCAGATTGCCGCTAACGCAGGTCTTGAAGGCTCCGTTATTATTGACGGTATTCTCCGTTCAGGTAAACCCGGTTACGGTTTCAACTTCGCAACAGAGGAATACACAGACATGGCAGAGGCAGGTATCCTCGATCCCACAAAGGTTACACGGTCTGCACTTCAGAACGCATCAAGCGTTGCAGCAATGGTTCTTACAACAGAGAGCCTTGTTACAGATAAACCCGACCCCGCAGCAGATGCAGCTAACGCAGCTGCAATGGCAGCGGCCCAGGGCGGCGGAATGTATTAATTAAAGATGAAGAAATCTTCGGAAGCAGTAAATGTTTCCGAAGATTTTTTGCTTTTGAAAGTTTATATCACCTTTACGGAAAGCCGATTTTCTGCGAGAAGCAAATTATAATCCGGCGCAAGCCCTTGAATTTTGCATTTTGAATGAAATTCTTGTTGACAGTATTTTATCAAATTGTTATAATCTGTTAAAAGGGAGGAATGATGAATGAAAAAATCATTTTTTAAAATAGTTTCACTTCTCATTGTTGCAACAATGCTTTTCTCTGTTTCACAGATATCAGCTTTTGCAGCACCGGTGGATTACAAAATCACAAACCCCTATGAAAGTGTTATGGCTTACATAGGAAACGACAACAACCATTACAAAACTAACCTTCACACTCACACTACATACAGTGACGCGGTTGTTAGCCTTGATCAGATGGTTAAAGAGCACTATAACCAGAACTTTGATGTTCTTGCCTTTGCCGACCACGGCGTTATAGGCGTTGAATGGGACCAGCAGCCCACTCTTTTACCCTTATACTACTACAACTATGCTATTTTGAACGACCAGGCACATCTTACAACCGAAGAATACAACGCTATTACTTCAGGTACATACAATGACGAACTCACAAGACGCACAAGCACTCGCGGTTTACAGTGTGTTCCCGGCGCTATTGAAGGTAACTACCTTGTTGCTCAGAAGAACCACATCAACGGCTACTTCATGAACGACAAATCCACAGAAGGTGTTATGGGTACCGAAGGCGACTTCGAAACAATGATTAAAATGATTGAGGATGCCGGCGGCATTTCTCACATCAACCATCCCGGCGACTGGCTCAGCTCCGCCGGTGACGAGAGCATTGCACGTGACCCCGGCAACGTTCACTTCTTTGCTGACCTTTTACTCAGATACGAATCCTGCTTAGGTATCGAAGTTTACTACGCTTACGACAGACCCACACAAAAGGACCGCGTTCTTTGGGATGAGCTTCTCCAGGTTGTTATCCCCCAAGGCAGAAACGTATGGGGCTTCGGCAACAGCGACGCTCATAACATTCCCGATATCGACACTGCATTTATGGATTTCGTTATGCCCTCTTACTCTCTCGACAACGTAAGAACAGCTATGGAAAACGGCACATTCTTCGCAGTTTCAAGATATGAAGCCGGCGAAAGAATCGGCGAAGGCGATTCTTATCCTGTTGTAACCTGCATCATTGTTGATGAAGAAGACGACACAATCACACTTGTTGGTAAAAACTGCGACAAGATTAACTGGATTGCAGACAGTGAAGTTATCCAGACAAATTCAAAGAGCGTTAACGGCGTTGTTTCATCAACCATCAATCTCCGTTCACACAGCGACGATATCGGTTGCTATGTTCGTGCAGAGCTTGAAGGTACAGGCGGCAAAACTCTTACTCAGGCATTCGTATGCGATGACGGTAATATGGATGAGCTTGTTAAAGACGGTACTCCGGCAACTACAGTTGTAAACAGCTTCATTGATATGCTTCTTGACCTTATCAAAAAGATTCTCCACATTGCTTAATTAAAGAATTACTGCTATAAATAAGTCCACAAAAAACGGATAATAGAAAAGCGTAATCCCCTATGGTAGAATAAACTACCATAGGGGATTTTTAATTGGCCGCACAATTTGGGGCAGTTCAATTATCACGAGTTGAAATTTTCACAAAATAATTTTTTCAACAATGAATAGCACAACATCAATAAATAATTGCATCATGCCAAAACCACACAAAAAACCTGTTATACATCTACGCACATTTGTTGAAGCACGGATATTGAGATATTGAAGCAACCAATCCATAAACATAATTACACATAAACCTATGTTGGCTAAAACCGGCAACCTGACCAGAGTATATATAAAACCACCGACAACATAGCCTATACCGGCACCGGTACATCGTGCACAAACCGGGAACTGTTTTCCCTTATAAAAAAAGCTCCTCTCCGGTTTTTGGTGGCAACCTGCCAAGCCTCCAAGCTGCCACATTGCTTCGTATATTTTTTTCAAATTAATCATTTATAATTTTTTTGTTGCTACCGCAATTCGGGCAGAAATTGCCATAAGGTCCCGGTTTTCCACATTCGTTGCACCAATAAGGAATGTCGGCTTGCCTGTTTATGAAAGGCGTCTTACAATCAACACAGAACTCTCTATCATCAGATTGTTCGGTTCCGCAAATTGGACAATTAGCTAATCCTGTTCCATGTTTTAATATTTTCACAGGTTTAAGATAACATTCAATTCTAGGGTTCTCTCGACAAACACCCTTTTCTGATGAAACAATCGTTTCACTGCTAGTTATCTTATCCGTTTCAACAATACATCCTGCCTTATTTTGTTTACCGAATGCAAAATCTTTATGCTCAACATCCATAACGTTTCCGATATTATCAATTTCATTGTACTCTGTATCCGAAGTTTTGTATGTTTTGGTTGCTTCAGCTTTTGAAACTTCACAAAACTTTTTCATTTGTTCTTGCTGTTCTGTTATTCTTCTTTCTATTTCGTCTGCAGCTCTTCCGTTTACTTTTTTCCCTAAGAAACCAGCTCCAATCATTATAACCTCAACAAAAATCAACATACAGAGCGCAAGGAAGCCATCATATTCAGAAAGCGGTAAATACAAGCTAAATCCCATTATGATTCCGAGGATACCCATAACGATAACTATGCTGTTACTTATAGTTCGCGACACTTTTGCTTTTCGGCGCAAACTATCAAAGCTCTCAAATTTATCTCCACAATCAGGGCAAACCCAAAAATCGGTATTTGTTGATACCGTTTTTTGTCCTTGACCGCATAGACCGCAAAGAAGACCCAGAGGTCCCATCAAAAGGAATCCGAGGCAACCTTGAGTTCCGGAATAATTTTTCCCGGTAGTTTGCGTTTTCGTTTCAGTTGTCGCCTGCAAATTTCTGCCGCCACAATTAGGACAGCAAAAATATTCATTCATATATACATACCCTTTCCATCACAATGTAATTTAATCCTTATTTTATCTTAAGCGTCTTGATTTCCCATCCGCGAAGAGTGATATTTTCACCGTCGGCAACATTAATTTCATTACCAAGGAAATCAACCTCTGATTTCACTTCACCTATTGACGAAACAAAGCGCACATTTGCCGCATCGTCCGAGTAGTTACAGAAACGCACTAAAATTCCGTCATCTTCGGGATAAAGGGCGGTCATTATAACCTCACCGCCGGTTGTTTCGAAATCCGCAACGGTGAATTCTGTCATATCACCGTCACCCGACGTTAAAACTTTTGCTTCTGCGCCCTGCGCGTAGGACATAGCCTTACGGTGAATATCGGCATTAGTAACATCCGCGCCAAAGGGCAGGATTGCAAACTCATCTTCAAAAACACCTTCTAAAATCCTTGTACCGCACATATACTCATTTGAATAAAGAAGCGGTATGAGCATTTTGTTCCCTTGAATCGCCGAGCCCATACAACCTTTGTTAAAAACTGCCACGCCTCGGTTTTCATCGCGCATATTCAACCAATAAATGCCGTGGTAATAGGTGGTTGAATTAAAGGACTCTTCCTGCGGAACAGGAGTATCAATGAGAATACGGTCATGGGGATACCAGTATTCTTCACATTTTCTTAAATCGCCGTTCCATTCGGATATAGAATAGGGCAAATCGCGGAACATACGGCGGTTATTGTGAAGGCACGCGTTCATCACGAAGCAAAGCTTATCTTCATGGTGATGTCCGTTAAGTGTCAAAGGAACAGGACGACCCTGGGTAACATCCGTTCTGCCCACAAGCTCGTTGTTCATTTCAAATTTTGTCTTACAGTCAATTCTCGCGCTCTGAGAAGAAAGCTTCATCTCAAACTTAAAGGGAATTCCGCCTATATCGCCCTTTTGAACTGCTACAACGCTGTGCTCGTAGAGCTTCACATCCCACGCACCCTTTGAAAGAGCGTCCGCGCCGTTTACCCATGCGCTGAGGAGCGCACCGTTACCGTTATCAATAATTGTGCTGTCATTTTTAACATCTATTATATTGGCAATTCCGTTTTCATTAAGTGTAATTTTATAAAATGGTGTAGTCAGCTCCCCTGTTTCGGCATTATATGAGCAGTCAGCCGTATTCTTCCTTTGGGCATTCTTCAGGGTGTACGTTTTTAAAGCAAGTGGTTTAAGCTCAGCAAAAATGCGGAGGACTTTTTCACCGTCACGTTCAACAATTTCACTTTGAACCTCTTTTTCGCCGTCAAAAACTTTTACATCATATTCAACTGATGCTTCAACCCACTCATTCACATCAAAAGAATGGGTGTTTATAACCATTACGCTGTTTCCGTCTTTATTTTTAAAGCGGTCGGCAAGGAAATCCAAAGATTCATTTTTGACAAACTCCGACTCCTTCAACGACGACGGAATAAACCTTCTTGAAAGGTCGAGAAGTCCGCAGATAGTAACATCGTGATGCTGTGCCGCAAGCACATATTTCCACGCCTCTTCCGAATTTTTCTGGAGTGATTTTCCCCCGAGCATAACCGCAAAGGAGTTTAGCTTTTCGCCCTGAGCCGCATCAATTTCACCTTTACGGCAACCATTGAATATTTCGTTACCGCAATATCCCCACGGCATCTGCACGTGGAAATCGTTGTCTTCGGTTTTTAATTCATCCTTGGCTTCGCCGTATATTTCGGGTATTTCTTCAAGAAGTATGTATTGATAATTGTCCTTGTTCTGTGTGTAAGCGGTAATCTCCTCTATGGGTTGAGTAAGGTCATCGTATCTTGATGCAAGAAGAGGTGAATATTTCGAGAACATTTTTTCAAAATCTTCGAGAGAATAAAGATCAGAATCAACAGGCCACCTGGAAAGAATCCAATTATCAACCGTTGTGCAGTTGTATCCCCTGCCCTGACCGTGATATGTAGGCACCGCGGGAACAGACGTACCGTCTTTGCCTATCCAGTTGCCCCAGGCACTGTCAAAGGTTTTGGGATATCCGTAACCCATAACGTGTGAACGGAGAATTGCCGCTTCGTAACCGCAAAGCTTAATCATCTGGGGAGTCTGGTTATTGAGCGCAAACTCCGAAATAGCATAAACGGATGGCGTTTTATTGAAATAATGCAAATTGGTGCGCACAGCGTAAAGCAGCTGGCGCGCATTTGACTCCTCGCTTATGGTAAGTGACAAGGGCTGACCGTATGTAGTAGCACCCAGACCAACTCTGTCGGGATATTTTTCCAGGAGTTCACCTATCATTTCAACAATTTCCGGATCCTGTTTTGAAAATTCATCAAAAGTAAATGACTCGTAGTCAAGACCGATTTTAAGTGTAGGATATTTTTCGAGCCACTCAAAAAGTTTTTTAAGGCGCGGTTTAACCACGTCGCCCCAAAGTACAAATCCACCGTGCTCGTATGTTAAAATGTAAAGCTTTTTGTCGTTCATAAGCCCAACCACCTTATATATATTGTCTTGATTATAAAATTTTTAGTCTTATTATTCAATGACGAAAATGCATAAAATTTAAAGGCACGATTTGTGGTATATTTAGAATAGGTATTCCTACAAAATCAAAGGGTGTGCGAAATATACGCTCGCCAACAAACATTTAAATCACAAATGAAAAACCGCAAATCCTTAACACAGGATCTGCGGCTTAATTTAATGGCTTTTACCGATTTCGTAAGATGCGACAAACACACAACACGTATACACTTGTAATATTATCAGCTGAACATTGCTTCAATAGTTTCAACGCTCTCGGTTACTGATGTTATTGTAACAGATATTGCATATTGGTCAATTACTGTAATATAAATCGCTTGGGTCAACTCAACGTTGTTTACTGTAATGTTGCAGACGAGTTTTCTGTATTCAGTATCGCCCAATTTCACATCTTCAGAGGAAATGAATTCATAAGTGTAATCGGACACGTTTTGAAGCTGAGACTTAAAAGCTTCTATATATTCGTCCACGGTTAATTTGCGCAACGCTGTAAGCATAGTATTTTCGTAACAAACGATTACACCGTTACCGTAAGCATCCGATACAGACATATCGTAAACTGACGCAGTTTTGCTAAGAGTTTCCTGCAATGCGTTAAAGTCCAGAACCTCCTGACCAGCATCGATAAGCTGCATAAGCTCTTCGTCAGATAAATAATTCCACTCAGCAGGTTTTGTAAATGTAAAACCTGAAAATTCATTAGTATAAACATCACCGGAAATTGTACCGCGTGAAAGTTCTTTCTTTTCAGGTTCGGATGTTTCAGTAGCCTGAGTGTTTTTATCGGATACATCTGCAGTGCCGCCGGTGTTCCCACCTTTGCAAGCCGCAAGCGAGAATAAAAGTGTTGCGCACATAAGAATTGCAAGTAATTTTTTCATACGGATAACCTCCTTGAATTATTGAGAATACTCTCATATAAAAATAATACAAAAACAACACTAAAAAGTCAACTCAGAAAAGGCATACCTATAATAAAAACCCTCTTTATATTTATTTTTAAAAAATTTTGAAAAAAGGTGTTGACAAATCAAATTTTGGGTGGTATAGTATTTAAGCACTCGCGAGAGTGGCGGAATCGGCAGACGCGCACGTTTGAGGGGCGTGTGGTAATCCCGTACGGGTTCAAGTCCCGTCTCTCGCACCATGAAAAAAGCACTTAACGCTAAGCGTTAGGTGCTTTTTTCAAATGAAGCGCATTTTAAAATGCTTTAAGCAACTATCGTTATGAAGCAGCCTTCGGCTATGAAGCGTGCTTACGCACATGAGTGCTTCGCTTCACAGGAGCTTTGCTACTGCTTCATGAATTTATGAAATAAATTTGCTTCATATTTGCATAGCAAATGCTTCATTTCAAAACTTTTATTTTGGAGTAACCATATGAGAAACGATAAACTTTCTGAATTATCAATGGATTTTTCTGTTGACATAATTGATTTAGTCAAAGAATTAAAGACTCAACGAGAATCTGTTGTTTCAAATCAAATAGGTCGTAGTGGTACTTCTATAGGTGCAAATATTCGTGAAGCTCATTATGCTCACGGTAAGGCTGATTTTATTTCAAAACTTCAAATCGCTCTCAAAGAAGCAAACGAAACAGGTTATTGGTTAGAACTGCTTTTAAGAACTGGTTATATAGACGAGGATAGATACAACGCATTAGAAACAAAATGCAAAAGCTTACGTGCTATGCTTGTTTCTTCCATAAATACAACGAAAGAGAATATGAATAGATAACCCACCGAGTTCACACATCCGTGTGGACTCGTTATTTTTATGTCAGAAAATAGGTAGGGACTTGAACTCCCTCGTCGAAGGCGAACACAATCGTTGCCGTTCTGACGGCAACGCGTAGCAACACCGTCAGGTCCCGTCTCTCACACCAAAAAAGACATCCAATCGGATGTCTTTTTTATTTTGTGTTCGTAAGAACACAACTTCATTTATCTGCTTTAGCAGATAACTTCATTTCAAATTTATTTGAACTTCATTCGCATTGCGAACTCAAAAATGAAGTTATGCTACGCATAAATGAAGTGTTTCACAATGAAGTTGCTTTGCTGTTGTATTTACCAAAATATTTCTTGAACAAATACCATTTTTAATATATAATTGGGTTAGAGGTGATAATATTGGAAATTCCAAAGTTTTATGAATTCATGAAGCCAATTTTAATAAATCTTGCTGATTGTAATACCCACACTTTAAAAGAACTCAGACCAATATTAGCAAATGCTTTTAGTCTTACAAATGAAGACACTTCAAAATTATTACCCAGTGGTTCACAAACGATTTTTGCAAATCGCGTTCAATGGGCGGGAACATATCTTTTTAAAGCTGGTTTAATATCCAAACCTTCAAGAGGAGTGTTTTTAATTACCGAAGAAGGTAAGAAAGTACTGGAAGAAAACCCACCTATTATAGATGTAGATTATTTATTAAAATACGATTCTTTTAAAGAATTTCAATCTCCGACAACAGAAAAAGCTATCACCGAAAATACAAGTGAAACACCTAATGATACTTTTGAAGATGCTTTTAAAAAAATCAATGATAATTTAGCGGATGATTTACTTTCCGAAGTCATGAAATTGTCTGCTGTAGCTTTTGAACAAATGGTTATCGATTTACTTCAAAAAATGGGATATGGTGCATTTAAAAATTCTGGGAAAACAACACCTGTTACTGGCGATGAAGGTATTGATGGCATAATCATGGAAGATAAATTAGGGTTCAACCTAATTTACATACAAGCTAAAAAGTGGGATTTAGATGCTACTGTAAGCAGACCAGATATACAGAGTTTTGTAGGCGCAATAGCAGGAAAAGGCGGAAATGGTCTATTTGTTACTACTGCAAAATACTCAAAACCTGCTATTGATTATGCAGACCAGCACCACATAATTTTAATTGACGGTAAGAGATTATCAAAACTAATGATAGAGCACAACTTTGCCGTAACTGTAAAGAAAACTTTTGAAATAAAAGAAATTGATACAGATATATTTAATGAATATACAGAATAATATATCCTTATATACTATAAAACCGACTACCCTAATTTGAGTAGTCGGTTAAATTTTTACAACTAGGTTGACTTTTTGTGTTCTTGTGTTATAATTATATCGAACAAATGTTCTAATGAGAGGTATCGTTATGAGTACTGTATATGAAAATTGTCCACAGTTTGAAAATCAAAAATACTTTTTACGGCTTGTAACCGAAGATGATAGCAGAGATTTATTAAAAGTTTATTCCGATAAAAAAGCTGTTCCGTTTTTTAACAGCGATAACTGTGGCGGTGATGATTTTTACTACACAACAGAAAGCAGAATGAAAGAAGCAATAAAATATTGGCTTTGGGAATATAGTAGGCAGGGTTTTGTCCGTTGGTCTATTATTGATAAAGATGCCATTGAAGCTATTGGAACAATAGAGTTATTCCATAGAGATTCAAACGATTATTTTACAAATTGCGGTTTGTTCCGTCTTGATTTGAGAAGTGATTATGAAAACGTAAAAGAAATCGAAAACATCCTGTCATTAATCATTGAGCCAACATTTAAATTGTTTGATTGTGATAAAATAGCAATCAAGGCTATTCCGGAAGCAAAAGAAAGAATAAAAGCTTTATCTAATGTGGGATTTAGTTTGTCAAAAAACTTTCTTATTGGCCATAATAAAAAAGAACTGTTTAATTACTTTATTTTGATGAAAGAATAGTGTGTATTTTAAATTTTTTAACATATAATGTTTTAGAAGTAAAAATTTGACAAAATTACACATTATGGTTTAACA
>JAZULQ010000032.1:0-1860 GCA_045603185.1 Acutalibacteraceae bacterium
GCTGAAGATTTCTATTATGGAGGCGATGCTTGGTGAAAAAAGCAATAAGTTTTTGTGTAATTTTTGTTATCTTGATACAGATTCTTTCTTTATCGGCTTTTGAGTACGTATATGCAACCGATCAAGCCGAAGAAAGTTATGTGAGTTGGGAGTCTTGTGTATCCGAAAACGAAAAGTATACATACTATAAAAACAATGGCAGGGCAGGTTTTCGTCACTCTTTTGAAACGGATATTACCGTGCTTGAAATTCCCGAAGAGATTGACGGAAACACGGTAACAAGAGTTTGCTCCGCTTCTTGTGACAGCCCCTCTTTGGTAAGAATTAAATACCCCGACAGCGTAAAAGAAATAGGTCGAAACGGCTTGGATTCAGGCGCAATGGATCTGTATAAAGAACCGATTCCCATTTGTATGCTGGATATTAATGAGGGAGTAGAATCTATTTCTGCACACGCGTCAGGTTCTATGGAAGCTTCTCCCGATTTTGCTAACAATAATGATGATGTTCTTGTGTATTATGATAATACCATGAGCGTAAAAACATTGATTTTACCCTCTACACTCAAACACATAGGCATGAATGGTATAGCCAGAGGTTACTGCGAAAATATAATTTTTCAAAGCAACCCCAAAACAGAAATCAATTCCGTAACATACAGGGATAGCGAGTATTATCGCGAAAAATATAAAACCTCCGACCCTTTGAGCGATATAAATTATTACTTTACGGGGGATGCCACAAATTTAAGCGAGTTTACTTTTAACTATACACCGTATTGGCTGGATGAGACTTACTCTCCTTTCACTTTCCCCTCAAAAGGAGTTACAATTTACAAAAAGCCCGGTGCACAAGGCTTTGAAAAATTCCTTGAGTTTTATGAAGAAGAATATTCCCCCACTTATGGTGAGTTGGAAGAAGGCTTCATTATCCCCGAATACACCGTCAAGGAATACACCGAGGAGTGGTGGCACGATTTGGCGGAGATTGAGGAAGTTACCATGACCGCCGAGGGAATGAGCGAGAAAACTGAGCAGGTCGGAAACGGCCTTTCCGATTCTGCAAGGAAATACTTAAGCCACGAATACGAAAAAAGCGTAAAATCGGGCGAAAAATTCACTGTTTCCTCTGCCTTTGCTCCCTCAGACGCCTACGATGACCGTACTTTCTTTGTATCAATGGATGAAACCGTAGCCACGGTTGATACCGAAACGGGCGAGGTTACCGCCCTTAAAAAAGGCACGGCGAGAATCCGCTGCGTTGCCGCCTCAGGAGTTTTCTCCGACTGCATCTTAAAGGTTGACGGCGGTGACGACACCAACGGTGTATACCCTCTTACCAACTACTACGAAAAAACAATAGTTGCAAAAGAAACCACCACCGAATCCGATTCATCCGCAAATCAGACCAAAACCACGGATTGGAAAGAATTCTTCTTTGCCAATAAGCTTTACATAATCATACCCGTCGCCGCCGCGGCAATCCTCACCGCCGCCGTTATTGTAATCAAAAAGAAAAGGCGTCAATTGAAATGTGCGGGTATAATACAGCAATACCGTATTCCCCACAAACTTAAAGCATTTAAATGCTGAAGATTTTTATTATGGAGGCGATGCTTGGTGAAAAAAGCAATAAGTTTTTGTGTAATTTTTGTTATCTTGATACAGATTCTTTCTTTATCAGCTTTTGAGTCCGTATATGCCGCTAACCAAGACGGCGAAAACTATGAAAAACCAATTTATCAGGTGTCCGAAAACGGACAGTACTCATATTATACCAAAGTTAATAATGCAAGTTTTTTGCCTTCCTTTGAAGCAGATATCACCGTGCTTGAAATTCCCGAAGAGATTGCCGGAAACA
>JAZULQ010000033.1:0-4916 GCA_045603185.1 Acutalibacteraceae bacterium
AAACCACAACAATAAAGATGTTAACCTGTATAACAAAACCGACGGATGGTGATGCATTCGTAGAAGGATACAGTGTAACTAAGCAGTCAGAACAAGTAAAACGGTTGATAGGCGTATCACCTCAGGAAACTGCAGTAGCACCGAATCTTTCAGTTAAAGAAAACCTTGAATTGATATGCGGTATTCACGGATTTTCAAAAGAAAAAACCCAAATAAGAATCAAGGAGCTTTCTGAGCAATTTACTTTGGATGCTGTTTTAAGGAGAAAGGCAGGCAAGTTGTCGGGTGGATGGCAACGCCGTGTAAGTATTGCGATGGCACTTATCAGCGAACCGAAAATTCTGTTTTTGGACGAGCCTACTCTTGGTTTGGATGTTATCGCACGGCATGAGCTTTGGGATATGATTCGCTCTTTGAAGGGAAAAGCAACCATTATCCTTACAACACATTACATGGAAGAAGCAGAAGCACTTTCTGACCGCATAGGTGTTATAAAAGACGGCAAGCTTCTTGCAGTAGGAACTGTAGAAGAATTGAAGATAATGACAGGTGCAAATAACTTTGAATCAGCCTTCGTTTCTATCGTGAAGGAGGGTACGTTATGAGAATGTTGACATTTGCAAAAAGGTGCACAAAAGAAATTTTACGTGACCCGATAAACCTTGCTTTCGGCTTAGGTTTCCCTCTGGTTTTATTGCTTCTTCTCAGTAGCCTGCAAAAGAATATCCCGGCCGGCCTATTTGAGATTGACACCCTTACCCCCGGAATTACTGTGTTCGGGTTGTCATTCATGACACTTTTTTCTGCAACGCTGATTGCCAAAGACCGTGAAAGTGCATTTTTGCAGAGATTATACACTACACCGCTCAGCGGCTTTGATTTTATCCTTGGTTATATGCTGCCGCTTTTACCAATTGCCATCGGGCAGACAGTTATTTGTTATCTGTTTGCGATTCCTTTGGGATTGACAGTCAACATAAACATTATTTATGCTATAATAGGTATAATACCTATGGCTGTTTTCAACATTGCATTGGGGCTTTTGTGCGGCAGTATCTTTGGTGTTAAGCAGGTAGGTGGTATTTGCGGTGCATTGCTTACTAATCTCTCTGCGTGGCTATCCGGAGTATGGTTTGATTTGAAACTTGTAGGCGGCTTTTTCGAAAAAATTGCCAATGTGCTGCCCTTTGTTCACGCAGCAGAAATGGAAAAAGCATTGTTCAACGGTAACTTTGAGCTTGTATGGGCTCACATTCTGCCGATTCTTCTCTACAGTATATTTATAACTGCGGTTGCTGTGCTTTGTTTCCTCAGACAAATGAAAAAACAATAAGGATTTGATGCGATGAAATACAAACTCATTATAGATAAAGATGCAGACGAAGAGATAATTGCAAAGGTTCACGCTCCTTCTTCTCTTACCGAACAGATAGAAAATCTTGTCTGTAGTTTTTCAGGTGCTGAAAGCATTATGGGATACCATGATGACGAGATGAGAAAGCTCTTATTCTCTGAAATAGAGTGTATTACTGTTGTTGATAAAAAGGTAACAGCTGTCGATACGAAGGGAAAACACTACCGCATTCAGGAAAGGCTTCGTGATTTAGAGAATATTCTGCCTTCTTATTTTATACGCATCAACAAATCTACCCTTGCTAATGAACACCGTATTGAGCTATTTGACGCAGTATTCAGCGGTGGGGTGGATGCAGTATTCAGGTGCGGTTACCGTGAGTATGTTTCAAGGCGTTGTTTCTCACAAATAAGAAGGAGGTATGAGGGGATATGAAAATGTTTATTTCAGAATTTTTTCGACGCGGTTTGATTGCTTGCGGTTTCGGACCGATTGTTCTCGCAATTTTATATCTGATTCTGCATTATAAAGGCTTGATAGATACATTAACTGTCAATCAGGTTTGCATAGGGATTTTTTCAATAACTGCACTTGCCTTTATTGCAGGCGGTATGAATGCTGTTTATCAGATAGAACGCCTGCCCTTGATGGTGGCAATTCTGATTCACGGTGTTGTTTTATATATCAGCTATTTAGGCACTTATCTGCTCAATGATTGGCTCGAATTGGGCTTGACACCGATTTTGGTTTTCTCCGGTATTTTTGTTGTCGGCTATCTGGCGGTCTGGGCAATTATTTATTGCGTAATTAAACGAAACACAAAAAAGCTTAATGAAATGCTGAAAGAAAAACAGCAAAGGATAATAGATAATAAGAAACAGTTAGATTAAATGTTTTTTCTGCTCTCACTTTGTGAGGGCAGTTTCTTTTTGTCAAAACCGCCCCGTAATGAAAAATCGTGAAATATTAGTTAAAACTCATTCCTTTGAAAAATTTATATTTTTCAACAGAGCCGTTTTTGAGTGCATTTTGCCCTTAGCACTACGGGCAGAATGCACCGATTTTTAATGGAAATTTTGCTGACGGGGTACTGTTCGTTTTGCAAATTTCTATCGTCTAATTTGCCAAATTTGTATTATACGAGCCGAAGAAGAAATGCGTTGTTTCATCAGCTTTTCGCATTCAGCCGAACTGCCTTATATACTGAAAGTTATTGCTAACTTAATTAAAAGATATATTTTCTTTTTTCGGCTAGTATATAACTTTCAGTCTTACTCTACTCAGTCTTATTACTTGCGACTTTTACGGTGACCTGATGCGTGTTTTCGGTATATCTAAAACATACAGCTTTGCAGGTTTGCCTTTACCCTGATATTTACGCCGGAGCAGATTGTGTTTTTCAAGCTCACGCTGTAGCCTTGTAGCTTTATCATGTCCGCAACCGAGTTTTTCACTTGTTTCGGCAATAGTATAGAAAATAAATACTTCTCCGTTTTTATCACACCAACCGTTTACTGCTGATAAGTTCATCCTGTCGAGCATCAGACCATAAAGCAGTTTTGCTTCTGCAGACAAATCCTTATATTCATCCGTAAACAATACTTTCGGCATTTTGAAGAAGACTTTGCTCTGCGGTTCCTCATAAAAGATATCAATGTTCAGTTTTTATCACGCTCCTTTTTATTTTCGGTAGCGGCTACCAAAAATTGTTTGATTGTCTTTCGCCCATCTGTCGTAAGTCGGTTACGGCTTGTCCTGCGATATTGATTAGTTCTGTATTATTGGGTATTTGGTTTGATTCTTTCAATGTCATTCGTATTTTTCGTATGGATTTTTCTATCTCACGGCAAGTACATCCGTTTTTCAAGGCGGCAATTGCAAGATTAGTAATATACACACAGTGGCTCGGCTCGTGATGGTCTTGAACTAACATCCGTCCGATTTGTTCAAGAATTCCGTCTTTTGATTTTATTGTCCATGTGGGTTCGTCTGAATACCAAAGCAATGACTTGTCGGGAATTTCGGCAGCCGCTTCCGAAATCAATTGAACCGCTTTGTCTGTATACATTGAATTAACGGCTTGTCTGCGGCTATATCTGCCATTTGGTACATCAAGTCTCGGTCTGCCACGACCACGCTTCTTTTCTTCCATTAGTATCACTCCTTTACTGTAGTATTTCGGGTTGATTTTTGATGATTTTTTCCTCTGTAACAAGTTTTATTTTGTCAGTAGGGTAATTTCATTAAGAGTGCCGTAAAAGTCTCTTTTGCCGTTTCACCCGAAATAGTTCCTGCCCCGGAATTTCACCGGAGCGTTGACTTGCTCATATCATCGCAAAGTCATATCACTTTCGGACGGTCATTAAATTTTCAAGGTACATATAATTAAAGGTTTTTAGCAAAAAGAAAAAGCACCGATGAAACTGAACAAAGGATATGGTTATCCCTTTGAGTTCAGACTTCATACGGCGCTTGGAAGTTTTTCAGCCTGTTAAGGTCCTGCTCTGCTTGCACGATTCGAGTCGTTGTTAAATTTTAATAACGGCTTTTTGCCCTTCGGAAATACACGGTGTTTATCGGTTGCTCCAATTTGCACTTTCTGCACTTTGTTTGAATAATCGGTCTGTCATCCGAGTAAAGCTCAATAAGCCTTGCTCCACATATAGGACAGTAGATTATCTTTTTTACTGCATTTTCCGCATCCTGCTGCGATTTTAAAAGCTTTTCTTCTGCTTCGGGGGTGATGTTATATCTGCCCTCATCATAAATTATTACTCTGCCACTCAATAAAGTCACCAACCTTTCAAAGAGCTTTGATAATATGCTTTGCCACACCCTGAACAACAAGCTTTTTTACCTTGATTGTTTTATCGGGGTAGGCTTTTTTGTTTTCATAACGAAGTATTGCACACTGAGATTCTTCATCAATGCCTGCATAAGTTTTGAGCGTATTCTCATTGTTTTCATCAAGTGCAACGACTATATCACCAACAGCGGCGGTTTCTTGTTTTTTAATAAGAACAAGGTCATTTTCATTTATGCCCACATCATTCATTGAGTCACCGACAGCACGAAGGATATAGAATTCACCTGTACCGAAAATAGAGGTAGGAAGGCTTACATATTCTTCAACGTACTCTTCTTCGCTCTCAGGGTCACCGCAACGAACTGAGCCTACAATAGGAGCAGAGAAATAGCCTGTTGTGCATTTATCGGTATGTGGTGTTTCAATGGTTTGTCCGTCATAAGAAAGGATGCCTTTTTCATTCATTTCTACAAGGTATCTGTATGCGGTGGTTTTGGAAACACCCACAGCCGTTGCAATAACATTAATAGACGGTGACTGATGATTAGCCTTGTAATACTCGTTAATGAACGAGCAGATTTTATCCATCAGAGCCTTGCTTTTGCTTCTCATAACATTTCACCTCAGAATTTCTATATGTAACGAGTCGTTACCGATAGAATAATTATACTACTTTCATAAGAAAAGTCAATAGGTTTTTGAAAAATATAAGTTCGTGTTGATAAAAAAGAGTATGGTGTCGGTGAAAACCGACAC
>JAZULQ010000034.1:0-53149 GCA_045603185.1 Acutalibacteraceae bacterium
TCTTGAAGACGGTTATGAAAATGTTTGCGCAAGAGTACCCGAATCATTAGATGCCGTTTCTGACGAAGAAGAAATTACTCTTTATCCTTACGGTTGTTCTAAATTAAGAATAACAGAAATACCGATAATATAATCAAAAGTTTTGATGGTTCTAAAATGAGACGTACTGCCAGAAAAAGAAAGACAAGTCGAAAGACTTGTCTTTTCTTTTTCAATGAAATTCGCCTTTCGGCGAGTGAAATATTACTTCGTAATATGAAATAGCTTCGCTATGAAATATTTGCTTCGCAAATGTTAAAAAGCGAAATTTATTTCACTTTTTGCCAACGGCAAAATATTCCATAATCCGAAAGGGTTATTTCATATCGCATAGCGATATTTCATTACATACAATGCTTCCCATTGATTATTGCGCTCTATCCATAATTATGCTATACTTTATGTAGGCGGTGATGATATGAAAATCAAAATGAAATTTTTATTGATTTCTATATTCATATTTGTGTTAGTGTGCAATCCGATTGTGGCAAACGCAATAAATACTGGTTTTTTGATAAGTGAATTGCCTGAAGAAGATCAAATTAATTTTGTTAAAAATATAGAATTGTGTCTGATAGAAGCTGAACCCCCAAAAAGCCCGGTTGTGTGTTTTGATGTCAATGAAAAACAAATGATTGCAGTTGGTCAAAACTCGTCTGATAGAAAAGTAATTTGTGTTTATTCAAGTGACGGTTCTTTTCAGTACGGTTATACATTTTATTGCAGCGGTACTTTTGGTGTTGAATGGGATAATGACAACCTGAATATTTATTTTGTCCGCAGTGACGTGATTATTTCGGTTTCTCCAGACGGAGAAATATCAGATGTTCTTGAAGTCGCAAATTCAATTGAAAATAATTCTTATGTAAATCATTTTTTTCATGCTACAGAAAGAACCATTGGTGACACTACGTATTTTATCAGGAATGACATGGGTATACTCAACTGTATTGCTACTTCGTTTTCACAAATAGTTATTAAAGATGTTTCCGGCACTGAGAATGTTATATATGATGTGAATTCAACACAACTTCTAAAGACTTTATTAATTACTATCTTTGTTTTTGTATTTGTTATTGTTGCTATTACTATTATTTTCCGACCGGTTATTAAGTCAATGCGTATAAAAAGAGCGCCTAAAATAGAAACTAATGTAAAAAAGATAGGCGAAATTAAAACTGAGTTTGAAACCTTAAAAATTAATGCTGAAATCGTTGATTTGAATTGTCGTGTTGAAATGATTGGGATTAAGCAACCGAAAACTGTAACTTTTTTTACAGTATGTTTTGAGACTGACAATAATGAGAGAATAAAGATAAACGTTCCGCAAGAAATGTATGATGGTCTTGAAGTCGGTCAAAAGGGAGAACTTACTCTTGTGGACGGAGAGTTATATAGCTTTATTATTTAGCTTTGAAATGTATTTTAAAATAATTGTATTTTAAGACTATGTGTGATATAATTTGTTTGAAAAACAAGTTACTTGTTTTGGGATTATATGGATTGTAGCTCTATAAACGAAAAGTTTTATCATTATGCGATTTTAAAAAACGAATAGTAAGTTTTTTTAAGGAGATGAGTTAATGCAGGCTATTATTAAATTTTTCTTTGCATTTTTCACAACTATTTCGATTTTCTGTTCAAATCTGTTGTTTCCTGCAACGGTTTATCCTGAAAGTGATAATTTTGATTTTTCGTATCTTGAATATCCTGATTCGGCAATAATTACGCTTGAAGAAGCGGGGCTTACCGAGCAAGAGCTTGTAGGCAGAGCCTCGGCTCAGTTGCCCGAATATGTGCAGTCCGGCGGATACGACGACATAAACGGCATAACAATATCTCCTTACTACACTGCAAAGGTGAGCGGAAAGGAAATTCCTGTTTATGCTTCTGTGGTTTTTATACGTGTCGACGACACTGGTACGCTACACTCTTTCTCCGAAATTTATGTTGATTCAAGCGAGGAGTTTTCGTTTAATATCGAGATAACCGGTGCCGATGTTGTGTTGGAAAATGCCGTTGTGTTACCTGAAAAATATGGAGTAAAGGCGCAGTGTAAAAATAACACTGTAACTGCATCAATCAATAAAACCGGTATATATACCTTCCTTTTCAATGATGCAAATCAATATTATGGCTACACTCTTATGGTACGCGAAAAGATTGATGAGGACAAAGAAATTGAGGCATATATAGCTGAATATGGAGAGGATAATGTCTGGGTTATCGATAAAGGTGTATATCAATACGACTATGTCAATCTTGTTGCACACAACAACCTTGTGATTTATCTTCGTGAAGGCGCTTATGTGATTGCAAACCACCTATATGATATTGACTGTGCAGAGGATGAGAATAAATATTTGGAGCCTGATGCACCGGGAGATAATTCTATTGGACTTACAAGGTATCCGTTTATAAATTTTTATAATTGCAATAATATTACCCTTGCAGGCAGAGGCGTTATAGATATGACCCGACTTGACAGACGAGAGAGAAGAGGCGTGGTTTTTACCAACTGCAATAACGTAAATGTTAGTGATGTAAAAATTATAAACTCGCCTGAATGGTCATTTATCTCTTATTGCTGTACTGATGTCAGTATTGACAATGTAGATATCATCGGCAACCGTGGCAACTGTGACGGTTTTGCTATCTGCAACAGCCACAACGTTACTGTTGATAATTGCTTCGCAAGAGTGGCGGATGATACATTTGAGGTTAAAGCTCTCGGTGGTACAATGGACAGTATAAATATTACTTTCACAAACTGCATTGCCTGGGGAGGCTATGCAAGATGCTTCGGTATCACAGGGGAAGTCAATAAGAAAATTTCCGATGTGGCTTTCCGTGACTGTACTGTAATTTACCGTGACGGTATATGGGATAATGACAGAATCGGCTCTCTTGTTGTTGTTGCAGAGCAGACCGAGGGCTGTATTGACGGAGTTCTTTTTGAAAATATTGAAATATTCCGTGATGAAGGCAGACCGATTCTTGTGAAAATTTATGATGAAGAAGCAGAAAATTTTGAGATTAAAAATGTTGTATTCAAAAACATTTCTTACACTTCGTATATGAGTCCGAAAATTGCAGGTACAAACAGTGATACAAACACAGTTCAGGTTAAGCTTGACGGTATAACCGCCGGTGGCAATAAACTGCAATCTCCGAAAACAAGATTTATTATAGGTAAATATTGCGAAGTAACTTCGTAATAGTCTTTAATCCGGTTAGAATTATAAAATAACTATCCCACAAAAATTCCATGTCTTCGGACTTGGAATTTTTTATTCTTCGCAAAATCAATGGAGTATCATCAGCCACCGGGCTGTATCTTATCACATATTCAGGTGTGTTTCAAAAAGCTTTTGTAATGATGATGTACAATGATTTTCGTTGTTTTGTTGTTAAGAATATGCTATTATGTACCAAAGGCGGTGACATTTATGAAAAAAACTTTAATTTCTTTGATTCTCGTTTTTGCGCTTTGTTTATTTGCGAGTTGTTCAAACTCAGAAAAAGAAGACTTAATAATTTCATATGATAATTCAGTTAATGGATACAGCGTTTCTTTGTATCAGGTCGGTGAACCACAAGGGTCATTCGGTAGTGTTAATGCTAAATTGGTTTTAAACGATTCTGAGGGTAATTTAATTGATGAAACCGAATTCGAATTAGCGAATGATGGTGGCGGTGTTCGTATTACCAACATTACTGAGGTTAATTGGTTTGATGATCGTGTGGAAATTCTTTTAAATGAATCTGATACAACAAATGAATTTTCCTATGTTTTGAATTATGAATAATAATTTCAACACGCTTGTATTTTTTATTAAATAAAAATTCCTTGATAAAACTTGACATAATTTTCCGTTGTGATATAATAACCGCAGTTTTTTGTCAGGAGCATATTATGAAAGAGATGTTTTTAGATTATATTCAGGGAATAATTGACGAGCCACTTGGTTCCGTTTTTGTTTTTCTTGGTATGGGTGCAATTATTGCCTCATCCTTATTGAAGGGTAAAAGTATGAAGCTTATACTTATCCTTGCTTTCCTCAGCAACGCATTTGTTTCTATTGGCTATCTTTTGCAGGGGCAGGGTATCAACGGTGCTGCATCTTGTCTTACAGGCGCTGTTTTCTCTATTGTTAACTTTCTCTTCGATAGCAAAGAAAGAGCAGTTCCTCGTCCTTTAGTGGCGTTTTATGGCTTAACCTTTGTTGCTGTCAACGTGGCGGTTAATTTTAAAAATATGGTTATTTTTGATGGCGGCTTCAGACTTGTACCGATTCAGATTGTTCTTTGTGTACTCGCAATCGCAGGATGTCTTGCTTTTGTAATGTGCATCGGACAGAAAAATGGTGCTAAATACCGTTTCTGGACCGTTATGAATATGCTTATGTGGTGTACATACGATATTGTTTCTATGAACTTCGTTGTTCTTGTTACCCACCTTATTCAGATGGGATTTGCGGTTGTCGGAATGATAATTCACGATAGAAAAAATAAAAAAGAGATTAAATCAGAATAAGACGTAGTGAACCCCCGAAAACTGATGTTTTCGGGGGTTAGTATTTTACATATTGTAATATTCTTTTAATTTGTTAATATCCGCTTCGGTAAACGCACCGTCGAAGATGAATAAATCATCGATATTAAAAATCTGTTCAATTTCGTTGTTGTATGTGCCTAAACCGTCGTTACCGACAGTGAAGGGGAGATTATCAAGCTCGACAAGGTACTGCGGTTCGAGTTCGGTTTCGTGACATAATGTAAAATTGTAATATGTCTGTACTTTTCTATTTTTCTTGTCAACAACAAATAAACCGTGAACCCATCCTGTTGATATCTCGTGGGGGAACGGCGTAACAAAATCAAAGTCGTCATCACCACAACCGATGTTTAAAGCTGTATTTGAGCATCGCAATGCTAAAAGTATACCTTTGGTGCAACGTCTGCCACTCCAATTTTTATTGCCGAGTACAGCAGGTTCGTCGATTAATTGACGGTCAATTTTAATCCAAAGGGCTATTGTGAAGCTTTCTGAGCCGAGTTTAACATTATCGTAGACAAGATGACCGCAGTTACCTAACTCGCCTCTGGCGCCGTGTACGCCCTCGGAATAGAATTTAACTGTTCCGTACTGTGTGGCTTTGTTCTTGCCGGTTGCGTCAGTGAAATCATTATCAAAAAATAAGGCGATTTTAGTCTTTGCTTCAGAAAATAATGCACTGAGACCATTTTCGGAACGGTAATCGGGAGTTGATTTTGTTTTTGGAATATAAGGTTTACCCTCAATTTTTATGTATTCACCGTCATATTCCGGGAAAATACCTTTGGGAACTTGTGAGCAAAAACCTTTTAAATCATACTCAGGTATATCAATACCTAAAGCGTAAAGCACGATGGCATAAAGGTCAACTGTACGCATATTTTCGATTGTTGATTTTTTTATACCTTTACCCGATGCGCCGAAGAAAACATATTTCTCAGTGTCCATATATCCGCCATGACTTCTTTCGTATCCGCCGTGGTCAGACACAACAATAAATAAGGTTTCGTCAATAATGCCGGCATCTTCATATGCCTTATAAATTCTGCCGGTCTGCTCATCCTCATAAGTGATTTTTTTAAGATGTTCTTTACTTCCGTAGCCGTGTCTGTGGCCGGCACCGTCAGTTTCATCAAAATGAACGAATAAGAATTTTGGCTTTGTTTTAACACATTCAACTATTTTATCTGTAAGCTCCTTATCATTACCGTTTGTGTACTTATCAACAGGTATATCACGTTCGATAAGACCGATGTTTATGGGATTCCAGTTACAATAAGAGGCGAGAGCTGCCTCGGGATATGCTTCTTTAATTCTCTTAAATAAAGAGGGCAGTAAGTCATTTTTGTGTTCTCGGTGACCGATGATACTGTTAGTAAGACCGTGAACTATAGGTTCAGCACCGAGAAGCATTGATCCCCAGTTCTCAGCACTGATTGTTGGGTCCATTGAAAGACCGTAATTAGTAATGGCGCCGTTTTCAAATATTTTATCGATATTTGGTGTATTTGTTTTCATATTGAAGTTACCTATACCATCAATACCAATTACAGCTACGTATTTATAAATAATTCTATTATTCATATTATCACCTATATTTCAAGATATTTTTCTATTATGCCGAGTTTTTCTTTACAGTCTTTAACGCCGAGGTCATATATGCTTTGTAAAGTTTCCCTATTCTTTTCTGTTGTTCCGACCTTGATGAATTCACTGGGGCGGATTACGATGATTTTGTTATCCTTTTCTAATTGGTTAACATATTCAAGTTGTTCTGTATAGTAGAAATTTCTGCTTTTTAATACTTTTGCAAATGCAGGGTAATTTTTGTACGCTAAACCTGCACCGGGGATTTTTCCGCCTATTTTAAAACCGTGTGGTTTTGTGAGAATAACGACGATTTTATCATAACCCTCATCCATAAAATGTTTAACAGGAATGCTGTCGGAAACGCCTCCATCGAGATAGGGAATACCGTTAACCGTAACAGGTTTGGTGACAAAGGGTAGTGAGCCTGATGCCCTCAGGTATTCAATGCAATCCGGGTTTTCAAGCTCAGATATATCTATATATTCCGGAAGGCCGGTGTTAAGATTTGTCACTACGGCGTAGAATTGAGTCTTGCAGTTTTTATATGTTTCGGCGTCCATAACATCGAGTTTGAAAGGTAATTCGTTAAAGTAAAACTCCCGATTCATCAAATCGCCGGTTTTTATTAATGATTTTAACCCGAGATTTTCGCTGATTCCAGCATATTTCAAATTGTATCTTAACACTCTGCCTATTTGCTTTGATTTATAGTTAATACCGAATAATGCGCCGGCAGAAACTCCTGCCGCAACATCGGTTTCAATACCGTTTTCCATCAATACATCAAGAACACCGGCAGTATACAAGGCGCGCATTCCGCCACCTTCAAGTATCAGTGCTGATTTCATTTAATTAAAGACCTCGATTTTTTATAAGTTTTAACGTTATTTCATTTATTGCAAATAATGTAATAATAAAACCTAAAAGCACAAATGGTGTTATTTTAAATGTTGTAGCAGTTGCAACGTAACCGAAGACAAGCTGTACTGCGAACCCGACAGCATACGCTCCGCCCATATGAAATCCGGTTATGTCTGCTGAGAATTCTTTGCCGAATCTATCCGGTACACTGTGAAGAATAGAGGGGAAAATAGGACCGAAACCGATTCCGATTAGCAATAACCCGATGAACGAGGCTTGTCCTAAAGGTAATAAGAGAAGTAAAATGCCGAAAAACGCAGTAATGATACCGCCTCTTATAAGTGTTTTGTCGCTTGCTTTAAAAGAAATGAACCCGGATATTAACCGTCCGATCATAATACCGCCAAAATAAAGTGAAATCCATTTTGCGGCTATGTCGGGAGAAACGGAGTGGCTATTTACCAAAAATGATGCTCCCCAGGTACCGATTAAAAACTCCATACTACAATAGAGACCTTGTGAGAGAATGCTTGTTATGACACCTGGAATTTTAAATATTGAGAAAAAATTGCCTTTCTTTTTTTCTTCTTCGGTTGAATCTGTAACAGATTTATCGTGCTTTATCCATTTTTTTAGTGATACGAGAACAATTAACGCTATACAGAATTGAATTATAGCAATAGTTCTGTAACCGCCACGCCAGCTTCCGGTTTCACCGTTAAGGAAATTAGACATTATCAAAGGGCTTATGGTTACACCAAGGCCCCAAAAGCAGTGTAACCAATTCATATGCCGTGCCTCATAGTGCAATGAAATGTAATTGTTAAGAGCGGTGTCGATAGCACCTGCGCCGTAACCCATAATAACGGTACAAATCATCATAACGTATATGTTGGGTGCAAAACTTATACCTAATAACCCGCAAGCGGTAAGAATAACCGAAACAAAAGTTACTCGCGGAGTTCCGAATTTTCTAATGATTGAACCTGCTATAAGACTAATGCCACCTGTACATATACCGGTAATAATGCTGTAAAGTGAAGCAAAACTCTCGGGCACGAGAAATTCTTTGTGAACCACCGGCCATGCAACACCGAAAAGCGAGTCTGGCAAACCGAGAGAAATAAATACAATATAAATTACAATAAGTAGAGTAACCATAAAAACCTCTTATTTTAAATCTTGCGGATATTTAACGTCTGTTAATCGTCTGATTTCATCCATTTGTTCAGCGATGAAGAGGGATTGTTCAAAGGTATTAATCGGGCTTTCTGTAAGTCCGTTATTGATACATTCGCACATATGAATTATTTGCTCTTCAAAGCCATTTCCTGAATAAGGACAAGAAATTGTCTTTTCTTCGCCGTTATAAATTTTGATTTCAATATTTTGCGGAGCGTAGCAACGGTCAAGAGAAATGAAACCTTTTGTGCCGTAAATATAGCCGCCGCCTTTTTTTCTTAATAATACCGCGCTTGAAAGGTCAGCGATAGCACCATTTTTGTATTTAATAAGTGTACACAAGTGACTGTCAACGCCTCGGTATTTATCAGCAACTGCATAAATATCTTCAACATCCTTACCGAGATACCAGCTTGCAAAATATAAGCAATAGCAACCGACATCAAGGAGTGAGCCGCCACCGTTTTCGACTTTTAATGCGTGGTGATCCATTTCGTCTTCGTCAAAAGAGTAGCAAAACTTCCCCTCAACGCCTTTGATATCTCCGAGAATACCGCTTTCAATTATTTCGTGGAGTTTGAGTGTGCCCGGAACAAAACGTGCCCACATACCCTCCACCAGAAAAACTTTGTTTGTTTTAGCGCAATCAATCATTTCCCTGACTTCTTTTGCATTTACAGCCATAGGCTTTTCGCTTATAACATGCTTTCCGTGATTCATAAACATTATTGAATACTCGGCGTGTCCTGAATGAGGAACAGCGATATAGGCGGCATCAATTACATCGGATTTTGACATCATCTCATAACCCTCAAATCGGTGCGGAATATTAAATTCGTCACCAAATTTGTTGGCATTGTCAATATTTCTTGAGGCGACTGCAGTCAGTTCTGCATTCGGAACATTTTTGATTGCATTTGCAAATCTATGGGCAATGTTACCGGGTCCTACAATACCGAATCTTATTTTTTTCATATTACCACCACCAAAAATATATATAAAGTATATCATACAAAATTTTTAACTACAATATATAAATCATATCAAAAGTGTGTTATAATTAACAACAGTAAATTTAATCAGTTTAATTGAAGGTGATGTTTTGGATATTATACAAGCTATGTATGAACGTAATTCTGTAAGACGTTATACTGATGAACCTTTAAAGCAGGAACATATAGATTTTCTTAATGGAACCATTAAAGCTGTTAATGAAGAGAGTGGCTTAAGATTTGTACTTGTTACTGATGAACCGTCAGCATTCACCGGTAAAATGGCGGCATATGGTCATTTCAGCGGTTGCACTGATTATATTGTTGCGTATGGTAAAAAAGGACGAGACGAAGACATCGGCTACTACGGTGAAAAAATTGTGCTTGTTGCTCAGAGCATAGGTGTAAATTCTTGTTGGGTGGCATTGACTTATAATAAAAAGAACCTTGATATTGCAACAGAAAAAGACGAGAAGTTTTATATTGTCATTTCCCTCGGTTATGGAATACATCAGGGCAGACCTCACAAAAATAAGCCATTAGATAAGTTGTGCAGTTATGAGGGCGAAATGCCAACCTGGTTCAAAAAAGCAATGGATGCTGTATTGACAGCACCGACTGCTATGAATCAGCAGAAATTTCATTTTGCTTTAGATGGTAACACGGTTAAAGCAAAAGCTTTATTTGGTCCATATTCAAAAATGGATTTGGGTATTGCAAAATATCATTTTGAGCTCGGTGCAGACGGTAATAAATTTAATTGGGGATAATTATGGATAAAATCAAAATTATGTTTGTTTGTCACGGGAATATCTGCAGAAGTCCGATGGCAGAATTTATTTTCAAGGATTTACTTTCCGAAATTAATTCAGAAGACCGTTTTATTGTAAAGTCATCTGCTACAAGCACCGAGGAAATCTGGAATGGTATTGGCAATCCTGTTTATCCTCCGGCAAGGAGAACGTTATCCGAGCACGGTATATCATGTGACGGGAAAAGAGCAGTACAGCTTAAACGTGATGATTATTGTAAATATGATTACTTTATAGGAATGGATAGCGCAAATATCAGAAATATGCATAATATATTAGGGGATGACTGTGATAAGAAAATCTACAAATTAATGGATTTCACTTCTCGTCATGGTGATGTCGCTGACCCTTGGTACACAGGAAAGTTCGATGTAACTTATTGTGATATTAAAGAGGGTTGTGAGGCTTTGCTCAGATTTTTATTAAATAAATAGTTGGTGATATTATGCAACTTGTTTTATTGACCGCCATAGGTGTCGGCGGCGCAACAATGTTCGGTTCTTTAATTGGGTTTATTTTTAAGAAGATTTCCCATAAATTCAGTGATATTGTACTTTCTTTTGCCGCCGGAGTAATGCTTGCGGCAGCTGTTCTTGGGCTTATTATTCCTTCGGTGGAATATGGCGGTAAATACGGATTTTTAATAACTGTTGTAGGTATTTTTGCAGGTGCATTTTGTCTGAATATTCTTGACAGAATTGTTCCGCATATGCACAAACTTGTTGGTGTTGATACCGAAGAGCACATCGGAAACGAAAAATTAAATAAGGTTCTTTTATTCGTGATGGCTATCGCAATTCACAATTTACCCGAAGGTATTGCAGCCGGGGTTGGTTTTGGCGCCGGAGATACAAGTGAAGCTTTATTAATAGCAGGGGGCATAGCGCTTCAGAATATCCCTGAAGGTATGGTTATTATCGGGCCGATGCTTGCGGCGGGTGTTTCGCCGAGAAAAACCTTTGTATGTGCTATGGCAACCGGCTTTGTTGAGGTTATAGGTACTTTGCTCGGTTACTTTGCCGTTAGTGTTGCTTCGTTTATTTTACCGTTTGCATTAGCCTTTGCCGGCGGAACAATGTTATATGTAACGAGTGATGAAATTATACCCGAAACACATTCTCACGGTAACGAACGCGGTGCAACGTACGCTTTACTTGTAGGTTTTTGTGTAATGCTTGTATCTGATGTTTTGTTAGCTTGATTACTATCCGGAGGTGTTCTTATAAAATATCGTGAGATTAAAAAAGGTGTTTTTCTGGAACGACCCAACAGATTCATAGCCAAGGTTCTTGTTGACGATAAAGAAGAAATTGTCCATGTGAAAAACACCGGAAGATGTAAAGAGCTTTTGATTAAAGGCGCAACGGTTTATTTAAGTGCTTCCGATAATCCGCAAAGAAAAACACGGTTTGACTTAATTGGTGTTGATAAAGTAACCGGTAATGGTATACTTAAGATTAATATGGATTCTCAGATACCAAATGACGTTGTTTTTGAATGGTTGAAAGACGGGAATCTGTTTTCGGAAAATGCTTTTATCAGAAGAGAGGTTAAGTACAATAATTCAAGATTCGATTTTTATGTTGATGACGCAAATCGTAAAATTTTTCTTGAAGTTAAAGGTGTAACTCTTGAAAATAATGGTATTGCAATGTTTCCTGATGCTCCAACGGAGCGCGGAGTCAAGCATATTAATGAACTTATTGATGCTGTTCAAAATGGCTATGAGGCATATATTCTGTTTGTAATACAGATGAAAAATATTTCGGCTTTTACTCCTAATGATACTACGCATAAGGCTTTCGGCGATGCTTTAAGAAAGGCTGAATGTTCGGGTGTAAAATTATTGGCTTATGATTGTAAAGTTGAAAATGACAGTATCACTTTAGATGAAAATATAAAAATTAAACTATAATTTGTTATGGATGTGAAAATATGGCTAAAAAATTACATCTTCTCTGTAATGCTCACCTTGACCCGGTTTGGCAATGGGAGTGGGAAGAAGGCGCCGCTGAAGCGTTGTCGACATTTCGTATTGCGGCTGATTTCTGTGAAGAATACGATAAATTCGTTTTTTGTCACAATGAGGCATTGCTATATAAGTGGGTTGAGGAGTTTGACCCCGAGCTTTTTGTAAGAATTCAGGGCCTTGTTAAAAGCGGTAAATGGCACATAGTCGGTGGCTGGCACCTTCAGCCTGATTGCAATATGCCTTCCGGTGAAGCACTTGTAAGGCAGATAATGACAGGTAGAAAATATTTTAAGGATAAATTCGGTGTTGTACCCAAGGTAGCTTTTAATGCAGACCCGTTTGGCCATAGTCGTGGTCTTGTTCAGATAATGAAAAAAAGCGGTTACGAAGGCTATCTTTTTATGCGTCCGAGCCCTGCGTTTCTTGATTTACCTTCCAATGATTTTACTTGGAAAGGTTATGACGGCTCTGAAATAACTGCCGTAAGAATGAGGGGCGGTTATAACTCATCAAAAGGAAAGGCAACAGAAAAAATCTTAAGACTGATTGATGATTGCCCTGAAAACGATTTCTTTCTTTGTCTTTGGGGAATAGGTAATCACGGTGGCGGTCCTTCTAAGAAGGATTTAGACGACATTGCTGCTCTTATTAAAGCTCAAGCAGAAAAAGGTGTTGAAATTTTACATTCAACTGAAGAGGCGTATTTTGATGAGCTTTTAGCGAAAAAAGATTTACCTGTTTTCGATAAAAGTCTTAACCCTTGGGCACCGGGATGCTATACAAGTCAGATTCGCGTAAAACAAAAGTATCGACTTGCTGAAAATACATATTTTCTTACTGAGTCTATGTGCGCGCATGCTTCTTCACAGGGTCTTATGAAATATCCTCACGAAAAACTCGCTGAGGCAATTTATGATATTATAACCGTGCAGTTCCACGATATGTTACCGGGTTCATCTATTAAACCTGCCGAAGAAATGTGTATAAGAATGCTTGACCACGCGATTGAAATACTATCAAGAATAAAAGCACAAGCATTTTTTGCGCTCTCTGCAGGTCAAAAGAAGGCTCCGGATGATAAAATTCCTGTTTTCGTTTACAATCCGTACCCTTATGAAATAAGTGGTGATTTTGTTGCGGAGTTTATGCTGTGGGATCAGATTCGTGATGATGTTTTCATGAAGCCTGATATTTTTGATGAAAACGGCAATATTTGTCCGACCCAATGTGAAAAAGAATACAGTACTATTCCCATAGAATGGAGCAAAAGGGTTGTTTTTAACGCGAAGCTTGCACCAATGAAGCTTAACAGATTTGACTGTGGTTTTACAAGGTTGCCGAAGAAGGTTGGCGGTAACTGCATTTCTACTGATACTCATTTTATTTTCGAAAACAAAGAAATTACCGTGAAAATCAATAAACAAAACGGTCTTATTGATTCTGTTGTTAAAGCCGGGGAAGAGTATGTTAAAAATGGTGCCTTTGCTCTCGAGGTATGGGAAGATAACTATGACCCATGGTATATGGAAGAAACTGCCTGGCTTAAAAAATGCGGTGAATTCTCTCTTATGAGTAACGATGAAGCAACAAGCTTCTGTAATACTTTCGAACATCTTGAGAGTGTCCATATTATTGAAAGCGGTGCAGTCCGTCTTGTTGTTGAAGCGGTGTTTAAATATAACAAATCTTCTGCAGTTGTTAAATATATCATTTCCGAAACCGGAGATTTGAAAATTGATGTTCAAATAAATTGGAACGAAAAAGAAAAATTAGTTAAATTGAAAGTACCTGCATCTTTCGGCGCTTACGAATGTATAGGTGAGCATCCTTACGGAAGAGAAGTGCTCAGAGGTTCGCTTGAAGAAAATGTTTCGCAGAAATATACGGCGATTTATTCTGATGAAAATGCAATCCTTTGTGTCAACAACGGTACTTACGGTTCGTCCTTTGATGACAAAAAAGGCGAATTACATATCACTCTTTTGCGCTCTCCTTCATATTGTGCGCACCCGATAGGTGGAAAGGTTGTTATGCCGCAGGACAGAGCGATGCCGTATATCGAACAGGGTGAGCGCGATTTTTCTTTTGAGTTTGTTTTCGGGGAAAAAGTCGATGTTCTTAACGGTGCTTCAAGGATTGCGCAGCATTTTAATGTTGTACCGATGGTATTATCATTCTATCCAACCGGAGTCGGAAGTTTACCGTCTTCTCCTGTCAGAATTGAAGATAATGATGTAATTAATATTACGGCTTTCAAAAAGGCAGAAAACGGAAAATACTATATTATCCGTCTGTTTAATCCCACTGAAACGAAACAAATTTCTCGTTTGGTTTTTGAAAATAACTCTGTTGATGTTGAGTTTGGCGAATTCGAAATCAAAACTTTCAAGTGTGACATCTCAGGAATTTCCGAAACATCTTTATTGGAGGATATAATTTAATAAACTTGTAAAGAGTTGCCAATCATTGGCAACTCTTTTTGTGTATTAATCTAATTGAATGTTAAAGTGAAAAATAGTATCATTTTATTCGAAAGATATCTGGATTTTTCAATAGAGTTGGATATTAATGATGTATTTATGAGAGGTGAAAAGTAATGGCAAGATGTCCTTATTTAGAATTTATTGGTAGTACAAGCCCACTCAGTTTTTCTTCAGTCAACTATTTATGTAAGCTTTCCGGTCAAACCATGAATTTTTATTCTGAAAAGGTAAAATATACCTGTAACCGTGAATATGGTGAAGAATATTATAATTGTCCTGTATATAAAAACAGATAACACTTCTTTTGTTCCGAAAGTTACCATCACTCACACCGCAAAAGTGCGGTGTGATTTTTTATTTTGTTTTCATTTTCGTTGATTTTAGAATATAATGCGAGTATAATGTTTGTAAATTATCTGTCGGGAGGTTATCTTATGTCAAATAGAACAGATATTCATAAAATCTTAATTATCGGTTCGGGACCGATTATTATTGGCCAGGCTTGTGAGTTTGACTATTCCGGTACTCAGGCTTGCAAAGCACTCCGCAAGCTGGGTTATGAAATTGTACTTGTAAATTCAAACCCCGCAACAATAATGACTGATCCCGAAACGGCTGATGTTACTTATATTGAGCCTTTAAATGTAGAGCGCCTTGAGCAGATTATTGCAAAGGAACGACCTGATGCGTTGCTCCCGAACTTAGGTGGTCAATCCGGTCTGAATCTCTGTGCAGAGCTTAATAAAGCAGGTGTGCTTGATAAGTATAATGTTGAAGTAATCGGTGTCCAGGTAGATGCTATTGAGCGCGGAGAAGACCGCGTTGAATTTAAAAAGACTATGGACGAGCTTGGTATCGAAATGGCACGAAGCGAGGTTGCGTATTCTGTTGAAGAAGCTCTCGACATTGCCGATAAGCTCGGTTATCCGGTTGTACTTCGCCCTGCATATACCATGGGCGGTGTAGGCGGTGGCCTTGTTTATAACAAAGAGGAGCTCAGGACTGTTTGTGCCCGCGGACTTCAGGCAAGCCTTGTAGGACAAGTCCTTGTCGAAGAGTCTATTCTTGGGTGGGAGGAGCTTGAGGTTGAAGTAGTCAGAGATAAAGACAATAATATGATTGCTGTTTGTTTCATTGAGAATATTGACCCTCTTGGTGTTCATACCGGCGACTCTTTCTGTTCTGCACCAATGCTTACTATCTCTCAGGAATGTCAGGAACGTTTAAAAGAACAGGCGTTTAAAATTGTTGAGTCTGTTCAGGTTATCGGTGGTACTAATGTTCAATTTGCTCACGACCCGGTAAGCGACCGAATAATTGTTATTGAAATTAACCCGAGAACATCTCGTTCTTCTGCACTTGCTTCAAAGGCAACCGGATTCCCCATTGCACTCGTTTCAGCTATGCTGGCAACCGGCTTGACTTTAAAGGATATACCTTGCGGAAAATATGGTACTCTTGACAAATATGTTCCTGATGGTGAATATGTTGTAATTAAGTTTGCTCGTTGGGCATTTGAAAAATTCAAAGCTGTTCAGGATAAGTTAGGTACACAGATGCGAGCAGTCGGCGAGGTTATGAGTATTGGCAAAACCTATAAAGAGGCTTTCCAAAAAGCCATCAGAAGCCTTGAAACAGGTCGCTATGGTTTAGGCTACGCAAAAGATTTTAATTCTCTTACAAAAGAACAACTTTTAAAATTACTGATTACACCTTCAAGCGAACGCCATTTCATTATGTATGAGGCGCTCAGAAAAGGTGCGACTATCGATGAAATTCATGAAATAACAAAAGTTAAGCATTACTTTATCCGCCAAATGCAGGAGCTTGTTGAAGAAGAGAATGAACTTCTCAAATCAAAAGGCTCTTTACCTTCAGACGAACTCCTTGTTTCCGCTAAGAAAGACGGATTTTCCGATAAATATATAAGCAAGCTTCTTGAAATCAGTGAAGATGATGTCAGAAATCGCAGAATCGCTCTTGGAGTTGTTGAGGAATGGGAGGGCGTTCACGTTAGCGGTACCGAGAATAATGCCTATTATTATTCAACTTATAACGGAACAGACAAGAACCCTGTTTCTCAGGATAAACCTAAAATTATGATTCTCGGCGGTGGTCCCAACCGTATCGGACAGGGTATAGAGTTCGATTATTGCTGTGTTCATGCTTCACTTGCACTAAGAAAGCTTGGTTTTGAAACAATCATAGTGAACTGCAATCCCGAAACAGTTTCCACTGACTACGATACATCAGATAAGCTTTACTTTGAACCACTTACTCTTGAAGATGTTTTAAGTATCTATAATAAGGAAAAACCGGTAGGTGTTATTGCTCAGTTCGGCGGTCAGACTCCGCTTAACCTTGCAGCCGATCTTGAGAAAAACGGTGTCAGAATTCTTGGTACGCCGCCATCAGTTATTGACCTTGCCGAGGATAGAGATCTGTTCCGTGAAATGATGGACAAACTCGGAATTCCCATGCCCGAATCAGGTATGGCTGTTGATGTTGATGAGGCGCTTGAAATAGCAGAAAAAATCGGTTATCCGGTTATGGTGCGTCCTTCATATGTTCTCGGTGGTAGGGGAATGGAAGTAGTTTATGATGACACAAGTATGGTTGAATATATGAAGGCTGCTGTTGGTGTTACACCTGACAGACCCATTCTTATAGACCGTTTCCTTAATAATGCTTTAGAGTGTGAAGCCGACGCAATCAGTGACGGTGTTCATGCCTTTGTTCCCGCAGTTATGGAACATATCGAGCTTGCGGGTGTTCATTCAGGTGACTCGGCTTGTATAATTCCGTCTAAGCACATCAGTCCTGAAAACGTTGAAACAATAAAAGAGTATACACGTAAAATTGCCGAAGAAATGCACGTTAAGGGTCTTATGAATATGCAGTACGCTATCGAAGACAATAAAGTGTATGTTCTTGAAGCTAATCCCAGAGCATCAAGAACTGTTCCGCTTGTTTCAAAGGTTTGTAACATCAGAATGGTTCCACTTGCAACAGATATAATAACATCGGAGCTCACCGGCAGACCTTCACCGGTAGCTGAGCTTAAAGAACAGGTTATTCCGTATTACGGTGTTAAAGAAGCTGTTTTCCCATTCAATATGTTCCAGGAGGTTGACCCGGTTCTTGGTCCTGAAATGCGTTCAACAGGTGAAGTTCTCGGTTTATCTCCTTCATATGGTGAAGCCTTCTATAAGGCGCAGGAAGCAACACAGTCTATTCTTCCGTTGAATGGTACAGTCCTTATTTCCGTAAATAAAAGAGATAAGGATGAATCAGTTGAGGTTGCGAAAAAGCTTCACAATGACGGCTTTAAAATTCTTGCAACCGGTGATACCTACCAAAGAATAACTGATGCAGGCATTCCCGCAGTGAAAGTAAAGAAGCTCGATGAAGGCAGACCTAATGTTCTTGATATTATTACAAATAACGAAGTTGATTTGATTGTTAACTCTCCGGTTGGTAAGGATAGCAAGACCGATGACAGCTATCTTCGTAAGGCTGCCATTAAGGCAAAAATTCCTTATATAACTACTATGGCTGCAGCACTTGCAACAGCAGATGGTATCCATAAGGTTAAAACAAGTGTTGATTCTGATATTAAATCTCTTCAGGAACTTCATAACGAAATCCACGACGCGTAAATTAAAAACTCTGTATTACTTGACTGTAATACAGAGTTTTTCTTACTTAATAATAAAGCTTGTTATAGAATTACCGATTAATTCGGAAGTTAATATTGAATCAGTTATAGTGTAATTATCAATTTCAGCCCAGTTTTCACCATTTGCAAGGTTTCCGCTTGTTCGTACTGCTTTAAGAACGGTGTTAGTTATATTGAACTCTGATAAGTTAAAATTAATATTACGGTTTTTCTTTTTGTCGTTAATTGCGACTATTTTTATTTCACTGTTGTTTTTGTCGTATGCAGCAATAATATTATCGCTGCAATGGATGATTGTATCACCCGGGCGTATGAATTTACTGAATTGACCCATGGCATAGTATTTTTTGGATAAATAAATTTGCTTTTCATCGTGGTCAGCAAAAGCAAGTCCCCAATAACCGTTTTCTGTTGAAGGGAAACCGGAATCTACGTTACCGCAATATCCATTTTTACTTCTGTGGTGGTCAATCGTCAACCAGATCACCCAGGCAGAAGGGGAGAGATTGTTAATATCAAATATTATCTTTTTGCCTAACCATAATGCTGCGCCCATTTCACCGGCTTTTTCACCTGCAGTATCGCTCCAGTCAGTTTCACTCATCCATATATTACGGTTTTCCTTTTTCATAAGTGCGCCGAGTTTGGCGATTTTATCAGTTCCGTAGGTGTGCGTGCTGATTCTGTCGATAACTGCTTTCACTTCATCGGTATAGTTAAGGTACTCTTCTAACTGTTTGTCCGTTGAGGTTTCATCGCTGGCAACAATCTGTATATGGTTTAAATTTTTTCTTTTGATTGCCTTCGCAGTTTCGAGAATAATTCTGTTTTGGCTTTCACCGCAATCATAATGACAGCCTTCTTGTTTTTCGCTGAAATATCGCCAGTAATCTGTATTTGGTTCATTCATTGGTGATACAGAGCTGACCTTAATATTTAAATTATTATTTATATACTCGGTTACGTGAGCGATATACTCTGCAAAGGCTTCATAGCAATCTTCTTTCAGATTATTGTCATTTGGATTTATATTTCCCGAAGAACAACCGCTTTTTGTCATAAAATATGGTGGAGAGTTTGAGAACACCTCAACAAACGCGGTATTACCGGCTTTTTCATATGCTGATATTAAAACGTTTAACTGATTAGCATCTGCGTTATAATCATAAACGAACTTGTTTTCTTCTTTGTCAAATTTCAGCCAACCCGGAACTGCTGAGTCCGTTCTTTTTATATGAGTATGTGTCGGGTCATCGCCACCGCCTATATTGTAGCGCATAATGTTAAGGTTTAATCCGTTTTCAGAGAAGAAAAGATCAGTCGCTTTCTCTGTTAAAATATCGGAATAACCGATTCTATGTGCCCACCAACATAAACTCGTGCCCCAACCTTCAAAAATGCCGTTATTAGTAGTTGAAGCATTTTTTAATGAAATTTTCAGCGTGTTTTTCATTACATCACACCCTTGTTTTATTAATTATATTTTATTATCTTGTTTAAATATAATCAATACTTTATTTTAAAGTTGAAAAAAACAATCACCGGTATTATGATTAATTATAGAAACTTTATTGTTTCTTAACTTTTTCATTACTTAATTTTGATTTGCCTGTGGTTTAATGTAGCCAAGGTTTAAGGATTATGGAGGTTAAAAATGTATCGTGTACTTGTTTGTGACGATGATGTTGCAATATTGGAATCCATAAGGATTTTTCTTAAAAACGAAGGATACGAGGTTTTAGTGGCAAAAGACGGTGTAGAGGCGATTGATATCATTGAAAATAATGAAATTCATTGTATGATAATTGATATTATGATGCCTCGTCTTGACGGTTTAAGAGCAACAGTTAAAATCAGAGAAAAATACAGCTTCCCGATTATTTTTCTTTCTGCCAAAAGCGAGGATACCGACAAAATTACCGGCTTAGGCTTCGGTGGTGACGATTATGTTACAAAACCGTTCAACCCCTTGGAGTTAATGGCAAGAGTCCGTTCTCAGATAAGACGGTATATGACTTTTGACAGCTTTAAGAAAACGGATAGTATGCTTGTAACAGGTGGATTAACACTTAACACTGACTCAAAGGAAGTTTATGTTGATGGTGATTTGATAAAGCTCACTGCCAGAGAGTACAACATTCTCAAGTATCTTATGTCAAATATGGGGAAAGTTCTTTCAAGTACGCAGATTTACGAAGCGGTATGGAACGAACCGGCTTTTCATACTGAAAAAACTGTTACGGTACACATTAAAAACATCCGTGAAAAAATAGAAATAAATCCTAAAGAACCTGAATATTTAAAGGTGGTGTGGGGTCTTGGATACAAAATTGAGAAAATTTAAGTATTCGTTTTTCACAAAATTTTTATGCTGGTTGATGGCAACGTTAGTTTTTTGCTTATCATTTTCTGTTGTAGTACAAATCGTATTCGGTTGTTATATGTTGGGTATTGACAACTGGTCATCCGGAAAGACAGTTGAGTTTTATGAGACATATCCTTTTAAACAACAGTTTGGCGTTGATTTTTATAACGCAATCTTTATTGGTTCTGAAAATAAAGGTGCTTATGATGAAATTGTAAAACAACATAAATCTGAGATTGTTGAAGAAGTAAAAAATGACTTTATCAATCGTAAAGCTGAAATAATCCGACAAGAGCTTGAATTTGCCGTAAATAACTGGGATGCCGAGTACTATGTTTATGAAGACACTGTGGATGAAATTTTAGATGTAACCGAGGTTACTATGATTTATGAGGATGAAGTTATATTGTCCGAAAATAAGGTTACTCTTCCTGAAGATGCAGATAAATATATTACCGTGCCTGAACATGCACCGGTAAACGTAAAGCTTGCGAGCTATGCTCTCAATACGGCAAAGGGAGCCGAGTTTTTAAAGTACGAATCACTTGTCAGGGAACGTGCTTTTACCGAGGATAGTTTTATCTACTCAAAAGACCTTTATCTTGAAAATAACGACTTAACACTTGAGCTTCATTTTTATCCTTCTTATAGCTTATCTGAAGCTGAAGTTGAAGCTGAAATAAGCGACACTTTTGATTCAGAAGCCGAAAACTTGTATGAGGAAATTTATGGCACATATTCAAGTAAAACCAATCTTGAGTGCAGAAAAAATCTCAAATATTACATCGTTAATCAGGATGGTGAGGTTTTTGCGAATATTAAGGAAATTCCTTTGAATTTAAGTAATAATACTCATTATATTTTGTCAAACGGTGAAAATATAAAAATTGTCGGTTTTACAGATTCTCAGTATAGTGATGCGTTAAAGGACAAAAATATTGAGACACTTTGTCTGTATTTTGATGAAGAATTTAAAGCAGATGATATTTATAGTGATATGTTCAAGTCCTATAAGATAATTGCAACTAACAAAATTAATACGCTTATAATAAAATTCACCGCTTTATTAATCGTGTTAGTTGCTCTGCTGATTGTTTGGCTGTGTCTTTGCGGAAATAAGGCTAAATTTGATAAGCCTCGGCTTTCTGTTATTGAAAAGATACCAAATGATTTGCATTTATTACTGTCGTGCGGTGTAATTATAGGATTAACTGCCGGATTTTTGTTTTTGATTACTCTTGTAGTAAACGACAATCCCATATATTCCTTTTTCCTTTCCGATACCGAAAGTCTGATTGTTTATATATACGTAATCCTTGTATTTGGATTGCTGACAGAACTTCTCTCATCCGTTGTCAGAACTAAAAAAGCAGGGGAGTCATATTTAAAAAACACTTTAATTTACAAGGCGTTTTCTGTTATTAAAAAAATATTTGTTAAGTTCATAAAAGTTTTTGCATATAAACCTAAAGCCGTTAAATTAAGATTTACACTGCTTTTTGTAGGTTATTTTACAGTTAATATCTTACTTTGGGTTCTGGTGGTTTTGTTTTTTGTATTTGAACCTTTACTTGGTGTTTTTCCTTTGATAGTTTTATTTATTTATAACGCTTTGATATGCTATCTGCTTGTTGATTACGTAAATAATCTTGATAAAATCATTGTTGCGTCTTCAAACCGGGAAAATGCAGAACTGAACATTTCCGGTGCACCAAGGTCGTTGAAAATATTATCCGATAATCTTTCTGATAAAAATAAAAATCTCGATGAGGCAGTTGCGGAAGCAGTTAAGAATGAGCATATGAAAACAATGCTTATTACAAACGTTTCCCATGATTTAAAAACACCGTTAACATCGTTGATTTCATATTCTGATTTGTTATCTAAATGTCAGATTGAAGATGATGATGCTAAAAAATATGTTGAGGTAATAAATCAACAATCAGTGAAACTGAAACATTTGATTGAAGATTTAATTGAAGCTTCAAAAGTTTCTACTGGTAACGTCGTTCTTGATAAAGCAAAGCTCAATCTCAGTGAACTTGCCGTTCAGGCGATAGTTGAATTCACACCTGATTTTGAAAAGAATTTTAACGAAATAAAGTTTACTGAACCGGAAAAAGCTCCGATAGTTTTTGCCGATGGTACCAAAACTTACCGTATTATTTCAAATCTGTTATCCAATGCAAAGAAATATTCAGCATCAAATACACGAGTTTATATAACAGTATATAATGCGGAGGGTTATGGGTGTTTTGAAATTAAGAATATATCTAAAGAACCTTTAAATATAACTGCTGACGAATTGACCGAAAGATTTGTCAGAGGCGATGAATCACGTAGTAAAGAGGGTAACGGCCTTGGTCTTTCTATCGCGAAGGATTTATGTACACTCCAGAACGGAAGCCTTGATTTATTTATCGATGGTGACTTGTTCAAGGCGGTTGTTAAATTACCGATAATTGATTAAAAAAAGGGGAACAGTATCAATTTGATACTGTTCCCCTTAGAGATAAATTTAATTAATTATTCAGCTTTTTTTGAATCAAGGAATTTGTATGCTAAAGCTGCGAGTGCACCACCAACTAAGGGAGCGAGAATGAAAACCCATACGCATGAAAGTGCTTCGCCGCCAACCAGAAGAGCAGGACCAAAGCTTCTTGCGGGGTTTACGGAAGTACCGGTAAAGGCAATACCGAGAATATGTACAAGTGTTAATGTCAAACCTATAACAATACCTGAAACGGCAGAATTGCTTACTTTAGATGTAACACCCAAAATTGCGAATACAAATACAAATGTTAAGATGATTTCAATAAGAATTGAGAGAAGTACATCATCATTATATAATGCATTTGTTCCGAGACCGCTTTCTTTACCAACGAATAACATTAAAACTGCTGCACCTGCTGTTGCACCGGCAAACTGAGCGACAAGATAACCAACGAAATCCTTGATGTTTAATTTGCCGCTGATGAGCATTGCAATAGAAACAGCGGGGTTAATGTGGCAACCGGATACATTACCGATTGAATACGCCATAGCAACGATAACAAGACCGAAAGCCAAAGCTGTAAGAAGGTATCCTGTACCGGATTCGGATGAACAACCAACTACACATGCTGTACCGCAAGCGAAGAATACCAATACGAAAGTACCGATAAATTCGGCGATATATTTTTTAACTGACTCCATAATAAACCTCCCGGTTTTTAAAATAATAAAGACTCAGGGTATTAAATTGTACACCTGAGTCTTTGGCGCAGACGGAGAGATTCGAACTCTCGTGCCGGTTAAGGCTAACGCATTTCGAGTGCGCCCCGTTATGACCACTTCGATACGTCTGCAAATAACACAATTATTCTATCAAACGAGATATTTTATGTCAAGAGAAGTTTACTATTTTAATTTAATTACTGATTATTACAATATGTTTACAGAGTGGGCGGTTAAGTTGACATTTGCACCGTTTAGTGCTAATATTATTTTGTTAAATTGCGTTTTTGTGTCATAGTTTAAACTTATCCTTTAATTCTTCGAGGATGCGTTTTTCAATACGTGAAACATATGAACGCGAAATACCCAATTCACTTGCTACTTCTCGCTGAGTCATGGGTTTTTGACCGTTTAGACCGTAGCGTTTGACTATAATGTCTTTATCACGGTTTTCCGGCATATCTTTCAGATATTTTACAAGCTTAATAAGCTTGTTTCTTGTATCTATGTCATCAACTATTGTGTCATCAACGGCTATAATATCCATTAATGTTAATGGGTTACCTTCGTTATCAGTATCTATAGGGTCGCTGAATGACATTTCCTGTGATGTTTTTTTGCTGCTGCGGAAGTGCATCAATATTTCATTTTCTATGCACCGTGCGCAATATGTAGCAAGCTTTACGCCTTTTTCGGGTTTGAAACTGTTTATGCCCTTAATTAAACCGATAGTTCCTATTGATATAAGGTCATCCTGCTCGCTGTAATTTGAGTAGTATTTCTTTATAATATGTGCTACTAATCGTAGGTTATGCTCAATTAATTTTTTCTTTGCTTGTTCGTCACCGTTAATCAGTCCTTCGATTGCCTTTTCCTCTTCTTTTTTTGAGAGCGGTTTCGGAAATGAGTCTGCATCGGTTACGTGCAATACCAAATAAATCAAATTTCCCAATAAATCAAATAAATCCATAAAATCAACCCTTGTAATTTTTTTAAAATATATTCAGTATTTAGGTTGATTTTGCAAGTCCTTTTGTAAAAGAGAGGTATTTATGAAAAAGTTTGAACAGTATAGTACAACAATACGAGTTACTGCAATTACGTTATTCTGTCTTATTTCAACAGCCATTTATTTTCTTGTTTGGCGTGTTGCTTACAATCCGGAATTCGAACATCCTTACATAGGAAAGGGTATTATATTTATTTTAACTGCTTATTTCGCAGTTTTATTTGTATCCAGTTTCATTTTAGGTGCCGTCAGGATTGATGAATTGCGCCGTAGTGAAATTATATTTTACGGCTCTTTAGCTCTTGCATTTACTAATGCCATTGCGTATGTCCAGATATGTTTGATTGAGGCTGTTCTCGCCAACATTTCCGGTATGCTTTACATAATGTTGTTTGAACTGCTTGCTCTGATAATATGGACTTACATATCTTCTGTTATTGTTCATGCGTTGAATCCGCCCGAAAGAATGCTTATTGTCTACGGTAGCCATCTTGCTACTGAGATTGTCTATAAGATGAGCAAATTAGAAGAACGCTATGTTATCGCCGAATCCGCAAGTGTTGATGAGGGCTACGAGAAACTCACACAGCATATCGACAGATTTAACAGCGTTATCATCTGCGATGTTCCTGCTAGATTGCGTAACGATTTGCTTAAATATTGTTACGAGAAAAACAAAAGCATTTATGTAATTCCTAAGATTTCTGATATTATAATCAGAAGTGCCTCCGATATTACTTATTTTGATTCACCTATAACTAAGTGCTTTACAACCGGATTAACTGTTGAGGAAAGGGTTGTTAAGCGTATCTTCGACATTGTGTGTTCAGGCTTAGCTTTGATTGTGTTGTCACCGCTTTTCCTTGTTATTGCACTTGCTATCAAATTATATGACGGCGGTCCTGTATTTTATAAACAGAGACGTTGTACAAAGGATTTAAAGCAGTTCGATATTCTTAAGTTCCGCAGTATGATTGTTGATGCGGAGAAAGATGGTCCTCAACCTGCTGTTGATAACGACAAAAGAATTACGCCTGTGGGAAAAGTCATCAGAGCACTTCGAATTGACGAATTACCCCAGATTATAAACATCTTAAAAGGTGAGATGTCCATTGTAGGACCTCGTCCCGAAAGAATTGAGCACGTTGAAAAATATTCAGCCGAAATCCCCGAGTTTGTCTGTCGATATAAAGTTAAGGGTGGTCTGACCGGATATGCTCAGGTTTTCGGAAAATACAACACTTCTGCATATAACAAATTAAAAATGGATTTAATTTATATCCAGAACTATTCATTAGCTCTTGATTTCAAGCTTATTCTTATGACAGTTAAAATCTTATTTAAAAAAGAAAGTACTGAAGGCTTTAAAGAAAAAGGAAAGAAAGTGAACAAGTGAATCTTTATTATATGATTCTTGCAGGCGGCATTGGCTCCAGAATGAAATCGCCCGAGCTCCCAAAACAGTATATTAAGGTAAAGAACGAACCTATTATTGTGAGAACTGTTAAGAATTTTGAGGAGTACGGCACTTTTAGGGCGGGTGTAATTTGTTGCCCGGTTGAATGGATCGAATACACTAAGGCTTTACTTTTAGAATATGGCATTTCACCCGAAACAGTTTCAGTAATTCCGGGTGGTAAAAATCGTAACAACTCCGTAAAGAACGGTTGCAGATACTTAAACGAGAAGTTTAAAATATCTGATACCGATGTTATTTTGACACATGATGCGGTACGTCCTTTTATTAATTCGAAAATTATTAAGGATAATATTCTTGCTGTTGAAGAATTCGGTGCCGCCAATACCGTTATGCCGGTTTATGATTCAATTATCAGAAGCTCAACCGGTGAATTCTTCACTAATCATCTAAAACGTTCTGAGTTATTCAGAGTTCAGACACCGCAATCATTCCGATTGAAGGAGCTTACCAACCTTATAAACTCTTTATCAGAGTCCGAATTAGAAGAATATACTGATGTTGCTTCAATATTTGCGGACAGGGGATATAGAGTCAGACTTGTAGAGGGTTCGGATTCTAATATTAAAATCACGACACCTTTCGACCTTGCTGTTGCACAGACAATTATTGATAATACACCGTAATTAGCTGATGTAATCTTCTAATATTTTTGTTAGTTCGTTTTCTTTTATAATAATTCCATTTCTGATTTTTTCTGCATCTTTTTCAGGTAAACTTTCTGTGTAAATCTGAAAGATTTGTATAGGTTTTTCGTTTTCTTTGGAAAACAAGGCTATTTGTCCTTTATAATCAGATAACACATACACTTTTTCTGTTACCGTGTTTTTCTGTTCGGGCGCAGCTTTGGCTCTGTTTAAGGTAAATAACGAAAACAATCCCGATGCACAGAGAATTAATGTAATTATTACTATATGTTTTTTCATTTTAACACCGCTTTTTCTTTTTATTTTCTTGTAAAACTGTGGTTTTATTCATAATTTATTGTGAAAACTACTGTTAATTGGAAAAAAATTGGTATTTACCGATTTATATATCACGGTTTAGGAGGATTTTCCTTATGGTGAACAAACGCGGAATGTCTGCACCTAATAACGGTGCAAACGGCAATAACCGTAAACGCGCAAAAAAACAACGTAAAGTAAGAAAGCAGCACCCTGTATTAAAACGAATTTTTACAGTTTTATTTACATTTGTTGCTATTGCTCTTGTTTGCGCAACTGTTGCTTGCGGCTATGTTTATAAATTTGCTGAAGAGTATGTAAACGGAGAGAAGGTAATTGACCTTGAAGTTTACAAAGCCAATCAGGCACAGACAAGTATAATATATGCTTACGATTCCAATAAGCAGCAGGTTGAGCTGTTGAGGCTTCATGGCGCCGAAAACCGAGTTTGGATTGCTTATGACGATATTCCGCAGGAGATGGTTGATGCATTCAGAGACCTTGAGGACAAGCGTTTTGAAGAGCATCAGGGCGTCGACTGGACAAGAACAATCCTCGGTGTTGCGAAATCGGGTTTTGAGCAGGGCGGTTCGACTATCACTCAGCAGCTTATCAAAAACTTAACCGGCGAAGACGGAAGAATGGCGTCCCGAAAATTCTATGAGATTTTAAACGCCTTGAATCTTGAGCGTTATTATCATAAAGATACTATCATGGAATTTTATCTTAATACAGTTTACCTTGGTAATGGTTGTTACGGTATAAAAACTGCTGCAGAAAAATACTTCGGCAAAGACGTTGAAGATCTTAATGCTGCCGAGTGTGCTGTAATTGCTTCGATCACTAAAGCACCCGCAACCTATGACCCTCTCACTGAACCCGAAGAAAATCGTGAAAGACAGGAATATTGTTTGAGCTGTATGCTTGAGCAGGGTAGTATTACACAAGCTGAATATGACGAGGCCATTGATTTTGAATTAATCTTTACCAATAGCGAAAATTATAAAGGTAGCCAGGTTACCAAAGACGAAGAAGATACCGAAGAAAAAGAGTATACCGAAGACGATATTAAGTTTACTGACACCCTCGATGACGGTAAATCTTCGTACTATGTTGAATATGTAATTGATGATGTTATCCATGACCTCATGGAAGAATATGAACTCACTTATAATGAGGCTTGGAAAAAAGTATTCTTCGGTGGTCTGCGTATTTATACCGCAGTTGATCTCGATGTTCAAAGGGCGGCTGAAGAAGTTTACGTTAACCGTGTTACATTCCCGAACGAAAAAGATACAGATGATAATCCTGCGGTACAGTCGGCAATCACTATAATGGACTACAATGGTCGGGTAGTGGCAATGGTCGGCGGCGCCGGTGAAAAAAACACCTTCCGTGGTCTTAACAGAGCGACTCATTCTCCGCGTCAGCCGGGTTCATCAATTAAACCGGTTTCTGTGTATGCTCCGGCTATTGAAAATGATACAGTTACTTGGTCTACAATGGTTCAGAACTACGGTATCAGAATGGGCTCGTCTCGTTGGCCTGTAAACTATGGCGGTAGCTCTGGTTCTCCCAATTCATTTGTTACCGTTCAGTATGCACTCCAGGTTTCTTATAACACCGTTCCCGCTCAGATTGTTCAGGATATGGGTATTGACCCCTGTATGGATTTCCTTGTAGATGATTTGAAATTCTCCACTCTTGTTACTGATGAGGATGACCCCAACTATGATGGTAACTTCTCTTCTATTTGTGTTGGTGGTATGAGCGAGGGTGTTACAACTCTTGATATGACAGCTGCGTTCGCAGTTTTTGGAAACAACGGTTATTATTACGAGCCTTATTCATATTATAAAGTTACCAATAATGACGGTACTGAGGTATTGCTTGAAGGCGGTAAAGACGAAGGCGAACAAGTATTGAGTGAGAGCACAGCCGGAGTTATGCGCCAGCTTTTAAGAACAGTTGTTACTCAGGGTACCGGTGGCGGTTACGGCGTCAGTGGTTTTGAAACATTCGCTAAAACCGGTACAACAAGTGATGATAAAGACCGTTGGTTTGTAGGTGGTACACCTTATTATGTAGCGGCTGTATGGTACGGTTACGATGAACCCAAACCCATAACTAATACTTCGGGTAACCCGGCTGGTAAAATATTTAAAAAGATTATGGATACGGCGCATCAAGATTTGGATGACTTATCATTCCCGTCTGCAAGTGGTGTTGTAGCTAGAAAATATTGTAAGATTTCCGGTGATATTGCATCAGATGGTTGCACATCTACCGGAACGGGATATTATAAATCATCAAACGTTCCGAGCAGATGTAAGAATTGTGCTATTGTCAATGCTATTGGTCAGGGTATACCTGATGTAATACTTCCGTCTACTACAACTACGGAACCGACCACAAGCGTCAGCACAACAAAACCAAAAGTCCCAACCACAAAGAAGCCGACAACTACAGCTAATTCGACACTTCCGCCGACAACTCAACCGATAGTTACCGAAACAGAGCCGGTAACCTCACCGCCTGAAACTACAGCAAGCGGAAATGGCGAATCAGAATAAATAAAAAACAACTAAAATTTAATGGCTGATAGATTTATACTATCAGCCATTTTTTGAGGATATTTATGATTATTTTATCTGTTGATTACGGTGATAAAAGAACAGGCATAGCAATATGTGATAAATTGGAAATGTTGGCATCACCGGTCTGTGTTATTACAGAGTGGAATGCTGAAAATCTTGCAAAAAAAATTATTGATATTGCTTTGGAAAAGAGAGCGGAACAGATAGTTGTTGGTTTACCGCGAAATATGGATGGCTCTAAGGGTTTTCGAGCTGATGCCTGCGAAGCGTTAGGGGAGTTACTGAAAAACAACTGCGACATACCTATTGTTTTTTGGGACGAAAGACTTACAACTGTTTCTGCACACCGAATTTTAAGTGAAAACAATGTGCGCGGTAAGAAAAGAAAATCTGTTGTTGATGCTGTCGCCGCAGAAATTATTTTACAAGACTATATTGATTCAAGAAAAAGAAGTTAATCAATTTGTCGTTGGTGGTGAAATCTTGAAGAGAAAAAGTAAAACAATGCAAATTAAACCCTTGGAATGTGTTGACATAAGCGCCTATTCTGCTGATTTGATATTATGTAAGGCTCTTGATATAGGTGAAAATATTTTGAAATGCGGCGGTGAACCTCATAGAATAGAGGATACAGTTGAAAGAATCTGTTACTCCTACGGTGCTGAGCATACCGATGTTTTCGCGCTTCCGTCGTTAATTATAGCCGGTGTACGTATGTCTGACGGTACAACATCGTCACAGGTTCGCCGTGTTTACAAAACCGCTAATAATATGTTCAGACTTGAATTGATTAATGATATATCAAGAAAGTTGTGCGAAGGCAAAATATTGCTTGATGATGTTGATAATCAAATAGAAGAAGCGGTAAACAAAAGACCTTTTAATCGTTATCTGGCTCTTTTAGGTGGTGTTATAGCCGCCGGTGGTTTTGCCGTTTTTTTTGGTGGTTCTTTAAAAGATGCGCTTGTTGCCGCTGTTGCAGGCTTGGTTGTTTCTATTTTCAATTTCCATAAAGTTAAATTCGGAAGTCAGTTAATTTATGCCGTACTCGTTTCATTTATTGGTGCCATTGTGGGTCTCGCGTTATATAACCTCGGATTTGGCGATAACATTGATATGATAATGATAGGCACTATTATGTTATTGATACCGGGACTCGCATTTGGTAATTCCGTTCGTGATTTACTGTTTGGTGATACAATATCCGGAATTATACAACTGGTTCAGGCGATACTTTTGGCTGTAATAATTGCCTTTGGCTTTATTGCTGCAATTATTGTTGTTGGAGGTGTCACGATATGATGCCTTATGTTATTAAAATAGTATCCGGTGTTATCAGTACATTCGGTTTTGCGATTATTTTTCGTTTAAAACCCTCTCATTGGCCTTTTGCTACTTTAGATGGGTTGATTGCTTGCCTCTGCTATTTTGCCTTTACGGAGCTTATAGGCGGCGATTTCTGGCCTAATGCTTTAGCGGCATTCTTCACAGCCTTTGCGGCTGAAATTTTTGCAAGAATATCAAAAGCACCTACAACAGTATTTTTACTTCCGGGTTGTATTGCTCTTGTTCCCGGTGGCACGCTGTATTACACTATGAGTAATTTGTTGTCACAGAATTACATTGAAGCAGGCAGATATCTGCTTATCACCGTTGAAGTGGGAATTGCAATCGGTGCCGGTATTATCATTGCTTCTATTTTACGACTCGTTGTATTTAAAATTATTTTCAAAAAGAATAAATGAAGAAAACACCCATATTTCAAGTGGAATATGGGTGTTATTCATTATAGCAAAATATATTAACAATTTATTCATATTTTCGGCAAGTGAAGCGAACAATTATAGTTTATCATTAAATCAAAGGGGCGATAGTATGAAAAAGATATTATCTATTTTAATTAGTTTCAGTATCATTTTTTCAAGTGTAAGTGCAGCTTCTGCTCTGGAGATTCAATTACCTAAGAACCTTGAAAGTTTTACTGAAGATGTTTCAATTTTAATTAATGAATACGAGGAGCTTACATCTTCTGACGAAGTTACTTTTTTCGCTTCAACTGATGAAGACGAAGCCACAGACACGCAAGATACTAACCGGTTGATTGTTAAATCATCCGACAGTATTGATCCTCTTAATTCAATTGGTTGTGTAAGCGGTTATAATGACCTTCATATTTTGCAGTTTGCTGATGATTCCGATTGTGATGCCGCATATGAATATTATTCATCACTTCCGAATGTTGATTATGTTCAGGAAGATGGTATTGTTTCTGAGAGTACTATTGATGAAACTGAAACAACATTTGAGGAAGCATCGATTGACATATCTTCACAATACCAGTCCGATTTTTTCGGATATACTGATGCAAAAGCCAATATGGGCTCATCTGAGGTTATCGTTGCAGTTGTTGACTCGGGCGTTGCTAATGACCACGAATATCTTGCCGGAAGAGTTATTCCAACGGGTTTTGACAGCATAAATAACAAATCTTGTTATGACGACAGAGGACACGGAACTCATGTTGCCGGTATAATTGTAGCCAATACCAAGTCTAACGTCAAAATAAAACCATATAAGGTTTTAAGCAGTGCCGGCGAAGGAACCGATATGCAGGTTTATTTGGGAATTCAGGCTGCTGTTGAAGATGGTGTTGATATAATCAACCTCAGTCTTACACGAGTAGGTGAGAGCGAAGTTATCCACGAAGCCGTTATAAACGCCTATAATGCCGGCATAACTGTTGTTGCCGCCGCGGGTAACAATAACGAAAATGTAGGTCAAAAATTCTACTCTCCCGCATCTTTCCCCGAAGTAATATGTGCTGTTTCAATTACTACAAGTAAATATAAGGCAGACACATCAAACTGGGGTTCAAGCAAGGATTTGTCTGCACCGGGTGTTGATATTTTAAGCTCTTATCTTAATAATACATATAAAATATTATCCGGTACATCCATGGCTGCACCCTTCATTTCCTGTTGCGTTGCTTACCTTCTCTCAACAGGTACATACTATTCTCCTGATGCCGCTTATTCTAAATTATACGACAAAACACGTGCCGGTGGTGGCACTCATAATATACATTACGTCTGTCCCGGCACACTTGTAAACACTAAATATATCTGCTCTGCGCCTACGTTTACATATGCATCCGGAGATTTTGCAGGGTATCTTGATGTTAAATTAACTTGCGATACTCCCGGTGCAACAATTATGTACAGAACATCAGATATGAATTCAAAAGAATATTATGAATATACTTCGCCGGTACGTATCAGCGAATCAACAACATTTACTGCCTATGCGTTCTGCAAACACTATAAAAACAGTTCGTCAGTATCTGCAAGTTATACAAAAAATGATGTTGATGCGTCAATGTTTGAAATTGACGAAAACGATGTGCTTATAGGTTATAACGGTACAGCGACCGATGTTTCTGTTCCGGGTTATTTCAACGGTGGTTGTGTAACGAAGGTTGCTGCATCTGCTTTTAGCGGCAATACTGATATAACAAGTGTTAATTTCAGTAAATATGTTAAAACAATAGGTGAGGGGGCCTTTGAGGGTTGTACAAATCTTGTATCTGTTTCAGGTTCAGGTATAACTGATATTGAGTCAGAAGGATTCAAAGGATGTTTAGCATTAACGACAGTTTCACTCCCGGCTGTAGTTACAATAGGAGATAAAGCATTTTTTGGCTGTACATCTTTGACTTCTCTGACGGCTAATAAAGCAACTACAATAGGTAACCGTGCATTTGAGAATTCAGGTATTACTACTTTAACAACATCCAAACTCACAACTATTGGGGATAATGCTTTTTATGGAACAGGTATTAAATTTATCTCATTTTCAACTGTAACTTCAATCGGTTCAAATGCTTTTGCATATTGTGAAGAATTATCGAGTATTTCTTTAGTTACGGCAACTACAATAGGCGATTTTGCTTTTTCAGGTTGCGAAAATCTTACAACTATTGATCTCCCGGTAATTACAAAGCTCGGTAACAATATTTTTAAGAATTGTACTGCACTTCAAACAATTACTGCCGATAATCTGACTGAAATAGGTAACCACACTTTTTATGGCTGTTCCGGGCTTAAAAGCTTTAGTTTGGCGGCTTTGACGACTGTCGGTGATTATGCTTTTGCTGAATCAGGACTTGAAAGCATATCTCTTCCTGCGGTAACAGAACTCGGAGAAAAGGCTTTCGGTGATTGTATATCTTTAAAAACAGTTACGCTTGCCGCAATGACGAACTTTGTTTCCGCCGCATTTAACGGTAGTGTGAATATTGAATCTCTATCACTTAAAAAAGCTTCTACTTTTGATTTCGGTGACGGCAAATTATCCGAATGTTTCCCGAACCTTAAGTCCTTTACAAACGATACTATTACTGATATTCCTGATTATTTCTTTGATGGTTGCTCTAAACTTACCTCTGTAACCCTTTCTGATAATGTTCTTAGTGTTGGCGATTATGCATTCAGGGGAACTCCGCTCAAACTCATAAGTTTCAATAAAGCTCTGACTTTTGGTACTGGTGCTTTCTCTAACATGACCGATTTGCAAAGTGTAAAATTTGGTAATGCTACTGATTTTGATTTTTCAATATTTGAGGGTTCAACTAACGTCAAATACGCTAAATTTAATGTTTTGGACGATTTACCTGAAGATTTCAGATGTATAGACATCTTTCCTAAGATTGAATCGTTTGATTGTAGGGCTAACGGTGCGATTATTCCCGATTATGCGTTCAAAGGTTGCAGCAACCTTTCTGACTTTAATTTCTTTAATGTTGAAGAAGTCGGTTATGAGGCTTTCTGCGGCACTGCAATAAACAACGCATATTTTTCAACTGTTTCCTCTGTCGGAGAAAGAGCTTTCGCTGATTGTACTAATCTCGGTGAAATTTCCATGGCAAGCTTGATCGATATTAATATGAATGTTTTTGAGAATAGCGAGCATACTGTCACCGTACTCAATCTAAATAATATAAGCTTTGTTGATTCAGATGATATAGCAACATTAAATTTCCAAAAATTTACCAATCTCGTTGAAATTGGACTTCAAAACCAAATGTACATTCCCGATAACGCATTTAAAAATTGTACAGCATTGAATACAGTTGTAATCAGTGACTGTATAACAATCGGAGAAGATGCTTTTGCTAATTGCTCATCATTAAAGAATATAAATATACCTTATGCAAAAACCATCGGAAGTGGTGCTTTCAGCGGATGTACAGGACTTGAGTCTTTTAAGGCAGACAAAGTTACTTCATTTGATTTTGATACATTTGATGGTTGTAATTCACTTAAAACTTTATCTTTCAACTCTGTGCTTGAATTCCCCGTAGACGAAAACGGTAATTTTGAATTGAGTGGTCTGTATAATCTCGAAAGCTTCAGTGCAGATTCTATAGATGTTGTTCCTGCAAATTTCCTTCGCGGTTGTGAAAAACTTAAAACAGTGTCTTTTTACAATGCTGGAGAAATAGGTGAGTATGCTTTTTATAATACTGCCTTATCATCTTGTAACATACCCTGTGCTACTATAATCGGTGATTATGCTTTTTATGGTACAGATATAACTGCACTTACCTTAAACAACTTGTTAACAGTAGGTGACTACGCTTTTGCTGATTGTGATTTGTTGCAGGATATAACCATTAATTCTAAAATGACAGTTGGTGAAGGTGCTTTCTCGAATTGTGATGAAGTTACTTCAATAACTCTTAGCGGAGTGCAGTCTTTGCCTGTAAATGCAATTTCCGGCTGTCCTAATGTTACATATCTCGACCTTACCAACGTTTCCGAGTTACCTGTTGATGCAGACGGTTCAAGCTATGTAAGTGATAAACCATTGCTTGTTTCGTTCTATGCAGATTGTGTAGAGCACATTCCTGATTCATATTTTGAAAACAATCCTTTGCTTGAGGATGCAAGTATTACCGCGGCAATAACCGTTGGTGACAAGGCGTTTATGAATACAAATCTTCGGGAAATAACAGCTGAAGGACTGGATGTAATAGGTGACTACGCTTTCTATGGTACTGAGCTTTCATCAGCTGAAATTGCATGTGCTACCAAGATTGGTGATTATGCATTTGCTGAATGTCCGTATCTTAGCAGTTTTGTGATTTACACCGATTTTTCGGAAGTAACCCTGGGAAAAGGTATTTGTGAGAATAATACAGCATTAACAAATGCTGCAATTTACGGTGAAAATATCGAATTGCCTGCTAACACCTTCAAGAATTGCACTAAATTAACAAGACTTTATGCAACTGACAGTTGGCGCACTAGTGGCAACTACGCAAAAATTGTTGCTATTGGCGACGAAGCACTGTATGGCTGCAAAGCTATGAATCTTGGTAAAATCAGAATTGAAGATATTAAGTCTCTTGGTAAAAACGCTCTCCAAGGATTATCTGATGCTACAAAGCCTACGACAAAGGATTATATCTTACCTAATCTCATTAGCGTTGATGAGGGTGCATTCGGTGATTTAACTGTCTGGAGTGTTGCACTCGAAAATGTTGAAGTTCTCAAAGACCTTCCTATTTGTGATTATGTTGTAATAGGTTCTGATATTAAAGAATTCAGTTGTGATACCACTACTGATTCAACAATCTGCGCTTATGATGATAGCGTCGTTGCAGATTTCTGTACAGAGAACGGATTGAATTTCAAAAAATATGACGGCTTTGAGAATATTAATATTGATGTTGACCCTGTCGTTAAAGGGTATGACTACTTACTCTATTTCGAGCCGATTGGGTTTAATTTGACATACAAGTGGTATGCTTGTAATAATTCCGACAGAAGTGATGCTGTAGAACTTGAGGCAAACGCTGAATCCCCGCAAGAAATCGATCCTATTGCGCTGTTCTTTGACAATTATGAGGAGAATAAATATACTTACTTCTATTGTGTTGCAACAAGTACAGAGAACGGTAACGTAACAGAGATCCAGAGTTCACTATCCAAAAACATCTTCGCAACAATAAAGGGCACTGAAGATACATTCATTGATTTTAGCGAGGGCGATATATTCACTCATAGCCTTGATAATATCAATACCCTTGATAATATCTTCACCGTTGATGGTGATATAAGGGTTACACCATCGTATTCAAACGACAATGAGACCTGTTATGGTTCCGGTACTATAGTTGAAATAATGAATGGTGACGAGGTTGTACTTGAGCAATGGATAGTTGTTTATGGTGATATAAATGGTGACGGCGTTGTTGATGCTCTTGATGTTTCAAGAATTGAAAGGGAATCTAACGGAAACTCTGCTGAGTTTTCCGAATATTCCTTACAAGCTGCAGCAGACATAGATGGTAACGGTAGTATTGAAGTTATGGATTACCAAGCAGCAGTTAATAAAGCGCTGGCAAGTTAAAAAAACAAAAAACAACATTCCGTACCTATGGCACGGAATGTTGTTTTTTATATCTTATTTCTGTAATTTTTTGATAATTGCTTTACATTCTTCGAGATTCATAATTTTCGGAACAGGGTAGAGGGGATTTCCTTCTTTAAGAGCACGTTCAGCGATAAGCGGAATGTCCTCGTCCTTAATCTGCTCGAATTTATCGGGGATACCCATCTTAGCGTTCATTTCTCTGATAGCGGCAATAAAGCGTTTTGCTTTATCACGGTCGCCCTGGGCGGGACCGGAAACACCGGCAACATCAGCAAGCTCTGCGAGGCGTTTGTATGCGCTTTCACCAAAGTAATCAAGAACATAAGGAAGAATTACCGCGTTAGCAAGACCATGAGGAATGTTGTACATACCGCCGAGATTATGAGCTATTGCATGAACATAACCAACATAAGCTCTTGTGAAAGCAAGACCTGCATGATAAGAGGCAACGAGCATATTTTCTCTTGCTTCAAGGTCCTTGCCGTTTGCATATGCTTTCTCAAGATTTTCAAAAACAAGCTTTGTAGCAATCAATGCGTCTTTTTCGGTCTGTTTTGTGTTGCTCTTACCGATATAAGCTTCAACTGCGTGGGTAAGTGCATCCATACCGGTTGTAGATGTAATGTGAGGAGGAAGACCGGCGGTAAGCTCAGGGTCAAGAACCGCATATTTAGGACGAAGAACAGGGTCCATGATAGAGTTCTTTTCGTGTGTATCGGGGTTTGATATAACAGCCGCGATAGTACACTCTGAGCCGGTACCGGCAGTTGTAGGAACTGCATAGAACGGAGGAAGCTTCTTTAAAACCTTGAGAACACCGCGCATATCCGAAGATGTCTGCTTAGGCTTAACAACTCTTGCGGCTGTGACCTTAGCGCAGTCCATGGGAGAGCCGCCACCGAAAGCTATGAAGCCTTCACAGTTATTATCTTTGTACATTTTAAGAGCATCTTCAATATTATAAATAGTGGGGTTGGGCTGAACACCGTCAAACACACTGTATTTTATACCCTGAGCCTCGAGACCTTCGAAAAGAGAATCTAAAAGATGAAGACCCATAAGACCTTTATCTGTAACAACAAGAACGTTGTTTATGCCTTCACTTTTAATGAGAGCAGGAAGTTCTTTAATGACACCTGCACCCTTCATCAGTTTTGGGGGAGTCCAGTCGAGGAAATTAACAGCAAATTTCATTGTTTTCTGGTAAACTCTGCAATAAGCATTATTTAAACTCATAATACAACCTCCGTTAAGATATTATTTTATAATCATTTAATAATTTTATGGAAAACCTTTTTACCTTTTTTGATTACAACGTAACCTTTTTCAAAATCAGCAAGGGGAATCATATATGCAGGCGCATTGATTTTAACGTCATCAACGCTAACGCCGCCTTGTTCAATAAGACGTCTTGCCTCACCACGTGATGATACAAGTCCTGCTTTAACCATTGCGTCAATTATATTAAGACCATCGGCTGAAAAATCGTCAGCTTCAAGAGTTGTTGAAGGCATATTTTCTGCGTTTCCTGCACCTGTAAAGATAGCGCGTGCAGCAGCCTGAGCTTTGTTCGCTTCGTCTTCACCATGAACAAGTGAAGTTAATTCATAAGCGAGGATTTCTTTAGCCTTGTTGAGTTCGCTGCCTTCCCATTTATCCATTTCATCAATCTGTTCAAGAGGAAGAAAGGTGAGCATACGGATGCATTTAAGGACATCGCCATCAGCAACGTTACGCCAATACTGATAGAACTCATAAGGTGATGTCTTATTTGCGTCGAGCCATACAGCATTACCGGCAGTTTTACCCATCTTTTTACCCTGGGAGTCGGTGAGAAGGGTAATAGTCATAGCGTGAGCATCTTTGCCTAATTTTTTACGGATAAGTTCTGTACCGCCAAGCATATTACTCCACTGGTCGTCGCCGCCAAACTGCATATTACAACCGTAGTTCTTAAAGAGATAGTAGAAGTCGTAGCTTTGCATAATCATATAGTTGAATTCAAGGAAGCTAAGACCTTTTTCCATACGCTGCTTGTAGCACTCTGCACGAAGCATATTATTAACAGAGAAGCACGCACCAACTTCGCGGAGAAGCTCAACATAATTGAGGTCGAGGAGCCATTCAGCGTTGTTAACCATCTGAGCTTTTCCTTCGCCGAATTCAATGAATCTTTCCATCTGACGTTTGAAGCACTCTGCATTATGGTCGATATCTTCTTTTGTCAACATTTTTCTCATATCGGTTCTGCCGGAAGGATCACCAATCATTGTTGTGCCGCCACCAATAAGAGCAATAGGCTTATTACCTGCCATCTGAAGACGTTTCATAAGAGTGAGTGCCATAAAGTGGCCCGCTGTAAGGCTGTCGGCAGTACAGTCAAAACCGATGTAGAAATTTGCTTTACCGCTATTTATCATCTCACGGATTTCGCTTTCGTTAGTAACCTGCGCGATGAGTCCGCGAGCAACTAATTCTTCATAAATACCCATATAAATACTCCTAATTTACTTTATTTTACATACGTTTGAATTATATTATAAATTAAATAGAAAGTCAATCATAATGAGTAACAAAAAGTAACAATAACGGTAATTCAGTTGACAAATAGGGGGCGGAGTGATATTTTGAAGTTAGGTTAGTTTATATTACTTAGCCTGTTAAGGTATACTTTAAATTTGCAAGGAGGCACGATTATGGATAATACTATTAATAATCAAGTTCCGGATAATAATGTACCGCAAAATTACTATTTCCCATCTCAGCAACCTAAAAAGAAAACAAAAGCATCATATCCAATAGCTTCTAAGGATGTAATTTCACTGGTATTTATAGCAATAGCAACTTTTTTAACTATGCGATTAGGTGTATTCAACGGCTTTAACTTCGGTTTTACTGTCACTGCAATTCCGTTGGTTGTCGTTCCGTTTATCTATGTCGGCAACAGAACAATGAGGAATCCGATATATTCGTTCTTGTGCTTAATATTCTCTATTGTTTTATTGGTTTCTTTCTCTATCAATAATGATGGTTTTATTAATTTCTTGAACATAATCGCGATAATTACATTGATGTCATTCGCTTTTACAGGTATTTCCGGAAATGTAAATACATCAGAAAGCACATATATCCTTGTTATTGATTCAATTTGCGCTACTTTTTCAGCAGTTTTTGCAAAGCTTCCTGTCACATTCAGGTCTCTTGGTGACCATATTAAAAAGAAAAATTCCAAAGGTTTATTATATATAATCCTCGGCGCGGCGTTCTCTTTACCGCTTGTTTGTATAGTTCTCCCGTTACTTGCCAGCTCTGATGTCGCTTTTGATTCGCTGGTTTCTGTTATCTCGGATAACTTATTAGTTCTTATCGTAACTTTGGTTTTAACGGTATTTGTAGCACCGGCGATTTTCTCTTATCTTTTTGTATTAAAAAATGGTGCTTGTAAAAAGGAAAAGGAGCGTAAATCCGCATACGGCAATTTACCGCCAATTTCTATTAACACTTTCTTAAGCGTTCTTTCTTTAATTTATTGTGTATATCTTTTTTCTCAGCTTGCTTATATCACAAAGGTTTTCGCCTTCTTGCTACCTGAGAATTTTTCTGCTGCGGAATTTGCAAGAAGCGGATTTTTCCAGATGTGTGTAATTACTCTGATTAACTTATTGATACTTATTTTGAGTCTTCTTTTTATAAAACACAAAGAAAACGGTAATATCCCGCTTTTCACAAAGCTCATCTTAACATTCCTCTGTCTGTTTACTGAGTTCTATATAACGACCGCATTCCTCAAAATGTCAAAATACATTTCAATGTACGGTCTTACAAGGCTCAGAGTACTCACATGTGCATTTATGGTAATGTTAGCACTTGTTTTTGTTGTTTTACTTTTCCGTTTGTACATACGTAAATTGCCCTACATGAAATTTATTGTTGCAGTTTGCGCTGTTACTCTTATTTCGATATCTGTTGTTGATATTAATACAGTTATTTCTCGTCATAATTATCAGGCATATAAGCAGGGAAAAATCGAAATAGATGTAGAGCAACTTGGTTCAATGGGTGTTAGCAGTGTACCTGAACTCGTTAAACTCACAAGAGATAAAAATAAAGATGTTGCGGACGCGGCAACATATGAATTGTTGGAGATATCCGAAAAGATTTATGGCGATTACTTCTTCGAAGATGTTGAAACCAGAACTCTTACTCCGAAAAAAGAAAACATTTTCCAGAAAAACATTGCCTGGAACAACGCAAGGATTTCTCTCGATAAATTTATAAACGGAAATCCGGATTTTGATGGTAATGAATTCAATGAATATTATTGTGAAAAAATGCTTTCTGAGGCTGAAAATTAATAATATTTATTGACAAATACGCCGTAAGTGATATTATATAAAAAAGAAACTTCAGGGCGGGGTGCAATTCCCCACCGGCAGTAAAGTCTGCGAGCCGAAAGGCTGATTGGGTGTGATTCCCAAACCGACGGTATAGTCCGGATGAAAGAAGATTTCATATAAAAGCTTTTTATGTTAAGCCTTTATATCGCCCTGAGTCTTTCGGGGCGATATTTTTATGAAAGGTTGTAATTCAGAATGAAAAAAACTTACACAAACAGACAAAAGCTTCAAAGGCTCACCACAGCAGGAATTTTAGTTGCGCTTTCTATTGTACTTATGCTGACGACCAGGTTTACTATTTTTCCTCAAACCTCTTTTTACGTAATGGAATTCGCTGATGTACCGATTTTATTGTGTTCTTCAATTCTCGGTCCGGTCTATTCTCTTATCAGTCTTTTTGTTATGTGCTTGATTCAGGCGACTGTGATAAATGCCGATACTCATATTATTGGGTTTATAATGCATTTCTTGTCATCGGGACTTATGATTCTTATTGTTTATTTTGTAAGAAAAAAAATAAGTGGTATTAAAGGTGTCTTGATTTCAAATATTTTAGGTGTTATTGTGATGACTTTAATTATGATTCCGCTTAATGTTCTCATGGTCGGTGTTTTGTACCATATGCCCGCAGGCGCTTTTTTCAGTGCATATTTATGGTATTGTATCGGATTTAATCTTATTAAAGCCTCTGCTAATCTCAGCATATATTCAATAATAGCGCCGAAGGTTATCAAAGAATACAATAAACTTTTCAATAGGTCGTGAATATTATGAAAACACAGACATATAATCTTACAAATGATGGTGTAACCTTAACTTCATATTTGCTTGATAGTTCACCCGAAATGGCTCATATGAATAAGAGGAGAGCCATACTAATTTGCCCGGGAGGAGCGTATAGCTTCTGTTCGGATAGAGAAGCGGAGCCTATTGCAATACACTTTCTCTCTATGGGCTACAATGCTTTTGTTTTAAGATATTCTCTTAAGGAAAATTCCATTTTTCCAAATCCCCTTAACGATGCGGATGAAGCGATGGAATTAATTATAAAAAATTCCGACGAATGGTGTATAGACACATATAAAATTGCTGTTTGCGGTTTCTCTGCAGGTGGGCATTTAGCCGCCGCTTTGGGCACTATGGGTAAGAATAGACCTGCAGCCATGATACTCGCATATCCGTGTATTTCCAAAGATATGTGTGAGGAAATAGAATGCCTTTATAACCGCGGTAAATTACCTGTAATCACTGATTATGTTGATGATAAAACTCCACCGGCATTTATTTTCGCAGCATCAAATGACGGATGCGTTCCTATTGGGAATTCTCTCGATATGGCAAAAGCGTTAAATGAACATAACATTCCGTTTGAGTTACACATTTATTCATCCGGTGACCACGGTTTTTCAACCGGGGATTATGTAACTTGCAGTAATCAATTTGAAATTAAAGCTTCTGATTGGTTACCGAAATGTAAAGAATGGCTTTACGAACAGTTTTTCTGTAAATCTATTGACAAATAATAATAAAATTTATACAATTTTATATGCTGTTTATCAGCGCTCAATACTACATTATTTTTAATTCTTATGGAGATGTTTATTTTATGACATACGAAAAAATCAAACAAATTATCTGTGAAGAATTTGAAATTGAAGAAGCCGATGTCAGCCTCGATTCTTCTATTGCTGAAGATTTAGGTTTGGTCGATACCGATTTGTATGACCTTGTAATGTCAGTAGAAGATGCCTTTGAAATGGAACTTCCTGACGAAGCTCTTGAAGAGATTGAAACTATCGGCGATTTAGTAAAGTATATTGAAGAAAATTAAAAGATAAAGAGGAAGTATAATGGCAGAACAGAAAAAAATGGTCGAAGCTATAACATCAATGGATGTTGACTTCGCCCAATGGTACACAGACGTTGTGAAAAAAGCCGACCTTGTTGATTATTAAAGCGTTAAGGGTTGTATGGTTATTAGACCCTACGGCTACGCTATCTGGGAGAATATCCAGAGTATTCTTGACACAGAATTCAAAAGATTAGGTCATGAAAACGTGTATATGCCGATGTTTATACCCGAAAGCCTTTTACAAAAGGAAAAGGACCACGTTGAAGGTTTTGCTCCCGAGGTTGCATGGGTAACACACGGCGGTAGCGAAAAGTTAGAGGAGCGTCTTTGTGTAAGACCTACATCCGAAACACTTTTCTGCGAACATTACGCTAAAATTATTCAGTCTCACAGAGATTTGCCCAAACTCTATAACCAGTGGTGCAGTGTTGTCCGCTGGGAAAAAACTACACGTCCTTTCCTTCGTTCAAGAGAATTCTTATGGCAGGAAGGTCACACTGTTCACGCAACAGCAGAAGAAGCAGTTGCAGAAACTGAACAAATGCTCAATGTTTATGCTGATTTCTGCGAAAAATCACTCTGTATGCCCGTTATCAGGGGTAAAAAGACCGAAAGCGATAAATTTGCCGGCGCAGAAGCTACATACTGTATAGAAGCTCTTATGCACGACGGTAAAGCATTGCAGGCGGCAACTTCTCACTACTTCGGCGACGGCTTTGCAAGAGCTTTCGATATGACATATCAGGATAAAGAGAATAAGCTTCAGTACGTTCATCAGACATCCTGGGGTTGTACAACAAGACTTATTGGCGCAATTATTATGTCGCACGGCGATAACAACGGTCTTGTTCTTCCGCCCGCAGTTGCTCCTGTGCAGGTAGTTATTCTTCCTATTGCTCAGCATAAGGAAGGCGTTCTTGATAAAGCGTACGAACTCCGCGACAGACTCTCAAAGGTATTCAGAGTTAAAGTTGACGATTCATCTAACTCTGCAGGCTGGAAATTCGCTGAATATGAAATGAAGGGTGTTCCGCTTCGCCTTGAAATAGGACCTAAGGATATAGAAAATAATCAGTGCGTACTCGTAAGACGTGATAACAGGGAAAAAATCTTTGTTTCTCTCGATAACCTTGAAGCAAGCATTCAGGAAACACTTGATGTTTATGCAAAGGCTATTTATGATAAAGCTCTTGCAAACGTTGAAAAACGCACATACGCTTGTACTGATATCAACGAAATATCAAAGCTTCTTGAAGCAAACGGCGATGGCTTCGTTAAAGCTATGTGGTGCGGCGAAGAAGAATGTGAAGATAAGGTAAAAGAACTTACCGGTGTTGGTTCTCGTTGTATTCCCTTTAACCAAGAAAATCTTGCCGATACTTGTATTTGCTGTGGAAAACCCGCAAAGCATATGGTATACTGGGGCAAAGCATATTAAAAAGATAAACCTCTTGCATTTTGGTGCAAGAGGTTTTTTATAAATTGATAAAATATTAAATTTTCGAACAGTGTTACATTTTTATTCATTTACAAGATTGCTCATATTATAAACACCTGTTTCTTTATTCTTAAGGAAAACGGCGGCGTTTACTGCACCGTTCGCGAAGATTGCTCTTGAACGGGCGCTGTGACTGAGTTTGACGATTTCATCGTTACCTGCGAAGATTACTTCATGTTCACCGACGATTGTACCACCGCGAACGGAGTGAATACCGATTTCGTTAGTATGTCTTTTCTCGCGCTTTGAATGTCTGTCATATTCAAAATACGCATCAGGCATTTCTTCTTTGATTGCATTACCGAGCATAATTGCTGTGCCGCTCGGGGCATCAAGCTTCTGGTTATGGTGCGCTTCAACGATTTCAACATCAAAACCGTTACCAAGCACCTTTGCCGCAACTTTAGAAAGCTCACAAAGAAGGCTTACACCTATTGACATATTATAGCTGAAGAAAACGGGAACAGTTTTTGAGGCATCTTCAACAGCTTGGATTTGCTCATCACTAAGACCGGTTGTAGCAAGAACAACACCTGTTTTTGTTTTAGTTGCATATGCGAGCATAGCAGGAAGAAGGGAAGGATTTGAAAAGTCAATAATAACGTCCGCCTTAACTTCAACCTCGTCATAGTTGGCAAAAACAGGGAAACCAAGCGTTGAATCATCAACAATATCAATTCCTGCAACTATTTCACAATCTTTACGCTGTGCTACTGATGCGGCAACAAATCTGCCCATTTTACCGCAACAACCGCTTAAGAGTATTCTTGTCATTTAACTTCCTCCAAAAAAAACACAATTTAAATCATATTGTGTTTCATAAGAACTGATTTTAAAAGTTCGGTATTAGCCGCATTTAAAGGGGAAAGAGGCATTCTGCATCTGCCTACATCCCAACCCATCATACACATTGCCGCTTTAACCGGGATGGGGTTAACATCACAAAACAGAGCGTTACATAAATCAATATATTCAAGCTGAAGCTCCGCGCTCTTTTGGATATTACCGTCGAGACCGTACTGAGCAATATCATGGGTAAGTTTTGGTGCAATGTTAGAAAGAACAGAAATAACACCCTTAGCACCCAACGCCATAAATGCGGTTATCTGGTCATCGTTGCCTGAATAAAAGTTCAAATCATCACCGCAAAGCGCCATCGACTTTGCAAGAGCGGAGATATCGCCGCTTGCCTCTTTAGCACCGTTAATTAAGGGAAGTTTTGAAAGCTCTTTATAAGTTTCAGGTTTGATATTTACTCCGGTTCTGCTGGGTACGTTGTAGAGAATAATAGGCGTTGAAACGCGCTTTTCAATGTAACTGTACGACTCAATTAAGCCATCCTGAGAGGCTTTATTGTAATAGGGCGTTACCATCAAAAGACCGTCAACACCGAAACGTTCAGCATCATTTGAAAGCATAACCGCGTGTTTTGTATCGTTACTGCCTGTGCCGGCAATAACAGGAACTCTTTTGCCCGCTGTTTCAACGGCGATGCGCAAAGCTTCAACGTGTTCGTCGTAAACGAGAGTTGATTTTTCACCGGTAGTGCCGCAAATAACCAGAGCATCAGTTCCATTCTGTATTTGGTTCTCGATTATTTCCTCAAAAAGAGAAAAGTTGATTTTAAGATCCTCGCCGGTAAAAGGCGTTACCAACGCTACACCGGCACCCGTGAAAACAGGTTTTTTCACAGCATGACCCCCAAATAAAAATTAAATATTATTAGTCCATATAACCTTCTGCACAAAGAAGCTCAGCAAGAAGAACTGCACCGCCTGCAGCACCTCTTAATGTATTATGTGCAAGGCAAACGAACTTATAATCGTACTGTGTGTCCTCACGAAGTCTACCGATAGAAACAGCCATACCGTTTTCAAGGTTTCTGTGAAGTTTTGTCTGAGGACAATTATCTTCTTCAAAATAGTGAAGGAACTGCTTGGGAGCGGAGGGGAGTTCAAGCTCCTGAGCGCGACCCTTAAAGTTCTTCCACATATCAATCATTTCTTCTTTAGTGGGTTTATTTTCAAAGCGTACAAATACCGCACCCATATGACCGTCTGAAACAGGAACACGGATACACTGTGCTGTGAAATGAGGCTCTGTCGCAGAAACGATTTCATTACCTACAATTTTACCCCAAAGTTTAAGAGGCTCTTTTTCGCTCTTTTCTTCCTCGCCGCCGATGAAGGGAATAACGTTATCAACCATTTCGGGCCATCTGTCGAATGTTTTGCCTGCGCCTGAAATAGCCTGATAGGTGCATACTACAACATCTTTAACAGTGTATTTGTCGTGAAGAGGGAAGAGAGCAGGAACATATGACTGTAAAGAACAGTTGGATTTTACAGCGATAAAACCGCGCTTTGTGCCAAGACGCTCTCTCTGTGATTTGATAACTTCAATATGTTCGGGGTTAAGCTCCGGAACAACCATGGGAACGTCGGGAGTCATACGATGTGCACTGTTGTTGGAAACAACGGGGCATTCTGCCTTTGCGTATTTTTCTTCAAGAAGCTTTGTTTCCTCTTTGCTGAGATTAACAGCGCAGAAAACGAAGTCAACGCTTGCAGCGATTTTTTCAATATCCTTTTCAGCGTCGAGGACAGGCATATCAAGATATTTTTCAGGTGTGGGTTCATCCATACACCAACGTGAGCCTAAAGCGTCTTTATAGCTCATACCTGCAGAGCGTGAGCTTGCAGCAAGAACAGTAACATCATACCAAGGGTGATTTGCAAGTAAAAGCGCAAATCTCTGACCAACCATACCTGTTGCGCCGATAATACCAACTTTATACTTTTTCATAAGTGTGTACCTCCGTAATAAAAAACACTTGTAATTGCGGTATAAATGAATTATAATATAATCCGCTTTTTAACAATTATAAATAATACCATTATATTAAAAGTTAGTCAATCGTTATTATTTATAATTTTCATCATATATTAAGGAAATAAAGGAAGAAATATGAACAAATCCGATTTTTTCTATGAATTACCCGAGGAGCTCATTGCACAGCACCCCATTGAACCTCGCGACCAGTCGAGAATGATGGTTCTTTCAAAGGAAAGTGGCGAAATCAAGCACAAACACTTTTATGATATTCTCAATTATTTCAGAAGTGGCGACTGTCTGATTTTAAATAACACAAGAGTTTTACCTGCGCGTATTTACGGTGTAAAAAAAGGAACCGGTGCAAACGTCGAGTTTTTGCTTTTAAAACAAATCGAGAATGATTTGTGGGAAACGCTTGCAGGACCGGGTAAACGTGCAAAAAAAGATGCAGAATTTACTTTTGGTGATGGTCTTCTTCAAGCAAAGGTCGAAGAAGTGCTTGATAACGGTAATAGAATCGTAAGATTTTTTTATGATAAAAATGACAATATTTATAATATTCTTGATAAAATCGGCCAGATGCCTTTGCCGCATTATATAACCGAAGAACTCGAGGATAAAGAACGTTATCAGACAGTATACTCAAAAGAACTTGGTTCCGCCGCAGCTCCCACTGCCGGACTTCATTTTACAAATGAAATTCTCGAAGAACTCAGAAATCGCGGTGTGAATATCGGCTATGTAACGCTTCACGTTGGTTTAGGTACATTCAGACCGGTTAAAGCTGAGAAGATTGAAGATCATCATATGCACTCAGAGCATTACCATCTTCCGAAAGAAACCGCAGAGTTAATCAACGAAACAAAGAAAAACGGCGGTAGGGTTATAGCAGTAGGAACGACAAGCTGTCGAACTCTTGAATCGGCCGCTACTTTCTGTGGTGAAATACGTGAAGATGACCGTTTCACTGATATTTTTATTTATCCCGGCTACAATTTCAAATGTATTGACGGTTTGCTAACCAACTTTCATTTACCCGAAAGCACCTTAATAATGCTTGTAAGTGCCTTTTACGGCTATGAAAAGACACTCGCGGCGTACAAAGAAGCGGTTGACGAAAAATATAGATTTTTCTCCTTTGGAGACTGTATGTTAATACTTTAATGAGGTAATATTTTATGTTTAAGCTTATAAAAACTGAGGGTACAGCACGACGTGGCGAGTTTCACACAGTCCACGGTGTGGTACAGACGCCGGCTTTTCAAAATGTTGCAACTTGCGGAGCAATTAAAGGCGGTCTTTCTGCTTACGACCTTAAAGATATTGATTGTCAGGTTCAACTCTGCAACACTTATCATTTACACGTAAGACCCGGCGATAAATTAATACGTGAGCTTGGCGGGCTTCATAAATTTACAGGTTGGAACGGTCCGATTCTTACAGATAGCGGTGGATTCCAGGTGTTTTCTCTCGCGGGACTGCGTAAAATCAAAGAAGAAGGCGTTACCTTCAATTCTCATATTGACGGTAAAAAGATTTTTATGGGTCCCGAAGAAAGTATGCAAATTCAATCTAATTTAGGCTCTACTATTGCTATGGCTTTTGATGAGTGCGTAAAGAATCCCGCTGAGTATAAATATGCAAAGGAATCCGTAGCAAGAACAACACGTTGGCTTATTCGTTGCAAAAACGAAATGGAACGTCTCAACAGCTTGCCTGATACATTAAATAAAAACCAGCTTCTTTTCGGTATAAATCAAGGTGCAACTTTTGATGATCTACGCGTGGAGCATATGAAAGAAATCGCTGAACTTGATCTTGACGGCTATGCTATCGGCGGTCTCGCAGTAGGTGAACCCAAAGAGGATATGTATCGTATAATTTCCGCTGTAGAACCATTTGCCCCGAAGGATAAAATCCGTTATCTTATGGGCGTCGGTACTCCGGGCAATATTATTGAGAGTGTCAGCAGGGGTGTTGACCTTTTCGATTGTGTTATGCCGAGCCGTAATGCCCGTCACGGTCATTTATTTACTTGGGATGGTATTATTAACTTGAATAATGCTAAGTATGCAACTGATGATACTCCCATCGATACACAATGCAACTGCCCGACATGCCGGAAGTTCTCAAGAGCATACCTTCATCACTTATTCAAGGCAAAAGAGATTCTTGCAATGCGGTTAGCGGTAACTCATAACCTGTATTTTTATAACAACCTTATGGCAAGAATACGTACTGAACTTGACAATGGCACATTTACTGAGTTTAAAAATAAATACGTAGATTTACTGGACACAAGAATTTAAATTATTTATTAATTTCAAAAAAAGACTTGTATATTTTTAAAATTACAGTTATAATATGCAGGTATGAAAAATTTGGAGGATATTTGTTATGAATTTTATGGTATTGAATGGTTTTTTAGGTTTTTTAGGTGGCGGTGGCACCGAGGACAAACCAGGTGGTTCCGTTCTTTCAATCGTTATGATTGTGGGTATGGTTGTTGCTATGTACTTCCTCACAATTCGCCCCCAGAAGAAAAAACAAAAAGAAGAACAGGAAATGCGTGATTCCATTCAGATTGGTGACGAAATCACAACAATCGGCGGTATTATCGGTAGAGTTGTTACTGTTAAAGAAGACAGCATTGTTATCGAAACAGGCGCTGACAGAGTTAAGATGCGTTTCCAGCGTTGGGCTATTCAGACTAACGAAACAGCAAACAAGCGCATGGAAGCTGAAAGAAAAGCTGCTGCTGATGCAAAGAAGGCAAAAAGCGAACAGGAAGCTATCGACGCTGCTGTAAACGGAAAAAAATCCAAGAGAACAAAAAAAGTAAAGAACATCGCTTCTGAAGAAAAAACAGAAGAGACAAAAACAGAAGAATAAGAATATTAAAACTAACCTTCGCATATCTTTATAAAAAAGATGTACGGAGGTTTTTTTATGCCTAAAATCATAAAGACTAAAAAGAAACGTGACAAATCATATAGCAAACCGGTGTTGTATGTGTTCTCTGTTTTAAAAGGTTTATTAATTTTTATTACAGGAATTCTTATGACAAGTATATTAATATTAAAAACATCATCAAGTTCCCAGTTCTTTTATATATTTGCATACTTAATTTTAGCGTTAGGAGCATTCATTAGCGGCTTTGATGCGTATCGGAAAATTAAGGGGAGAGGCTTTGTAAATGGTTTAATTGCATCGGCTGCTTACGCAATTACCTCACTAATAATTATAACAATTTCCTTGAAATTCGATATATCTCTTCAAGTTCTGCTTATATTACCAATTAGTTTAATTTCAGGTTTTTTGGGTGGAACAGTAGGCGCAAATACATAAAGGAGATTAAAAATGATAAAAAGAAGTGTTGTTATAAAAGCAAAAAGAATTAAACCCATTACTGGTTTGAACTTTGATTATAAAACTATAATTTTTTCCACACTCTTTTTTTGCGGAATAATAACCGGCATTATAATCGTTTCAAAATGCGATAATGAGTTTAATAACTTCCTTTGCAGATTATTAATAAATAACTTTTCAGCCAAGCAAGAAAACGGTCCTTTCACAAATTTTTGCGGAACGTTTATCTGGTTGTTTTTACTGGTATTTTGTACTTATCTATGTGGACTTTCAGCTGTCGGATTTCCGTTTATATGGATAATACCTACAGTTTTTGGTATAATATGCGGACTTATCGTGTCATCATTCTATCATAGTTTTGGTTTAAAGGGACTTGGTTTTTGTGTAATTGCCAATATACCTTGTTACGCAATAACAGCAGCAACTTTAATTAAGTGCTGCTGCGAAAGTACAATAATCTCAAACGAAATTTTTGGCTATGTTTTCGGTAATTCAAAAGGGGAAGGCAACAAAAAAATGCTTTTGAAAGATTATTCGATAAATTATTTGCTGTTGTGTTTGCCGATTTTAATTGCCGCGTTAATAAGTATGCTATGCTTTAAACTGTTTTCAGGTTTCTTCAGCTTCGTCTGAGCTCAACGGTACATCAGCATCGTAAACGGGTCTTTTGGGTGCCTTAACACTGCTTAACGGATTAGCGGCAGCCGCATTCTTAAGCTGTTCATCCATTATATGTGTATAAATCTGGGTTGTACTGAGACTTTCGTGACCAAGAATTTCTTTTATAGCAAGAACATCAACGTCACCGTACTGATACATTAATGTTGCTGCTGTATGACGCAATTTATGGGTAGAAAGCTCTCTACCGGAAAGACCGGCTTTTTCAAGAGTGTTTTTAACTATAAATTGAACAGTTTTAGGGCTTATTCGGGATTTTTGCCTGCTTATAAACAAGGCATCTTTATCTTTTACACCATCTACCGGTCGGAAGGGTAGGTAAGCGTTAATAGCATCAATACACGCATCGTTGAGATATACGGTGCGTTCTTTATTACCTTTACCGGTTACAACCAGCGTATTATTAGTTCTGATATCCGAAAGATTTAATGAAACAAGCTCAGAAAGACGCATACCGCAATTCAGAAACAAGGTAATGATACAATAGTCTCTTTCCTTAAACTTGCCGTCAACGGCGTTTAAAAGGGCAATACTCTCATCTAAAGTTAAGTATTTGGGAAGACTTTTTTTAATTTTAGGAGAGTCAAGCTCCTGCAAAGGGTTTTCATCAATCAGTTTTTTCTGGATAGTAAGAAATTTATAAAAATTACGCAATGTAGTGGCTTTACGCGCACGTGTACGTTCATTGTTGCCGCGATTGTCTTTACAGTACACAAGGAACATATACGCATCACTTAAAGAAACAGAAGACACTGTTTCTAAAGTTAAATCATTTACCTGAATCTCATCAAAAGGCGTATCCTTAGAAGCTAAACCTTTTATAACCTTCAAAAACCTGAAAAAAGTTGCAAGGTCGTTTGCGTATTCCTGGACTGTTAAATCGGAACGATTTTTAATAACGTTGTAATAATTTAAAAAATCCACAGCATAAGAAGGGAATATCTCAATAAACTGTTCTTTTTTCATTATTTTATCATTCCTTTCTTTTGGTCCGAGTTATACAAAATAAAAATTTTGTATAAGTGGGGTGATGGGATAGTTGAAAAATCCGCTTTTATTGTAGTAGCTTGAAGTACAGAATAGAATTAATGTACTTATTTAGTAACACAACTATATTCATTCATCTCAAGAAACAAGCGTATACAAAGAAGTAATACTTAATTAAGAAACTTTAATTTAGTCTTGTTTATATTTTTTTATACAAATTAAAATTGCTGCAGTTACAACTACAAGTGTTACTGTATAACCAATTTTTGCGATTTTGTTACTATCATTGTTTTTCATAAAAAATCTTTCCTTTCACATCG
>JAZULQ010000035.1:0-7994 GCA_045603185.1 Acutalibacteraceae bacterium
GTAGAGCGCCACCTTGCCAAGGTGGAGGTAGCGAGTTCGAGCCTCGTCATCCGCTCCATATACGCGCCGGTAGCTCAGTTGGATAGAGTGTCTGGCTACGAACCAGAAGGTCAGGGGTTCGAGTCCCTTCCGGCGCGCCAAAATAAAGCTACTACTTCGGTGGTGGCTTTATTTTTTTGTGTCAAAAAGCAAATTGGGACTCGAACCCCCTCTCGCCGAAGGCGAACACAATCGGGTCAGCGAGCGCAAAAAATAAAAAACATTGAATAATGCAGAAAAACGTGATATACTATAATTGCCAAACAAACTTAATATACAGTTAATGGGTGTATTTTTCTTTTTTACGGGATAATTATACCTTTATTTCCACATACTCTTTTTTTAGGATTCGGTAAAATCGCAGATTCCCTTTATGAGTATGTGTTCTACACCTATGCTGTATAATGTTTGTTTGGCGACAATCGGAGTTTGCGTTTTCGGTGCGTTAACTTCGGTTGGCGCACTTTTTTTATTTTTCTTGCATTTCGGTACAATTTTTCTGCATTTCGGTATTTTTATTGCACGCTTCCATTAAAAGCACTAAAATTTTAATGGAGATATTGTACCCTGCAAGAAGTACAATTTTTAAAAAAGGAGGAACTTTTATGACAATCCGGAAAATAATCTCATTAATAATTTGTCTGGCAATTTGTATGTCAATCTGCGCAAATTTCAGTTTAGCAAAAGCTGCAGACGCTACTTTAGATTTGCTGACCTTTACTCTCATTGATGAGGGTAAGCATTACTCCGTCAGTGCCAAGGATAAAACCATTTCAGGTGAAGTTGTAATTCCTGCTACCTACGAGGGCTTACCCGTAACACAGCTTGCTGCTGAAGGCTTCAGGGAATGTGTAAACATTACTACGGTTACACTGCCCGACAGTATCATAAGAATTGGTATGGCAAGCTTCCACGGTGCAACCGGACTTACTGAAATTAATCTTCCCTTTGGTTTAAGGTACATAGGCAGCAACGCCTTTACAGGCTGTAAAAGCCTTAAAGCAATAACCATTCCTAACTCAGTAACACATATAGGAAAAGCCACCTTCAATATATCAGGACTTGAAAGTATTGTTATTCCGGACAGCGTTGTTTATAAGGATATAAAAAACACAGCGGGCACTACTCCATTTGACGCAGAAGGAATGTTTGGTGGTTGTTCTGACTTAAAGTCAATTACACTCCCCTCAAATATGACAGTTATCGGTGAAAGGGCTTTTTCAAGCTGTGAAAGTCTTGAAAGCATAACTATTCCCGAAACAGTAACAACAATAGAGCGCCGTGCCTTCGGCAATTGTCCGAAATTAAAATACCTTTATATTCCCGATTCCGTAGAAGCTATAGAGCTGGAAGCTCTTGATCCTGTTACGTCTCTACACGGAATCAGCTTACCCGGAGATATTACATTCATAAAGGATTATACATACGGTAAAACAGCCTGGCGATTTGTTGCACTGCACATCTATTTCCGTGGCACAAGCAGTCAGTTTGAAGCTGCTCTTTCAACTATGGAAGAACATAAATATGATGACTGCTACTTCCGCTATGAAACAGTTCATTATGATTGTGACGGAACAGAAACCTTTGAGCTTGTTAATGACGACGCAACTGACTGCCTGACCTATGGTGGCAAGACATATAATTGCTCTATCTGTGGAGATATTGTATTTGAACAAGGCCGTGATTATGGACCACATATCTATGCAGAGGACGGCACCTGCACAATGTGCGGACTTAACAAAACCAACTCAGCAGATTACCTTACATTTGAAAGAGCTATTAACGAAGACGGTACTGAAGCTGACTATTACATTGTTTCCAAATGTGACACAGAAGCCTCCGGTGCAATCATCATTCCCGGGGAATATAACAGCCTGCCTGTTAAGGTTATCGGCAAATCTGCTTTTGCAGGCTGTAACAAAATCACATCCATTATCATCTCCGAAGGTATAGAAGCAATAAAAACTCTGGCATTCAACGGAGCTATCGGTTTAAAGGCTGTTACCATCCCTTCAACACTAAAATCCATTGAAGGAAGAAATGTTTTTCCAAGAGGGCTTGACGGCGTTTACATTGATGACTTGTCTGCCTGGTGCAATATTGACTTTGAAACCTCAAGCTGCAACCCTATAAGCATGTCAAATAACCTTTACCTCGATGGTATGCTTATTAAAGACCTTGTTATCCCTGAGGATGTTACAGTAATCAAACAAATTGCTTTCCAGCATCTTGACTCAATTAAATCCGTTACTTTCAATAACGGTATAGAGGAAATCGGACAATACGCTTTTTCATATTGTCAGAATCTTACTGAAATAAATATTCCCGATGTTCCCGTAAAAATAAGACAAGGCGCATTTGACCGTTGTGCTTATTACAACAATACAAGCAACTGGGAAAACAATTTGTTATATATCGATAACCACCTTATTGAAAGTAAAGATAATTCAACAGAACTCACCATAAAAGACGGAACCGTAACAATAGCAGACTATGCCTTTTATAATATGACTGACTCTGCAAACACCTCATTGGAAACTCTCAACCTGCCTGACTCTTTAGTAAGAATCGGTGATTATTCTTTCTACGGTGCGTTTAATCTTAATAAAATAAACTTCGGTTCAGGATTAAAATACATAGGCAACTACGCTTTCTACGGTACATCTATGCTTGGTGAAGTTGTTTTCAACGAAGGACTTGAATATATCGGTGGTTATGCTTTTGCATACAGTGAATTATATTTGCTTCACCTCCCCTCTACTTTAAAAGAATTTAATCCCACTTCATTTTTCTGCACAGAATGGTTGGAGGTACTTACCTGTGCTGAAGACAACCCCTATTTTGTAGCAGAGGACAATGTACTCTTTACAAAAGATAAGCATACGCTTCTTCTTTCATCATATAAACCCGGAAATGGTGTAAGTAATTACTATGTTCCGGCAGAAACAAAGGTAATTGAGGATTATGCTTTCTGTCTTCATCCCTCCACTGTAGAAATAAAGCTTCACGATAATATTGAAAGAATTGGCGAAGAAGCTTTTGCAGACACCTATAACACAACTAAAATAGATAAAAACTATGTCGGAAAATATCTTGTATGTGCCGAAGATACTGACTTTGTTGTAAAGGACGGTACATTGGGGATTGCAGATGACGCTCTACGTGGTGCTACAAACCTGACAATTCCCGAAACTGTAAGATTTATAGGTGACTCTCTTGAAGATGTAGAAGCTATAAACCTTGAAACAATCGGTTCTTGGCTCAATATGAACCTTCAGCACCCCGACGCAGAAGAAAACCTTAAAAATATTCAGTTAAAACTCAACGGTGTTCCGTTCAATGAGCTCACATCCCTTCAAATCCCCGATGGTGTTACAACAATCAAAGATTATCACTTTGGTGATTGCAGTGGTCTAAAAAAGCTATACATCCCCTCAACTGTAACCGAAATCGATAAAAACGCCTTTTATAATTACAACCAAGACCTTGTTATCTATGCCCTTTCAGGCAGCATAGGTTACTATTATGCAATTACAAACGATATTATAATCCATGACCTTTATGTAGAAGGAATCCCCGGAACAGGAACAACCATTGACCATATTAACAGATTAATCTATACCCCAATGTTTAATGCAGATAACATATCCGATATAGTTAAAACTGCTCCTAACAAAGAATCAGTTGCATTAGGCAGTGATTATGTTAACGGTAAGCATTTATGGGGTACAGGCTCCACTGTTACTGTTTACGGTAACCTTGGAAGAGAGAATTTCACCTTAGTTGTAACAGGCGACGTTAACGGTGACAGCGTTTGCGATGTTCTTGACCTGACTGCAACAGACCTTGCTGTAAATGAACACACAGAGCTTTCAGGCTGCTACGCATTGGCAGCAGACACAAACAGCGATAACGAAATAACCGTTGAAGACTACTCAGCAATGATTAATACGGCTTTGGCAAACTAATTCTGACTTTATGTCCTGTTACACTTTCCCGGAAGTGTAACAGGGCATTTATTTATAATAAAAGAAAAATTCTTGATTTTGTATTGATTTTTCTAAAACTTTATAATATAATATATCAGTCACATTTGCCGGTGTGATGGAATTGGCAGACGTGCTGGACTCAAAATCCAGTGGTAGCGATACCGTACCGGTTCGACCCCGGTCACCGGCACCAAACCGTTGGAGCCAAAAGCTCCAACGGGAAAAACAAACACACTATCGGGGTGTAGCGCAGTTGGGGACGCTTCCGAGCGCCGCCGGTGGCGGATGTAGCGAGGAATAAGGAGTGGCGCAACAAGGAGTATTGCGAAGCGAACAGCGAGCGAGACGACTATGTTGCAACAGGAAGCGCGCCGGACCTCTTCTAAAATTTCAAACAACACACTATCGGGGTGTAGCGCAGTTGGTAGCGCGCCTGCTTTGGGAGCAGGATGTCGGGGGTTCAAATCCCTTCACTCCGACCAAAAACGATTGAAAACCATTGGTTTTCAGTCGTTTTTCTTTTATTGCTTTAGTTGTTGATTGGTGATATAATCAACTCAACAAATAAGAATTTGACGAGGTAAAAGAAGTGGAAATAGTAATACGCAAATATGAAGAAAAAGATTTGTGTGCGATGATAGAAATCTGGAATGAAATCGTTGAGGAGGGAAATGCCTTTCCCCAAGAAGAATTCCTGACTCTCGAAAGCGGCGCTGACTTTTTTGCAGAGCAAAGCTATACGGGTGTTGCAGTGGATACCGAAACAGAAAAAATATACGGACTATATATTTTACATCCGAACAATATCGGCAGATGCGGTCACATCTGTAACGCAAGCTATGCAGTGAGTTCTCATAGCAGAGGCTTGCACATAGGAGAAAAGCTGGTATTGGATTGTATTGAAAAAGGGCGTGAACACGGATTCTCTGTTTTGCAATTTAATGCAGTTGTTGCCACAAATACGCATGCAAGACATTTGTATGAACGTCTTGGCTTTATTCAATTAGGAACAATACCAAAAGGCTTTCGTATGAAAGACGGATGCTGTGAAGATATTTGTCCGTATTATCGAGCTTTATAATATTCGATCTGGGATTCCTCTGATTCAAAAGAACAAATTTATAACATAAGTTTTTCTGTGAATTTAGGTGGAAAGCCATCCATTGAATTGAGTTGCCGTGATGATGACACAAAAATTTCGCATATTACCGGTCCACTTATTGGAGTCTGCAACGCCCCTGTTTAGTCTTTCAGAGGTTTCTCTTGCCCTGTTGGTATAACCACTCCAAGAACGCAAATTTTTATTTAATTCAGCCTGAGATAAAGCTTGATTCTATCAATAAAAATCGTAATTATAAAGTGAAGTGTTTGCAATATGAAATATAATGATTACTTTTTAAGTAAGGCTCAGGATAATTTTCCTGAACTGCGATTTTCTGTTCTGACTCCGGATATAACCGAATTTATCGGCTCGAGCGGTGACAGTTTTCTTATTGATTTGGGAGAACATGCAGTAGGACATTTTTCCTTTAGCTTTGATAGGGTTGATATTTTCGTTGACGCTCCTGTTCGTTTGATTATCAGGTTCGGCGAAGATATGAGAGAAATAAATGATGATTTTTCTCAATACGACGGTGTACTTTCAAAAACCTGGTTACAGGAGGAAATAATCAATCTTGATTTTCCTCAGAAAATAACTATGCCGAGAAGGTACGCTTGCAGATACATAAAAATAACGGTGGAAAGAACTACCCGACCAATAAAGCTCTTTAATTTCAGCTTCCGTGCATCAACAAGTGCTGACATAGCTGTACTGAAACCCGTGAATACGGAAGATGCTTTGCTTAAAAAAATTGACCTTGTTGCAACAAACACTCTCAAGGAATGTATGCAGACCTTCTTTGAGGATGGTCCCAAGCGTGACCGCCGTCTTTGGATTGGTGACCTTCGTCTTGAGGCTCTTACAAATTATTATACATTCAATAATCTTGAAATTGTAAAAAGATGCTTGTATCTTTTTGCCGCAGGAAAATGTAATGAAGCAGGCTTTCTGCCGTCCTTTGTTTATGAAACGCCTTACTACCATTCCGGTGCAACTCATATTGAGGACTATGCTCTTTTATATGTTGTAAGTGTATGCGATTATTTTGAGCATACGGGTGACAGGGCTGTTGTAAATGACCTTTTGGGAGTTTGCAAATCACAGCTTGAATGCTTCAAGTCCACCTTTGACAAAAATTTGATTACAACAAGGCAGGATGGCTGGTTTGCTTTTATTGACTGGTGTCCGGGTCTTGAGTGTGTCACTGCATTGCAGGGGGTATATCTTTATACGCTTGCTCGTTTTGTAGAATTACTGAAAGCAATGGGTGATGAGGAGTATGAAAAATATTCCGCTCTGATTTCCAAGGTTCGTTCCGCTTCAAAAAAGCATCTTTATGATGAAATCAAAAAAGTGTTCGTAAACCCTTCGGATAACGGTCAGCTCAGCGTTCATTCTCAGGTCTGGATGATTCTGGGCGGTGTAATAACCGGAGAAGAAGCCAAAAAGCTTCTTCTTTCCTGCCTTGATAACAAAGCTTTCAAGCAACCTGTCACCCCATATATGCGCCACTATGTTATTGAAGCTATGCTAAAGCTTGGTATGAAGAATGAAGCAGTGCAATACTTAAAAAAATTCTGGGGCGGTATGGTGGAGCTTGGTGCAGATACCTTCTGGGAAGCGTATATTCCCGATGACCTTGATTTTTCACCATACAATGACAGAATGATAAACAGCCTTTGCCACGCTTGGAGCTGTACACCATCATATTTTATTCGTAAATACAGCTTATAATTTGAGAGATTCATAATAACAAATTTTCGATTTATTAATTTAAAAGCAACAAGGAGCTGATTGTTTAGCCAGCTAAACAGAACACCCGCTGATTTCTCAGCGAGTGCTCTGTTTTTATATTTGGAAAGAATTGAATTTGTTAATCGTTTTCAACACGATACGTAAAATCTTCTTTCGGGATCGAATTAGGTTTGTTGAGCCTGTGCGTACAAAGGGCTACGCAGGCTCTTTTTATTTAGTTTGGGTATATTATTCCGGATTATAATAGCCACTCTCGTCGCCAATCTGTACAGTACCGCCGTTGCCGTCGCTGACCCATACGCCACCGAAAGCGTCATACTTATAAACACTGCCATCATTTCCTCTACCGAGAGCATAACCCTGAGACTCATTAAAGTCTGATGGGAGCCATGTAGGAATCATCTCATCCAGCTCCGCCTGAGTTACATCGGTAAAGATAATCTTTCCCATATTAACATAGCCATGGGAAAAGCCGATGCCCGATCCTATCACTGCTGCATACCAATTTTTTGTACTAACAGCCATAGAAAGATTCAAATCGGTATTCGTAATGACAATATCTCCCAAAGAACCGGATACAAATACATGGTGATTAGCGCCCGCACCGATTACAGAAGCAAGGCCGTCACCGTTGTTTCTTGCTGTAATCTGAGAATCTTTAAGGGTTATATTACCCATTGTGCTACCAACATAACCTATGCCGATTGCTGGTGCATGCGAGGTGCTTTCATAATAACCACCTTCCGCAACGATGATTGAATTTTCAATGAGTATATCTCCCATTGATCCGTCCGATGTACCTATGGCAGCACCGCTGATACTGGTGTCAGCCTTAATCCCCTTATTTGAATCCGCTGACACTTCCTTTGAACTTCCCGTAGCATCCACACGGGCATTGCGAATGGTAATATCGCCTGCTGTAACGCCACCGTTTGCACCAATACCGGCGTTGCCACCTGTTGCCGTTACGGTCAACTTGTTGTTCGCTTTGGTAAGGTCGCCTTCGATAATCACGTTGGATCCGTTGCCAAGGGAAATACCTTTCTTTACAATATGTTCCGCATCACCTTTCACAAGCAACGTCAAGGTTTTGCCATCAGCCACGGTAA
>JAZULQ010000036.1:0-42243 GCA_045603185.1 Acutalibacteraceae bacterium
TTCCTGTAATACTACAACAAAAATTTTCTTTCGGTATCGAAAATATGTCTTGGAGTATTATAAGAATTTCGATTGTTCTATGTTTTAATGAAAGTTGCGAATTATGGTATTCTGATTTTTTGAATATAGAAGACCTAAGCAATAATCAAAGTAGGTATTTTTGGACAGCAATGGACCTAAGTGAAGAACAACTTTATTTCTTTGTATATAGGGATAACATACCGCCAAGTTATTACAAAAAGATGAGAGAGGACTTTTTGAAAATAATGGACATAGACAATAAATGGGGGATTGAACCCCCCGATAACACAGTGGCAAACACAGAAAATTCAAATTTTCCCTGATGAATATATTGAGGATGTAGCATAATGAAAAAATAGGGAAACAAAATTTTGAAAGTAATATTGGTAATAGAACTCTTGTTTATTGTATCTATTGTTCCTGCTATTTTTATAATTGACTGCTTACCTTTACAATGGGAATATGTGGATTCTGTACTGAAATTGTGCCTTTTGGTGTTTTTAGCGCTTGGAATAGTAACGGTAGTTTTATTGTGTTTAGGGTGTAGGCCTAAAGAAAAAATAACTGAAACCGAAAACAGTAAATTAAAAGAATTATACAGTGTGTAGGTACTGCGGTTTCTCCTGGTGTTGGTAGCATAGTTGGACCAGTTGTAGGTGTTATTGTAGGTGGAGCAGTAGGGGGACTTTTGTCATGGGCGCTAACAGATACAAAAGATTTTGTTAAGGGGTGGGTGAGCTATGAGTGATAAGAAAAATAATTACTCACAAAATATTATTGTATTAATATCAGTAACAAGTCTTATAGAAATTTTGTATGCCTGTGTTTATGCAAAAACAAGTAATTACAACTATATTTTAATTTCTGAAACTTTGGCTTTTTTGATGTTACAAGTTGTGCTGTTTTTTATAGTTAAAGCAGCCAAGGTTTTGTTAAGTGAAAGAAACTTTAAGTTATATTTGGGAACCTCAGGACTTGCTCATTCCGTATTTATGGCGTTTTTGGTTTCTCAACGCATAAGTACCAATATTGAAAAAACACTGTTTGTTTTAGGTTTGTTTATTGTTTTGCATTTAAGTTTGATTTTACTATGGTTAATTCTATACAAACGAAGCAAAAAACATACAACTACAAAAATATATGGATCAAAGCAACGGAAACTAATTGCTGTTTTTTCTCTTGCAGGGGCATTTATAGGTGTTGTTTTGGCAAGAGTATTGGATTACGATATAATAATATTTGATATATTTGTTTCGTTGCTGAGTCTTACTTATACGGTTTTTGTTTTGTGTTTTATTAAGGGCAAGACTAATCAGCCTAAGATTTTTGCCGTAAAGGAGACTAATGATGAAGAAAAATAATTTCATTGTAATATGTGTTTCTTTATTTATAATTGTTATTACATTGGGAATTGCTTGTATTACTATTTCTAATAGTGGTTTAAACGAAACAGATATACAGGTGTATTCAGGTGAAGTCGAATCAATAGAAAAAAGCAGTATTGGTGCGGATACATCCTACAGAATATGTTTAAAAGAATATGTGTGCGAGTTGTTTATTGGACAAGAAGGCGCTAACTATGATTTGAGTGATGTTAAAAGCGGAGACAGAATTACTTTTGCTATTGAAAATGAATATATTGACACTTTTGAATCAAATATAGAGATTATTCCTGATATGTTTGTCCCTATAGTAGCTTTGAAAACCGAGAGTGAAGAAGTATTTTCTTTGGAAGAATATAATCATAATTTGGAAAAAAGTTTTAAAATTCCGCTTTTGTTTTGTGTTGTTTTAATCGTAGTATCTCTTGCTATATTAATTAGATCTTTGATAATAATCATTACCTGTAGAAAGAAAACCGGAAATAATAGCAGAAAATCAGATGTCGGATAATACAGTGGACAAGTAAGTAATGACAATCAGCTCACGGTTCTGTGATTGACTTTTAATCCCGGTTTATCTCCAACTAAACCAAACCCCTTTCCGTAACCTTGGGTTATGGAAAGGGGTTTTTGTGTTATTCATTATTTTCGCGTTTTTGAATTTCAATTTCTCTGGCTTTGGCTTCTTCCAGAGCCGTTACAAGAATTCTGCGACGTTCTTTTGGATCGTCGCATTTTTGCGCCGCTTTTGTTGCATCAAGCAAAAATAAATACAGTTCCTTGTAGGGAGATGTACAATTATCGTCGTATAACATATTTTTCTACCTCATTTAAAAAGGGTAGTCTGTTAATTTGTAAAACTACCCTTTTCAGGGTGTTGAAATGAATTATGCACAGCAGTTGATGTATGCGCTTGAAAGAAGTGTTGATTTTTCGTAATCATCGCAACGTGTGCAAACTTCGTGTAAATATGTTTTCTTAAGGCAGCGAGGAGCAGTAGCACGTGCTTTATGAACAATAGTATATGTGTTTGCTGTTTCGATTTTGTGACCGATAACTGAGCAGATTATGCCGCATGTTGCTGTGCCGTCGTCAGCATTTTCGTTTGTCTGGTCGGGATTTGAATAGTAAGCGATTATTTTTTCTTTTGCTTCTTCAGAAATATCTTCGTTTAAAATAACGATTTCGATTTCAGAATCGTCGTGCTCTTCAGTAGCACCGGCGGGCATTACAAAAAGTGTTAAAAGTGTGCAAAGGGCTAATGCTAACGCTAACATTCTTTTGATTTTCATTTTAATTCCTCCATATTTTCAATCAAGTCAACTATTGCATCTAAATCGTTGTGATTAAAACGGTAGGTATGTCCATCGTGAATAAAATATACCTGATATTGTCCCACATCGCTAAGGTCGATTATGTAGCACTCTATACCATTTATGGTAGTCTTAGTATATTCTGAATTTTTAAGTTCATTACTTAAAGCATCATACAAAAAGATAGTATAATTCAGGTTTTCGTCTTCAAATGTGACATATATTTCATCGCCTGCAGGGAAGGTCATATAAGAAATGTATATAATCCGGTACATTGCGGATTTTGGGTCCGGAATTAAGATATCTATATCATAATTCTTGGCGAATTCTTCGATTGCTTTGTAATTGTTTGCATCGACTCTGCCAAATTCAATATTGTCATTATTGTATGTTTCACCAATCGGCGCATTGAGAACGGAACCAAACATCTCTTTGAATTTTTCTCTGAAAGACAAATCAATATTAGCTATAACCGCAAGGGTAAGTATTGTAATAAGAATCGGTATAATCGCAGCGATAAGAAGTAATTTTAATTTATTGACTTTTTTCTTTTTGATTTTTACGATTTTTTCTGTATCGATAAACGGTATTCTGTTTACCATTTCATCGATTTGTTCGGGTGTAAGGTCGGCGCTTTTGTTCTGCAAATCCAATAATAATCCTACACAGGCTTCAACTAATTCCTTGTCCGCTTTATCATCGGGTTTGGAAAGCTCCGCATCACGGATAACAGATAAATATTCAATTAATTTTTCTTTATCCTGAAATTTGCTTTTCATAAATAACGCTCCTTTCCCGAAAGAATTTTCCTCCTTTCAATATATAATGACAATATATTGAAAAGACTACAAAAATTTTTTGAAAAATTTTAATTTTTTTTATAAAAAGAATGTTTTAATTATTATCTGTCCTACTACACTCATCGCGAGACTGGCCAGCTTCTTTATTTTTTGCCTTAATCTTGAGACTCTGACACCAACATTCTTTTCGCTTATATTCATTTCTTCTGCAACCTGACGATATTTTTTCTTTTCTATAAATACTTTTGTATAAAGCTCGTATTCCTTTTTGGTAAGAGTTTTTAATATAAGCTCCTTGCATTTTTCTATGTACTCGTCCGATACATCATCCATTTCAGCAAAGTAACGGTCAATGTAAATGAACATATCATCGGTAGGTGTCCGGTCAGGGTTTAACGGTACCAATTTTTCAGCTTTTTTATTCTGTCTGAAAAACTCTCTTGCTTTGTTTTTGGCTGTAGCCAAAAGCCAGGAGCGTATGTTTATATCTTCAAGGTTGTCGAGCTTTTCTTGAAATGTCAGAAATACATTCTGTGTGATTTCTTCGGCTTCGCTTTCGCTGCAATTAGCATAAGAAAGGCAATACGCGTATATTTCTTTATAATATTTTCGTGCTATCTCTTTAGCGGTAGTTTTATCTATCATACATATTGCCTCCTTTTTGTCGAATTTTGTATTATAATATCATTTGTTTTAAATTAAATCAATTTATTTTATTTCTTTTCTGCGATAAATGCTCTGAATAAGGGCAGACAGGCATCGAAAAATCCCTTGTAGCTGTCGCAATAATCTCTGTCCTGTCGGGAGCGTTTGCAACCACCGCCACGGCAGAGAGGATAATATCTGCAAGCTTTACATTTGTCATCAATGGTAAGGCTTTCCCTTAGAAATTCAGTCGCTTTTTTAGAATGGGCGAGGGTATTGAAGTCCTCGTTATTAATATTACCTAAAAGCCACTCGTCGGTGCAATAAAAGTCGCATGGGTATATATTGCCGTTACCCTCCGCTACAAATTGGTGCATACAGTGTCCGCATATACCGCATTGCTCTGTGGGATTTCCGAGATACAAATGCACGATATTATCAAAATAACGTATACTTGTATAGTTGTCACGCACGTACTCTTTAACGTAAAAATTAAAGGCGTGAATCAAGAAGTGCTTGTATTGCTCGGGTGTCATATACAGTTCGCTTTCGCTTTTGTCACCGAAAGGTCTTAAGCAGGGGATAAATTGAAGATATCTGAAACCGCGCTTTTTAAAATAATTTAAAATATCGTCAATATTATCCGCGCACTTACCGGTTAGAACTGTCAGTATATTGAAATCAACACCGTTTTTTGTGAGAATATCGGCTGCCTTTATAATCTTATAAAAAGCATTATTTCCTTTTTCGTCGAGCCTGAAACCGTTATTATTAAAATCACCGTCAAGACTTAAGCCAATAAGAAAATGTCTTTGTTTAAAAAACTTTGCCCATCTTTCGTCAATAAGCGTGCCGTTGGTCTGTAATCCATAGTGTATAGTGCTGCCTTTTGTGTTTAGCTCGTCAACCTTTTTGCAAAAAGCGCGGAAATAGTCAAGCTCCGCAAGAGTTGGTTCACCACCCTGAAAAGCAAAAGCGATGCTTTCTCCGTCGGCAAAATCCAAAGCTTTTTTTATTAAATTTTCAGCAGTTTCCTCGCTCATTATACCGAAGCTTTTTACATTTCTATGGTCAGTAACATCGTGATAAAAACAGTATTTACACCGCATATTGCAAAGACTTGATGCGGGTTTTATCATTATAGATAAGGGCGGCAAAGTAACACCTCTTTTTTTAAAACCCTCAACAGCCTTATTCGGTGTTGAGGGCGTTTTATTATCATTTGCTGTAATATTCGCTGTTTATACCTCTGCGATTATCCTTAAATGCTTTCATAACATCGTTCATTTTTTGATTCATTTCTTCCGCAACTGTGGGATAAACGGATGAACGATTAAGATTTTCGCCTGCATCGTCACTGAGAATATGCAACCAGTTCTTTCTGTATTTGTCAAAGAAAGCTGAGTTATCATTCTGAATATTCCGGAAGTATTTAAAGGTTATATATTTGTTATCAGTAAGAACAGGGTAAGTATAATCTTTATATTCGTCTTTTTTGAGAATTTCTGACGTAGGAACAGTGTACTGAATAGCCTTTAATTTTTCTCGTTTCATATGAAGAATGGGATATTCTTCCGTATGTATAACGCTATCATTTTTTAACAACGGAACAAGTGAAACGCCGTCGATTTGTCTGTCAAACGGGAGATAGTTCTCTTTTCCGCCGTCACCTGTAATATCACAAAGCTCCACGAGAGTCGGGAACATATCAACGAGAGTTGCACTATGTGCTCTTGTTTCTCCGGCTTTCCAAAGATTTTCGTTGTTACCCCAACGTATCATAAACGGAACTTTCTGACCTGCCTCATATGCAGTATATTTACCGCCTCTGAGTTCACCTGCGGAACCCTCGAGAGCGGGACCGTTGTCGCTGGTGAAAACGATAATTGTATCATCCATAACACCGAGATCTTCAAGAGTGGTGAATAATTCACCTAAATAATAGTCGAATTCGGTTATACAGTCGGCGTATGTACCCATACCGGTTTTTCCGTCAAATTCTTCACCTACAAAAAGCGGTGCATGCGGCCACGGCGTTGCGTAGTAAGCAAAGAAGGGCTCGTCACTTTCCGTAACCTGTTCAGTTATCCAATCGGTTATCTCTTCGTGAATCCACTTTGTCATTTCGCCCTGGTCTTTTTTACCGTTTTCATCCCTGAGGTCATCGGTACCCTTAACGATTTCATATTCGCCGTTTTCTTCCTGAACGTGGTAGAAGGGCGTCATATCATTAACGTGGTGGCTACCATAGAAATAGTCGAAGCCTTGATTTGTGGGCAAATATTCGCCATAGTCACCAAGATGCCATTTGCCGAAAGCACCGGTGTTATATCCTGCGCTCTTGAAAACCTCCGCAACAGTAATCTCGTCACCAAGCATACCGTCACAGTTGTTGCCCATTTCGATTGAATTGAAAATTCTTGTCTGTGCAAAGGGTGAAAGGGTATCAACGGTAGGATAAATAACGTTATCTGCATAACCTCTGAAAGGATATCTTCCGGTCATTAAAGCAAATCTTGCAGGAGAGCAAACTGAGTAACTCGAATAGAAGTTATCAAAATTGAGACCTTCTTCACCGATTCTGTCCATGTTGGGTGTTTCGTATATTGCGCCGTTTAGTGATGTGTCGCCGTAACCCATATCGTCCATAAGTATGAAAAGCACATTGGGACTGCCGGATTTAGCTTTGTCGACACCGTCGAGATAGTCATCGTGACCATCCCAAAGACGTACAACATTAGGTTCAGAACGCAAGTTCATAGTGAGAACATATATAACCGAAGTACCCGCAAGAAATACGCTGAGTACAGAAGAAAAGATGCGTTGCAAAATGTATTTGTTGAATTTCTTTTTGAATACCAATATGAGCAAAGCGACTACAATTATACAGGGAAGAAGAAGGAGTATACCTCCGCCTAATCTGGTGAAAAAGTTGCCTTCTCCCGCAAATAAGGGGTTTTCAGCGCTTGACCAACCGGCTTTGCCGCTTGAGAATGCACCAAAACCGGCATCAGCACCCCAAATAAGGTAATAAATAAATATACCAATTCCGGAAGCACCGTAGCCAATTAAAAACCATTTATATAACTTTTTGCAGAAAACAACTCCGACAAAAATTATTGCGGAAACTATGCACATAAAACCTACATTGACAACAGCCAGGAGATTAAGTCGCATAATGTTAAGTGCAAGGGCAAGAACAACTCCAACTACACCGATAGTAATAGGAAAAGGCTTATTTGATTTATCGAAGCAAATACTTTTTTCCAAAATAAAACCTCACTTCTGAATTAAATTGAAATACATATTTATTTTACAATAATATCTGTTTTAAAACAATAGAAAAACTGCCCGAAAATCGGGCAGTTAAATATACAGAATAACGAACTATCCTTTAGATTGAAACGGAAAGAACATAATCATTATTAGCAAATAAATTAGATATTTCTTCCGGATTAATATGCGCCTTTGCTCTTACTGTAAAAAGACAAACATATTTTTCATTTTTCTTCTCAACTGAATTTGAGAGAATAGTGTAACCGTTTTCTTTGAAAATGTTGGTTATTTCTTCAACAGCCTCTGCGTCATCGGTAAGTTTCATGCTGACGGATGCGGTGCTTGTGTTTTCAACGGGAAGAATTCTGTGTATAACAATCTGAACAACGAGGAGTATAAGCGTTGCATAAACCGCAATACCGTACATTCCGGCGCCCGCCGCAAGACCGATACCGGCAGTGGTCCATACACCGGCAGCCGTAGTAAGTCCTTTAACAGTACCTTTATAAACAATAATACCTGCACCAAGAAAGCTGATACCGGTAACAACCTGAGCCGCAAGACGTGCGCCGTCAAGATTTACGTGGTCTGCAAGACCTACGATATCAAAGAAACCGTATTTACTTACTATCATAATAAGTGCAGAGCCTAAAGCAACAATTATATGGGTTCTTATGCCTGCTTCTTTCTGGCGCAATGTTCTTTCAACACCGATGGCTGCACCGCAAATAACAGCAGTGACAAGACCTAAGAGATAGGGGAGAAAACTCTGAAGCTTGAACGTGTCAAAAAAAGTAGCGAACACTTCGGAAAACTCATATACAGGTGTACTTACCAAAAACAAAAAATCACTCCTAAATAATGTGCTTTTATATATCTATATATAATAACAGAAAATCAATTTTATGTCAAATCATAATCGTGTTCCGTCATAAAACTCGTCTCTGATACATAACTATTGTTGAAGAATGTGTTAAGGCATTTAATGGAGGTATATTTATGACAGAAACGAGCATTTACAAGAATATTGAAAAAAGAACAGGGGGAGATATTTATATAGGCGTAGTTGGTCCTGTGCGCACCGGCAAATCGTCCTTTATAAAGCGGTTTATGGATACGCTTGTAATCCCGAATATTGATAGTGAATATAAAAGAGAAAGAGCGCAGGACGAACTTCCGCAATCGGCGGCGGGAAGAACCATAATGACAACGGAACCAAAATTTATACCCGAAGAAGCGGTGAAGTTAGAGTTGCCCGACAACGCATCTTTAAATGTACGACTTATAGATTGTGTAGGATATATTGTACCGAGTTCTCTGGGATATGTTGAAGAAGACAGACCGAGAATGGTGAAAACGCCGTGGTATGAACACGAAATTCCATTTAATATGGCGGCGGAAATAGGAACCCAGAAGGTTATAACCGAGCATTCTACAATAGGTCTTCTTGTTACTACGGATGGTAGTATAAGCGATATTCCCCGTGATGAATACGAGGAGGCAGAAGAAAGGGTTGTAAACGAATTAAAAGCGATAAATAAACCTTTTGTTATGCTTTTAAATTCCACGGTTCCGAACAGCAGTGAGGTTTTGAGTCTTGCTTCGGATTTAACGGAAAAGTATAAGGTTCCGGTAATGCCGGTAAATTGTCTTGAAATGGATGAGGACTCAATACGCAGTGTCCTTTCCGCCGTTCTGTATCGTTTTCCTGTGCGTGAAATCGGCATCAGTCTTCCTAATTGGGTTATGTCGCTTGAGCGGGAACATTGGCTCAGGTCTTCAATATGCGCAAGTGTTAAGGATGCCTCGGCGTGTATAGGATGCGTAGGCGATGTGGGCTGTATGGTAAAGGGGCTTTCCGAAAATAATCATATTATTTCCGCTGAGATATCTAATCTTGATTTAGGCAAGGGCTGTGCTGAAATCAAAGCCATTCTTTCTCAAGAACTTATTTATAAGATAATTGAGGAAAGGACGTCTTTGAGTATAACAAATGAAGAAGAGTTAATGGAAAATTTGAAAAATCTTTCTGATATAAAGAAAAAATACGACCGCATCAAGAATGCTCTTGACGAGGTCGAAGCAACGGGATACGGAATTGTAATGCCCGATATTGATGAATTGACTTTAAAAGAACCTGAAATTGTAAAACAAGGCGGAAGATACGGCGTAAGGCTCTCGGCATCTGCACCGTCAATACATATGATGAAGACATGTATTGAAACGGAGGTAGCGCCTGTCGTAGGTACAGAGAGTCAGTCCGAGGAGCTTCTCAAATATCTCCTTGACGGTTTCGAAGAAGACCCGCTTAAAATCTGGGAGTCGGATATTTTCGGAAAATCTCTCAGTGAACTTGTAAATGAGGGGTTAAGAAGCAAGCTTTGTCATATGCCGGTTGATGCACGTTCTAAAATTCAAGAAACTCTTGAACGTATCATAAATGACGGATGCAGCGGATTGATATGCATAATCCTTTAATCGTTCTCGCTTTTTAAAACACCGTAGCTTCTGTCAACAACTATAACTGCGTAAAGGTTGCCGTTTCCGGCTTCATTTACGCGGTTTTTTATTATTGTTTTTAGCTCTTTGTCGGTATATTTGTAACTCGGGGGAACAACGATGTCAAAAAGAACATTTTTTGCCTTATCGCCTACAACGACCCTGAAGTCGTGAAATGTAATAACAGGGTCGATATCGTGAAGAATATTTTTAACAACCTCTTTTAATTCGTTGGTTTCCTCGCAATCGAGCACGGTAGGGTCAAGATGAACTACAAGGTGAATATTATTCTGTTTTAAAAAATCCCGCTCAATTCTGTCCATAATGTCGTGGCAGACGAGGACGTCTATTTTCGCATCCATTTCAATGTGTGCGGAGGCGAAGTAGCTACCGGGACCATAGCTGTGAACAAGTAAATCGTGAACACCTAAAACATTATCATATGACAATATTTTTTGTTCAATTTCTTCGTACATTTCTTTTGACGGCGCCTGACCAAGAAGCGGTCCGACAGTGTCTTTTACGAGACCTATTCCCGAAATAAATATAAAGATGGCTACGCCAACGCCCATATATCCGTCAAGATTGAAGCCGGTAAAATGGGAAATGATTGCGGCTATAAGCACAGCACCGGTAGCAATACAGTCATTTCTGCTGTCTGCGGCAGTGGCGTCAAGAGCCGTTGATTTAATGAGTTTTCCGAGTTTTTTGTTAAAACGGCTCAACCAGAGCTTGAAAACAATGGAAATACAAAGAATCAACGCTGTAACCCAGTTGAAAACACTTTCTTCGGGAGTGATAATTTTTTGAACAGAAGTTTTGAAAATCTCGAAACCTATGAGAAGAATTAAAAAAGAGATTATAAGTCCTGTGATATATTCAATTCGTGCGTGACCGTATGGATGGTCTTCATCCGCCGGTTTTTCAGATAATCTGAAGCCAATCAAGGTTATAATGGAAGAGCCTGCATCGGCAATATTATTTGTAGCATCCGCAGTAATGGAAACACTGTGTGTAAGAAAACCGAGTGTGAATTTCAGTCCGCTTAAAAGCAGGTTGCATATTATGCCCACAATACCGGCTAATTTTCCGTAGCTTTCTCTGCCGCCCGGAGTTTCGGGGTTTTTATTATTTAAAAATATTTTCAGTATGAGTTTTGTCATATATTTACTCCATTTTAGAGGTTTTTTCTACAATTATAAGGCTAAATAATAAAAAGTCAACTTTGAGTAGACAAAAAAATTTTTATATGATATTATGTTATAAGACAAATTGATATAAATTTGTTGTCTACATTTGAAAGGTAGGTTATTATGGATAAAACATTAGTTATTCTCGCTGCCGGTATGGGTAGCCGTTACGGCGGACTTAAACAGATTGACCCCGTTGGTCCCGACAATTCAATTATTATCGATTATTCAATTTTTGATGCTTTGAAGAGCGGCTTCAATAAAGTTGTATTTATTATAAAGAAGGAAAACGAACAACTTTTCAGAGAAGTTATAGGTGACAAGGTTTCAAAACATATTAAGGTTGAGTATGTTTTCCAGAGTCTTGATAAACTTCCTGAAGGTTACGAAGTTCCCGCAGAGAGAGTTAAACCCTGGGGTACTGCACACGCAATTTATTGCTGTAAAGGTGTTGTTAACGAGCCTTTTGCAGTTATCAATTCCGATGACTTTTACGGCAGAGGCGCATATGCCACTGTTTCAAATTGGATAGAGTCAACTGATTTTTCAGGCGATAAGTTCAAAATCGCAATGGCTGGCTATCTTCTTAAGAATACGCTTACAGATAATGGCTCTGTTTCACGTGGTGTTTGCGAGGTTGACGAAAACAATCAGCTCCTCGACGTTATTGAGAGAACAAAGATTCAGCGGGTAGACGGAACAATTTGTTACACAGAAGACGGCGAAACCTGGAATGAACTTCCCGAAGATGCCTATGCTTCAATGAACTTCTGGTGCTATCCGCCTGAAATTATTGATGAAATCGAGAGCTATCTTATCACATTCCTTGAGAATGAGGTTCCCTCCAATCCTCTTAAATCTGAGTTCTTCCTTCCTTTCCTTGTGCGCGATTTGCTTAAGGAAAAGAAATGTACAGTCGATGTTCTTGAAACTAAGGACAGATGGTTTGGTGTTACATATAAAGAGGATAAACCCGATGTAGTTAAATCTATACAGAAACTTGTTGATGATGGCGTTTATCCCGAAAAGCTCTGGTAATAACTATGAGAAAAATAGCATTAATTTTATCATTCGTTTTAATTTTAGCTATGTTTTCCGCTTGCGGTAATAAAGACATCAATGACGAAACAACCGAAGCTCCGGAAACTGAAAGTGTAGTTTCCGAAACAGAAAACGACAATGTTGTTGTACGTGTCAGAAAAGATATCGTTGCTGACGAAACAAGCTTTTTGACCTTTGTCAGCGAGTTTGATGGTTTAACGTCAACTTCTGATGAAAATCTCTACATCCTTACAATGTCTCAGGAAACATATGCCGAGCTTCTTAAAGCCAAGGCGCAGGAAGTGTACGATGCGTATGACGCAATGGTTAAAAAGGATAGTTTCATTAAAGATATCAAATACGGAGCTGATTTCAGAACGGTAACCGTTTCAGTTGACCGCGATGGTTTTGATGCTCTTGATAAAGGCACACAACAGATGCAACTCATCACAATTGGTGCGCACGCTATGAGTTACCAGATGTTCCTGGAAGAGGGACAGAATACGGTTGTTACCGCGGTATATGCCGATTCCGGTGATGAAGCCATGAAAATGTCATTACCAATTACAATGTAAATTTAAAAGACTGCAAATCCTGATTAAGGATTGCAGTCTTTTTTTAGATTAATGTCTCGTAAAAGGGTATAAAGTAATTGTTGTTATCAAGGGGACCGCCCGTCATAAGTTCAGGTGCGGCATTTTTTAAATGAGTCAGCTTATCAATCAATCCGTCGTTTTTAATATGAAACTTTTTAACAAAACGCAAAGGGAAGGCGAGTGCCTGGGTGAAAACGATGTAATAGGCGGAACCTTCTTCGTGTTTTTCCAATGAACCATCAAGAATGGAGTGGAAGGTTGAAAATACAAAATCCTTTACCTTCATGTCACCTATTTCTTTGGCGGCGGTTTTATCAATTGCTTTGCCGAAGGAAATAAAGTTCATTATTCTTGCGGCTTTTTTAATTGTAAGCTTATCTAACCATTTAAGAAGCGGTTTTGCAACTATCCACATCTTGTTTGCCTTCTTTTCGGATACACCGAGACAGGCGATAAGTGCAGAAAATCGCTCTTTCTCATTTTCTCTGGCGGCAGCGAAAACCTTTGTAAACATTGCGGTTGCGTGCTCTTTAAGGAAGTCGTTTGTGTATTCTTCGCCGTTATATGTAAATGACTTAAGATGATCTGTTTTTAAATCAACGCCGTCTTTTGTTGCTTCGCAGTAAACGATGGGAGCAGGGTAACCGCTTATTGAACCTATGTTAACTTCGTAAAAGGGATTACCTTTGTCGGAGTCAATCCTTCTGATGTGTTGCATATGTGAGTGACCTGTGAACATCAAGGAAAAACCGATATCTGCAAACTTTTTACATAGTCTTTCTCTGTACTCAACGGAGCCTTTTCCGTTAATTACACGGTCAAATTCTGTTAAATGCAGGTGATGGTGTTGCATACCGAGAACAACGTCACCGCGCTTTTTTGCTTGGAGTGTCTGCTCGGTTATCCATTCGAAATGCTCGTCCGAATATCCTGAGCCACCTTCACCATTCTGGTCGTCATCAAGACAGAATACAGTCAAACCTTCGCAGGGTCTTACAACATATGAAACTTTATCCTGATGTGTGTGGAATTCTGAAATCGCGTCACTTAAACCGAAATCACGATAGAATTCGTGGAGTTCTTCGGGAGGAATGGTATCAACATCATTGAAAACTTCATCACCTTCAAAACGGCGGGGATTGCCGTCACAACACCAGTCGTGGGTGGCGGTTATGACATAAACCGGCATATGCTTTTTGAATTCGTAGAGAATTTCGCGCATTTCCTCGTGAGAACAACGCTCTCCGTCGTTTGAGAGGTCACCGGCAATCATAAGAAATTCAGCATCAGAATTCTTTATTTGTTCAAGGGCAGCTGTAACCGTACTTTTGCTTTTAGCAAGCATTTTTTGGTCGGAATCGGCACGTCTTTCATAAGCTTTTCCTGAACATCCTAAAGTTTCGGAATAATAATGGGGGTCTGCAATAACTGCAAATTTTGCCATTTTTCTCACATCTCTTTACCAATGAATATATACTGTTGAGCCCTTTTGTTCGTATGTCATGGGGTCTGTAAAGTCAGAAATAGAAGTACCAACATTTTTTTTCAATGCTTTGACAAAAGCTTGAGCCATTTGTTTATCGGTAAAGGTTAAGGTCATATCAAGGTCGATGAGCATAGGCACACCTGCGTTAAAGACCTTGAATCCGGTGAGCCACCAGTGTTTTTCCGGACCTCTTGAGAAAACAAACTCATCCTGATTGTAGAAATCAAACTGCATTTCAATGAGGTCTTCGTCATCAGCGCAGTCATACTGGAAGTTTCTTTCGGGGTCTCTGTTATAAAGACCTATTTCTGCGCCGGAGGTAATACCGTACTGACCCTTCCAGATCTGTACCATCCATTCGCGACCGTCATATTCGAATTCAATACGCTTTGTGTCATAAATCATACCAGCTAGTGGAGCAGCCATATCATAAACAAGGTTGAAACCGAATTTTCTCTGAAGGGGATTCATTTGCGAATAATATATGCCTTGTTCTTCATCGTATTCAAAACCGGCAATTTCAAGAATTTTTCCTGCTGTGTTAGGGTCTTCGGTAGCGAAGAGAAGGTCTTGTACCTCCTTGACAGGCATATCCTTGATATCTTCTTCGGTAATAGGTTGTGTGGTGTCAACAGTCGGTTTGTTGGCTCCGGTTGTACTTGTATTTGTGTTCTGTGAAGACTGTGTAGAACCGGTGTTTTGTGAACCGGAAGAGCTATTACCTGCGTTTGAAGAAGTACCGGGCACAGTGCTCGTTTCTGAAGATGGCGGTAATATAGCGGCACTATCGGTAACGCTTTGATTATTTTGTATTACTTCACCGTTGTTTTGTGTACTTTCAAGGTTTACGGAAATATCGGAATTGTTTTTATGGAATATAGATTTTGTGAAGTCGATAATTCCGCAGCCGGAAAAACAAATAATAACTGCGAGGGTAAGAGCAACGACAGCAAAAGGTCTTGCATACTTTCTCATTTTTTAATCACTCCTTAATCCATTTTAATATAACATATGGATAAATAAAAGTCACCACTTTTTTGACATTTTAACAACAATTTAACAACATTGACAAAATACAGCTTTAAGATATATAATTTACGTATAAACCAGAGGTGATTTGTATGTATGAAAAGTTAAAAGAAACTGTATGCAAAGCCAATATTGAACTACATTCTTTAGGTCTTGCACCATTTACCTGGGGTAATGTGTCTGAAGTTGACCGTGATAGCGGCGTTTTTGCTATTAAGCCTTCGGGTGTTCCTTATTCCGACTTAACACCCGAAAAAATTGTTGTTGTATCTTTATCGGATGGTTCTGTAGTAGACGGCGAATATAATCCGTCTTCGGATACACCGACTCATTACATTCTCTATAAAGAATTCGGAAATCTTAATGCAGTCGTTCATACTCATTCTGTAAATGCATCTTCTTTTGCGCAAGCGGGTCGTTCTGTCCCTGCTTACGGAACTACACATGCCGACTTTTCGTATACGGCAGTTCCTTGTACACGTGCACTTACAGAGGACGAGGTAAAAACAGAATACGAGCTTAATACCGGCAAGGTTATTGCCGCCCATTTCAAGGATAACGAGCTTGATGTTGAGTCAACCCCTGCGGTACTTGTACGTTCACACGCACCCTTTGTTTTCGGTAAGAATGCAAGCGATGCCGTGCATAATGCGGCTGTGCTTGAAATAGTTTCCGAAATGGCGCTTAAAACTGAATCTCTCGGTAATAATGTGAGTGAAATTGATAAATACTTATCCGATAAACACTACTTCAGAAAACACGGTAAGGATGCCTATTACGGCCAGAAATAATTACTTATGACTGATTTTACGCATTTACATCTTCATACAGAATACAGCCTTCTCGATGGCGCTTGTCGCATCGGGGAGGTAGTTGCACTTGCAAAAAAATCCGGACAAACGAGTTTAGCAATCACAGACCACGGTGTTCTTTACGGCGCAGTGGCTTTTTATAAAGCTTGTAAAGCTGAGGGTATAAAGCCCATAATAGGTTGTGAAGTGTATGTTGCACCGCGTTCCCGGTTTGATAAAGTTCACGGTGTTGACAGTGAGCGTTATCATCTTATTTTGTTGTGCAAAAATGAAACAGGATATAAAAATCTTTTAAAGCTTGTTTCGTCTGCTTGGGTTGATGGTTTTTATACAAAACCGCGTGTTGACAGAGATATTCTTGAAAAATACCATGAAGGTCTTATTGCGCTTTCGGGTTGCTTGTTCGGCGAGGTTGCCCAATGCATAGTCCGGCGCAATTTTGATGAAGCGGCGACTACTGCGTTGTGGTATAAAAATGTGTTTGGTGACGGGAACTATTATCTCGAGGTGCAAAACCACGGAATGATAGAGGAACAAGAGGTTCTTGATGGCATTGTTTCTATCAGCCGACAGCACAATATACCCATAGTGGCAACAAACGACGTTCATTATTGCCATAAAAGCGATGCCGATATTCAGCGTGTGCTCATAGCCATTCAAACCAACAAAGTTGTTGGTGAAGAAAATGCGCTTGAGTTCACCAATGATGAATTTTATCTAAAAAGTGGCGACGAAATGGCGGAGGCTTTCCCGGATTATCCGGAAGCAATCGCGAATACACAAGTAATCGCAGATAAATGTAATTTCGATTTTGAGTTTGGTGTCACAAAACTTCCTTTGTTCGATGCACCTATTGACGACCATAAGCTGTTCCTTAGGGAAGAATGTTTAAAGGGTCTTGAAAATATAATGGGTGAAATACCGTCAGATTATCTCGAACGCCTGGATTACGAGCTTTCCGTAATTGATAATATGGGATTTAATGACTATTTCCTCATAGTATCGGACTTTATATGTTTTGCAAAGAGTAAACAAATTCCCGTTGGTCCGGGTCGAGGCTCTGCGGCTGGTTCTTTGGCGGCTTATGCTTTGGGTATTACCGGTATTGACCCCATCAAACATAAACTCCTTTTTGAGCGTTTCCTGAATCCCGAGAGGGTAAGTATGCCCGATATAGACATAGATTTTTGTTACGAACGCAGAGGAGAGGTTATTGATTACGTTAATGAAAAGTACGGTAGTGACCGAGTGGCGCAGATTGTTACCTTCGGTACGTTGCAGGCTAAAGCCGCAGTAAGGGATGTTGCCAGGGCGCTGGGCTTGCCGTACAGTATGGGAGATATAGTAGCAAAACAGCTTTCTCGTGATTATCACGATATAAATGATGCTCTCGCTAAAAATAATGACCTTATAACTCTTTATAACTCCGATGAAAATGTAAAGAGGATTATAGATACTGCTGCACAGCTTGAAGGTATGCCAAGACACGCTTCAACCCATGCGGCAGGTGTGGTTATTACACGTGAAGAGGTATCTTCTTATGTGCCGCTTGCCAAAAACGGCGACCAGACCGTAACTCAATTTACGATGACGGAAATTGAACAATTAGGTCTTCTTAAAATGGACTTTCTCGGTTTGCGTACATTGACGGTAATTAACGATGCCGTCGAAGAAGTACACAAATCAGAACCTGATTTCGATATTTCGCGTATACCACTTGATTATCCCGACGTGTTCAAACAGATGTCCTTGGGCAATACTGTCGGTATTTTTCAGTGTGAATCAGCCGGAATGACAAACCTGATAGTTAATATGAAACCCGAAGCATTCTCGGATATTGCGGCTGCTATTGCGCTTTACAGACCGGGTCCGATGTATTTTATTGACACGTATCTCGACAATAGAAAAAATCCTGCGCATATAAGCTATCGCACACCGGAGCTTAAGGAAATACTTGACGAAACAAACGGATGTATGGTTTATCAGGAACAAGTTATGCAGGTTTTCAGAACACTTGCCGGTTACTCATACGGAAGAGCTGACGTCGTAAGAAGAGCTATGAGTAAGAAAAAACGCGATGTTATGGAAAGTGAACGCGATATTTTTATTTACGGACTCAAAAACGACAGCGGTGAATATATTATTGATGGTGCTGTCAGAAAAGGCATTGACGAAAAAACCGCTTCCGATGTATTTTCCGATATGATTTCATTTGCCTCGTATGGTTTTAATAAAAGTCATACTGCTGCATATGGTCTTGTGGCTTACCAGACTGCGTATCTCAAGGTTAAGTATCCTAAGGCTTTTATGGCGGCATTGCTTACAAGCGTTATAGGGGATGTAACCAAGACCGTTATTTATATTAACGAGTGCGCGAGACTTTCAATAAATGTTTTGTCTCCTCACGTAAACAGGAGCGGAAACCGATTTTCAATAGTCGGCAACGATATTGTTTTTCCGCTTTTGGGAATTAAAAATCTTGGTAGAGCCTTGATAGATAAAATCGTTAAGGAACGCAACGATAATGGTGAATTTAAAAGCTATTGGGATTTTTGCAAAAGAATAAGCGGTCCGGAGCTTAACAGACGTGCACTTGAATGTATTATAAAGGCGGGTGCTCTTGACGGTCTTGATTTGAATCGTTGCGAGATGCTCCGCAATCTTGATCTGGCTGTTGACAGCGCGGTAAAGGAAAATTCTATGTATGCCGGAGGACAGCTTGATATGTTCTCTGTTTTTGGCGGCGAAGATTTCTCATCCGAGCCGACCTTTACAAGATGTCAGGAATTACCTAAAAATGAACTTCTGAATTTTGAAAAGGAAGTAGCCGGTTTGTACTTTTCGGGACATCCTCTTGAAGAGTACAGAAATGTTAGCGATAGCTTGAATTGCCCGAAAACTGCTGATATTTACGAGTATCTTGAAACAGGCAGAGAATCGGTTATTGATAACCAGAAAGTGCAATTTATAGGTATTGTAAATTCCGCTAAAAAGAAAGTAACGAGGCGTGATGATATAATGGCGTTTTGTGAAATCGAGGATTTGTACGGCGATTTGGTAATGATAGTTTTTCCGAAAATACTTACACAGTATTCGGATATTATAAGTGTAGGCAATATACTTCTCGTTGAAGGCAGATTATCTGTAAAAGACGATGAAGTAAAGCTTCTTGCGGAGAAAATCAGTATTGCCCCGAAAAATGTTGAAATAAATAAAAGTGTTACTGATAATGTTTCACGAAACGACAATTCCAAGCAAAGAAAAGGGTTGTTTCTGCGTCTTTCTTCGGAAGATAAAAACGAGCTCAATTCATTGAAGAATTTATTGTCTATTTTTGACGGAAAAGTTCCGGTTTATATCTATTTCAAAGATACTAAAAAATATGAATTTCTCGGATTAGAATATCTTGTTGATGTTAATGACCCACTGTTGAGAGAGCTTAAGTACAAAATTGGTGAAGAAAATGTTGTTTTAAGGCAATGAATTTACAATTTTTGACTTTTAGTCTTGTTAATTTGGTTTTTGTGTGATATAATCCATAAGATTTATTATCACATAATGTGTTATGGAGGTACTGAAATTGAAAACTATTGGTGTTCTTACAAGCGGCGGAGATGCTCCGGGTATGAATGCTGCCATTCGTGCAGTTGTCAGAAGCGGTTGTGAAAGCGGAATGCGCGTTATGGGTATACGTCGCGGATATAAAGGTCTTATCGAAGGCGATATGTTCGAAATGAATCTTCGCTCAGTTTCCGATATTATTCATCGCGGTGGCACAATGCTTTATTCAGCTCGTTGTACCGAGTTTGCTGATCCTGAGGTTCAGGATAAAGCTGTAGAGGTATGTAAAGAATTCGGTCTCGACGGTATTGTTACCATTGGCGGCGATGGCACATTCAAAGGTGCTCGTGCTCTTACTCTTAAGGGTATTCCCTGTATAGGCATCCCCGGTACAATCGATAACGATATCGCATCCTGCGACTATACTATTGGTTACGATACCGCTTTAAATACAGTTATGGATATGGTTGACAGAATCCGTGACACAACAGAATCTCACGACAGATGTTCAATCGTTGAGGTTATGGGTAGAAATGCAGGTTACCTCGCTCTTAACGCAGGTATTGCAGTTGGCGCAACTTGTATTCTTATCCCCGAAATTGATTATGATATTGATTCATACATAATAGAGAGAATGAAACGTACTCAGAAAACCGGAAAAGAGCATTTTGTTATCGTTGTTGCTGAGGGCGTTAAGGGTATTGATGTTAACTCTCTTGCAAAATACATAGAACAGAAAACAGGCGTTGAAAGCCGTGCAACAGTTCTCGGTCACGTACAGCGCGGTGGTTCTCCTTCAGTTCGCGACAGAGTTCTTGCAAGTCAGATGGGCTTCTATGCTGTTCAGTTGCTTAAAGAAGATATCGGTAACAGAGTTGTTGTTGTTAAAAACGATAAAATTGTTGACTACGATATTATCGAAGCTCTTAATATGAAGAAATCTATTGACCCCGAGCTTTACAGAATCGCAAACGAAATCTCTATCTGAGTTTCAAAAATTTGGCAACCTTGCATTTGCAAGGTTGCTTTTTATTTTGCTTATTTTTACATTATTATTTTTTTGACCTCTGCACAAATTAAATTTGTGAGTGTGGAGGTGTGAAATTTGAGGAAAAATAAAACATTTTTATCGCTTTTTTCAGTTTTATTGTGTGGCACGTTGATGTTCGGTGTTTTTTCGTCTTCAACATTCCGGAATCCGACTTCTGTCGATGTTAGGATTTCCGGGGTGAGTGGCAGGCTGTATAAAATAGGTGAAACCATTTTTGATGCAATATATGAAAGAGGTAATGACACACGAAGTGAAAAAAAGAATGATTCATATGAGAGTAAATCCGCAAGATTAGGTGGGTATCCGGTAGGTCTGAAGCTGTATGCAGATGGTGTTATTGTTGTTGGTACAGAGTCAGTGGATACGTCAACAGGTGATGTGAATCCGGGTGAAGTTGCGGGTCTGAAAATAGGCGATATAATTAAAAAAGTAAATGGTGTTGATGTCAATCTGAATTCACAGGTCTGCAGGTTTATTGAAAACAGTAACGGCGGGGAATTAAAGTTTGAAATTTTGAGAAACAAAGAAGTACATGAAGTATTATTCAGGGCAGCCTTTTCTGTCAGCGAAGGAAAGTATAAAGCGGGGATATGGATAAGAGACAGCTCGGCAGGAATAGGAACTGTTACGTTTTGCACCGAAGAGGGTTATTTTGCTTCTTTAGGTCACGCGGTTTGTGATATTGATACTAAAGAGGTTTTGCCCATATCTCAGGGTGAATGTACCAATGTTAATATAACAGGTTTTGTTAAGGGTAATAACGGAACAACAGGGGAGATTTGCGGTATACTTAAGGGTGAACGCACCGGTTCAGTTTACTATAACGGTGATATTGGAGTTTACGGAGAATTTGATTCAGTTCCACAAGGGGCGACTTACCCAATAGCAGAAACTAATGAGGTCGAGATAGGCGAGGCGAGTATGTATACCACTCTTGAAAACGGAGTTTTAACAGAATATAAAATAGAAATCGTCGGCATTGATGTTAATTCAAGTGAAAACAAGAATCTTATTCTGAAAGTCAAGGATGCGGAATTAATAGAAAAAACAGGCGGAATAATTCAAGGAATGTCTGGCTCACCAATAGTACAAAATGGTAAAATTATCGGCGCCGTTACCCATGTGTTTCTTAATGATCCCAGCGGTGGTTACGGTATATTTGCCGCAACGATGATGGATAATCTGGAAAATATATATGAACAAAAAGAATTGAAAAAGGCGTCGTAAAACAAAACCTCAAGTCATTCTTGAGGTTTTAACTTTACTGTCTTGAATTCTTTAAAAAACCATTTATAATATATTTCAGAAACAATTTTCGGAGGAATTGAGATGAAATATTATATAGGTGCCGATTTAGGTACTTCAGCATTAAAATTGTTGCTCGTTGATACTGACGGTAGTATTGTTAATTCTGTTTCAAAATCCTATGATGTATATTTTCCAAACCCCGGGTGGAGTGAACAAAACCCCGAGGATTGGTGGACAGCTTTGGTTTCCGGTATTAAGGAACTTACTGTCGATATAAACAAAGCCTCTGTTTCGGGTATTGGTGTGGCGGGACAAATGCACGGTCTCGTTATACTCGATGAAAACGATAATGTTATCCGCCCTGCGATTCTCTGGAACGACGGCAGAACATTTAAGGAAACTGAGTATTTAAATGAAGTTATCGGCAAAGAAAAATTAGCTGAGCTTACGGGTAATATCGCTTTTGCAGGCTTCACTGCGCCTAAAATTATGTGGCTCAGAGAAAATGAACCTGATAATTTTAAGAAAATCAGTAAAATAATGCTACCCAAAGATTACATAAACTACAGGCTTACAGGTGTTCATTCGATTGATTACTCCGATGCTTCGGGAACACTTCTTCTTGATGTAGAAAACAAAGCTTGGTCAAGTGAGATGCTTGATATATGCGGTGTCAGTGAAAATCAGCTTCCGAAGCTTTATGAGAGCTACGATAAAACAGGTACAATCCGCAATGAAATACTTACAGAATTGGGGCTTGAGAGCGAGGTTACAGTAGTAGCCGGCGCAGGAGATAATGCGGCTGCCGCTATCGGTACCGGCACTGTAATAAACGGTAAATGCAATATTTCGCTTGGCACATCCGGCACATTTTTTGTTTCTTCGGATGAATATGCGCAACTCTCTAATAATGCTATTCATTCCTTTTGTCACGCTAACGGAAAATATCATATTATGGGCTGTATTCTTTCGGCTGCATCCTGCAATAAGTGGTTGTGTGAGGATATATTAAAAACCGACGATTACGCAGCCGAACAGGCGGTAATTACTGATGAAAAGCTGGGTTCTAATGATGTGTTTTTCTTGCCGTATCTTATGGGCGAGCGAAGTCCTATAAACGATACGGATGCACGAGGTGTGCTCATTGGTATGCGCCTTGATACTACACGTGCCGATATTGTCCAGGCTGTTTTGGAGGGTGTTGCGTTCGCGGTAAAGGATAATTTTGAAATTGCCAAAGAGGCAGGCGTGGATATTTCACACAGTACACTTTGCGGCGGTGGCGCCAAATCACAGCTTTGGCGTAAAATTATGGCTAACGTTCTCAATATTCCTATCGATATCCCTTCTTCAGAAGAAGGTCCCGGATTTGGCGGAGCGGTTCTTGCTATGGTAGGTGACGGCTGTTATACCGATACTGCCGAATGCGCTGATAAATTCACATCAATAAAAGGTACGGTTGAACCTGATTCGCAAATAGTCGCAAGGTACAATGAAAGATATGAGAAATTCAAACAGATTTATCCTTCTCTGAAAGAAGTATTCAAGTCAATAAGGTAAAGAAAGCAGTCGGATAAATTCCGGCTGCTTTTAAATTTCGAGAACTTTAGACGAAGAAAAATAAACATACGTAGGTTTATGCTTTAATTTATGGTGATTATATCGCTTTCGACAAAACATTCGACAAATTTCGACAAAATGATTTTTAAAAAGACTTTTAATTATATCAACGAAACATATTCTTTTGTTGAAAGTAACGATATTTGTTAAACTGCCTTGCTAAAACGATGTTTTGGTGATACAATTATCTTACTTTTTTAGGAGGTGTTTTTGGAATGGTTAGCAACTTATCTGTTTTATTAACTGATGAAAAGGATGATGCGACTCTTAAGCTTGCAACAGTTCTTCGCAGTAATAAAATGGATGTGAGGATGTGTGCAAAGAATGGTGCGGAACTTTTAAAGTGTTACGAGGAGTTCCACCCAGAAGTTATTATTATGGATGCTTTTTTACAGCATATTGATGCTATGGGGGTTATTTCCAGGATTAATATGAAGGACCCTGTAAAGAGACCGTTGATAATAGTTATGTCCGGTATAGATAATCCTAATTTCGAAAGAGAAATTACAAAGTGCGGTGTGGACTATTATTTTCTGAAACCCATCGACCCACAGATGATGGCGGAGAGAATTATTCAGATTTCCAGTTGGAAGGGTGTCGGCATAACTGCACATTATGAGGCGCAAGAGGATTTAACCGTTGTTATTACGGAAATCTTACACCAGATCGGTGTTCCTGCGCATATAAAAGGTTATCAGTATGTAAGGGAAGCAATAAGACTTACGGTTGAAAATCCGGAGATGTTGAATTCTGTAACAAAAATTCTATATCCGACAGTAGCCAAGAATTTTAAAAGCACATCTTCACGTGTTGAGAGAGCCATTCGTCACGCTATAGAGGTAGCGTGGGACAGAGGTGATGTTGAAGTTCTCAACTCATATTTTGGCTACACCATCCAAAGTCAACGCGGCAAACCGACTAACTCTGAGTTTGTTGCCATGATTTCTGATAAAATCAGGCTTAAAAGGCGTGTTTCGTGATAATTACCGGCAGTTTTAAACTGCCGGTTTTTTGTTTTGTTGTGAATATTAAATATAAATATATGATTAATTTTAGTTATTTAACTATTTACAAGGGTTATCATTTATTGTAAAATATTATAGTAAATAATTGCGCCGTAATATTACGGTCGAAAGGGGAAGTATTTATGGAACCTGTTTATAAGCGTCTGCTTCTTAAACTCAGTGGCGAAGTTCTCGCCGGTGAAGCAGGTCATGGTTTTGATTTTAATGTTATTAACGAGGTTTGCAGTGCCGTAAAAAAGGTAACTGACAAGGGCGTTCAGGTCGGCATCGTCGTTGGTGGCGGTAATTTCTGGCGTGGTCGTTCAAGCGGTGATATGGACAGAACAAGAGCTGACAGCATAGGTATGCTTGCAACTGTTATGAATTCTTTGGCATTACAGCAAGGTTTCCTTGATATCGGTGTTGATGCTCGTGTAATGTCTGCTGTTCAGATAGTTGGTGTTGTAGAAACATTTATGCGCGATGAAGCTGTAAGACATCTGGAAAACGGCAGGGTAGTAATTTTTGCAGGCGGAACAGGTAATCCGTTCTTTTCAACTGATTCGGGTGCAGCTCTCAGAGCGGCTCAGATAAACGCTGATGTTTATTTTAAAGCTACTAATGTAGATGGCGTTTACGATAAAGACCCCAACAAGTTCAGCGATGCGGTTAAGTTTGATAAAATTTCTCACGATGAACTTTTGGCAAGAAATCTTGCGGTTATGGATACTGCGGCGGCAGCTATTTGCCGTGAAAACAAAATCCCGATTCTTGTTTTCAATCTTAATGATACAGAAAATATTAACAGAGCTGTGTGCGGTGAAAATGCCGGTACAGTAGTTTCTTAATTAACGGAGGAAATTTTTATGAATTCAGTATTTGCAAAAGCCAGAGAAAAAATGGAGAAATCAATTAACTCACTTAAATTTGAGTACAATTCAATAAGAGCAGGCAGAGCCAACGCAGCAGTTCTTGACAGAATTCAGGTGGACTATTACGGCTGTCCCACACCTATTAATCAGATGGCAGCAATTTCTGTTCCCGAAGCAAGAGTTCTTGCTATTCAACCCTGGGATATGTCTGCATTAGGCCTTATTGAAAAAGCTATTCTTGCATCTGATTTGGGAATTAATCCCTCAAACGATGGCAGAATTATCAGACTTGTTTTCCCCGCACTTACCGAAGAACGCAGAAAACAGCTTTCAAAAGATGTTGCTTCTTACGGTGAAGAAACAAAGGTTGCAGTTCGTCAGATCAGACGTGATTGCATCGAAAAAATCAAAACTATGAAAAAGAATTCTGAAATCACCGAAGATGACCAGAAGTACGGTGAAGAAGAAATTCAGAAAATTACTGATGAATTCATCAAAAAGATTGATGAAGTAGCAGCAGCAAAAATTAAAGAGATAATGGAAATTTAATTATGTACGATAACATTCCTGAATTTGAAGTATTACCCCAGCACATAGGTTTCATTATGGACGGTAACGGAAGATGGGCTAAAATGCGTGGTCTTGAGCGTAGTGCGGGTCACAAGGAAGGCGCCAAGACATTCCGTAAAATTTGTGAGTATTGTGCTGATGTTGGTATTAAACATTTAACATTTTACGCTTTTTCAACTGAAAATTGGAATAGACCCAAAACCGAGGTTCTTGCTCTTATGAAGCTTTTTAAAGAGTATTTGCTTGAGGGCGATGACCGTACTGCTGAAAATGATATTCGCCAGATGCGACTTAAATTTATCGGCGAGAGGGACGGACTTCCGAAAGACCTTTTGCGTCTTATTGATAAAGCCGAGAAGAAATCAGCTAAGTATACTAAAGTTACTGTTAATATTGCGTTGAATTACGGCGGCAGAGCCGAAATAACCCATGCAGTAAAAAGTATTGCTGAAAAAGTGAAAAACGGTGAGTTGTCTGTTGACGATATTACTGAAGACGTTGTTTCCGATAATATCTATACTGCCGGTCAGCCTGACCCTGATATTATCGTCAGACCCAGCGGTGAATACCGTCTGTCCAACTTTATGACATGGCAATCAGCGTATTCTGAATTTTGGTTTTCAGATATACTTTGGCCCGATTTCACCGAAGAGAGTGTAAACGAAATTCTCTTAGACTATCAAAAACGTAATCGCCGTTTCGGTGGTGTATAATATTTTGCCAAAAAATCCGTTTGCTTATATGCTTTCGGATTTTAATGGCTTTTTAGAGTGGAAATAATATTCCGAAGGGGTGGTTCTTATGAAACAAAGAGTAATAACCGGAGCATTGTTTGCAATAATATTTATTGGTGCAATACTTCTTATGAATACCTTGGTTTTTCCGATATTTATTGCTGTGCTGTCGGGTATCGCCGTATGGGAGATTGAGAAGGCGATTGGTTTAAAAAATCATCTGATTATGGCATTAAGCATTACCGTATCGGCAATTATTCCATTTTTGTTTGAGTTCCGTGTTTCAATCCCGTTTGCTGTTTTCGGCGGTATTTATGTAGTTGCAATTCTCATTATGATGCTGCTGCAATACGAAAAAACAAAGTTCCAAGAGGCTGTAATGGCAATTTTTGCCTCGGTGTGTGTGCCGTATGCCTTTTCTGTGATGATAATTTTCAGAGACATAGAGCATTATATTGCCGGATATGAGAAAATTGACGGTATTTACTTTTTGATTTTCTCATTTTTTGCATCATGGATGACTGATATATTTGCTTACTTTATCGGAAGCAAGTTCGGAAAACATAAGCTTTGCCCGAAAATCAGCCCGAAGAAATCCGTTGAAGGAGCAATAGGTGGCATAGCAGGCGCGGTTTTGCTTAATGTACTGCTTCTTGTTGTGTTCCAAAAATTTTTTGGCGGCGGAGCCGGCTTCAATTACATAGTAGTAATTCTTCTTAGCATTATTCTTTCTGTTGTAAGTATGTTTGGCGATTTGGCAGCATCTACAATAAAGCGTAATTTCGGAATCAAAGATTTCGGCAAACTTCTTCCGGGTCATGGCGGAATTATGGATAGATTTGACAGTGCGTTGTTCGTAATGCCGGTGCTTTATTCGGCAATCTATATTGTTAATAAGTTTTGAGTGATAATATGAAAAGAATTAATTTATTAGGTTCCACTGGATCTATAGGCATCCAGACTCTCGATGTTGCAAGAGCGAGAGGGTATAAAATAGAATCTCTTGCAGCTTATTCAAATGTTGATATCATTGAGAAGCAGATCAGAGAATTTAAACCTGCGTACGCAGCACTTGTGGATGAAAAAGCAGCTGCTGAGCTTAAGGTAAGAGTTGCTGATTTACCGGTTAAGGTGCTTAGCGGTCTTGAGGGTGTATCATTCTGTGGCTCACAGGCTGATGGTGAAATAACACTTAACTCTGTTGTAGGTATGGCAGGTCTTAAACCAACCCTCGATGCAGTAAATGCAGGTAAAATCATTGCCCTTGCAAATAAAGAAACTCTTGTTGCCGGTGGTAAACTTGTTACTGAGGCGGCAAAGCAAAATAACGTTCCTCTTTTGCCGGTTGACAGTGAACATTCAGCAATTTTCCAGTGCCTTTTAGGTGCTCCTCGTAATGCGGCATTAAAACGTATTATTCTAACAGCTTCCGGTGGACCCTTCTTTGGTAAAACAAAGGCGGAATTGGAAAAGGTTACTTTGGCAGATGCTCTCAAGCATCCGAGCTGGAGTATGGGACAGAAGATTACTATTGATAGCGCAACAATGTTTAATAAGGGACTCGAACTTATTGAAGCCGTCTGGCTTTTCGATGTCAGCCCGGATATGATAGATATTGTTGTTCATCGTGAAAGTATCGTTCACTCTCTTATTGAGTATACTGACAACTCCGTTATAGCTCAGCTCGGTCATCCTGATATGCGTCTGCCGATACAGTTCGCAATTACATATCCGGATAGATTTGAGTCACCTGAAAAACAGCTTGACTTATGGGAGGTAGGAAATCTCTCATTCTATAAACCGGATTATGAAACTTTCCCTTGTATGGATATTTGCCGTGATGCTATAACTAAAGGCGGTCTTTATCCTGCGGCAGTAAACTGCGCCAATGAAGAAGCAAATCTTCTTTTCAGACAGGGTAAGATTTCATTCTGTGCTATTCCTGAGTTTATTTCCCAAGCGGCAGAGTATGCACCGAAAAAACCCGACTACACATTACAAGATGTTCTTGATACAGATGTTCTTATGCGACAAAAAGTTCGCGAGTTAGCTTCTGTTTAATTTTCGGAGGTGTTCGAAATAGCCAGTCTTATTGCTTTATGGTCTAGTGTATGGCCGTATTTACTTGCAATTTTTCTCTTTGGTATCATAATTGCCATTCATGAATTTGGTCACTTCTTTTTTGCAAAGCTCTTTAAAGTAAAAGTTAATGAGTTTTCCTTGGGTATGGGACCAAAAATTATAAAAAAGCAAAAAGGTGAAACCTTATATTCTTTGCGATTGTTTCCTATTGGCGGCTTTGTGAGCATGGAAGGCGAGGATGAGGATAGTACCGATAAAAGAGCTTTCGGTAATAAGCCTGCATGGCAAAGATTTATAATTATCGCCGCGGGTGCAATGCTCAATTTGATTTTAGGTGTCGTTGTAGTTGCTATTTGTTTAACTGCCGGTGGTATTGTCGGCTCGAGAACAATCCATAGTTTTACAGAGGGCGCCACAAGTCAACAATCCGGATTGCAAGTAGATGATAAAATAGTTGAAATTAACGGTACTCACGTGTATTCCTTCAAAGGTATTTTATTTAACCTTGCTCGTGACACTGACAATAAAGTTGATATAACCGTTAAACGCGACGGAGAAAAAATAGAATTAAAGAACGTTGAATTCGAGCAATATGTCTTGGATGGTAAAAAGTATATTCAGCAGGATTTTATTCTTGTTGGATATAAACCTGATATTTTGAATGTGCCAACAGTTGCCGTGGCGGATTCAGTGTCTATTATTCAGATGGTAAGGCTCAGTCTTGTGGATTTGTTTACAGGTAAATTGGGTGCGCAGGACGTAGCGGGTCCGGTTGGTACAATCGACGCTATTGCGCAGACAACATCTCAGGCGGAAGCCTTTGGCGACAAGATATTGATGGCAATGAACTTCTTGTCAATGCTTACAATCAATGTCGGCGTTTTCAATCTCCTTCCTATACCTGCCCTTGACGGCGGAAGGCTGTTCTTCATTTTTATAGAGATTATACGCAGAAAGCCGATTTCTGCCAAACGTGAAGGCATTGTCCACACAGTAGCACTTGTTTTACTGTTGATATTAATGGCAGTTATTTCTGTAAAAGATATTATAAATTTATTTTAACGGTGGTTAATTATGATTAGACGTGAATCAAGACAAGTAAAAGTCGGTAATATTAAAATCGGTGGCGATGCCCCAATCGCTATCCAGTCAATGCTTAACGCACCTGCTTCAGATTTTGAGGGTAATTTAAATCAGCTTAAAGCGTTGGAAGACGCAGGCTGTGAGATTGTACGTATGGCAGTTCCGGATATGGATGCCGTAAAAGTTTTAGGAAAACTCAAGGAGCAATCAAGTTTACCGCTTGTTGCCGACATTCATTTCGATTACAGACTTGCTTTAGAAAGTCTTAATGCGGGTGTTGATAAAATACGTATAAATCCCGGTAACATAGGTTCAGCGGACCGTGTAGCCGCCGTAGCAGATGCTTGTGCATTGAAAGGTGTTCCTATTCGTATAGGTGTAAACTCAGGCTCTGTTGAAAAGGATTTACTTGAAAAATTTGGTGGTGCAACTCCCGAAGCAATGGTGGAAAGCGCTTTCAGACACGTTAAGCTTCTTGAGGATTGCGGTTTTTACGATACGGTTATTTCAATTAAATCATCTGATGTTGAAAATATGGTTGCCGCATATAGTCTTGTTGCACAAAGATGCAATTATCCGTTGCATTTAGGTGTGACTGAGGCGGGAACAGAACGCAGTTCCCTTGTAAAATCATCTATCGGTATAGGCTCACTTCTGCTTAAAGGCATCGGTGATACATTGCGAGTTTCTATTACTGATTCACCGGTTAAGGAAATTTATGCGGCACGTGATATTCTTAATGCGGTAAATCTCAGAGTTGAAACTCCCAGAATTGTAGCTTGTCCCACTTGTGGCAGAACCAAAATTGACCTTGTTTCTTTAGCGAACGAAGTTGAAGAAGCAGTAAAAAATATTAAAAAACCTGTAAAAATAGCAGTTATGGGTTGCGTTGTAAACGGTCCCGGCGAAGCAAGAGAAGCCGATATTGGTATTGCCGGCGGTGACGGTTGTGCAGTGCTTTTCAAAAAAGGCGAAATTTTAAGAAAGGTATCCGAAAAGGATATTGTCAAAGTATTACTTGACGAATTAGAGAAAATATGAAACTTTATAATTTTCTTGAAATATTCGGTGAATACATATCAACGCAAAAATATCGCGATATGTTGAAAAATACGATGTTCACTGATTTACATATAAATAAAGAAGAGCAATCAATGACAGCTCTTCTTCATATTGATATATTCGATAATATAATGTGTCTTAAAGCTGTGGCAGGCGAGATTAAGAAATCTCTCGGGCTTAAAATTGTTGAGCTGGATTACGTTCTTCCGCCTGATGCTTTAAAGACCGAATGTTTCCCGATGCTCTTACGAGTAGTGAAGAAAGGTGTTCCTCAGACAAATGGTTTTCTTGATCAGATTGAAACGAGCTTCATTGACGACGTTTTCACTGTTAAATTTTTGAAACACGGCAGAGATATCTGTGAAAATGCAAAAGCGGACAAGTTTCTTGAAGAATACGTGCTTCAGCATTTTGAACGTAAAATAACTGTTGTTTTCGAAGGTGAAGACAGTAATGTTGAAGACTTTTTGAGAAAACAGCGTGAGATTGACAGGGCAAATCAACCGGTGAAGCCACCCGAGGTGAATCCTAATTTTGAAGATGTACCCTTGGATTTTAATACGGTTCAATCTATTTTCGGTCACTATAAGTACGCTAAACCAAAGCCGATGAGCGAAGTCACTTTTGATGATGGTGAAGTGCTCGTATGGGGTGACGTGTTCAAGTATGAAAAACGCGAAACCAAAGACGGTAAGCGTTATATTATTGAATTTAACATTACCGATAATACAGGTTCTTTTGGCTGTAAGTTTTTTGACGTCAAGGAGCAGTTAGAATACCTTGATTCAAAAATCAAAGATGGCGTTACCGTTATAATACGCGGACCGCTTATTTATGATGACTATAAAAAAGATTATATAATTAAACCCACATCGGTTTCTACTATTACTAAGGTTGAACCTACCGATGATGCGGAAGAAAAGCGAATTGAACTTCATCTTCATACCAATATGTCTGCTATGGATGCTATGAGTAGTGCAAAATCCATAGTTAAGACGGCTATGAAGTGGGGTCACAAGGCTATTGCTATTACTGACCATGGATGTGTTCAGGCGTTCCCTGAAGCTTGTAATACAGCTCGCGGAACTGATTTTAAGATTATTTACGGATGCGAAGCTTATCTTGTAAACGATATTAATAGTGACGGCTCTAAAAAGAGCAAGGAAGAAATCCTTGCGGATAACTACTATCACTGTATTCTTCTTGTTAAAAACAAAGTTGGACTTAAAAATCTTTATAAATTGATTTCTCGCTCCAACATTGATTATTTCCATAGAAAACCCAGAATGCCGAAAAGTCTCATTGATGAGATGCGTGAAGGTCTTATTATAGGCAGTGCGTGTTCTGAGGGCGAGCTTTACGATGCTTTTGTCAATAAAGAGAGCCACGAAAAAATAGTTGAAATTGCTTCTTTCTACGACTATCTCGAAATCCAACCTGTTGGAAATAATGAGTATATGTTAAGAAAAGAAACAATGAAAGACTCTATGAAGGCAAAATTTGCCGATATTAACTCTTATGATGATATCAGGGCAATAAACCGTGCAATCATCGCCTTAGGTGACGAGTTAGGTAAAAAGACCGTTGCTACAGGTGACGTGCACTTCCTTAAAAAGAATGATGCTAAGTTCAGAGCTATTCTTCAGGCAGGGCAGGGCTTCGGTGATGCTGATTATCAACCGCCCTTGTACCTTAAAACAACTGCCGAAATGCTCGAGGAATTCTCATATCTTGGTGAAGAAACAGCTAAAGAAGTTGTTATTACCAATACTAATCTTATCGCTGATATGATAGAGCCGGGCATCTTACCTATTCCGGACGGTACCTTCAACCCGATTATTCCTGGTGCTGAAGAAGATTTGACAAAGCATTGTTGGGACAGAGCGAAAGAATGGTATGGTGATCCTGTTCCTAAAATAGTTGCTGACAGACTTGAAAAAGAACTTAAATCTATTATAGAAAACGGATTTGCAGGACTTTATATGATAGCGCGTCTTCTTGTTAAACACTCCGAAGAATGTGGTTATTATGTAGGTTCCCGAGGCTCGGTTGGTTCATCCTTTGTTGCCATAATGGCAGGTATTTCTGAGGTTAATCCTTTGCAGCCCCATTATCGTTGCCCTAAGTGCCGATATTCAGAATTCTTTATTCATAACGAAGTTGGTTCGGGCTTTGATTTACCGCCCAAGGATTGTCCGGAGTGTTCGACACCGTTAATTCGTGACGGTCATGAAATTCCCTTTGAAACCTTCCTTGGCTTCTTTGGTGATAAATCTCCTGATATCGACCTTAACTTTGCAGGTGAGTATCAGGCGCAATCTCATAAATATACTGAAGAATTATTCGGCAAAGCCTATGTTTTCAAGGCGGGAACTATATCCGGTGTCGCGGATAAAACTGCTTACGGCTTTGTTAAAAAGTATATTGATGAACGCGGTTTGTCTATGACGAAGGCGGAAATCGACCGTCTTACAATGGGTTGTACCGGTGTTAAAAGAACTACCGGTCAGCATCCCGGTGGTATGGTCGTCGTGCCCAATACTTATGAGGTTGAGGATTTTACACCTGTTCAAAGACCTGCTGATGATACCTCTAAAGATATTATTACAACTCACTTTGACTTCAACTCAATGCACGACACATTGTTGAAGCTTGATGAGCTGGGTCATGATGTTCCCACAATTTATAAGCATTTAACTGACTTAACAGGTATTGATGTTCTTGATATTGATATCAGCGACCGCAAACTTTACGATATCTGTACTTCGCCGGAACCTTTAGGCGTTACGGAAGAAGAGTTGGGATGGCCCACAGGTACTCTTTCCATTCCCGAGATGGGAACAGACTTTACAAAAGGGATGCTTCTTGAAGCGAGACCCAAATCCTTTGCTGACCTTATACAGATTGCAGGACTTTCACACGGTACCGCCGTATGGCTCGGAAATGCCCAAGACCTCATTAAGGAAGGTACCTGCACAATTTCCGAAGTTATCGGAACACGTGACAGCATAATGGTTTATCTCCTTCATAAAGGTCTTGAACCAAAACACGCCTTCGATATTATGGAGGACGTGCGTAAGAAAAATAAACAGCTAAAACCGGAGCAGGAGGCAATGATGCGTGAGCACGGTGTTCCCGAATGGTATATTGAGTCGTGTAAAAAGATTCAGTATATGTTCCCGAAGGCCCACGCCGCCGCATATATTATTGCATCGTTAAGACTTGCGTGGTTTAAGATATATAAACCACTTGAGTATTATTGTGCATATCTTACCGTTCGTGGCGATGATGTTGATGCTGAGGCTATGTCTAAAGGCAAGGGTGCCGTTAAAGCTTTGTTGCAGATGATAAAAGCCAAAGGCAAAGAGGCGTCCGCGGCAGAGAAAGCAAAAGAAACAATTATGATGATTGTTTATGAAGCGATGGTTCGCGGTATTGAGTTTCTGCCTATTGATGTGTATAAATCAACGGCAAGCTCTTATGTTCCCGAAAAAGGTAAAATCCGTATGCCCTTTGCGGCACTTGCGGGTGTAGGTGAAAACGCCGCTGCGCAACTTGCCAACGCAAGAAACGACGGTGGACCCGAGTTTTCTTCTATTGAAGATTTCGAGGTTCGTTCCGGTGCAGGTAGTTCAACTATAGCAGTTCTGAAGGCTTGCGGTGCATTCGGTGACCTTCCCGATAGTGATCAGATGTCGTTATTTTAATTAGTATTTTATATAGTTTGTATAGGAGTGAATTTTATGAAAAAGGCAACTAAAGTTGTTTTGGCAGGCTTAGGCGCCGCCGCTGCAACCGGTATTGGCGTAAGTATGGTTCGTGCCGCAACAACTTATAAGGCAAAACCCGTTTCTAAATCTCAGGAGCTTCCGCCTGAAAATGTAGACCTTGAAAGATATATAAATAACCTTTCAAAGGCTATTCAGATTCCTACTATTGCCAACAGAGATGAAAGTCTTGTTGACTGGTCTAAGTTTGATGAGTTCCATGCTTTTTTGAAAGAAGCATATCCCCTTATTCACGAAAAGCTCGATTTACAGGTTATTTCAACACGCAGTCTTATGTACCACTGGAAGAGTGCGCATCCTGAAAAAGAACCGATTTGTATGCTTGCACATCAGGATGTTGTTCCTGTTACACCCGGTACTGAAGATGATTGGGAGCATCCTCCTTTTGGCGGTGAAGTTGCAGACGGTTATGTTTGGGGCAGAGGAGCCCTCGATATTAAAAATCACCTTATAGGTGTAATGGAAGCCGTTGAAACACTCCTTGAAGAAGGATATGTTCCCGAGAGAGATATTTATCTTTGCTTCGGTCATAACGAAGAGGTTATGGCGGAAGGTGACGACTGCGGCGCAACCTGTATGATGAATTGGTTTAAGGAACGCGGAATCAAGCTTGATAGTGTTATTGATGAAGGCGGCGCAATTCTTTCAGTTAATGTGGATAAAGTTATAGACGGTCACCTTGCCGGTGTTGGTATCGCTGAAAAGGGTCACGTTGATTTTGAAATATCGGTTAATGCAAAGGGCGGTCATTCATCACAGCCGCCCAAGCACAGTGCACTTGGTGAGCTTTCAAGGATAGTTTGTAACCTTGAAAATCATCAGTTTAAAGCCGAGCTTACACCTCAGCTCAATTCTCTTTTCACAGAAATCGGTAAGAATACAACATATCCGGTAAGATGTGTTATGTCTAATCTTCCTGTTCTTAAGCCTCTTGTGAAAAAGGTTTGCTCCGAGATTCCTGCAGTTGCATCTATGATGAGAACAACTACCGCCATTACTATGGCTAACGGAAGCCCCGCACCTAATGTTCTTCCTCAGAAAGCGAGCGTTATAGCTAACTTCCGTATTATGCCCGGACAGACCATTGATGACGTTGAGGCACATATTAAGAAATATGCAGGCCCGAAAGCAGAGGTTAAGCTTATCGGTGGTAAAAATCCTTCCAAGATTTCTCCTACCGACTCAAGAGCATTTAACGTTATTTCCGACATATGTAAGTCAATGGACCCCAAAGCAATCGTTGCACCTTATCTTGTTATGGGTGGTACTGATGCCCGTCAGTACGAAGATGTGTGTGATAATATTTACCGTTATTCACCGTTCCTTATGACCACATCGCTTCTCCTGACAACTCACGGAACTAATGAGAGAATTCCCATCAGCTCATTGGAGGATGGCGTAGCATTCTTTAAGAGATATATCCGCGCACTCACCAAAGATTGATAAGATAAAAATGTCAGTAAACGAAAAGTTTACTGACATTTTTTATATAGATTCTATGGATTTCTTGAACTCCGTAAAGAAATCTTCGAGGAGTTCCTTGTCTTTTTCATTTCCGCGTAAACACATAGAGGCTTTTAAAACCCCGTTGATACTCAGTGCAGTCATCACAGCACAAGGTTTGTTTTTTGCGGCACCTGCAACAAAGGCAGAGAATGGCGGGTTGCCGGCTAAAGAAAATTTAACAGTATCTATTGCACCCACATTGCTTACCGAAAGCGTAGGATTGTTATAAAACAGTTTAACCACAGTTTCCGCTTGCAGATATATCATAGTTTTGTAAGCAATATTTAAAAGTGGTAAACCGTGAAGACCTATATATGGGTCTTTTTTTAATTCCTTCGTTTTATCCGATACATTTTTTAATGTTTCGTGTATGTTTTTACCTATTTCAGGAATATTGCAGTGAATAAAAGAAACATGGTTCGTGTAGCCGATGGAAGAAGGGTCGTTAATATGCCTTCTTAAATCAGTAGCGCATGATACGTTAATTCCTTCTGTGGTAGTCATTCCGGTTACTTTTGCAAAGGCATCAATATAAGCGGCAACGATTATATCATTAACGGTTGCACCCACAGATTTAGCATAATTAACGGCTTTTGAAAAATGATATTCATCAATTTCTCTTGAAACAATTATGACATTATCAATTTTTTCAGTGCTTTCAAAAGGTAGTATGTGTCTGTCACGAGGCGAAATGTTTGCAAATTGCTTTTTTGCCCCTTTGGCAAACTTCTTTTCCATATCCTTGTAAATATCGCTGTATTTACGTGAGCCCATTGAAAAGTTGATAGGGGATATGCCTTTTTGAACATAGTCCGAGTAATTTTTACAAAAATCACTCCAGAATGATTTGTAACCGCCGCCGTCGAAGCACATATGATTCCAGATAAAGCAAACATAGGTTCTGCCTTCACAATAATATAAACCTATATTCATCTGAACATTACTTGATAGGGGAATACTTTTTGAAAAGAACTCTGTGCGTGCTTTATCTATATCAACAACGTGCTTTACCTTAATCATATCGTCGATATTGTAATCGCAAACCTTCCAATATGGAGATAATGGGCTGTTTATTACTTGTGAGTGCATAAAGGGTGCACATTCGAGGCAACAGACAGCAACATTCTTGAAGGCTTGTTCATCGATTATGAAGTCGTAATCAACTTCAAAACGCGCCATTCTGTCCATATAGTTGCGGCACATCAGATTAACTTTATCATACATTTCGCAAGGGATTTTTTTCTTGCATAATTGAGGATTCTTTTCTTTTAATTCAATTAAATCCTTTATAACTATATCGTCGGTCAAGCCCTTGTTTTTTAAAGCAATAGTTTCTTTTTCAACATTAATTGTGTGTGTCATATTTTTATCCTGTTAAATGATATGTGAAAAGAAGAAGTCTCTCTTTTCATCGGTGTCAATTACTTTAATGGGTTTTACCTGGTTAAGATTTGCGCCTCTTGCGCGTAAAACTTCGCGGTAATCGTCGTATGTGCCGTGGCGAAGGAATTTAACCTCACAGTGGCCCAATGCGCCGCTTTTAATAAGCGGTTCGACACTGACGTTGCCTTTGCAAAGCATCTCTTCAAAAGCCTCGTTATAGAGCATTTTCTTATCTTCGCTTACAGGCTCTGCGGTTTCTACAAACAATATGTAATGGCCCGGGGATGTGCTTCTGTCGGGATAAATACTGTAACCGATATATAAGTCGTCCATCTTTTCTGATAGATTTGCAACAATTTCATCGAAAGCAAGTGAACTGACTTTTTCACCGCTTATGTTTGCAATCTGGTTAAGACGGTAACAGAAAGTGATTTTGGGGCACTGATTATAGTAACCGGTTACTTTAATAACGTCTTCAATACGGTAGCGATAAAAACCACTCATATTAGTTAAGATTATTTCGTATTCCTTACCAACCTCAAGGTCTTTTATGGTTAAAAGATTGTCATAACTGTCGCAGTCAATGGGTCTGAATTCATAAAATCCGTTTTGCGGGAGTAGCACATATTCATACGAATTTAATTCGATAGGCACAGCCATAAATGCTTCAGTAGCGGTGTATCCAAGGTAATGCATGGGCATATCTTCGCCGATATATCTTCTTAGTTTTTTAGCGTAGAAAGAAAGCGCACCGGTACCCATACCGTACATCCATTCAACCTTGGGCCAGATTCGCGGAATAATAGGTGCGGAGTCAAAGCCTTTGCGGAATTCTGCTCGTAATTCTTCTGCTCTTTTGGGATTGGGTTTTAATTTTTTATTGTATTTTTTTCTGAGCTCTTCAGGCATTCTTATGCTGTCATTAATGATACCTTTTTCAATATCATCACAAAGCATCTCCCAATTCTCTTCCATATAAAAGAACATCGATTCAAGTGTTGTTATGAATACGGTTCCCAGGTAGCTTGTCTTTTTGTTAGGTAAAGCAAAACGGAGTTTAAGGTAATGCATATCCATATCTGCGCCGGGCTCAGGGAAAAGCACCTCTTTGGGGGATGTAGCAAAAAAGGGAACAAGAGGACGAAGGTTAAGGAGTGGGATTGATGACAAACAGCTTATTGTTCCGCCTTTAACTTTTCTTCTTCCTGTTTCGGCGGTTAAAAGACCCTTTTGAGGCGGAATGCGTCGGCCTTGTTTTTTGAACCATTTTACGGCACAACCGACAGGGGCGCTGAAGCTGAAGCATTGACAAACCCATTCAGCCCAATATGACAAGGGCACAAGTTTTTGCTTGCCGGTGCTTCCGGAAGACTCGGTAAAACGTCTTACAAACATATTTGTAATTAGACCTTTTTCACCGTTTGCCATCCGCCATACATATTCATCATAATCGGCATATGTAGACAGAGGAACGATACGCTGATAATCTTCAATGGATTTAACATCTTTGAAGTTGTTTAATTTGCCGTAAACGGTTGTTTTATTTTTGCGCATAAGGCGCTTGATGCAGGTTTTCTGCATTTTTACGGCTCTGCGAGAGTATATATTAAGCTTTATGTGCTCGCATTTGCCCAGAAAGCCACCAAACTCAGCCAGTATATGTCCTTTAATATCTAACATTGTATCACTCCGAAAACCATATATAGTCATAACAAGAAAAGTATATCATAAGGTCTTTCTTTTATCAAGATAATTAAATTTAAAATAAGAATATGAAAAAGTCATCTGATCAAAACAGTTAAGTTGTGACCGGATGACTTTATTTTAGTTAATTACAAGTGTAAGGTCGCTCATTGGATACGAGCAACAGGGATGAATTATTCCATGCCTTGAGTCAGCTAAGCGTCTTGAATCAATGCCGGATGGAATGAAAACATTTCCTTTGATTAATTTAGCGCGACAGTATCCGCATTCGCCTGACCTGCACATAGAAGGGGATTCTATCCCTTCGCGTTCGAGTGCAACTAAAAGTGTTTCTGTTGCGGCGCAAGGAACGGTGCCTAAAAGTTTGCCGTTGTGCATAACCTTGCAAAGAAAAGTCTTGTCAACGGATTCCTGGGGAAAGTCCGGCAATAATTCCGGGTTCTGAATTTGGCCGTTTAAACCGAAACGAATATACTTGTTTTCTAATTTTAATTCAGCGATTTGTGGGATGATTCTGTTGTAAAGTGTCTGCGAACCGTGCACAAACAAACTGAATTTTGAAAGCGGAGCATATTTCTCTATAAGGCTTTTAGTAACGAAGCCACGTTCGCATTTAAAAACGTGTTCGTCACTGAAGACATAGACAACTCTGAAATTTGATGACTTTTCTGCCAATTCATCAAGTCTTTGAGCCATAATTGCTTCACTTTGTTTACGTGCAGAATAAATCAGCGTTAAATCGATTTTTAAAGTTTTATCCGCAATGGCTTCAGCCATTGATAAGAAAGAGGCAACACCTTGATTATCGCAAATTGCTACAACATTCTTAGAGTCTCTTAAGGGTTGATGATACAGATTGCCGAATGGTGCGGAAGCAATGACTTCGGTACCTTTTCTCCAGGTGTTCCATATGAATTTTGAGGCAAAACCGTCCGGTATTCTCTTGACTATTATAACATACTCGTCGTCAACGGAGCGCATAGGAGAGGAACAAATCGTGTACGGTCTTTTAACAGTTGCCGCACCGATTTTAAGTGTAACACTAATGCTTTGCCCGGGTCTGAAATACGCAAGTTTTGCTGTACCATGGGCAGTGTCCGGTTCAAGTATATATGCCCTTGTATCTCTGGAAACCTCCGCGACTTGTTTAACCTTTAAATACTGTGTAGGCGGATGAAGAAAGTTAGCTGTTGAATTAACAGCATAATTACCTATTAATGGTGCATCGGGAGCTTCATCAATTATTCCTTTTCTCGTTTCCGGGATATTTGTGAAATTTCTTGTGTCCTTAATTGCGGAGCGGACAATGATTTTATCTTTCATTTGCAACGCTCCTTTCTTCTTCAATATCACTAAGCGTCGCATAGGCGGCGTTTCTTCCGGATGCGATTGAAGAACTTACACCGGAAAGCTGAACTCCCCATCCACCGCAGAAGCGTAAGCCTTTTGTATCATTATCAGTGGCTTCTGTCATAATTCGTGGGATAATACCATCCCAATCATCACCCAAATAGCCATAAACAGTACCTTGTGGCGTATTAGTGTATCTTGCGAAGGTTACAGGTGTTGCGACTTCAAGCTCCTCTATGTTGTTATGGATAATGATATTGGTTTCTTGCTCGAATTTAGAAATGAGACGAGCCGCCAACATATCCTTTTCGTCAAAATAACTCTCAGGAGGAACATCAGCCCAACAGTTATCAGTATAAAGTGTAGTTAAACATAAAATTGTTGTACCCTCGGGGGAACAATCGGGATTAGCTATATTTAAACAAACAGCAGCTTGAGCATTGTTTGTATCTATCGATTTCATAAGTGCAAACTGTGATGAAGAGTCAGCAGTATCGGTAATAAAAACTGAGTAATCTGTAATTCCTAAATCTTTTGGAGAACGATTTAAACCAAGATATACACATGCGCCTCGTGCACCGTAGGTACGAGCGTTTGTTCTCTTTACAGCGGTAACGGGAACATCCGCTTTTTTCATCATTTTAGAATAAACAGTGGTGGGTGAGCAGGTACATATTATATGGTTACATTCTATCTTTTCACCGTTTTTGAGAATAACACCGGAGGCTTGTCCATTGTTGAACAATATTCTCGAAACATGGGAGTTATATCTTATTTCGCCGTCGTAATCTTCAAGTGCACCGGCGAGAGCCATACTCATAGCGTGACTTCTGAAAGTGGGCACAACAGAGCCGTGTTTTAAATATGAATACACCATTGAAACATAGTGTGTGAAACTTAATCTGTCGCAGTCAACACCTAAGTACAACCAGTAAGCATTGAATATCTCTTGTGCCTTTCGGGGAATATTCAGCGCGTTTAAAACTTCATTAACCGAATACGGAGCAGTTCTTACGAAATTCCCGTATTTCTTCATAATGGCGCGTATTTCTTTTAAATTCGGATTAGAGTTTTGCTGTGAAAAATATTCGGTAGCTTCCTCTATTTCGTCGGCAAGTTTAAAAAGCTTTGTCATAGAGGGTTTACTGCCAGGAACGTATTTTTCCATTGCGTCAATAAAGTTATCAACACCAAAGGGCATTGTAACGTCAATTTTAGTTCCGTCTGAGGACTTTGAAATCAGACGAAATGCATCCGGAATATCTGTCCAGGCGATTTTTTCACTTACACCGATAGAATCAAAAATGCGGCGCAATTCACCGAGCCCTGCTTCTTTGGAAAAACCGCAGAGCTGATGTAGAGAAACGTCAAATTCAAATCTACCGCGAACAAAGCTTGATGAAAAACCACCGGGAGAATTATGACGTTCAAGAAGAAGTACCATTTTTCCTTCTTTAGCAGCACAAACTGGGGCGCGGAAAACCCCCCCACCTGCCCCCATAAACATAATATCATATTTTTTTGTTTCTTACATT
>JAZULQ010000037.1:0-6516 GCA_045603185.1 Acutalibacteraceae bacterium
GCACATCAAAAGGACACCTTGTGCGTGAAATAGATGCTTTAGGCGGTGAAATGGGTAAACCCGCCGACAAAACTCTTATTCAGAGCCGTATTCTCAATTTAGGTAAAGGTCCCGCCGTACACTCATTACGCGCACAGATTGACCGTAGAGAGTACACCCAATATATGAAACATTGCCTTGAAATGCAGGACAACCTTGATATGAAACAGGCGGAAATTGTTTCACTGAAGAAAAATGATGATGGTCTGTGGGAATTTACAACTAAACTTGAGGCAACCTATACCGCTAAATGCGTTATCATTGCTACGGGTACATTCCTTAAAGGTAAGGTCTTTGTGGGTGACGTCTCTTACGAAAGCGGTCCTGACGGTATGTTCCCGTCAAATGAACTTTCCGACTCCCTTAATGAACTTGCCATTCCCTTAAGACGATTCAAAACGGGAACACCACCCAGAGTAAATAAACGAAGCGTGGATTACACGGGTCTTGAAGAACAAATAGGTGACGAGGAAATCACACCATTTTCTTTTGAAACTCCCGAGGGTGAACTTCAGAATAAGGCTATATGCCACATTACATACACTAACGCAGATACGAAACAGGTTATACTCGATAACCTCCACCGCTCCCCTCTTTACTCAAATAAAATTGAGGGTGTAGGCCCTCGTTATTGTCCGAGTATTGAGGATAAAATCGTCCGTTTTGCCGAAAAAGGCAGACATCAGGTATTTATTGAACCCTGCGGTCTTGATACGGAAGAACTTTATCTTCAGGGGCTTTCATCTTCACTTCCCGAAGATGTTCAGTTAAAAATACTCAAAAGCATAAAGGGTCTTGAAAATGTAAAGGTTATGCGTAACGCATACGCTATTGAATACGATTGCGTAGACCCCTTGGCTTTAAAATCAACTCTTGAATTTACTAATCTTGAGGGTCTTTACGGTGCGGGTCAGTTTAACGGCTCTTCGGGTTACGAGGAAGCCCCCGCCCAAGGTCTTATTGCAGGTATAAATGCCGCAAGGAAAGTACAGGGCAAAGAACCATTCACCCTTGACCGAAGCACCTCTTATATCGGCACACTCATTGATGACCTTGTTACAAAGGGTTGTCGTGACCCTTACAGAATGATGACATCAAGAAGTGAATACAGACTTATCCTCCGCGAGGATAACGCGGATTTACGTCTTACTCAAATGGGATACGAGCTTGGACTTATAAGTCAGGAACGTTACGATAAACTTCAGGAGAAAAAACGTCTTATTGAGGAAGAAACCGAAAGAGTTTCAAAAATCACTATTCCGCCCTCACCCGAACTTTCGAAGGTTCTTGAGGATGCGGGTACTGCTCCTACTATAACAGGTTGCAGACTTTCCGAACTTATAAAAAGACCTCAGTTATCCTATAAATTACTTACACCTTTTGACAAAAAACGACCTGATTTACCCCGCGAAGTTTTTGAACAGGTTGAAATCAACCTTAAATACGCAGGTTATATTAAACGTCAGTTGGCACAGGTTGAGGAATTAAAAAGGCTTGAAGTCAAAAAAATACCCCAGGACATTGATTACGACAAACTCACTAATCTCCGTCTTGAGGCTATTGAAAAATTAAAGAAAATCCGACCCGAAACCATCGGACAGGCATCAAGAATCAGCGGGGTTTCACCCGCGGATATTGCGGTGCTCCTGATTCACTTAAAATCAAACTAAAGGAGATTTATTATGATACCAAGAAATGAACATCCGAATCCCGGATTCTACCGTGAAAACTATATCAATCTTAACGGCGAGTGGGATTTCGATTTTGACTTCGGCAATTCAGGTGAAGAACAGAATTTCCAGGCAAATAACCACAAACTCTCTAAAAAAATCATTGTACCCTTCTGTCCCGAAAGTGAACTTTCAGGTATTGGTTATAAGGATTTTATGTCCGCAGTATGGTATAAGAAAACCGTTAATTTAACAAAAGAACAAATCAATATGGGCAAAGCCTTTATTGTTTTCGGTGCAGTTGATTTCCACGCACGAGTTTTTGTTAACGGTGAATTCGCAGGTGAGCATTTCGGTGGTTACACCTCCTTCAGAATTGATGCAACAAAATTCTTAAAGGTTGGCGAAAACACAATTACTGTTTGTGCGCAGGATGATACCCGTTCTCCCCTTCAGGCTCGTGGAAAACAGAGCGAGCTTGTTTATTCTCACGATTGTGACTACACAAGAACAACAGGTATCTGGCAGACTGTTTATATGGAATTCTGTCCTGAAAACTATATTAAATCAGTAAAATATTACCCCAATATTACAGAGGGTACTCTCACAATTCACGCAGAGCTTGTTGGTAATGGCACATTCGCTGCAAGGGCTTTCTGGGATGGCAAAGAGGTTGGTGCTGCTTCAACCGACTCCCTCGGACAAACAGCAACACTTACCCTTAACCTTTCCGAAAAACACCTTTGGGAGGTTGGTAAGGGTGGACTTTACAGCCTTGAGCTCTCATTTGGTGGTGATGAGGTTTCCAGCTATTTCGGACTTCGTGAGGTTAAGCTTACAGACAAAGCAATTAACATTAACGGTAAGCCTGTTTTCCAAAGACTTGTTCTTGACCAGGGCTTCTACCCCGACGGAATTTATACTGCACCATCTGCAGAAGCTCTTAAAAACGATATTCTTCTTTCAATGGAGGTTGGCTTCAACGGTGCAAGACTTCATCAGAAAATCTTTGAACCCCTTTTCTTACACTACTGTGATGAATTAGGCTACATTGTCTGGGGTGAACACGGTAACTGGGGTGCAGACCACACTAACTTTGAATCCTTGAGATATTTCCTTCTTGAAATCGAAGAAGAAATTGAAAGAGATTTCAACCACCCTGCACTTATCGGTTGGTGTCCATATAATGAAACCTGGGATATTAACGGAAGAAAGCAGGACGATGATATTTTAAGAATCGTCTACAGAACCGTTAAAAACCTGGATAAAACCCGTCCTTGTATCGACACCAGTGGTAACTTCCACGTTGAAACAGATATTTTTGATGTCCATGATTACGACCAGGATTGCGAGCTTTTCAAGGGTCATTATGAAGACCTTGCAAACAAAAACATCCTTTTCGACCACCAGGGACATCGACAGACCTGGAAGGGTGAGCCTGTATTTATGAGTGAATACGGTGGAATCCGTGTGGAGCTTAAAGATTTTGAAGAAAACGACAGCAAAAAAGCCTGGGGCTACGGAAATGCTGCAACAAGCCTTGAAGAGTTTTATGCTCGTTATGACGGACTTACTACTGCTTTAATTGACTGCCCTAAGATGATAGGCTTCTGCTATACTCAGCTTACAGATGTTGAGCAGGAATTAAACGGTATTTTCAGATACGACAGATCAAAGAAATTTGATTCGGAAATTCTTTACAAAATCAACACAAAGAAAGCTGCTATTGAAGAATAAATAAAAGGAGGATTTTTATGTCAACTGCTCTGGTAAAGTTTTTAAGTATTCTCATACCATTGATTCTCAGCTTTTTCGGAACCATTGGTAGTGTTATTTCCGGTAACGACAACCAGTTCACCTTCAACGTAGATGCTTCTAACACAGGAACAACCCTTTCAAATCCTGTAAGTAATGTCAACGTTTGGTCTATAGAGGGTAACCCATTTGTAAACGCAACTATAAACAAAGAAAACAATATCTTTGATTTCGTTGAATATGTTCAGTTTATGCAGTGCTCCGGTGGTACTGAAGCAAGAGATTTATTCAAAGATCCTCTTGACAGAACAGTTCTTGATGACTACGATTTCACAGTTCTTATAGAAAACTGCAGAGGCGTTGTGGAATTGGGTGGTAAGCCCATGCTTAAATTAGGCAGCGTACCACTTAAATATTCAGAAAAATCAGCTACAGATGTTGGCTTCGGTATGAATCGCTACCCACCGGATGACTTCGATGTTTATTACAACTACATAAAAGCAATTGCAGAGGCACTTGTTGAAGAATTCGGCAAAGAAGAGGTACTTACATGGCGCTTTGGTGTTATGACCGAATATGAAAATTACGATTGGTTTGTTGGTTCCGACAGCGAGGATGAAGAAACTCTTGCGAAAGAAAGCGCCGAAGCTTACTGCAAACTTTACGACTATACTGCCCAGGCTCTTGTTGATGTACTTGGCGAGGATGTTTTTGTTGGTGCTCATTCAATGAGTGTCACTGAAGGCATTTGGGATGAAGCTATTTTCATTGAGCATTGTGCCAAGGGCAAGAACTACAAAACAGGTAAAACAGGCTCTCCTATTAAATACCTTTCTGCTTCCTTCTACGACTCAACACCCGGTGAATATACCGATGGCTACACTCTCCCCGAAACAATTGCGTACATAAGAAACGTTGCAGAAAGCAATGGTTTAACAGACCTTATTTATGGCATTGATGAAGGCAGAATCCTCTGCGGTGCAAGCGGTGCTAATAATAATGAGCTTTTAAGCCGTACCTGTGGTTACACATATCAGGCAGCCTATGATGCCCGCCTTTTTGCACAGATGTTCAACAATGGCATAGATTATTTCTCTGCTTGGTCATACCTTTCAAACGGTCTTTTAGAGGGTAACCCTACAGTAAGCTACCACGTTGCGAAAAACGTTTCTAAAATGGCAGGCGCAAAGCTTGTGCGCACCGAAACCTCCGAAGAGGGTAATATTATCGGTGGCGAAATTGATTCAGTTTCCGCATTCAACGAGGAAACTAACACACTTCATATTATGGCTTATAACTTTAAAAATGATTTGGATTATAAGCATGATGTAAACCTTACCTTTAATGTAAACGCACCTCAGTTTGATGGTAAAAAAGTAAAAATCATCACCTATACAATAGATGATGATTGCAACTATTTCGACGAATGGGTTGAGGACAGAAAAACCTATAACATCGGTGATGATTGCTTCAACTGGTCACCTGATGATCCTCAAATAGATAGTCCCGTTACTCTTGAAAACCAAGCAGCACGAGACATTTATTTCAACGAGCTTTACTCAAAATATACTGAATGTTCAAAGCTTGTTCCCGTGGAAGAAACTGTAACGGTTGAAAACGGTAAAATCACTCTTGAAAAAAATCTTGACCCACACGCAGTTGTGTTCTATGAGATTAGCGCAGAAAAATAAATTTCATAGCTTTTAGAAAATATTTGTAAAATATACTTGACTGTAAAGCGGCTTCATAGTTTATATTGAGCGTATAGGAGGTCTTTTATGAAAGTAAATGAACTTGAAAAAACGCTCAATATAAGCAGAGCCAACATTCGTTTTTATGAGAAAGAGGGATTATTGAACCCTGCCCGAAAAGAGAATAATTACCGTGATTACAGCGAAGATGAAGTTACTCTTTTAAAGAAAATTGTAATTTACAGAAAGCTTGGTATTTCAATCGGAGACATAAAGAGTGTTTTTAATGGCGAATTAACTCTTGATTCTGCCATCAGCAAAAATGTAGCTTCTATTAATAACCAAATATCAGAGCTAACTGTAGCCACAAAATTCTGTAATGAAATTCTGAAAAATAATATTACCAACGAAACCTTTGACACAGAGCATTATTGGAATGAAATTACAAGCCGAGAAAATTCAGGCGATAAATTTAACGACTTTATTGGTTTAGATATCAGTGGTTTTGAAAACAAACAGAGAATTAAAATTTCCGTTATTGTTTTTCTGGTTTTATTCTTTGTCGGTATAATATATTCTTTGCTATGTGTTAAAATACAAATTCACGACAACTATTATTACGACACAATACAGCCGGAAATAGATACATTATGTGTAATTGATACTGTCAAAATAAATACTGAAAAGCATCTGCTTTATGTGTGCTATGACCGGGCAACCTGTGTAAATGTATATGATTTTAACGGTAATTTCAAATGGGCAGTTTCTTTGCCTCATTACGAAAATTCAAGAGGTGTTACTTACTTTTATCTTGACGGTAACAAACTTATTATTGACCGTAATGCCGATGCTTATATCTACAATGCAACCAGTGGTGAATTTATAGAAAAAACTTATATAGAAAAGCTGGGAATTGTTGATTGGCGTGACACGTACGATACATATCATATTGAAGATTTTGATAAGGCGAATAACAATGGCTTTTCCTTCAATTCCTATAATGTATTTAACTCTCAACAATACATAGTACGGAAGCCGGCTTATTACATTTTGGCAAATGAAATATGGGGAATACTGTTTGCTTTTATCGGCGCAACAGGTTTGTTTTTAACCTATGTTTTCAGTGTAATAAAAAAATTTAAAAAATCCCCCGTTAACAAAAACAATATCGGAAAAAAAGCTAAAATCCTGTCAGGGTATTTTAAATTTTTCTCTTTAATATCTCTTTTCTATACTATCCTAAATATATCCATATCTTTACTATCAGATAATTCACTTTCTTTAGGTATAATGCCTTTAGCAGCATTTTTGATTTTTTCTTTGATATTTGATGATTTAATTGAGAAAAAGTTTAATAGTGA
>JAZULQ010000038.1:0-29873 GCA_045603185.1 Acutalibacteraceae bacterium
AACGGATGTCTGTGTAGAAGGACACTCATATTCAGCAATTATTCAGCTTGAAGCGGAAGACGGCTACATCCTTTTGCCGGAAATTGTTAAAATAAACGGTGAAGAAGTTGGATTTAGTTACGAAGGTACAGACGTTGTAACAGAAGCATATTTTGAATATGTTGATCCATATATAAGAAACATAGAATTAACAGATGTTAACTTCCCCGTACAATTTGATGCACCTGATTACTCAATAACAACTGACTCCGACAAATACACTTTTGCTGATAAAAATGATGCCTATTTCTCGGAAGGTGTTGCTTGGTTTGACGTTTCTGAAGGCAGATATCTTGAAATAGGTACTGATACTTTTGTCGGTGCTCATACTTATATGATTGAGATTTATCTCGTACCCGAAGAAGGCTTCTCTTTTGATCTGACATCAGTTACACTCAACGGCGAAATTGTAACAGATATCTGGGGAACCGGCTCAAGAGTAATTTTATATTACCAATTTGAGCCTTGCGAAACACGAACGGATATTTCGATACTTGTTACTGCCATCGGCGGTGATGACTATAGTTCACCAAGAGTTGAACTGATCGACCCGAAAAGTGACGAAATTCTTTATGATACTCAAGGACAAAGTGACCCTTCTTATCAGGGCTATTTATGTAAATTAGAATTCGTTTATCCCACCACATATATTATGAGGGTCACCAGAGAAGGTTGTACACCGAGATATTACAATATTTCAGTTTCATCCTACTCATACGCTTTTACTGCAGATATATTTGGTGAAGGTGACGTAAATATGGATGGTGTTGTTGATGTAAACGATTATCAAGCCTGCGTTAATCTTGCATTAGAAGATAGCGAAGTCCCCGAGGATACAACAAAAGATACCGATTACCGGAAAGCATTAGCCGATGTGTGTAACGATGGTGTAATTGACGTCCTCGACTGCTTTTATGCAGAAAAGAAACGAGTAATTTAACACAAATTAAAAGTCATGGTCAGTTGACTATGACTTTTTAGTTTTCTTTTTATTTTTTGTAAGGTCAAAGCTGAGATTCAAAAGCCATTTAATTTTTTCATCATCAACTGTTGAATCAAGTAAAACGCTTATCCAGTATGATTTATTCATATGATACGCAGGAAAAATCCCATTTTCTTTGCAGAGTGAACCAATTAGTAACGGGTCACACTTAAGATTAATCACATCTACGTTTAAATCCCCTTCTAAGCCGAGTTTTGTTGTTGGTATGGTCATTACAACACCAAACCATTTCTTGCTCGATTTATGGCGATAAACGGCAAATTCAGGTTTACTAATCCAAGGGTAATCTGCAGAGACATCATAGGTGCCCGAAATATATTTGTCTAGATTAAGTCTATTAAGCATACATCTTCCATCCAAGAAATAATGTTTTTTCTTATTTCATAACAATAACTATTATTTTGGTGGACTTGAAGGGAGTCGAACCCTTGACCTTTCGGTTGCGAACCGAACGCTCTCCCAACTGAGCTACAAGCCCGTATAATTAATAAAATTATGATATACAATGTGTAATAAATACAACCTGCGGTTGATGATATACACACTAAAGTGTGATGAAATACCATTGCTTTTGCAATGGATAAAAAAATCCAAGTCATATTGACTTGGATTTTTTGGCAGGGGCAGTAAGAATCGAACTCACGACACGCGGTTTTGGAGACCGCTGCTCTACCAGCTGAGCTATACCCCTATATATAAATTTTGCTCTCGCAAAACACTACTATATTATACATAGTTTTCAAGTTTTGTCAATAACAAAATATTTTTATATGGAGCGGATGACGAGGCTCGAACTCGCTACCTCCACCTTGGCAAGGTGGCGCTCTACCAGATGAGCTACATCCGCATATTCGGGTAACTTTCATTACCCTTGGTGCCTCCGGTCGGAATCGAACCAACGACACGAGGATTTTCAGTCCTCTGCTCTACCAACTGAGCTACAGAGGCATACGCGTCTGAATGCTCAAATAATATACAACACTTAACACATTTTGTCAATAGAAAGAACATAAAAATTTACCGGGTTTTTGATTTTTTATTTATAAAAACCCTTGACAAATTATATTATATTTAATATAATTCTATACGTTGTCACTGAGGACCATTAGCTCAGTTGGTTAGAGCAACCGGCTCATAACCGGTTGGTCCGGGGTTCGAGTCCCTGATGGTCCACCAAGCCGTCGCAATAGTGACGGCTACATATATGGGTATAGCTCAGCTGGTAGAGCAGCGGTCTCCAAAACCGCGTGTCGTGAGTTCGATTCTTACTGCCCCTGCCAAAAAAATCCAAGTCGAAAGACTTGGATTTTTTCATTTATATTTCCCATACTCTAAGCTCAACAATACTAAAATATCAAATCATGAAATTCGCCTTTATATCTTCCGCGTAAATCCTTTTCACTGCTTTGATTGACTACATAGACTTTTTCACTTTTGTTAAGTAAGGCGATTTTAATTTTGTCTTTTTTATTCTCCGCAAAATATTTCTTTGCTTTTTTATAAAGCGGAGTTTTTGTTTTAAAAATTTCCGGTATTTGCAATGCAGATGAGCAGGAAAGTAAATCGCAAAGTATTTTTTCTTTTAAAAGTTCCTCATCGGCAAAAGAACGGAAATATTCGTACAGATGTATGGCATAGTCAGATAAGTTCATTTTGTTTCCGTCAATGAAATTTCCGAAATCATAAAAAAGTCTGAATGGTGTAAAACCGCAATCGTTCAACAAATATTCAAGAGTGTAGAGAAACCTGCCACTGTTATAAAGTCTTTCGAGTGCGTCTTCACATCTTTTTAATCCGATTATTTCAGACCTTGAAAGCCACGGTGTTTCAATAACCTCATAAGGTGGCTCGGGATTAAATTCACAAGGGAATTCATCCGGCTTTTCACGCATATCAGCACCGTGCAAAAGCTTTAAAAAACCCATTTGAAGCATATGGGCGCCAAGAGAATAACCTATATCGAAACTCCGCTCAAAACTCTTTATATCCTCCCCTGTCAAACCGGCTATCAAGTCAATATGTATATGCATATTACCAAAACCGATAAGGCGGTTTATGTTGTTCTTGAGTTTTTCTGTGTTGGTTTTTCGATTTATGATTTTAAGCGTTTCTTCATTAAAAGATTGCATACCGATTTCTAACTGAAACAAACCATCAGGCGCTGTCTCAAGCAAGCTAAAGGTTTCTTCAGTCAATATATCCCCCGCAATTTCAAAATGGAAACAAACCCCTTTAGGTATGGCTTCGCCGTAATTATCAAGAATAAACTTGATTATTTCATTAGCTCTTTTAGAATCAGCATTAAAAGTACGGTCAACAAATTTAACTGTTTGCGTACCGCTTACAGAAAGATTCAGAATATCTTTCTTAACTCTATCCAAATCAAAGAATCTTAATTGTGAACATCTGCCCGAAAGGCAAAACGCACATCTGTACGGACAGCCTCTGCTTGTTTCAATATATGATATCCTACCCGAAAGATTATCGTAAAACTCCTCGGTATACGGAGTCGGTGGCGTACCTGTGCAATTCTTTTCGGGAATTGAGCATATCCCACTTTCGAAACGATACGTAAGACCGGGAACAGTGGTAAAATTACCCCCAAAACACAACGCATCCAAAAGCTCAGGATAAGTTTCTTCGCCTTCTCCCGAAAGAACATAATCAACAAATGTATATTTTTCTAAAACATCCTTTGCTCTGTACGATACTTCAGGCCCGCCTAAAATTATTACAGCATTTGATCTCGCTTTAATAATTCCACAAATTTCAAGTGTTTTAGTAATATTCCAGATATAGCACGAAAAGGAAACAACATCAGGTTTTTCTTTTATAATGTCCTCTGCAAAAGACACCGTGTCTTTGTTTATAGTGCTTTCCATCACTTTAACTTCATTTGAGGCTTTAGAAAAGCTTTTTAATCCGGAATAAAGACACCATGGAGCTAATGACGCGTGTATATATTTTGAATTAAGACAACCTATTACTACTTTCAAAACTAATCCTCCGCGAATATTGTTAAAACCATTTTACCACACAAACAAAATTATTCAAACATTTCTTGTATAAATATATCTTTAAAACTGTTTCAATCTATGATATAATTAATTTATGGAGTGATTTGATGAAAAAAAGTCTTTTAAAAATAGCAGCGTGCTTAGTTGCTTTATTGCTTTTATGTTCATGTGACGGCACCAAAGTGCTAAAAACAAAAGAAATATCAAACAAACTGACACAAACATCCGTTATTACCGAAAGTGAAATTTTACAGCAAGAAGACTATGCTTTATTTTTCAACAATTTCAAGGAATCGTTTGTTATTCCCGGACTGTTTGAGGGTCTTATTCCCCAAGGTATATGCTACGATGAAACCACCGGTTATTTTCTCATAACAGGATATTTTGAGGAAAACGCCTTTCCTTCAATGCTCGTTTGTGTTGACGCAAAAAGCGGAAATTTCGTTAGCGCACATCCCTTGAAAACTACCGAAGCAAACGATTTTTACGGTCACGTCGGTGGAATTGCCTCATCACAGAACACCGTGTATATCACAAGTAACGGCGAGTGTTATACTTTTTCATCATCACTTTTAAAAGACATAAAAAACGGCGCGGAAATTCGCTTTACGGGAAAATTCCTGTTAAACACAAAAGGTTCGTTTGCTTGTATTCACAACAACATTTTATGGGCCGGTGATTTTATAGAAAGCGACGATAAAGAACGCGAAAAAGTCGATGATATTACAACACTCCAAAGCGGTGAAACCTTTTACGCATATTGCGAAGGTTACATCCTCGATGACGGACTTCCCTTCGTTAATAAAATCAACAGCGAATCAAACGGTTATATACCGGATTACTTTTTAGCCATACCTGAGCAGGTTCAAGGCATGGCATTCACTAAAACAGATAAAATCATATTCAGCACAAGTTACGGCAGACGTAATAATTCGTCAATTCTCATATATGACGACATTCTCATAGGTGAAAAATCCGGAACAAAAATAGTTGACGGCGAAAGCGTTGATTTATACACCTGCGGCAACGATATGTTATTAAAAGAAATAATTGCACCACCAATGACCGAAGGCATAGCCATACATCCCGACGGATTATATCTGATCTTCGAATCGGGTGCCGCAAAATACAGAAACGGAAACGGAAAATATCCCTTAGACACAGCTTTCGTAACGACAATAGAATAAACAAAGTAAAAACTCCGTATGACATCAATCATACGGAGTTTTTTCGTTCGTTAAGACTTTAAATTTTAATAAATTTTTTCAGCTTAAAAGAGAATATATACTTTTCCTTAACCTTAAGTCCTTCACATTCTAAAAGTGCCTTCGAGTAAATCTCAAGCTGAGGTGAATAAATCTCTTTAAAGACAGATTCATCAGAAATATTGTCGCTTTTATAATCAACAAGTATGGCTTCGCCATCTTCAATAAATGCACAGTCAAGCTTTCCTTGGATAACTATTTCTTCATTGAATGCATGGGCAGAAATTTCATCATATATTTCACCCGCATTTTCAAAGAAAGCAAATTCATATTCCTTTAAAACTTTTTCACTTGAAAGCAGTCGCCTTCCAACATCATCAGAAAAGAACGCATCAATAGCTTTAGAATCTAAAACCTCAAGTTCCTTTTCGGTCATACTTCCGTTACTGATAAGCCGTCTTTTCTCGGCTTCCAAATCGACAACCGCAGTCTTAAAATCACACAACTCCAAGAATTTGTGAATAGCAGTACCTCTATCAGCACCGGTAAATGTCGTATCCAAAAATGCCGGCTTTCTTTTAGCGAAATAATTGCCCGGAATCTTCTGATTTTCCACAGAAGACGCTGTAACCTTGGCTAAAATACCTGAACAATCAAAAGCGTATTTATATGCTGTCCGCTCTTCTAAACGTTCTAAAAGTTCTCTGTCAACCGGTGCTGGCTCTTCAACATCGGCTTCAATGATTTCTTCGGTCTCTCCAAAAGCATCAACGAAAGAAGTATCAACCGAAAACTCATTTTCTCTTATAACACTTGAATCAAGAGAACATAAATCACGAATAACTGCACAATCATTATGCGAAGCAAAGCAAGTCAGCAGCCATTCGCACATACTCGACGATTTATAAACAGCGTAAGGATGCAGTTTACCCTCCTTACTGATTGATAAAGTGTTGTTAAGACGAACAGATTTAGCAATAGATTTACCGGTAATTGAGCAAACAAAAGTAAGATGCTCTTTTGCTCTTGTCATTGCTACATACAGAACTCTCAATTCCTCTGAAGCATCACCAAAAAGTATGGATTTTTCCGTTGCGGCTGAAGAAAGCGTATGATAACGTGTAAAAAGCTCATCATCACGTATTCTTAATCCAATTCCGGTTTCACGGGAAAGATTAAGTGATTTATAGCTATCTTGTCTGTTAAAGCCTTTAGAGCAATCCGCAACAATCACATACGGAAACTCAAGGCCTTTACTTTTATGTATAGACATAATCTGTACGCCCTCGAAAGCGCCGAAATCGCCATAACTTCTCAGTGTTTCGTTTTCAACCGCGTTATCCAGATATCTTATAAATGCACCCAAACCAATTCTTCCGTTTTGAGAATAGTCGTTAGCGAATTTCATAAAGCCACGTATATTAGCACGTCGCATTTCACCATCGACAGTCGATAGGTACAAATCAATAATGCCGGTGTCATCAACAAGAAACTTTACAAACTCACCTATCGGTAATGATGACGAGATGTTTCTGTAAAGGTTGAATTTATTTATAAAATACCGTGCTTTAGATGATTTTTCGGCATACCTCTGAAGACACGCAAAAAGGTCTGCGTGACGTTCAACCATACGTATCTCAGCAAGTTCATCCGCGGTAAAGCCAAATATAGGCGACATTAAAACTGCTATTAACGGTATATCAATCAACGGATTGTTTATAACTTTAATAAGAGATATAAGTAATTGTATTTCCTTGCAATCACTTGTATCACCATCAAGTATAGCTGATGAAGAAATACCCTGCTTTTTCAAAGCGTCTACAAACACCTTGATTTTATTTTTAACGCTTCTTAAAAGAATACAAAAATCAGAGCTTCTTACAGGACGTTGACCGTTTTTTGTTGTAATCAGAACTTTAGAATTGATAATTCTTTTTATATACTCCGCTACTGCATCCGCTTCGGCAATGGTAGCCTCGGCAGATTTCATTGATTCTGCATCAATACATATAATTTCAGTATCAGGAGTAGCTTTTTCAGGATAATAATCAGCTCCGAAAGTCAGCTTTTCTCTATCAGTATAATCAATTTCACCAACAGCTCTGCTCATAAGAGTTGAGAAAACATAGTTTACGGCTTCATCTATACCCTTTCGACTGCGGAAATTTCTATCAAGCGTAATCTGAGATGGTTGTTTTTCACCTGTATATTCTGATAAACCGTCTCTTAAATTCATAAACAGCTCAGGACTCGCAAGACGGAATCTGTAAATACTCTGTTTAACGTCACCTACGCAATAAAGATTCTTGCAGTCATCGGACAATGCTTCAAAAATGATGTTTTGCGCTTCGTTGGTATCCTGGTACTCATCAATAAGTATTTCCTTATACTTCTTTCTTAAGTTCATACCAAGAGGAGTTAAGCGCCAATTATCGCCATCAAAAACAACAAGCAAATCAATACATTTATGAAGAACATCATCAAATGTATATGCATTTAATTCTTTTTTGTAACCATTTAAAGCAACACTCAGCATTTCGACCGCATTGCTCAGCTTTTTCACAATAGGATAAAGCCTCTCTGAGTCCGTTTTATGTTCTTCGATTGTAGGTAATGCTCTCTTTTCAAGACTTTCAACATCATCTTCAAATTCACTGAAAACATCTTGAGTAAGCTTTTTCAGGTCTTCGTCAACCTTATAATTTCTGGCAGGAAATTTAGCTACAATGCCGGTTCTTATAACATCAACAATACCGTCCCAATTCTTATTTTCTACGTTAGTTTTTAATGCTAACACATTATCAGCGCTTACTGAAAAACGTCGTAAATAATCAGGACTAAAGCCACCGGATTCTTCCATAAGCGCAACACATCGCATAAGTCTTGAATAATGGAAATCGCTGAAAAGACTTAAGAATTTATAAATTGAATCCGCCCAAACTGTTTCGTTCGGGGTTTTCTCAGAATTAAATGAATCAGTAATTTTATCAAGCCAATTCTTTGGTGACGGATATGAACGCGAGTAATTATAAAGCGTTTTAATTACCTCGCCCAAAAGCTTATCATCACGTTCATTTAAAAACATTTTTGTTAAGGCGTTAAATGCTTCGTCATTTTCTTCATATAGCTTATCTATAACTTCATCTAAAGCCATACTCATTATTTCTGTTGCTTCTTTTTCATCGAGAAGCCTGAAATCCACACCAACATCAGCGAGAGAAAAGTTCTCTTTAACTATTTTGAAGCAAAAGGAGTCAATAGTACAGATATCAGCAGTCGGGAGCATTATCATCTGTCGGCGCAGGTAATCGGATTTATCAGTTGCAGTTGATGTCGCCTCTTTTAATGATTCGTATATTCTGTCGCACATTTCCGTAGCGGCCGCACGAGTAAAGGTAACTACAAGAAGCTCAGAAACCGAGCAAGGATTATCGACATCGGTCAGAATATTCTTTACACGCTCTGTCAAAACAGTAGTCTTACCGGATCCTGCAGCCGCAGATACGAGAACCTGCATTCCACGTGCTTCAACAGCTTTAAGTTGATTTTCAGTCCACTGTCTGCTCATCGTTTCCCTCCTCTAAATTCGCAAGTGCTTTTGAATGTGTAAGTGAAGTTATTTCTGCAATCTCATCGCCATACTCATGACCGCAAACGGGCTTGTACGAACAATATTTGCACATTTTGCCTTCACCGTTTTTTCCACTGGGAACAGGTGCGATTTTTCCGCAATGGAGCGATTCAGCCATATTGATAATTTTACCGTCAATTAAATCAGATAAAATTTTAAAATTCTGAAGACTGTAATAATCGCCCTTAGCGGAGCCATCCTTTTTATAGCCTACCGGGAAATAATCGGGAACTTTATCAACACCCATACCATTAAACACAACAGGACTGTTGAGCACCATACCGCTGAGCTTTCCACTCACTCTTTTCTGGGCAGCAATGTTTTCCGGTGTCGGTGAACGTCTGTCGAGATAATCGGCAACACCAATCCTCGAAGGCAAGTATAAAACACCGGCAGGAACAATGTCGCCGTAATAATCTTTACCGTTTTTTTCAAGAGCCATCAGATACAGAACCATCTGTATATTAAGACCATCAAAAAGTTCAGATAATTTAAACTCTTTTTTACCGGTTTTGTAGTCAACTACGCGAAGATACTTAATACCATCTTTTTCCATTATATCAACTCTATCAACCGAACCGGTTATGGTAACCTCGCTGTCATCAAGCGGTAATTTATATGCGGCAATGTCATCACCGCCGATTTTAAGTTCAAAATCAGCAGGAACAAAAGAACCAACATTAAATTCGGTTTTAAGACGACCGATAATTGCCATGGAAACGTCAACAAGCCGTTGGAAAAGAAACAAAAAACGCTTCGATTTCTCTTGGAAACCGCCCATTTTTTCTTCAAGATATTCTGTTAAAACGCGAGAAACCGTTTCCCTTAACTCATCATCAGTTGCGTTTACAAATCCATCACTCGGAAATGCTTTTAAAACCGTCTCCATAACCAAATGGACAATAGTTCCGCTTTGGGCAGGGTCTAACTCGGCTGCACGTAAAGGCTCCGCTTTCAAGCCGTAACGCATAAAATAAGAAAACGGACAACTGTAAAAATGCTCAACACGGCTTGCAGAAAGATAAATATTTTTCCCAAAAAGTCGTTCTGATATGTTTTTATCAGCAAATGAAACAGACGTTTTACAATTAATGTTTTCGAGAGAACGAAGCTTACCGACATACTCGTCCTTTTCCTTAAAATACTCCAACAATGTTGACTTGAACGATGAATTTTCATAAAACTTCTGGCATAACATAGTAAAAGCGGTGTCATCACTCTCTATAAACTCAATGGGATTACTCTCAGAAAAAACGAGAATATCCGGATTATTAATTGAATTAATAGCAATTTCAATAATTTCCGATTTAACAGCCGTTGAGCCGTCATCACCGTTGGTTTTATAAGTTAATATTAATTTTTCTGAAGCCGCAGTGACAGCGCAATATGCGATAAAACGCTCCTCATCGACGCTATCTTCAAAAGGCGGACGAACCTCCAAGCCTATTGAAGTCAATGAAACTCTGTCCGAATCAGTCAGAATACCACTCTTAACATTCACAAGCGGAAACTCATTTTTATTTACACCAACAAGGAACACAATTTTCATTTGGTCAAGACGTATTCTGTCAGCACTGCCGACCCTTACTTCATCAAGACCTTGCGGAATTTCGCCAATATCCTTGGAATCAACAAGAATTCTGAACAATTCGACCCAACGTTCGATGCCAAAATACTTGTCTTCGCCCATAACTGCCATGGTATTAAGAATATCAATAAGAATATCCCACGACACTGAATGTCTTTGGGCTTCAACAGGAAAACCGTCATTATTTATATTTTCATATAATTCAAAAAGTTTTTCCGGTATTTTCTGACTGATAAGAAAATTATAAATAGTTTCTGAAATTCCCTTACCATCTTTATCAACAAGTTGATTTTTCAAATTCAAAAGAGGTAAAACGGTTTTCTTTCTATATTCATTAAGTATATATAGACGTCTTTTGCTATCATCATTGAATTCAGTACCAAATCCGTCGGGATGCATAGTAAAATCACTCAACCACGATTTACCGTTAATGCCCCAGATCAATGTATATTTTTCCAGCTCGGAAACCTCAGTCAGTGACAATTCACCAAAACCGGTTTTCAGATAATTAAAAATGCTTTCAGTTGTAAAACCTGAGCTCACACACGAAAGAACCGCATTAATATAAACAAAAAGCGTTTCAAATGACAACGAACGTCGGCTATCATCAAAAACAGGCACATCCAAACGCTTTAAAGCATCAATTACTCTTTGTTTGTATGTTCCGTTTGTTCTCTCTATAACTGCAATATCACGACAGCGATATTCACCCGAACGAAGCATTTTCTTTATAGCTAAAGCTACATAGCGACATTCCTCGTCGCTATCTGTACATTCGACTATTCTGACACTACCGTCACTTAACTTCGATTCAGTTTTCTTATCACAAAAAAGATTTTTTTCAAGTTGAAAGATATCCGAACCAAAAGCATTTTCAGCTTGTTCGCAGATTATTTCGTCGACTTTAATATTATTTTTAGCGGCTGTTGCACGAATCTGACGTTCAAACTCTTTTATAAAATAAAATGGAGAAAAACGCGAGTTAAGGTTATCGGTACAAAGCGTAATATAAACGTTATCTGCCTGAGCCAAAATAACACTCAGACACTCAAATTCCTGCTTAGAGAAGGCTCTGAAACCGTCAATAAACACTGTTCTGTGTTTAAAAAATCCTTTTTCCGCAGATACAGAGCTCAAAATGCGGACTAAATCAGTATCATCAAAATAACTTTGAGAAACAAGAGCATCGTATGCCTCGTTTATGAGGTTAATATCTTCAAGCTTTTCTTTTAAATAGGACTCTTCCAGAAGCTCCGTTTTTTCTTTCAATTCATCGCTGTCAATGCAACAATTTTTCAGTTCTTTACAAAAATCTACTAACGGCTGCATTGCGGCGGCTGTCGATTTACAAGAATTAAAAACAGTTAAGCGTCCCTCCAACTGTTTAAGAGCCTCGCTCATAAGTGCCGCACGGACACCGTCATCGGGAAAGTTTTTAGTAATATATTCAGTGTTCTTTAAGAACGAAAAAGCCAAGCGTGTAAAACTGAACACATCAATCTGTTTCAGTTTCTTTGGTCCAAGAATTCGAAGCATAGCTCTTTCTGTATCAAAGGAAAACTGTTCGGGAATAATAAGAAGCGGTTTCCCCTGCTCACCATTAATAGTATTGCAAATAATTTCACGCATATATTTAGTTTTCCCGCTACCGGCGCGACCTTTAATTAAATAAAGCATAAAATTACCTCCGAAATATTTATGTATTTATCATAACATATTGATATAAAAAAAGAAACTAAAAACCAGATTTTTATTGACCCTTAAATGGTACTATTAAAACATATTGAATAAAATAGCATGAATAAGGGCATTTATATCGTTAATAATACTATTAGAAATTTAGTGAAAGGAGAATGTTTATGTTAGACAGAATCGCTTTGATACTTGTAACAATCGGTGCTTTAAACTGGGGCAGCATCGGGTTATTTAAATTTGACCTTGTAGCATGGTTATTCGGCGGACAAGCAGCAATTTTATCAAGAATTGTTTACGTTGTTATTGCTCTTGCAGGTATTTGGTGCATTTCACTTCTTTTCAGAGAAAATGAAATGGTTGAAGCTGTTACACCGGTTGATGACAGAATTGAATAAACAAAAGGTCTGCAATACTTTCGTATTACAGACCTTTAAATTTTAGAGTTTTTCGTTAAGAAGTTTTGTTATTTTATAAGTCATAATACCGCGAGGAGCCTCAACCTCAACTTTATCTCCGACCTTATGACCTAAAAGGGCTTTACCAACAGGAGATTCATCAGAAATCTTACCTTCAGCAGGATTTGCCTGAGCAAAACCGGTAATGGTATAAGTCTTTTCAACAGAACCTTTGGCAGTGCCTTTAATAGTTACCACCGAACCAAGGTGAACAATCTCAGAACTAACTGTCTCTTCATCTATAATAGATGCTCTTGAAAGCATTGCTTCAATATCATTGATTTCAGCTTCAAGCTTTGCCTGCTCGGACTTGGCTTCATCGTATTCGCTGTTTTCGGAAAGGTCACCGAATGAACGGGCAACCTTAAGTTTTTCGGCAATATCAGAACGACCTTCGGATTTAAGTATACGTAACTTTTCCTTAAGCTCGTCGTAACCTTCCTGGGTTAAAACAATATCCTGTGCCATTAAATTACATCCTCTCAAATTTATAAATTAATTTGCTGAATAGATACCACGATATTATACAAAAACATAATCCAAATGTCAAGTAAATTTACTTTTCTTTCAATATTCCGAACACCAATTAATCTCTTTATCGTGCTTTATTTCAAAGGCTGCACATGCAATTTTTATAGGTATACCGTAACTTAAAACATTATTTAATCCTGAATCACAACGGAAATATTCAGGGTCGGGATATAATATTGAATCTTTGCCGTCAATCTTAATCCATACCTTTCCACTTTCATCAATTTCATCAAGATTCAGATAAATATCAAACGAATATGTTTCAGAGATTTTCTTGAATTTAACTAAAGTGCCGAATTGTAAAAAGCAATAATCCGCAAACTTCTGTGTGTTAATGTTTTCTTCAGAAATAACTACCAGATTTCGCGATATTTTCGCAAGACGTACTGCCTCTGAAAACAATCTGAAATTACTGTCACGTATACATAAACTGACATTTTTATTATTACTGTTTTCAATATAAGTTGCTAATGCCGACATAACGGCTCTTTTAAAATAAGGTTTACAATCGAAACGGTATTTTTCCGGTATATATTTTCCCATTACGTCATTTGAGGCAAGAATCCGCCCTTTATATATCTTTAAAAGCTTTTCTAAATTTACATTGTCAATATTTTCACTGTTAAATTCTAATAAAGTACAATCTTTATCAGCAATCTTAATTGAATTTCTTGTGAACGGAACTTCATAATCTCTCCGCTTTTTTCTCAAAAAAGTCTTTTTCTCTCTTTTTAGCTCTTCATTTTTAATATTAATTATTAACAAAAAAACGCCCCTCTTCCATACATATGAAAGAGAGGCATAATTTATAATATTAAAGTGAGTCGGTACATTGGATAGTTGAACCGCCCTCAAGATACTGTAGCGGGTCTTTCCACGAACCGTTTATCATTAAACCAAAATGCAAGTGCGCGCCGAATGAATAACCGGTATTACCTGCCTGACCTATAACCTGACCTTGTTTAACCTTCTGACCAACACTGACTGTAATGTTGGAAAGATGAGCATAGTACGTAAGAACACCGTCACCGTGGTTTACAACAACGTAGTTGCCGTAACCACCGCCCCAACCCCAGTTGGCGACTTCAATAGTACCGTCCTTAACTGAAACAACATCTGCGCCTTCCGTACCGGACCAACGGCAAGTATCAATACCGTTATGCTGCTTGCCCCAACGGAATTTAAATCTCGAGGAAACGTACACATCACTGTAAGGTAAAGGCCAAATCATATCGCCGGTTGAGCCCGAACCATAGTAGATATTCTTATCAGAAAGCTTATTTTCAAGCTCAAGAATAGCCTCTTCGCGCTTATTAATAGCATTCTGATATTCCTGACTTTGCTTATCAAGACCATTAACAACGGACATAACCTTATCAAGGTCAGCCTGAATTTCAGCTTCGGCGTCTTCGACAACTTTACGAGCATCAACCTGCTCCTGCTTCTTTGCTTCAAACTCCAGCTTTGCTTCATCCAATTCAGTTATCTTAGAAGCAAGTCTTGTTTTGACATCTTCAATCTCATTAACTTTAACCGCAATATCTTCAATGTTTTTTTCAAGCTGTTTAACAACTGCATCATCGTGCTCTGCAATTCGCTGGAGAAGCTCAACCCTCTCAAGGTAAGCCTGGAACTCAAAGTCATCGGAAGTAAGAAGATACTCTAAGGGTGTGTTTGCACCTGACATATAAGAAACTCTGATTCTTTCACCTAAGAGCTTATAGGTTTCTTCTTTCTCAAGCTCAAGCTCTTTAACTTGTTCATCAAGCTTCTTAACCTCATCATTCAAAGCATCGATTTCACTTTGAATACCGTTAATCTGCGTATCAATTTTATTTATATCATCATCAATCAACGCAATTTCCTGGTTATAAAGGTCGATTTGATCCTGCAAAACGTCAATCTTATCCTGCAACGAGGATACAGTACCATCATACTTTGAAGCTTCAGCATCAAGTTCTTCGATTTTCTTTTTATTTTCTTCAATCTGTGCTTTTATTTCTTCTATTTTATCTTTATATTCCTGCTTTTCGGCATCAGTAAGAGCATATGTAGAAATACTTACAGCACTACTGATAAAAACAAGTGCAAGAATTAAACAAAATAAACGTTTAGATTTATCAATCGTTTTCAACAACATTGCTGTGCTCCTTTAAATATTTATTAAGTGAAATAACGCTACCGAATGAACCGATAAACACGCCTATGAATACAAATATGGCAAAAATATGTAATATGTAATCCGCAAAGGGAACAACATTGCCGCCAATCATAGCCATTACATCAGAAAGCCATATACATGCAACTGAATAAATTGCAAATTCAACACCCAATGCAACAACCGCCGAGAAAACACCTATAAGCACACCCTCAACAATAAACGGCCAACGAATAAATGTATTAGTTGCACCAACAGCCTTCATAATGCTTATCTCAAGGCGTCTGTTGAAAATAGTAATACGAATTGTATTCGCAACAATGAACAATGATACGAAGAAAAGAACTAAAACAACGCCTAAACAAACATATGAAACAGCATCACGTATACTTGCTATTCTACCGGCAAGCTCACTGTTTTCACGAATATGTAAAACATACTCAAGGTTTTTGATTTCTGTTACAGTTTCCTGGAAAAGAGAAACGTCCTTAACAGTAACCTTGTAAGCATCGGGAAGAATATCAGCAGAAAGTCCGTCAAGAAGTGTAGCTTTATCACCATATCCTTCTTTCTGGCGTTCAAAAGCCTCTTCCTTGGAAACGAACTCAACATTATCTACATTACTCAAATCGAATAATTGGGCTTTAAGAGAATCCATCTGCTCCTGAGTGGAGTTATCCTCAATGAAAACCATAATAACATTCTGTGCACCGATAGTATCGAGGGCAGAACTGATATTCAGATAAAGTAATGTACCACTACCTACAATAACGAGACACGAAACGAGAACGAATACAGTAGCCAAAGTAAGCAATCTGTTTACCCAGATATTTCTGAAACCTTCCCTTGTAAGGTAACCTAAGCTTGCGCCTTTCATTCAGCATCACCCTCCTCTACCGTAACTGTTGCTGCTGTCTCAGCAATTTCATCATCTGAAATATCAACAGCATAATTCTGGAAAAGGTAATCCAAATCGTCGCCGCTTTCTTCAACGAAATAGGAACCTACTGTATCTTCCGGATTATCAAATTTATAAGGTTCAACATCAATATGTGAAGCATCGGGATAATCAGACTCAATTACACCGTTCTTGATTGTAATGACTCTATGGTTAAATGTTTTAACAAGGTGAAGGTCATGGGTAACCATAATAACGGTTGTACCGTCAGCGTTAATATGGTTAAGCAAGTCGACTATCTCGTATGACATCTTGGGGTCAACGTTACCTGTCGGTTCGTCAGCAATAATAGTATTGGCATTATTGGCAAGCGCCCTCGCTAAAGCAACACGCTGCTGTTCACCACCGGAAAGCTGATTGGGCTTTGAACGAGCTTTGGAGTTAAGACCAACAAGACCGAGAAGATAAGGTACGCGTTTTCTGATAGCATTTTCCCTTGCACCGATAACACGCATAGCATAAGCAACGTTATCATAAACATTCATTGTCTGAATAAGACGGAAATCCTGGAAAACAATACCTAAAGTTCTTCTGAAATATGGGATTTTACTTTTCTTTATAGTATTTAAATCGAAACCGTTTATACTAATTGTACCGCTTGTTGCGACTTCTTCACGCATCATAAGCTTAAGCAAAGTACTTTTACCGGCGCCGGAAGAGCCGACAATAAACACGAACTCACCTGTTGCAATTTCAACGCTGAAATTGTTAAGAGCTTTTGTGTTGGTGTCTTCATATACTTTAGACACGCCATCAAACTTAATCAAAAGTAACACCTATCCTCTAATTTTTTATCAATAAAAAAATTATAGCACATTTAATTACAAAATGTAACCCTTTTGTAATAAAAATGTGCTATTTTTTTGAAAATTCACAAATTGTTGATATATTAATACTTGACCGGATTAGCATCAAGATACTTTTTAACCATAAGAGCAACCTTGAAAACAATAGCGTCATCAAACTCTCTCAAGTCAAGACCGGTAAGCTTTTTGATTTTTTCAAGTCTGTAAACCAAAGTATTTCTATGTACAAAAAGTTTTCTTGAAGTTTCGGAAACATTGAGGTTATTCTCAAAGAAGCGCTGAATTGTAAAGAGAGTTTCCTGGTCGAGAGTTTCAATAGAACCGACTTTGAATATCTCCTTCAAGAACATTTCACAAAGAGTTGTGGGAAGCTGATAAATAAGTCTTGCGATACCGAGGTGCTCATAACTAACTATATTACGCTCTGTATCAAAAACTTTACCGACTTCGAGAGCAACCTGAGCCTCTTTAAATGAACGAGCGAGGTCCTTAACACCCACGACAGGTGTACCAATACCAACGAGTGCATGAGTATAGAATTCAGATGAAAGTGAATCGGAAATTGAACGTGCAAGTTTTTCAAGGTCCTTACCATCAATATCGGTCTTAACCTCTTTAACAAGAGCAATATCAGATTCGCTGATATTTATAACAAAGTCTTTTGTTTTATCCGGAAAGAGATTTTGAATAACATCAAATACGGAAACATCATTTTTATCAACAAGTCTGATAAGCAAAACAACTCTTGAGGACTCATTATTAAAGTGAAGTTCGCGAGCTTTAAGATAAATATCACCGGGAAGAATGTTATCAAGAATAATATTCTTTATGAAATTGCTTCTGTCATATTTCTCATCATAGAACTGTTTAATATTTGAAAGAGAAACAGCAAGAACTCCGATATAATTCTGAGCAGTTACATCATCGCCTTCAACAAAAACAGCATACTCATGATGCATATGTGTTCCAAAAGTCTGATAAAGATATCCATCATTTACAACAGAAGTTGCTGAAGAAAAAATTGTAACAAGATTATTGGTACGAATTTCGCCGATTCTACCAAGATCGCTACAAGCGATAACTGCGCCGGATTCATCAATAACACCGATTGTTCTTTCAACAACATCGCGCATCTGGTGTATTACACCCTGGAATAATCTATTGGACATATAATGACCTCCGATAATTTTTAACAAATTGACCATTTAACAGTTATACATAATACACAACTTTATAAACTTTTGCAAGTGCTTTTTTTATATTTTTCAAATTTTTTTATGCAAAATGTTAATTTTCCGACAAAAAAACTTGTTTCAAATGCAAAAAACACCAATTAATTCAGCTTAAAATTCTTCGTCATTTTCAACAATGATTTTAAGTTCTTCGTCTGTTAAAAGCCTTGCACAGCCTTCTTCCAGCTCATTATCCAGCCTCAGACCGCCTATTGCTGTTCTCTTGAGTTCAATAACGGTTGCCCCGAAAGAAGCGAACATTCTTTTTATCTGGTGGTATTTCCCCTCTTTTATAACAACTTTAAACACCGGCTCGTCCGAGTCCTCTATCAGCTCTAAAATGGCTGAGAGTAAAACTGTTCCGTCTGCCAAAACAACACCGTCAGAAAAACCTTTCTTAGCCGCAGTATAATCAATGGGATTGGAAATCTTTGCAATATAAGTCTTCGTAACGTGATGAGCCGGAGCCAATATATCGTGTGCAAACGCTCCATCATCAGTTATAAGGCAAAAACCTGTTGTATCCTTGTCAAGTCTTCCGGCAGGAAAAAGATTCTTACGTTTAAGCTCATCAGGCAAAATGTCAACAACCGTTTTATCACGTTTATCATCCGTCGCGCTGACGACACCTTTAGGCTTGTTCAACATAATATAAACAAAGCGCGACTGTGATAATAATTTTCCGTTTACTGAAATCTCGTCGTCATAATTGACTTTAACAGAACTGTCGGTTACAGTTTTACCGTTTACCGTAACTTGTCCTTTTTTTATTAACGCCTTAACCTCGCTACGAGTCACAAGACCTTGCGAGGAAATTAATTTATCAAGACGTTCAGTTTTAGAATTACTATGCTTTTGTTCTTTCATAATCAACATCCTTATTTACTGAAACCGTGCATAAACCCATCCAATTTTACTGAGCAGACATCGCCACCGATTACCTTGCCGTCATAAACCAGAATATTAATTTTTATACAGTCTTCGCCGATATACTCAGGATAATTCTTAACTGTATATGTCCATCGTTTCACGCGTTCACCGGCATACTCACTCAAATCATACCCCTGATTCAACTGGATAGCGTTATAGTTGGTATATACTTCATCAAACTCTGCCGGAATTATAATCTCCCTGACCTCGTCAGGTTCTTCGTTTACTTCCCAACCGAAGTCAGAAATAAATGAAAGGAGCTCCTGCGAACCTCCTACAGAACCAACTGCAATGTCATTTGCGGAACTACTATTACCGAACAATAAAAAACCGCATAAAACGCCTGTCACCAGACAAACCGTAACAATGGCAATTATGATAATTGTCTTCTTTAGCCTTTTTGATGTTAAAGAAACCACAAACATAAATTAACATCTCCCAATACATAACCTTTCATAAAATTATATGAAAGAAATGAAAATTTGATGTGTTTTTAACGTATAAAATTCGCGGGTTTCTTTATAGTCACTATTATATTATCCGGTAATGTTAAAGTCAACAAATATAATAATTAGTTTTTGGTAAAAAAATATACTATAATAGTATTGTTTTTTTCGGACAATTATGGTATATTTTAGTATGTATAAAAACCTAAGGAGGAGCTTTTTCTATGAAAAAGACAGGCAAACGTGTAATAGCCATCGTTCTTACGCTCGTTATGACATTTTCAGTTTTCAGCGTTGGCGCGATTGCACTTACAAGCTTTTTGAACTCAAACGCAAATTCCGTAACAGAAATTGCCGGCGGTGCTAACTTCATTAACGCAAACAGCATCGAAGAAGCAATCGAGATTATGGAATCAACACCCGACTTCTTTGCAAGCACTTCCACTGATAGCGGTGCTGCCGGTGCAAACAACGAAGTTGCTGAAACCGTTTATCCCACTATCATCATCCCCGGTATCAGCCAGTCAATCTCTTATCTTGCTGATGAAAACGGTAATGTTGCTTACAACGAAAACGGTGAAGAACTTTCAGGCGGTCTTCTTATTCTTGACTCCACAAAAATTCTTCCTACAGTTACAAACAACCTTGCTGCACCTCTCGTAAGAGCTCTTATTCGTCAGAACGATAGTGATGGCAAACTTCAGGAAGGTGTTTACAACACTGTATCAGAGCTTTTCTCAATCCAGGCTTCTGATAAATCAGGTAACCCTGTAAACAATCTTCAGACAATTTCTTACAAAACCTCTGTTGGCGGTATGAGCCAGGATGACAAGGATTATTTCTACAGAATGATTCCTATGAGAATGCTCACTGAAGATACTATCGATGCTACAACAGGTGAAGTTGTTACTGAAGCGATACTTGATGAAAATGATCTTTACCTTTATGCATTCCCCCTTATCGGTGACCCCTTTGAGTCTGCAAAAGGTCTTGATGAATATATCCAGTTCGTTAAATCCGAAAAAGGCGTTGACAAAGTAAACATCGTTACAATTTCACTCGGCGGTACTATCCTCACTGCTTATCTTGAAATGATGAAGGATTCAGGTTACCCCGACATCAACAGAATAGTTAACGTTGTTTCTTGCCTTCAGGGTACTGACGTTATGGGTGACTTCTACCTCAGAGAATTCAAGGTAAACGACCCCGAGCATCCTGAATATGAACATTTCTTCTTCAACGAATTCTTACCTATGATTATGAAGGAGTCCAACGACTACGGTACATTGGGTTACATAATCAACATAGCACTCAAGATTATGCCTAAAGAAGTTGTTTACGCTATTCTTTCCGGTGCAGTTGAAGGTATTATCGACACACTTATGCTTAACTGTCCTCAGTTCTGGGCTATGATTCCCACAGACAGATTCGAAGATGTCAAGGCTAAATACTACGATGACATCTGGGCAGATTCAGAGTGTGCTGAACTCGCTGTTAAGATCGACAACTTCCAGACAGCAAGATTGAACCTCGTTGACAACCTTAAAGCTTTCGCTGAAAAAGACGAGAGACTTGTTCACAACGTTGCCGGTTACGGTCTTGATTATGCAGTTGCTGACTACAACTTCTTCGGTGCTATGAGATCATCTGACGTTACTAACAGTGACGCTATCATTGATATCGACTCAACTACTCTCGGTGCTACTTACGCACCCGCAGGTCAGCTTCTTCCTGATGATATCCTCTTCTCAGACGATGCTATTATCTCTCCCGATGGTAGCCTTGATATTTCAACATGTGCCTTCGTTGATACAACATGGTTCTTCCAGAATCAGCATCACGAAGTTGGTAGAAACGACGTAATTATCAAACTTATCGGTAACCTTATCACCGGTGATGTTAAGAATGTTCACGATAACCCCAACTTCCCTCAGTTCAACGGCACTCGTAACACAAGAAACATTTTCCGTTGGAGACTTGAAGAAGCCACCGCATTGATTACAAACTACAACAACGGCGTTACATACGACGTTGAAGGCAACGAGCTTATTTGTTCCGATGCTGATATAGAGGAACTCAAAGCTGCATACGTTGAATGTCTTGCTCTTCTTAATGATACAATCTGCGAACCCACTGCAGCTGAAGCAGCAACCGAAAGAATCGAAGACGCAATCTATAGAGTTGGTCACAACGGTGAATTACCCGTTGAAGACAATTCAACAGATGCTCTCCTCGAGGCTATTTGCCAGTTCCTTGATAGTATTATAACTGCTATCACCGGTTCAGGTAACGGTTTCTCAGATATTGCTGATTCGGGCGTATTCCCCGGATAATAAGTTCTTTAACTTGAACTTGTAAGATTTATATGATATAATTTCACTCCCGAGTATTTCGGGAGTGATTTTAATATTAGAGGAAATTTATGAACGTATTTTTTTATACTTTAGGTTGCAAGGTCAATCAATACGAATCTCAAGAGATGGCCGAATTACTGGAAAATAATGGCCATACAATTATATATAGTATATACGATGCTGATATCGCCGTTATTAACTCCTGCACTGTAACTGCCGAAAGTGTCAGAAAAACCCGTCAAGCGGTACGAAGATTCAAAAAACAAAACCCGAATTGCGTAATTGTCCTTACCGGATGTGCTTCTCAGGCTGAAAAAAATATTATAAACGATTTACCTGAAGTAGATATTTTTCTTGGTAATCGTAGTAACACGCTCATTGCTGAAGCTCTCAACAAATATATAGAAGAACATCAATTCATTGATATGCATATTGAGCATAAAACCAACGACCCATTTATCGGGAAAGGTATAACTCGCTTTGACGGTCATACACGCGCTTTCCTTAAAATACAGGACGGCTGCGACAGATTCTGTTCATATTGTCTTATTCCCATGGCACGTGGCAGGTCACGTTCAAAATCTCTCGAAGATATAGACAGAGAGCTTAAGAACCTTGCTGAAAACGGCTACAAAGAGATTGTTTTTGTAGGCATCAACTTATCTGATTACGGCAAAAAAACGCCGTATTCGCTGCCTGACGCCCTTGTTTTAGCTGACAAATATGAAACAATAAAAAGGATAAGATTAGGTTCTCTTGAACCCGACCACATCACAGATGAAATGATTGACAGGTTGGGAAAAATCAGCAAATTATGCCCTCAATTTCACATTTCCGTGCAAAGTGGTTGTAATAATGTTCTAAAAAAAATGAACAGACACTATACAGCCGAAGAATACGAAGAATTAGCAAAAAAGTTACGTAAAACCTTCCCTGATGCAACCATCACAACTGACGTTCTCGTTGGCTTCCCTACCGAAACAGAAGATGATTTCACAACTACTTGTGAATTTGTTAAAAGAGTCGGTTTTGAGAAAGCGCACGTGTTCCCCTATTCTGTTCGTGAAGGAACAGTCGCGGCAAAAATGGAACAACATCTTAATGCAACGAAAGATGACCGCGCCGCCAGACTGTCAGCAATTACCGAAGAAATCCGCACTGATTACTTAAGAAAGCAGATAGGAAAAACAGTTGAAGTACTTTTTGAAACTTATAGAAACGGATACTCGGAAGGATACACAAAAAACTATACACCGGTACGTATATACGATGATTCGGACTACCGTGGAAAAATCATCGAAATCACTATAATTGACGCGAGCAATGACTATTGTATCGGCAAGGAAAAATAAAACAATTTTTTTGCTTTAAATTAAAATTATACCTTGACAATGCAATAGTGTTGTGATAAAATGTCTGTTGTTGTGACACGCGCGGGTGTAGTTCAATGGTAGAATCCCAGCCTTCCAAGCTGGTCGTGTGGGTTCGATTCCCATCACCCGCTCCACAATGCGCGGTTGTAGCTCAGTAGGATAGAGCAACTGCCTTCTAAGCAGTAGGTCGGGGGTTCGAATCCCTCCAACCGTGCCAATATTTTTGTATGGTGGATGTAGCTCAGTTGGTTAGAGTGCCAGGTTGTGGCCCTGGAGGTCGTCGGTTCGACCCCGATCATCCACCCCATTTTTTTATTTATAGGGATGTAGCCAAGCGGTAAGGCAACGGACTTTGACTCCGTCATCCGTGAGTTCGAACCTCGCCATCCCTGCCAAAAAATCTCGTTCTTCGGAACGAGATTTTTTTATCCATTGCGAAAGCAATGGTATATCATCACGCTTTAGTGTGTATCTCATCACCGAAGGTGTATATCATCAGCCATAGGCTGTATTTGCTTTCGCGATGATGATATACAAAACTTCATTTTGATGATATGCAATTTCAACAAAATTGATGATATACACGCCTTCAGCGTGATTAACCTATAAAACTGCAACAAAAAAACAAAAATGCAAGTCAAGATGCAAGTCAGAATATATCAATAATCTTTATATCTTCTGATACACTTTTACTACGCACTAACAATATTGTAAAAGTAACATTATTATGATAAAATATATACAATTATTTTTTCAACAAACTACCAAGGAGAACGCAAAATGAGCATTTTTGATAAAAAGAAAAAAGAAAATAAAAGCACTCCACTTTTTGCTGTTTGTGGCATAGTTGAAATTGACAGCAAAATTTTATTTGTAAGGCACACATATGGTGTTGCAAAAGACAGAATTCTTTTGCCCGGTGGATATGTAAAAGAAAACGAACTCCCCACTTTTGCAATAGAACGAGAGATTTTTGAAGAGACAAGTGTTAACTGCCAAGCAAAAGACTTGTTTTCAATGCAATTTAAAAGTGAACAATGGTGTGCGGTTTTCACAATGGAATATAAATCAGGTACACCCGAGTCTGATGGTTACGAAAACAGTGAAATATTGTTGTTGACTATTGATGAAGCTCTTGAAAGAGACGACTTGACCAATATGATCAGAGAGCTTTTGAATGCTTATAAAAACAATAAAAACGGATTAGTAAAAAGTGACTATTTAGCTAAAGCACGTACAAAAAACGATTATGTTATTTTTGGTGTATAAATTTAATTGATTTACTAAGTTTTATGTGCTAAAATGAACTTATTATAGAAAAAAACAAACATCCGAAATGGAGGTTAAATAAATGAAAACTTATGATGTAGTTGTTATCGGTGCAGGTAACGGCGGTCTTGCAGCTGCTGCAACCTGTGCTAAAGCAGGTCTTTCAACCCTTTTACTTGAAAGGCACAACATCCCCGGTGGTTCTGCCTCATCTTTCGTAAGAGGTCGCTTTGAATTTGAACCATCACTTCACGAGCTTTGTGGTGTTGGTGCACCCGACAAAAAAGGCCAGGTTGAAGATATGTTCAAACGTATGGGTGGTGATGTTAAATGGTACACCCATAATTCAACCTTCCGTCTTATAGTGCCTGCAAACGAGGGTGATGAAGGTGCTTTCCTTAACGAGGATGGTAAGTGGGTAACCGTTGATGCTCGTATGCCCGTAGGCATAAAGGAATTTGCAGAGAAGCTTGAGGAGCTTGTTCCCGGTTCTTATGAAAGCTGTATGGAAGCATTCAGACTCAGCGAAAGACTGTATGTTGCTTTCGCTGCCCTTGATGACCCTAAAAAATTACCCGGAAGCTTCAAGGATATACCCAACATTTTAAGAATGGTTTCTCATACAATAAAAGATGGTCTTGATGCACTCGGTATGCCCAAAAAAGCTCAGGATATTTTCAATACATATTGGTGCTATATGGGCTCACCTGCCTCCCAGTTTGACTTCCTTTACTATATGACTGTTCTTCACAGTTATGTTGAGTTCGGAACAGGTGTGCCAGAACTTCGCAGCCACGAAATGAGCCTTGCTCTTGATAAGGTTATACGTGATGCAGGCGGTGACATCTGGTACAATTCAGAGGTTACAAAGGTTATAATGAAGGACGGAAAGCCTGCAGGTGTTGTTATTAACGGCAACAAAGAGGTTTACGGTAAATATTTCATCTGCAACTCCTCACCCAACAAGGTATGGAACGATCTTTTTGAAACAAAAGATGTTCCCGAAAAGCAGCTTAAGATGCTTAATGCAAGAAAAACTGCTTGTGCTCTTACAACAGTTTATCTCGGTATGAACAAAACCAAAGAAGAATTGGGAATCAAGGACTATTCAATATTTATTGCTCCTGATTCTGACTCTGATAAACAGTATGAAGCCGTTCAGGACTTTTTCAGCGGTTACTGCATTATTAACTGCCTTAATGAAATCATCCCCGATTGCACACCAGAAGGAACAAGTCAGCTTTTCCTTACAACAATGACATTCGGTGATGTTATGAAGGACGTTAAGCCACAGGATTACAAGAAATTCAAAACCAAGGTTGCAAAGGATATGATTGAAACCTGCGAAAAAGCGCTCGGCATTTCCATTACACCTTATATTGAAGAAATTGAAATCGCTCTTCCCCCAACATTCTGCCGTTACCTTAACACTCCCGAGGGTACACCCTACGGCTATATGCTTGAAAAATGGGATAGTATGATTCCGAGAACAGTTCAATATCTTAACGATCAACCATTTAACAATTTCTATTTCTGCGGTGCTTCTCAGGAGCGTGGCGATGGTTATGGTTGCGCTTACTACACAGGCGAAAAAGCAGCCGGAATTGTTATAAAAGCATTAAGTAAGGAGGGCAAATAAGATGGCTAATATCAAAAAATTAAGCGCGAAGAAATTCTTCCCGATGCTCTCCGCTCGTCAGGAAAGATTTGAAAAAGCAAATTCAGACCTCAAGCCTGTTTCAGACCAGGCAACTGTTATTGCAAAAGCGCTTCACCCCAAAAGACAGTACCTTAAAATTGCAGAAATCAAGGAACGCGGAGCAGACTGCAAGAGCTTTACTCTTGTTCCAGATACTGATAAAGGAACAACTGCTCTTGCTTGGTTTGGTGCAGGTAAATACCTTACAGTTTTTGAAACAATTGAAGGTATGCCTGTAACAAGAGGCTATTCAATCTCCTCTTCGCCCAAGGATTCCCTTGAGGGCAAATATGTTCTTACAATCAAGCTTGTTGAAGGCGGCTTAATGTCACAGTATATTTTTGATAATTGGGCAGTTGGTAGAAGCGTTGAGGTTTCTGCTCCTGCAGGTAACTTCGAGTACCAGCCCTTAAGAGATGCTCAGAAGGTTATCTGCCTTGCAGGTGGTAGCGGTATTACACCATTTATCTCAATGGCAAATGCTATCTGCGACGGAGACGAAGACTTTGAGATGACTCTCCTTTACGGCAGCAGAAATTATGATAACATTCTTTTCCGCGAGGAATTGGATGAGCTTGCAAAGAACGACAAAATCAAGGTTGTTCATGTATTAAGCGATGATGACAATGCACCTGAGGGCACAGAAAAAGGCTTCATTACTGCAGATTTAATTAAGAAATATGCTCCCGAAAACGAAGCATACTCAGTTTTCCTTTGCGGTCCTCAGCAGATGTATGAATTTGTTGACAAGGAGCTTGAGAAATTAAATCTTCCCAAGAAATATATTCGTCACGAAATGTTCGGCGAGTTCCATAATGCTCAGACTCAGGCTGACTACCCTGCAGGTATTCCCGAAACAGTGAAAATCAAGGTTACAATTCAGGATAAAACATATACAGTTGAAGGTAAATCAACTGATTCTGTTGTTCAGATTCTTGAAAAGAACGGTATTGCAGCTCCCACCCGTTGCCGTAGCGGTGAATGTGGCTTCTGCCATTCTCACCTTATTTCAGGTAAGGTTTATGTTCCTAAGCACATTGAATACCGCAGACTTGCAGACTACAAGTTTGATTGTATTCACCCCTGCTGTTCATTCCCCTTAACTGATTTGGAAATCAACGTTCCTGTGGCTAAATAATATATATTAATAGTTTGTAAAAGTGATTGAATTGATTTTCGGTTCAATCACTTTCTTTTTTGCACAAATTGATGGGTTATTTGTTGTTTAAAACACCAAATTTTATTTTTTATCAAATTTCTTGTGATTTTTCGACCTGTTTTTGACATATACAAATGGGATAACCCCGAAATATTAAACAGGAGGTCAAAAAAATGAAAACTGGTAAAAAAGTGTTGGCTATATTGCTGACGATTGCTACGCTGATTGGTATATTTTCCTGCGGAACAACAGTTTTTGCAGAAGAATATAATGAATATACCGAAAATAAGGCGTATCAGGAAAATTTACTAACCGAAACTGTTGAAACCGAGGAGGAAAAAGCAGAAATTATCTGCGAGGTTACGGAAAAGCGCGACGAATATTCAAAAACATATAAACGCGCAGACGGTTCATATACCTCAATTGTTTCTCAGGCTCCCTTGCATACCTATGAAGACGGTCAATGGAATGAAATTGATGATTCTGTTGAGGTTCAGGAGGGTGAAATTGTAAGCTCAGGTGCTTCAACTTATTCATTAAGAACCCCGACCGTTGAATTACCTGATTTGGACGATACAATAATTGAAGATACTTTAATTTTAAAGAACAGTGAAGACAGCAACAGTCAGACCACTAACTATTCTAATGTTGCAGATGCTGTAATTGCCAATACAAGCTCATATCACGGAGAAGTGTTGGTAAAATTCAATCTTGATATATTATCTTTTTGCAAAAATCCCGGTGTTGTAGTTACAGATGTCAGCTATGAATGTTCGGGTTATGTTATAGGCAACAACATAGTAGCAAAGCCTATTGAAACAGCTTGGGACAGCAAAACTGTTACATATTCTGATGTTTATCCTGAAAATAATCAACAAGCGATTACTTACGAGGATAGAATAATCGACTATTTTACAGGTATTCCCTCTCAGAATGCTATTTCAAACACAACAGTAAATATAAATATTACTGATTTGTTTACTCAATGGATAAATGGCAGAGAAAATAACGGCTTTGTTTTAATGGCTGAGGACGAAAACACCACCAGTTATCTGTGGGTTGCGGGTGAAGAAAATTACGCAAATCAAAGTCACAATAGCTATATTACAATTGATTATGTTGATACCTCAGGAAATAACGATTCTTTTGAATATCTTACTCAGGAAATCGGCAGAGCAGGAACGGCAAGTGTAAATACATTATCAAGAAGCATTTGCGTAAGCAGAAGTGATTTATCTATGGATGGCTTGCGTTCACCGGTTAATGTTGATTTTAATTATGACCCTGCTTGCCTTACTTGGTTAGAGCTTATGGCAGATGTTTTACCGTTGGAAGGCGAAGAGTTTGAAATACCAAACTATTTCGGTAACAACTGGCTTCCCTCATATTGCCAATGGATAAGCTATAGTGCTTCCGGCTCTGATATATATTTCTTCAGCGGTGAAGGTGCAATTGTATGCTTTAAAGAAACAGAAAATGAAGATAACCCCAACGAAACTGTTTATGAAGCAGATGAAAGCAGTCCTTTAGGCTATTCTCTTGAATTAATCGACAAAGATGCTGGCTACGATTATGAGAACTATATGGTAACAACTCCCGCAGGCGATGTTTTGCATTTTGAAGAAAACGGCTTTGTAACTGAAATTCAGGAAGCAGAACCAAATTCAGACGGAAGTTATGATAAAATCACATTTGAATATGATGGGGATTCGTGTTTTAAAATTAATTGCGTAACTGACGGAGTTGGCAGAAAATATGTTTTTGTTTATGATACCGATAGCGGTTTGCTTACTGAAATAAAAAGCCTTACTGCAAACGACCAGACCATAAAAGCAGGCACAACAAATGTGGATTTGAAAACCACCTATGGCTATGACAGTAACGGAAACTTAACCTCTGTTACCTACCCTGATGGAGAAACAGTTGCATATACCTACGAGAACGGCAACCTTGTTAAAGTGCAGAATATTGATAACTACAATATTCAATATACCTATGATACTTTAGGTAAGGTGACTAAGATTACAGAAAAATCCGGAGATACACAAGGTAACTTTATCAATCTTAAACAATTGAATAATCGTCAGGTCAAAATTACAGATGCCTACACCGGTGTTGAAATACATCAATTCGGAAAAGATGGCAAACTCCACTACATATTTGACGATAAAGGTAATTACTGCAAGTCAAATTACGCTCCCGCTAATGAAGATGTTTTATCATCAAATGGCTGGAAAGTTGAACCTGAAAATCTTTTAAAGAACGGGTCATTTGACACAGCTATAAATAATTTACCTAAAGATTGGGAAAATGCTTTTTCTGTTG
>JAZULQ010000039.1:0-30088 GCA_045603185.1 Acutalibacteraceae bacterium
TTTTCAACGCATTCACCTACCCTACGTTCTGGGTTATTTGGGAAATATTTAATGAGGTGAAAAACAATGACACAGGCAGAAAAACAGGCAATTATGAAAGAATATGCCACACATGAGGGCGACACAGGTTCTCCCGAAGTACAGATCGCTGTTCTTACAAAGAGAATCAACGACCTTAACGCACATCTTAAAAACAACATGAAAGACCATCACTCTCGTCGCGGTCTTCTTAAAATGGTTGGTCACAGAAGAAACCTTCTTGCATACCTTCAGAAGACAGATATCGAGCGTTACCGTGCTATCGTTGCACGTCTTGGTCTTCGTAAATAATTGCTCTTTTCGGGACAAACGGATATCCGTTTGTCCCGTTAGCCGTTTTTTAAAATACTTTTCAGGGTATATTATTAAGGACTAAATCCGTTGATTAAGGTTTTAGCGATAAAGAAAAGTGTGAAGGTGTTTTGCGTTTTTCTTTGTTGCTAAACCATTTGAAACGGAAATAAAATAAATGAGGTAAAAATTATGTTTTTCAAAGATTTCAGAACTTTTGAAACAGAAGTTGCCGGCAGAAAGTTAGTTATTGAAACCGGTAAAATGGCTCAGCTTGCAAACGGTTCTTGTATCGTTCGTTACGGTGATACAGAGGTTCTTTGTACAGCTACAATGGCTCCCAAGCCCCGTGAAGGTGTTGACTTCTTCCCCCTTTCCGTTGACTTTGAGGAGAAGCTCTACGCAGTAGGCAGAATCCCCGGCTCCTTCCAGAGACGTGAGGGCAAGGCATCTGAAAAGGCTGTTCTTACTTCCCGTGTTATCGACAGACCCATCCGTCCTCTTTTCCCCAAGGATATGAGAAACGATGTTTCTGTTGTTGCAACAGTTATGTCTGTTGACCCCGACTGCTCACCCGAAATCGCAGCTCTCTGGGGTGTGTCCACAGCTATCGCTATTTCCGTCATTCCGTGGGATGGTCCCGTATCAAGCGTATCTCTCGGTCTTGTTGAGGGCAAATATGTTATCAACCCCACTCTTGAAGAAAGAGCAAAAACAGAAATGACAGTTACAGTTGCTTCAACTGACAGCCTTGTTGCTATGATTGAAGCTGGTGCTAACGAAATTTCCAACGAAGTAATGTTTGACGGTATTATGTTCGCTCACGAGGAGAACAAGAAAATCGTTGAATTTATCAAATCAATCGTTGCCGAAATCGGCAAAGAAAAAATCGCTTTTGAGTCAAATGACCCCTCAGAAGAGCTTTACGAAGCAATCAAGGCTTTCGCTATTGATGACGTTAAGGTTGCTCTTGACACTGACGACAAGAGAATCCGCGACGAAAGACTTGCTCCCATCTACGATGCAGTTCACGCTGAATTCGACGAGAAGTTCCCCGAAGAAGCAGCAAAAATTGATGACTGCCTCTACAAGCTCCAGAAATTCATCGTTCGCCGTTGGCTCCTTGACGAAGGCAAGCGTGTTGACGGACGTGGCATTGACGAAATCCGTCCCCTTAACGCTGAAATCGACCTTCTTTCAAGAGTACACGGTTCAGGTATGTTCACCAGAGGTCAGACTCAGGTTCTTTCAATAACAACACTCGGTACTGCACGCGATGCACAGATGCTCGACGGTATTGACGAGGACGTTGAAAAGAGATATATCCACCACTACAACTTCCCCTCATACTCTGTCGGTGAAACAAAACCCTCAAGAGGCCCCGGCAGACGTGAAATCGGTCACGGCGCACTTGCAGAAAGAGCTCTTCTTCCTGTTATCCCCTCAATGGAGGAATTCCCTTACACAATCCGTGTTGTTTCCGAAGTTCTTTCTTCAAACGGCTCAACATCACAGGGTTCTGTCTGCGGTTCAACACTTGCACTTATGGCAGCCGGTGTTCCCATTAAAGCTCCCGTTGCAGGTATCTCCTGCGGTCTTATTTCCGAAGGCGACCGTTTCATGACAATGGTTGATATCCAGGGTCTTGAGGACTTCTTCGGCGATATGGACTTCAAGGTTGCAGGTACAAAGAAAGGTATCACAGCTATCCAGATGGACCTTAAGGTTCACGGTCTTACACCCGAAATCATCAAAGAAGCATTCGAGAAAACATACAAAGCAAGAATGTATATCCTCGATGAAATCATGCTTCCTGTTATTTCAGAGCCCAGAGCTGAGCTTTCAGCATACGCTCCCAAGCTCCTCACAACAAAAATTGACGTTGAGAAAATCGGCGACGTTATCGGTAAACAGGGTAAAGTTATCCAGAAAATCTGCGCTGAATGTAACTGTAAGGTTGACGTTGAAGAAGACGGCACAATCTTCGTTACCGCTGTTGACATCAACGACGCTAACCGCGCTCTTGACATCATCAACACTATCGCTAATGACCCCGAAATCGGTGCAATTTACAACGGTGTTGTTACCCGCCTTATGGCTTTCGGTGCATTTGTTGAAATCGCACCCGGTAAAGAAGGTCTTGTACACATCTCAAAGCTTGACGTTAAGAGAACCGAAAAGGTTGAGGATTGCGTAAGCGTTGGCGACCAGATTATGGTTAAGGTTACAGAAATCGACGACCAGGGCAGAATCAATCTTTCAAGACGTGATGCTCTTATCGAGGTTGAAGGACTTGTTCCCGAAAACGATGATGAGCCCGAAAGAGAAAGACGTCCCCGTCGCAACTTCCACCGCGACAGAAAAAACTAAACAAATAAAATTAAGCGAGTTGTCAAATGACAACTCGCTTTTTTCATTTAAAGTATCTTTTTACTGTTGGAGTACCGCAGCCGGCTCGGGTTTTTCCTCGGGTAAAATATCAGGTGTTTCATTGTTTTTCTTCTTATTTATCTTTTCAACCTCGTATCTGTTAAGATATATAAAAAGCAATACCGCTATTACCGTGGCTATGAAAAGCCGAACGCCCTCTATAATATCGCTGCTCGGAATCCAAAGCTCATCATTAACTAACTCGAATTTATAGCAAACAAAATCTACAAGTAACGTAAGCAACGGTGAAATAAATAGCGTCATTTTTTCTCCCATAAACACACTGCCGATAAAGCTGAGTCGTTTGTGACCGCCTTTACAGGAAATACTGAATAGGAAAAGTACAGAATACAAAATGACGTACCTTATGAGATGACTGAAATAGAATCCGACATTATTGTCAACTTTACTGAAAAACTCCATATCATACACGAACTTATATGTTAACAAGATATCTCTGACGAAAACAAGATAATACAAAATACCGTAAACGATGATAAACACAACGGGAAGAATCAAAGCCTTTTTGTTTTTGATTCTTTCGGTTGTTACAGTATATTTATCGGCATTATAGAACCATACGGCGGATAATGCGGGGGCAAACAGTAGTATTATAGCAGGGCAAAACGACCATACCAAAAGAAAATTATTATCATCATAGCCCTCATCCAAAGCAAGCATTATACAGCCGACAATTACTATAAGCGCTGTTCCGGCAATACTGCTCACACCGGAAGCATAATAGCTTTGTATGAATCTTAATTTTCTGTTTTTTCCCTTACAGCTTAAGCTGAACAAAGCCAGAATGCCTAAAGTTAAGACTGCGCTTCCGGCATATGCAAAGAAATTCGGCAGGTAAATCATCACCCAAGACGAAACATATGTTAATTCCTGATCAATAGTAACAAGCGTAAGTATTAAAATAATCCATATCAAGGAAAAGCTTATACATGCCACTAAAAGTCCGCCCGCCGTAGCAAAGGGTTGAAGTACAGTTGGCACAAGCCATTTTTTCTTTGTCTTTTTCGGCTGGTTGGTTTTTTCCGGTTTTGGCGGAATCGGTTGCGGAGTTTTATACTGTGGGTACTTTACAGGTTTATAAACCTGGATAGACGGTATGGGTGCCGTATTCACAGCGGATTGGCTGTCATCATTAACCGGCGATTCGTTTAATGTATTTTCAAAGGTGTTTTGTTCTTTTAATCTTTTACCACAGCCGTCACAAAAAACAGAATCATCGTTTATGCTTTTTCCGCAGTATCTGCAATACATTCCGTCGCCTCCTTGTCAGCCTTCTTTTCTTTAACAACCTTATACTTATTAAGATATATGTACAAAAGAATGGCTATTACTACGCCTAAAACGACCACTATGCAGTTTCCTATATATCCGTACACATCATAAAAAATCATTTTTGATACAGGTGTCATTAAATTAACAACATCCAGTATGAGAACAATCGCATAATATATAACTGAATTAATAAATGAACTGATTGCAAAGCCGGTAAAGGCACTGCCTACAAAGGAAAGCTTTTTATAGCCGCCTTTGCACAAAATACTGAAAGTCATAAGGAAACCGTAAACAACTATTTGTGCAATGGTAGAACAAAGGATACTGGTAAAAGTATAACCGTACTCTCCGAACATCAATTCTTCCGTAAAAAAAGCATACAAGCGATTTTGTAATAAATAGAATATAAAGTAGTGTATGATACCGTAAAGTACAAATAAAACACAAGGAAGTATAAATGTTTTTTTATCATTTTTGGTCTCGGTGATGACAATTTTATTGTCCGCCCTTAAGAACCATACTATTGAGATAAATGGCGTGACAATAAGACCAAGTAAAACAACTACACCGGATATTGTTGAAAATATACCTAATTTATCGATTTCATGGAAACCTACCGTATAAAGCATAATATAGCCAATACCGACAGTCAACAATTTGGGGAAAACAGATAAAATCTGTGATGCGTAAACGCTTTCAATAAACCTTATTTTTTTATTTAACGTCTTACAACAAAGGCTGAATAATATCAATATCACAAATACACTTGGGGTTATACCTGACAAAGCATATACAATATCCGATATTATGTCGACTACCTGTAAATCATATGGTAAATTCCCGCGTATTAATCCGGAAATAGTTGGAAGCAGCACGCTCTTCAGAGCCGGAATAAGACCTATGAGGATACCCGCAATCGGCATCAGTATGTAAGGTAAAACTTTACCTGCTGTACCCTTTTTCTTTGTTTTGGGTTTAATGTTTTTCTTGCTTTCCTGAGCAGGCACTGTTTCAACAGTTTTATACTGAGGCTCTTTTACAGGTGTATAAATCTGAGTAGCAGGCTGCGCCGGTGCTGTTGTCATAATCGGTTCATTAATAGGTGAATAAACCCGAGTAGCAGGCTGTACCGGTGCTGTTGTCATAATCGGTTGTTGATTCTGAGCGTTAATATGTTTTGGTTTTTTAGCTACTGTACCGTCAATCGTGATATTTCTACCGCAACCGGCACAGAAAACGGAATCATTATGAATTTTACTTCCACAATATTTACAGAACATTGCTGCATCTCCTCATTCAAATAATTTTTTTGCAAAATCCGCGCTCATTTTTGCATCCTTGGCATAAAAATCAGCACCGATTTTTTCAGCATATTCGGGTGTCAACACGGCACCGCCTACCATAATTTTGCAGTCGGCGTTATTATGACGCAAGACCTTAATAGTTTCTTCCATAGACGGTAATGTTGTTGTCATAAGTGCAGAAAGACCTACGAGCCTAACATCATTTTCCTGCTGAGCCTCTAAAACTGCCAGAGGGTCTACGTCTCTGCCCAAATCTATTATATCGTAACCGTAATTTTCGAGAACGGTTTTCACTATATTTTTTCCGATATCGTGAACGTCGCCTTTAACGGTAGCAAGAATTATTTTACCTTTGCTTTGCCCGAGTTCATTATTTTCTTTAATTTTTGATTTAATTACATCAAAGCAAGCTCCTGCCGCATCCGCCGCACGGATAAGCTGAGGCAAAAAGAGCTTTCCGCTTTCGAATTTTTCACCTACAATATCGAGGGCAGGAATGAGCGTGCCGTTTATAATCTCATCAGCACTCTTCTGTGCTAATTCCTCGGCAGTCATATCAGCCGCCTGAGTTTTCAGCCCTTTTTCTATTGCTTCGCCCAAGGTAATTTCCTTTGCCTTTGCGGTATTTTTCTCCTCACCGGAAAATGCGTTTATATACTCTACCGCACCTGTATCAAAGCCTTTTAAAACCTTATACCCTCTTACCGCGCCAAGCATAGATACACTATTAGGGTTCATAATGGGTAAATCCAGACCATTTTCCAATGCGAGGGTTACAAATGCCGTATTCACGATTTCCCTTGAGGGCAGACCGAACGAAATATTTGAAACTCCCAGTGTAGTTTTAACACCGAATTTTTCCTTTACCTTTTTCATAGCGTCAAGGGTTACTTGCGCCGCCCATTGATTTGCGCTCACGGTCATTGTAAGGCAATCTATAATTATATCATCCTTGGGAATTCCGATTTCCAGGGCTCTTTTTATAATTTTTTCCGCAATTTGTACTCTTTCTTCCGAGGTTTCCGGGATTCCCCTTTCATCAAGTGTCAAGCCGACTACCGCCGCGCCGTATTTTTTGGCAAGCGGTAAAACAGCGCTTAATGATTTTTCCTCACCATTCACGGAGTTAATTATTGCTTTACCTGCATAAACTCTCAGGGCTTTCTCCAGAACTGTGGGTGAAGTGGAGTCAAGCTGTAACGGAACACCTATGGAGCCTTGTAAAGAGGTGACTACTTTGCTCATCATCTCTTTTTCATCAATAGCGCTGTGTCCTACGTTGACATCAAGAATTTCTGCTCCTGCCTCAACCTGAGATATACCCTCATTTAGAATATAATCAAGGTCATTTTCTTCGAGAGCTTGTTTGAAACGTTTTTTACCGGTGGGATTGATTCGCTCACCAATAATTCTCGGCTCATTGAGGATTACCGTTTCCGTAACGCCGCTTATTACAGACGCCCGGGTCTTTTCGAAAAATCCTTTTTCCGTATTTTCAATTTTCTCTTTTAATAATTTTATGTATTCAGGGCTTGTGCCACAGCAACCGCCCATTATTCCTACACCCATTTTATAATATTCGCCCATATATTCCGCAAAATCCGGGGCATTCATTGTGTAGCCGCCGGTTTTCGGGTCAGGAAGACCTGCATTGGGCTTTACAATTACGGGAACACGTGAGAATTTCAAAAATTCTTCTACAATTTCTTTTAATTTGTCAGGCCCTAAAGAACAGTTAATGCCTACTGCGTCTGCTCCCGCCGCCATTAATGTAACCGCGACTGCAGAAGGTGTGCTTCCGTTCATAGTAAGACCGTTTTCATCAAATGATAATGTAACGAATACAGGAAGTTTTGTATTCTCTTTAACGGCAAGAAGTGCAATTCGTGCTTCCTTTAAGTCAGTGAAGGTTTCAAGACATACTAAATCGACACCTGCTTTTTCACCGCATACCGCCGCTTCTCTGAATGCTTCATAAGCGGAATCGAATGTGAGTTTTCCTGCGGGGAAAAGGAGCTCCCCTGTTGTGCTCATATCAAGTGCTACGAGTACATCTGTACCGTCTGCGGCTTCCTTTGCAATCCGGACAGCCTCATTTATACTTTCTTCCACTGAATATCCGGAATCCTTAAGCTTAAATGAATTTGCCCCAAAGGTATCCGCCAGAATAATGTTACTTCCGGCATCAATATAGGAGCGGTGTATTTGTTTCACCCAATCGGGATGGGAAAAAACGGCAGAAGCCGAGTCTTCACCCGGCTTCAATCCCTTTTTTATAAGTTCAGTTCCGAAACCACCATCAAGTAAAATTATATCTTTTTTCAGCAGTTCTTGTACTCTCATTGTATCACTTCTTTTTAAAAGCATCCGTCATATCAACCGATGCGAATTTTTCAAGGGGTAACGTTACCTTCTCCCCTGTCAACTGGCTTTTATAAATAGCAAGAACAAGCTCTACCGCTCTTTTTCCTGCATATAAATCTACGTATGGCTTACGGTGATTATTAATAGCATCAATCATATCCATATAGATACTGCCGTGACCGTTACCGTAAACGTTGGATGCCTTTTCTTCAATCTCACGTCTGTCTTCGTCGGCTATATCTTCATCTTTAAAGCACCATACGTCAACAGCCGAAGCGTTCATTCCGCCGAGCCTTACCATACCCTTTTCACCGAAGACACACAAGGTCTGTTCAAGGTTATCTACGGTATTCACAGTGCCCTCAATAGTTGCTACCGCGCCGTTTTTGAAATTGACAACCGCCACGCCTACATCCTCAGCCTCTATATACGGATGCTGCTGATTGCGAGTGGAGCCGTAAACCGATTCAATCTCATCGCCAAACATCCAGCGCAGTAAGTCAATGCCGTGGATACACTGATTCATCAGTGTTCCTCCGTCAGTTGCCCATTTGCCGCGCCAATCATCCTGCAGATAATAATCCTCGTCTCTGTTCCATCTGATATGTATGCTACCGTGCGAAAGCTTACCGAATCTGCCTTTTTCGACAGCTCTCCTGAGCTCCTGAACGGCAATATTAAATCTGTTCTGGTGGCATACCCCTGCAATAACACCGTTTTTTTCAACGGCGGCTATTACACGGTCCGCCTCCTCCATACTCATCGCCATTGGTTTTTCAACAACAAAATTGAATCCGTTTTCAGCGCAATAAGTTGCAATTTCACCATGATTACCGCTACTTGTGGCGATGGCGACAAAATCAGGCTTCATCTCACGGAGCATCTCTTTATAGTCACTGTATATTTTTGTCTTAAGCTCATACTTCTCAGCAAGGCTTTCAGCTTTCTGAGCCTCAATATCACACAGCGCAACTATCTCAAGATTATTATTCTTTGCCGCTTTGATATGATTACCGGAAACTCGTCCGCAACCGATAAGGGCATATTTCATAAAATCACATCCACGTGGAAAATATACTTCAGAATTTTCTCCAGACCATTTTATTTACAACGCCTGTGTAGCTCTGAATAATCTTAACTACCTTTGTTGAAACATTTTCTTCAACATAATACGGAACAGGAATACCGTAATCGCCGTTTTCGTTCATATCGACAGCAGTTTCAACTGCCTGTGTAAGTGAATTTTCATCAATACCCGCAAGTATGAAGCAGGCTTTATCAAGCGCCTCGGGTCTCTCGGTGCTTGTTCTTATGCACACCGCCGGGAAGGGTTTTCCCACTGATGTGAAGAAGCTTGACTCCTCGGGAAGTGTTCCGCTGTCGGAAACTACCGCAAAGGCATTCATCTGTAAATTGTTGTAATCGTGGAAGCCCAAAGGCTCGTGACGGATAACTCTTTTATCAAGCTGGAATCCGCTTTCTTCAAGACGCTTTTTGCTTCTGGGATGGCATGAATAAAGAATTGGCATATCGTACTTTTCCGCAATTCTGTTAATTGCGTTGAAAAGGGACAGGAAATTCTTTTCTGTATCAATATTCTCTTCTCTGTGAGCAGAAAGGAGAATGTATTTTTTCTTTTCAAGTCCTAATTTATTGAGAATATCGGATTTTTCAATATCCTCAAGGTTTGCGTGTAAAACCTCCGCCATAGGTGAACCCGTAACGTAAGTTCTCTCCTTGGGAAGACCGCACTCGTGAAGATATCTTCGTGCGTGCTCGCTGTATGCAAGGTTTACGTCGGAAATGATATCAACAATGCGTCTGTTTGTTTCTTCGGGAAGGCACTCATCCTTACAACGGTTACCTGCTTCCATATGGAAAATCGGAATATGAAGTCTCTTTGCGGGGATAGCAGAAAGACAAGAGTTTGTATCGCCCAGAATAAGGAGTGCATCGGGCTCAATCTGCGCCATAAGCTTATACGAGCAATTAATGATGTTACCTACGGTAGCACCTAAGTCATCACCTACGGCATCCATATAAACTTCGGGTGCATCAAGCTTCAAATCCTTGAAAAAAACACCGTTAAGGTTGTAGTCGTAATTCTGACCGGTGTGCGCAAGAACACAGTCGAAATATTTGCGGCATTTATTTATAACCGCCGCAAGACGGATAATCTCAGGGCGTGTGCCTACGATTATAAGAAGCTTAAGCTTGCCGTTATTTTTAAAGGAAACATCTGAATAATCAAGTTTAATATCCATTATTCTACCACCTCAAAGAAAGTATCGGGTTTATTGGGGTCAAACTGCTCATTTGCCCACATTACTGTAACTAAATCTTCAGTTTCTGAAAGATTTATAATGTTATGGGTGTAACCGGGAAGCATATGCACCGCTTCGATTTTTTCACCCCTGACTTCAAAGTTAAGCACTTCATCAGAACCGATTTTTCGTTGCTGTATAAGACCCTTGCCGGAAACAACAATGAAAAACTCCCATTTTGTGTTGTGCCAGTGTTGGCCCTTTGTAATGCCGGGCTTTGAAATATTGATGCTGACTTGTCCGCATTTTTCAGTTCTGAGAAGCTCTGTGAAACTGCCTCTTGGGTCAACGTTCATCTTAAGAGGGAAAGAGACCTTCTCTTTAGGAAGATATGAAAGGTATGTAGAATACAGCTTCTTCGCAAAAGAGTTGTACGGAATTTCAGGAATCACAAGGGTTGAGGGCTGATTTTTGAACGTATCAAGCAAATCAACAATCTCGCCCAAGGTTACCTTGTGTACTATGGGGCAATAACAGAATTTTCCGTCCGCTTTTTCAACAGTTTCAAGTCCGTCATACTCGCAACGGTGCGCCTCACCTTTCAGAATATTGAACATTTCATCAACAAGGTCATCAATATAAAGAAGCTGAAGCTCAATGGCTCTGTCATTAACAGTTATGGGTAAATCATTTGCAATATTGTTACAGAAGGTTGCAACGGCACTGTTGTAATTAGGTCTGCACCATTTTCCGAAAAGATTGGGAAAACGGTACACATACACATCTGCGCCTGTTTCTTCAGAATAGCTGAAGAACAAATCCTCGCCTGCTTTTTTGCTCTTACCGTAATCGCCCTCGGCATATCTGCCCACGAGGGTTGCTTGCAAAGAGCTGGAAAGCATTACAGGACAAGTATTATTGTGTTTTTTGAGATTTTCAAGCAACTCACTTGCAAAACCGAAGTTGCCGTTCATAAACTCTTCCGTTTTTTCGGGTCTGTTTACACCTGCAAGGTTGAAAACAAAATCCGCATCCTTACAGTATTCGGAAAGAAGTGATTTATCTGTATCTATATCGAACTCATAAATAACGATTTCACTGTCAATTCCTCTTGTTTTGTCCTTGCCCTCCGCAACATTTCTGAGGGCAGCGCAAAGATTTTTACCAACAAAGCCTTTGGCTCCCGTAACAAGTATTTTTTTCATAATTATTTATTCTCCCAAGCTGCAAGTTCATCTCTTATATACTGAAGTGAAAGAAGTTTCTCTTTTACCTGTTCTACGTTGAGAAGTTCTGTGTTGTTTGAGTTAAATTCAGTTAAGGGATTTCTTTCAATATCGCCGTCTTTGAAATATTTGTCATAGTTAAGACCGCGGTTGTCGCAAGGTACGCGGTAAAAGTCGCCCATATCAATGGCATTTGCACACTCTTCGTTTGTAAGAAGAGTCTCGTACATTTTTTCACCGTGACGGATGCCGATAACTTTAATAGCCTGCTCCGCTTTGAAAAGCTCATTTACTGCCTGTGCCAATACTTCGATAGTGCAAGCAGGTGCTTTCTGAACGAGAATATCGCCTGATACGCCGTTTTCAAATGCGAAAAGCACAAGGTCACCCGCCTCATCAAGAGACATAATGAAACGAGTCATTGAAGGCTCTGTAATCGTAAGGGGTTTTCCGGATTTAATCTGGTCGATCCAAAGAGGAATTACGCTACCGCGGCTACACATTACGTTGCCGTAGCGTGTGCAACAGATTTTTGTTTTTTCAGGTGACACTGTTCTGCTTTTTGCAACTATAACCTTTTCCATCATAGCCTTTGAAGTCCCCATTGCGTTTACAGGGTAAGCCGCTTTATCGGTTGAAAGGCATATAACGGATTTTACACCTGCATCAATAGCCGCTGTAAGAACGTTATCAGTACCGATTACGTTTGTTTTTACTGCCTCAAGAGGGAAAAATTCACAAGATGGAACCTGCTTGAGTGCCGCTGCGTGGAAGATGTAGTCAACTCCGTGCATAGCATTTTTTACGCTTGCAAGGTCACGCACATCACCAATGAAAAATTTGATTTTTTCAGCAACCTCGGGCATTTTTGCCTGAAATTCGTGACGCATATCATCCTGCTTCTTTTCATCACGCGAGAAAACACGAATCTCTCCTATATCCGTTTCAAGAAAACGGTTAAGCACTGCGTTACCGAATGAACCTGTACCGCCTGTAATCATAAGGGTTTTTCCTGCAAATAATGACATATTTATTCCTCCAAAATATCTGCTATTCGTTTACACGCAAAGCCATCACCGTAGGGGTTACTTGCTTCGCTCATAGTTTCGTACATTTCTTTATTCTCAAGTAAATTCTTGAAATTTTCATATATCGTTTCTTCGGAAGTGCCCACAAGCTTTAAGGTTCCTGCCTTTATTCCTTCGGGGCGTTCCGTAGTATCTCTCATAACAAGTACGGGTTTTCCTAAAGATGGTGCCTCCTCCTGAACTCCGCCGCTATCGGTAAGTATCATATAGCTACGTGCCAGGAAATTATGGAAATCCAGAACATCAAGAGGCTCTATAATATGAATCCTGTCACAACCGCCAAGCTCTTCTTCCGCCGCCTGACGTACCGCAGGGTTCATATGGATAGGATAAACCGCCTTAACATCCGCGTTTTCATCGAGAATTCTGCGTATTGCTCTGAACATCTGATGCATGGGCTCGCCTAAGTTTTCCCTTCGGTGCGCCGTTATGATTATAAGACGCGAATCCGCCGCCCATTCAAGCTCGGGGTGAGTATAATCCTCACGAACGGTGGTTTTAAGTGCATCTATTGCCGTATTACCCGTAACGTAAACCGTATCCTCCGCTTTGCCCTCTTTAATAAGGTTGTTTTTTGACATCTCAGTGGGTGCAAAATTATATTTTGAAATTATGCTCACTGCCTGTCTGTTGAACTCCTCGGGATAGGGTGAATATATATTGTATGTTCTGAGTCCAGCCTCAACGTGTCCTATGGGGATTTGCATATAGTAACACGCCAGGGCTGTTACAAAGGTGGTTGATGTATCACCGTGTACTAAAACAACGTCGGGCTTTACCTCTTCAAGAACGCTCTTAATATTAAGCAGGATATTCGCCGTAATATCAAAAAGTGTTTGTTTTTCCTTCATTATTGAAAGGTCATAATCCGGAACTACCGAAAAAGTATCCAGCACCATATCAAGCATCTGGCGATGCTGACCCGTTACACATACAACTGTTTTTATGTTTTTTCGCGTTTTCAGCTCATTAACCAACGGACACATTTTTATTGCCTCGGGTCTCGTGCCGAAAACAAGCATTACTGTTTTCATTTTTTATCTCCAAAATTAAAGTCTGTATACACCGTCTGAATCACAAACTTTTCTTGTATCAAGAACTATTTTTCCGCTGAGCTTGTCCATATTATTCTTAATCTCATCGTGACCTACAAGAATAACAACGAGCTCCGTGTCTTTAAGGAATTCATCAAAATCGTGATACTGATTATCAACAATATCCTTTGTGATATAGGGGTCGTAAACCTTAAGCTCCGGTGCAAGATGTTTTTTCTGGCACTCTAAAAGCTGAAGTGTGGGCGATTCCCTGTAATCGTCAACATTTTCTTTATAAGTAAGACCGTAAAGACCTACTTTACTTATATCCGTAATATTATTTTCCTTCATAATATTATAGATTCTTTCGAGCACGAACGCGGGCATTGAGTCATTAACCTTCATAGACTCGCCGATAACCTTTGTCAGTGACGGATAGTCACCTACCAAAAACCATGGGTCTACGGATATACAATGTCCGCCGACACCGGGGCCGGGAGTAAGTATATTTACTCTGGGGTGCATATTGCATATACGGATTATTTCGTAAACGTCCATATCGTCGTGACGGCAGATTTTTGCAAGCTCATTTGCAAAAGCGATATTCACCGCGCGGTATGTATTCTCAATAACCTTTGTCATCTCCGCCGTTTTAATATCGGTAACAACAATATCGCCAAGACAAAAAGATGAATAAAGCTCTTTTATCTTTTCACCGACATCTTTGCTGTCAGCGCCGATTGTACGTGAATTATGCAGGAGCTCATAAACCATATTGCCGGGGATAATTCTCTCGGGAGCGTGAACAAGGTTTATATCCTCCCCTATTACAAAGCCGTTTTCCTCAATAATGGGGCGAACGAATTTGTCAATAGTTCCGGGAGAGACCGTTGATTCGATTACCACAGTTGCACCCTTGGGACAAATCTTCATAATCTCCTTAACTGCCGCATTTACATAACAAGCGTCAATTTTCTTAGAAAACTCATCATAGGGTGTGGGCACGGAAACGATGTATGTATCCGTCACCTGATATTCAGTAGTGAATTTAATTCCTGCGTTTACTGCATCGTTAAATAAATCGTCGAGACCCTTTTCCTCAAAGGTTGTCCTACCTGCGTTAAGTGTAGCTACAAGCTCCTTGTTGTAGTCAGTACCTACAACCTCGACTCCGTGTGACGCAAACATAAGCGCAGTAGGAAGTCCGATATATCCAAGACCGATAACGTTTACCATAATTTTCTCCTGTTACTTTACAAATTTTTTTATGATGGGAAATTTTTTCTTTTCTTCCTTTTTAAAGCCGAATAACAGCATTGTTATTCCGTACACTACACAGAAAATCGCCGCATTTATAATAAATGCTATCCAACCGCCGTTTATAAAATGTGACGAAAGAGCTATTGCTCCGCCGGATATCAACAGACACAGCCACGTGCCGCTGAATATTTTTCTGTATATTTTCAGCATCCTGAAGGACAGCTTTTTATAATAGTATATATTCATTACTATTACACTGCCTATAAGAAAGCTCACCGCTGTACCCACTGCGGCGGCGTAATAGCCGAACAGCTTAACGCCCACAACAGTAATTACTGCGTTCAGTGCTGTTACTCCGAACAACACACCTGTTCTGAAGCCCAGCATATTTTTCGCTCTGAGCACTGCAAGGCAAACATTTACGCAAAGCTCAAGAAGTGCCGGTGCCATAAGTATAAGAGTTATTGTATATACATCCTCGAATCCGTCACCCAGCCACAAGACTATTACGTCTTTGCCCAAAACTGCAAAACCTGCAAGTGCCGCACCAAGAAGCATAAACTGTATTCTGCCTATCTGGACGATAGTGTTCTGAACCTCTTTGCCGCTTTCGTCTCTTTTCAGCAAATTTGTTACCGTAGGCAACATAACCCCGGAAAGCGATGTGGAAAGCTGCTCGAACATACCGAAAATCAGCAGTCCCATTGAATATACCGTAACCGGTGCCGGGCCCTTAATAGCTCCGATAACAACATTATCAAGATTGTTGTTAATCTGGGCGGCAATGGTAGTTACGAATAAAAGTATTGTATACCTGAAGGACTCTTTGAAAATTTCTTTGTCCCAATTTCTGAAAGAAATTCTGACTTTTGTATTTAATTTTACATTTATATAAACGAATTCAACCGCTATCTGCAAAACAGTCAGCACAAGGTCGATAAGAACAAGGGCAACCGCGCTTTTCACAAAGGCGAAAACAACGAACAGTAAACCGATTCTCAGTAAAATGCGGGTCAGCTTTATGCCGTTTGCAAAAGAGAATTTGTTGAATCCGGATATAACGCCGTTAAGTACATTTTCAATAATATGGAATACCATATTAAGGGCAAGAAGAAGGAAAAGCTTTTTAGCAAGGCTTATTTCCCCGGGGGATAACCCCTCAGAATAAATAGTGGGAATAAGGGCGTATACAACTACGCTGACAATCACAAGACCCAGACAGATTATTGACCCTTCGCCCAATGCCATTGAAATAAATGACTGTATTTTATCTTTTTTGTCATCGCTTTTGAACTTGGCTATGTAGCGCATAACCGTTCCGCCAAGACCCAAGTCCAGTATCATCAGCGCAGAAGAAAGCGACGATATTGTCTTATAAACTCCGTACTCCACGTCACCCAAGGACGAAACAATATATGGAACTATCAAGAATCCGTACAGAGCGTTAATAATTATAAGTAAATAGGATAGCAGTGCCCCCCATTTTACTTCATTTTTAGCCATTGACCCAAGCCCTTTCAATTTCAATTAATCGGGCAAACTCTGTTTCCCAATTAACTTCTTCGCTGAGTTTTCCTGCATTTTTTGCGCACATAGCGTAAAACTCTTTATCTGTATAAAGTTTTTTTGCCGCTTCCGCAAAACATTCGGGTGTATTCTCTTTAAGAATAATACCGAAATTGTATTTATCGTTAAGGTATCTGTGCTCGGGAATATCCGACATAATAACAGGAAGACCTGCGGATGCGTATTCAAAAATCTTATTCGATACCGAAAGCTCAAAATTTATGCAGGTGTTTTCGGTAATTGCTACGCCTACCATTGATTTTGATGCGCTGGGAATAAGCTCGCTGACGTGCACCGGAGGGTAAAAAACAACTTGTCCGTTACCGATTTCATCAGCCCTTTTGCGCAAGCTCTCCTCCATTGCGCCGAAACCGCGCATAGCAATCTTTATTTCAGGGTATTCCGTAAGAAGCTGTGCCGCCTCGACGATAATATCATAGCCTCTACCTGCATAATACTGACCGTGATTGAGAATCTCGAAGCCGTCATTCTTTTCGTCGGAAACCACTTTTTCCGCCTTCAATGAGCAGTTAGTGATAACCATAGGCGGTTCAATATTATATTTTTTGACAAAATAATCCGATGCCGCGTGACTTACGCATACCATTTTATCAATTCTTTTAATGAAAACCTTTTCACAAAGGGCGTTGAGCTTCTTGTATACGCCTTTCATAAAATTGTTTTCAACACAAATCTCGTGGGAATCGTAAACAACCTTACAGCCCAGCTTTTTTGCCGCCTGACATGCGGCAGTCAAGGTGTTCAGATCGTTAGCGTGGATAACGTCGGGTTTTTGCTCTATTATTGCAGTTCTGTATTTTTTAACACAGTTAAATTCTTTTAACAAAACCTGAACTTTATTACGGGGCTTACGGTATTTTTCATCAAGCTCCGTTATAACTACATCGCAAGGCACGTTTGATACCTTTTCTTCATCAAAACGACTGTCTTTAAAACCTACGCAAACAACCTCAACGCCGTTGTTATTATATTCAACAATCTGTTTTCTCACTCTTGGGTCGTACCACACAGAGTTTAAAACAATATCGCAAACCTTCATTTTTATACTTCCTTAAGGAAACGCTCTGCATCCTGCATAGCTTCCGTCTTTTCTTTTAACCATTCCGGTGACTTATCCCACCATTTTGTTTCTGCTATTTTTTCTGCAACGTCTTTATCAAAACGGTAACGGATTACTTTAGCAGGAACACCTCCAACAATGGCATAGGGCTCAACATCCTTCGTAACAACTGCGCCCGCGGCAATTACGGCACCATCACCGATTTTAACTCCCGCTAAAATTGTTACGCCAAAGCCAATCCACACGTCGTTACCGATAACAACGGAGAGCTTTTTCTCTTCATCGGCAAAAACAAGCTCGGTAAATTTATTTTCCCCGACAAAGCTCATTCCGACACAGCTTGACGTTGAATAAAAGGCAGGATGAGTGGAGACGAACTTAGTTGTAGGATGAAGACCGTTCACCACATTTACATTATCGGAAATTGAACAGTAGCGACCTATTCTTGCGGAAATGTGAGAATTTTCGCCTATATATGAGCCTTTTCCCATAATGCCGTTAAAGGATGTGTTTTTCCCTATAAAATTGTTCCCTTCAAATGTTGATGACAAGGTAACATTTGAACCAGGTGATAAAACCAGATATTTTCCTCGGTTTTTTATTTTAACAAGTGTTCGTTTTATAAGCTTTTTCATTTTTCTTCCTCATTGTCTATGCTTCTTCGCCTGTATCTGACAAATTTACGCGATATTGCTATAAAAGAACCTATCATAAAATAGAAGTACGGCTCAATGGTATAAGAGTTTGAAATCATTAACTTTACAATAACCATAGAAATGAGCATTACCGCAAAGAAGAAAATCTTTTTGTTTCTTCTGCTCTTAACCAAAGCAACTATCGAAAGACCCGCCAATGCCAGAAGAATGAGCGAACCTAAAATTACTCCGAAATGACACCACAATTCCAGAACGAGGTTGTGACAGTAAACACCCAACAGATACTGGTCGCCGGTAAAACCGTAACCGATAATAAGGTTTTTGGAAATAGCCTCCACAACCTGATTTGTCAAATAGTCTCTTCCGCGGCTGACTGCCACGTCGCCCGAAACATAGAAATCGAAGATACGTGTACTGAAACCGAATCTCTCAAAAATGTTGGAAATAAAGTAGGACAGCTTTATAAACAAATCATCATATATGAGCACAAATGCCAATGCCGCCAAAGCCGCCAATATAAACAATATCTTGCGCTTGTTGCTGGTTTTTGAAATCCTGTGTAACAAGTAAATCGCCACATACACGATGATACATAAAATGGGTCCTCGTGTACCGTAAATGAACATTGTAAAGGCTGAACAAATAGCAATAATCCAATATTTTTTGCGTAATTTTACACTCGCATAATAAAGCAGGTACATTACACTGGGTAATAAATTATAGGCAACATACATATTGTCTTCTTCAAGTACCGCACCGTTTCTGATTTTGAACAGCTGGTAAATGAAAACGGAAATAACACCCACAACCGAGCAATAGAACAAATCCCGCGAACAAGCGGTATGCGAATATGCCAAGCCTACAAAATAGAACGGCACCGCTGAAATCAATATCTGCCACCATTGCTCCTCCAGAACTTCGACGTTGTCTTTAAATAAAAGCATCGTCATAATGAAAAGAACAACAAAACCCAAATAGAACAGCACATCCACACCCCGGATATTTTTAATAAACCAGGGTATAGATACCAACAATGCCAGAACAATCGCTGCCGGCACGACATAATCTGCAAAAATGTTAACAACAGGCAACCTTTGCACGATTGCACGTACGAAAATCATCGCAGTATGTTGTGTCCATAATAGTGCTAACAATATTCGGAAGGCTATTAAATAATATGGTTGTTTCTTATTGAATAACCGTGAAGCACCCATTTATTTCTCTCCTACTAACTGATAAATTACTTAATAAACTCAATAATCCTTTGAGCCTGTGCGACTTTGTTTTTGTTTTCAAAGACAAAGTCTTTCGCTTTTTCGCCCAGATGTATTCTTTCTTCTTCGGACAAAGCGCAAATTTTTAAAATTTCTTTTGAAAGAGCTTGTGCGGAATCATCCGCCGGATAGCTTATATATCCGTCATATTCATCGGGAATACCGTCAAGCTTATACGCTACGACCGGAACACCGGATGACAAATACTCAAGATTTTTAGACGGAAAGCTGTATTTTGTAAATTCCTCGTTATTTTGTCGGGGATTTACTAAAACTGTTGCATTCTTCTGGAGTGCAAGAACATCTTTTCTGTCAACACGTCCTAAGAAAATAATTCTCTCGTCGTCTTTTTGCTTTTCTTTAATAAGCTCTTCGGCTTCACCGAAACCGCATATCATCAATTTTATATTTGGGTCCTCTGTTTTCTCAAAAGCATCAAGAAGTGTTCCTATACCGAACTTATAATTCAGAGTACCCGAATATAAAATGTATTTTTCGTTTTTATATTTATCTGCAAGCTGCTCGTTATATTTACATTCATCCGTAGTTGCTATACCTTCAACAACAATAAACGGCGACTTTATTGCCAGCTTCTGCGCCATCTGCTCTGTAAGAAGAACATATCTGTCAACATTTCCGTAAAGCTTTGCGCATTTTTTCACCTGCATTTTGTGATAAAGCTTTTTGAATCCTGTTACCGTGCCGGCGGTGGCAAACTCCGGAATATCCGCAATAATGCACCCTGCAACAATATTTTTGTTATATTTCTTCGCAAGCTTTACAAGGCTCAGAAACATTGATGTTGCCGTATAAGAGAGGATAACTTTCTTTTTGCCGTTATCTTCTTTCGCCCATTTTTTAATTTGCTTTTTAAAATAAAGCTTATTTATAAAGCGTTTAATTCCAAAAACATTACAGCACCTGATGTTTATATCGTCAGCTTTGTATTTTTCGGTATGCTGAAAAGTGAAGCCTTCAATAAATTTATCAGTGTAACCGTTCGGATACGCATCTACCGGAAGGTAATTTATGATTTTCATTGTGCCGAAGTCATTTTCTTCGAAACCGTCTATAATTTTCCACTGCAACGCGTTTGCCGCATCCTGCATACCTGTTTTCATTTTAGATTTTATTTCATCTTCTTTTTCACGGGGAAAAAGTCGTCCTAAAAACAAAATATCAAGACTCATATTTACCTTCCTTTCTTTTTTTATTTTATGTACTTACTTTTGTAAGCGTCAAAAGACAACATTTCATTGTAACCGCATTTTCCGTGATTCATCCAGCTGAACTTTTCCTGCAGACTCAATTTGCCTTTGCCTTTTGTTCTGAACGCCATGTATAAATACTTGAAAAACGTTGTTCTTTTATTAATTGCCGTAAAACAGGCGCCTACACCGTAAAAGTATTTTTCATCGTAGCCCGTAAACCATGTTGATGTTTCGTAGGATACTTTACCGATAGTTTCTTTTGAAACGTAAAATGTAAGTCCCGCTTTTCGTAAATCCTTTATCCACATACTGTCCTCACCCGAGGGGAAAAGACATCCGCCACCGAAAAGTGTTGTAAACCACACATTTGCTTTGCGCACTGCATCAAGTCTGAATGCAATTCGCACCGCACCCCAGGGTGTTGTAGCAAACTTAGGCCATTTTTTTGTTTTCTCGTACTTAGGCGGTTTTCTGTGAGGGTCATTTGATGCGAAATGAAAAACTATAACATCCGCATCGGGATGAGCCTCGAATTCCTTAAGGATTTTTTCCTCTGCATCGTCGTTGTAGCGGACGTCGTCATCTGCAAAGAGGCATATATCCGCGTCAGCATAGGTCAGAGCAAGATTTCTGTTTATTCCCACTCCCCTCGTCTGCGTGGAAATCATCCGGGCTTTGTGCCCTTCAAACTCCATTTCCTCATACGCCGTGCATTCACATTGGTTGGCATACACAATATCCGAATGGACATTCATTTCATTAAGTTTTGAAAAATCCTTTTGGTGCATCGTAACGCACAGAATCTGAAATTTTGCCATTTTTCCTCCGACTGATTTTATCTGAGTTTAGATTTAATCTTCAAGTATACCGGTTGGGGTAAATGCTTTAACAGACTTTTTATAACCCTCTTTACATTAGAACCGATTGAGGCTTTCTTCCGTCTGTTTTTCACTATTCTCTCAAGTGGTTCTTCTGAGTTCAATAATGAAAGAGTTTCTTTACGTGCTACTTCGTTATATCTGTGAATTTTCTTATAAGATTGTTCACTTACAATTTCATTGAAATCAGCAGACTCAACGGCAAACTTATCCTTAACACCCTCAAAAAATTCTTTACCCTTGTCGGTAACGGTAATAACTGCTGAAACGCCTTTTACATTTTCGTCAAAACGTTTTCCCCAGAAATCACCGATTCGTATATCGGTTTTTTCCATAGAGCTTCTTGCTACGCAGTCATAACAAGCTTCATTCATTGTTTCAAGTCCGAAGAACATTTCGTGGAATGGGTCAGAATATTTTGAACTTGAAAATTTCTTGCTTTTCGAATAAAAGTCGAAACAATATTCGTGCCAACCATGCGTTTTACTTCTGAAACTGATTTTCTCAAAATCCGTAACACCTTGTTTTCTCTTAACGTAGTCAAGATATTTATCCCACAGCTTAAGACCGGGGCAACCGTGGCAGAAGATATCAACAAGAAGATATTTGTCACGATTATTTTTTACCTCCGACATACGTGAAAAGGCGTATATCTGACACGGTGTACCGAAAATCGCGTATTTTTGCTCACTTTTATCGGCAACGATTGTTTTAAAACAATCCGCCGTGTAGCTCTGGAAATACTTTGAACCCTTAAACTGTTCGGTTTCTTCTTTTGTCTTTGCAATTCTTGTTACGGCGCGTTGTGTTTTCGTGTCATAGGCAACGCCCGCAACAAAATAGCCTTCCTCTATTGCTCTGCCCATAAGCTCCGACGAAACACCGCCCGACGACGCACTTTTTAATTCTTCGGTATTTTTATTGGTCGCGCTGTAGCTTTCGTAATTATAAAAGGGGTCAAATTTGAAAGCCTTATCAAACTTGTAGCAGACCTTTTTACAAAGTCCGCACTGTGTGCATTTGATAGCGTCTACAACAGGTGTATAGAAACCGTCGGAATTCTCTTTAATGCTGATAGCTCCCGTGGGACAAACCGCACTGCACATTGAACAACCGGTACAGCTTCGCAAAGCATCCGGAGAAAGCACATTGTTTGAATTTTCGGTTTTTATTTTTTCATTCTTCTGACAAGGCAAAAGAGCTGATAAATAACTTTTTGATTTTTCTCTTTCGGACGAAAGAACTTTATTGACATTTTCAAAAGAAATGTTCAAACATTGGGAAAAATCCTCGGGCTCGTATCTGTCCTGAGCCGAAACAAGACCCAGAACAGACTCAATTCTTGCGGACTGCTTACCCGCGTTGCCGTAATTTCTTTCGAAGGTGTAAAAGGGAACATTGAAATTCAATGAAAATGCTGTTCCGTGAAAAGAGTCAGTACATACAAAGCTCGCATTTTTTATATATTCAACGAATTCTCTCGGTCCTGCGGAAACAATGTTTTCCGCCCAGGGTAAACCCTCAAAGGAATAAGGCAGACCGATTACCTTGAGAGAATATTTTTCGCTGATTTCCTTAACGGCATTTATAGCCTTTTCGGAAGGTTGGTCTAAAAAATATGCAAGAAGGTATTTTTCTTCGTTGCTGTTAAGCTTCAGATGGTGCGACCACTCCGCGGCACTTAACGCAAGTGTCGGGTCAATGAGCACCTGAGCGTCATCACCGGTAAGGTCTTTAACAAGAGCTCTGCCCGAAGATTCCCTCACGGATTTATGGTTAATACCCGAAAGGTATTTTTTTATCTTTTTTTTGTTGTAATCGGGAACAAAGTCCCTGCCGAAGCTTGGAGCGAATGCTATGCGCTTTTCCCGGGGCGCAAAGCGAAGGTAATAGAAGGGGTCAACATAAAAAACTGCCGAATTCCACACCTGGTCACTTCCGCACAGGAAGGCTTTATATTTATCGCTTTGGGCTTCTTTTTTCAAATTTTTATATGAAACAGTTTCGGGTTGAAGATAAAAATCGGTAAAATGATTAAAATATCCTTTACTTTCGGGAGACAGTGATTTTTTTATACTGTCCGAGTAGTTTTTCAGACTTTTCATTCCACCCGAATGAAGCAAGGAGCGAGCCAGAACCACCATGGTTTTTTTTAGTCTCACATCTCTGCCCGGAAGTATGCTTCCACCCAGCTTCAAAAGGTTTCCCTTATAACCCATTTCCTCAAGCAATGTTTTAGTAGCAAATGCCTGAAGGGATGAGCCGTAATTAAACCCTGTATAAACCGTAGCAATACCTACTGACTTTTTATCCATCGCTTTACCTTTCAAACAAAAACATTTTCACGCAGGAAACAGGAGCGAGTACAAATGAGTTTATGGCGTATTTCAAAAATTTTCCGTAATTTTTAAGACGTACTTCCGCAAATGCAAGAACTGCCAGATGACGCATTTTTATATAGCGCACGGTTTTTCTGTCCAATTTATCAAAAAAGGTTTTCTTGTATTCATACAGATTGTTCTCGCCTTTGATTTTACCCTCACCGCTTGAAAGACCGCATTCGCCCGTATGAACGTATGCTTTTATATCACAACCGGGAAGATAACCAAACTTGCCCTTGTTTTCTATGGCGCGCACCATCAGGTAAAACTCATCACCTACATTAATAGGTGCAAAGCCCTCTATGCGTTCAAGATATTCTTTTTTAAACATCATAGCGTCAGTACCTGTTAAATGGTACATAAGGTGATACTTGAAAAGAGAGTCACTTGATGTGTCCTTTATGTAGCCTCTCACTCGCTTACGTATAAGCTTTCCGGTTTCGTTGTACAAATCGAGGTCGGTTATGGAGTAGTCATAATCTCCCTTTTTCATAAATTCAAGCTGTTTACCTATTTTTTCGGGCAAATACACGTCGTCATCGTCAAGAAATGTAATATACTCGCCTTTCGATTCTCTTATGCCGATATTTCTTGTTTCGGCTGAACCCATATTTTTGGGGTTAGTTATAAGCGTTATTGCCATTTGGGGATTTTCTTTTTTAAAAGCCTCGACAACAGCACTGACCTTGTTATTGAATTCAAGGTCGGCGTTATCGTCTACTATTATTGTTTCGATGTCTTTATACTGCTGCTCTTTTACAGATTCAAGTGCTCTTTGAAGCTCAAATTCTCTTCTGTATGTTGCAACAATAATACTTACTTCAGGCATTTATAATCCCTCTCGTTATTTTATATTTCTTACAGTATCTGCGATAACGCTCTGCTCCGCTTTTACCCGGGTCAAAACCTTTTCGCAATTATCGTTAAAGGTCTTTTTATCAATGGAACGGTAATATTCAAACAGCTTGTCACTGAAATCCTCGTCAAAGGGATTAACCGCTTTACCGATGCCGCCGCTTTCGACCATAACGCCCATAAATGATTTTTTCATTACAAGCTGAGGAATACGGAACAGCACTCCGTCGTAATACTTGTTACTGACGGCAAGATTCATATTACTTTCGCCATAAATATTATGAATCAAATCTGTGTTTTTAATGAATTCATATCGCTCAGAAGGGTTATATTCACCGTGAAAAAATATATTTGACGCGGTTTCCGCTGCGAAAGCCTTAAGCTTTTCGGCAACGGCTTGCTCCCTTCCGTAATAATGCAACTCAAATCTGGGGTCTTTTCCCAGCTTTTTTATAATTTCGGTATTAACCTTTTCTTCTCTGATAAAGCCCCAGAAGCCTACGCGGATTTTTTCAGAGCTCTCCTTTTCACAACTCTTTTCAAAAGATAAATCTTCCGCGAGTATGTTGTGGGAGGTCAGCACCTTTTCGCAATCGGGAAGAAACGCTCTGAAAGCGTCACTGCTGACGAAGGTTCTGTACGAATTTTTCACAAGTGATTGGATTACGGATTTATATGGCAAAAAGTTCTCATAGGTAAAATCTCTGTAATCAAAGATATATCTGTTCTTAAAACCACTTACCAATTCCTTGGAAAGAAGCACGCCGGGTAAAGAATGGAGAACTACAACAAAATCGAAGCTGTTTTTCAAAACGGTAACTGTATAATCTCTGAACTTCTTGAAATTTTCGATTTTAGTTAATTTCGCCACGTCGTCCTGCTGGAGACACCTGAACTCGTGGAAAGTAATCCCCTCAAGCTTATCAAGATTTTCTTCTTTTAAATCCCTGTTCCAATAAATCAGATGAACCTCATTTTTTTCCCTGTCGATATTCTCAAGGTAAAGGTTAAGGTAGGGCATATATTTAATTTTTGCGAAACCTATAATCAGTATTTTCACGTGAGCTTCTCCAATTCGGAAATAAGTTTATTTATAAAATCATCTTTCTGGAAATTGGCTTCATAATATTTGCGGGCATTTTCACCTAACACGGTTTTATCTGCCTGTGAAAAGCTCTTTATGCACTCAACAAGACCGTCAACATTTTCAGCATCCGTACAAAAACCGCACCGTGCGTCCTTAATTATATGCGCCGCTTCACCGTTTACTGCGGCAATAATAGGTTTACCTGCCGCCATATACGTCTGTATCTTACCGGGGAATGACATTGATAAAACCGGATTATCGGAGAGTGTAACTATAAGTGCATCGCTTTCTGCATATTTTTCGGGTACTTCCTCAAGAGAAATTCTGCCGTGGAAGGTTACGTTATGAAGCTTCAGATGATTTTTTGCAATATCTGTCAATGCCTCAAGCCCTGAGCCGTCGCCGTAAAAATGAAACTCAATTTTTTCATCTTTCAGTTTTTCTGCGGCGTAAAGTATCGTTTCAATGCTTTGGGTGGTGCCTATATTGCCTGCAAAGGTGATTTTGAGAAAATCTCTCTTGCCGGGTTCTCCGGGACAGAAAACATCCTCAGCATACTGAGGCAGATATTCTATCTTTTCACCTCTTATGCCAAACATCTCATCGTGATATTTTTTAAACATATTCGATGAAACCAAAATCCTATCGGCACCGTTATATATTTTCTGCGAAACTTTTTTATAGTGATTGTAAATGAAGCTGCCTTTTTTAATGCCGCCTAAGGTGAGACTGTCGGGCCACAGGTCCAGACAGTACAGCAATAATTTTTTGCGGTACTTCTTTTTGTATTTCAGCCCCGCCTTTGCCATAAGCACGGGTGACAGCTGGTAAGAAAAGACTACGTCATAGTCGTCTTTCAGTTTTGAAACATATCGGGATGCCGCAAGGGAGTAAGCGTAATAATTTGCTATTCGCCATATAAAGCCCGAGCGTCTGCCCACTGTAAAAACACGATGAACATTAACTCCGTTTATAATTTCATCTCTATGAGCACCGTTTTTGTATCCATCGTAAATAATGCCCATAGGATAATTCGGAAAGCCGGTCACAACATCAACTTCGTGCCCTTTTTCCGCCAAAGCTTCACACACATCGTGAACTTTGAAAGGTTCGGGATAGTAATATTGGCAAACAACTAAAATTTTCACACCCGAACCTCCTTTTTTAAAATTTAAGCGTGAACTTCCTCTTTATCGTCTGCGGGCTCAACCTCTTTAACCTCGTCTTTAAATGCAACGTTCTGAGGATTGAATGTGGGAACAAGCTCCTTAACAACATCTACAATCTCGCGACCTGTTGCACCTTCCATAATTTCGCGCATATAGTCAATTCTGTTGAAAAGTCTTTCAGAATCAAATTCCATAGGTCTTGCTATGTAGATAAGGTTATTCTGAGTTTTCTGTATACCCTCTTCGCTGATAAGAAGCTCCTCGTAGAGCTTTTCACCGTCACGAAGACCTGTATATTTAATTTCGATATCTTCACCGGGCACGTGACCGGAAAGTCGTATGAGGTTTTCCGCAAGCTCGCGGATTTTAACCGGTGAACCCATATCAAGAATGAAGATTTCGCCGCCGTTAGCGTAAGCACCTGCCTGAAGAACAAGTGAAACTGCCTCGGGAATAAGCATAAAGTAACGGATAATGTCGGGATGTGTAACAGTAACGGGACCGCCCTTCTCTATCTGTTCCTTGAACAGCGGAATAACACTGCCGTTTGAGCCGAGAACGTTACCGAAACGAACTGCAACATACTCTGTTTCGGAATTTTTGTTAAATGACTGAACAATCATTTCACAAATACGCTTTGTAGCACCCATAACGTTTGTGGGGTTTACTGCCTTGTCCGTTGAAATCATAACGAAACGCTTAACTCCGTACTTGTCAGCAGTTTTTGCAAGGTTGAATGTACCGAAAACATTGTTTTTAACTGCTTCCTTGGGGCTGTCCTCCATAAGAGGCACGTGTTTGTGTGCCGCTGCGTGGTAAACAAAATCGGGTCTGTACTGTTCAAAAATCTCACAAAGTCTCTTTTCATCTCTGATTGAACCGATAAGAACCTTAAGGTCAACTTCAGGATGATTTCTGCGGATTTCCTGCTGTATTTCGTAAGCACCGTTTTCGGCAATATCAAAAATGATGATGGTTTTTGCAACACCGCTTGCGGCTACCTGGCGCACAAGCTCGCTACCGATTGAACCGCCGCCGCCTGAAACGAAAACAGTCTTGTCTTTGAGGAGCTCAAAAACCTTTGTAAGGTCGGGCTTAATCTGGTCTCTGCCTAAAAGGTCGGTATAGTCAACCTTACGGAGCTTTGCGCTGAGACTTTCATTTTTCTGAACTGTTGTAATTGAAGGAACGGTTTTAAGTACACAACCTGTCTCACTGCAGATTTGAAGAAGCTTTTTTCTGTTTTCTTTGTCTGCAGAGTTTGCGGCGAAGAAAATTTCGTCAATATCCTGCTCTTTAGCAACTTTTATAATTTCTTCTCTGCCGCCGAAGATTTTTACGCCGTTAAGGTACTCACCGCGTTTACGTTTGTTATCGTCAATAAGAGCTACAACCTTATATCTGTTCTCAAATTTTGAACTGCTGCGGAATTCTTCAATAAGTCTCATAGCTGTGCCGCCGGCACCGATAATCATAACATTCTTCTTTTTGCCTTCGTAGTTAGTTTCCTTTGAAATAAGATATGCACGCCATGAACGGTAAGCCAGAAGCACCAGAACACGTGAACACATAACCGCAAAAGCAAACAAGCAGGAATAAATAAACATCCATGTGAAGAATGAACGTGTATTTCTTTCTGAGGCCTTTCCTGCCCATATATAAATGAATGGAAGAGCTGTCACAATTCGTGATAATATGAACGCTTTGGCTGTTTTAACGTAGTCGTTAATAACCATATACTGCCACATTCTGTTATAAACCTTAAAAGCTATAAAGAATATTGCAGTAACAACAAAGTCTACAGCGATAATGAAAAAGATGTTTTCTTTATACCACTGAGGAACCATACCTGATGTCAGCTCGTCTATATTGAACTTAAGAACCATTGCCATAATATGAGCTATCGCCATACCTGCAATATCAGCCAGGATAAGAATAAGCTTCAAATGCTTTTTAGCAAAAGACATCGCCTTTTCGTACAATTTCAAAATTAAAACCTCATTTCCTTTTTTGCAGAAAATTCTGCTTTTCTTGTTGTGCTTGCAACAGGGCACAATCCAACAATTATACATAGTACATTTTAACATCTAATTATATAATTTGCAACAGGATACATCTGTAAAAACAAACAAAATTTTACTCACTTATATATGTAATATATATCAATTAATACGCAATATGTTTTATTTTGTTCTAAAAAAGAATTCTTGTATTAAAAGCTGTTGTATGTTAGAATATTTCTTGCTGGGAGGTGTTCCGATGAACGAGTGGATGAAAAATATTCCCGACAATATCCGCATTTCCGATATAAATATTCCGGGCACGCACGACAGTTGCTCTAAAAACATACGTTTAAGCTACTTTTCAAAATGCCATGATTCAAGCATTTCGGAACAGCTCAATATGGGTATTCGTTATCTGGATATCCGATTGGAAAAAGTGGACGGAAAGCTTAAAACCGTTCACGGTATAGTAGATTGTTACACTCCGTCAGGGAACAGAGAAAAGCTTTTATTTGACCGTGTTCTGGAGGACTGCACAGCGTTCCTGAAAAAGAATCCGTCGGAAGCAGTAATGATAAGCATAAAGCGGGATGACGGCGTTTCATCCGAAGAAACTTTTGACACTTTTTTTGAAAATTACGCTGAACAAAATCATATATGGTACAGAGAAAACCGCATACCCGAGCTCGGTGAAGTACGCGGAAAAATTGTTCTTCTTAACAGATGCTCTGCGGATGCAAATAATGATATCTACACCGATATGAATGTGGGTATAAATTTATCCTCCTGGCCCGACCAATCAAAGCTCACAGACTCTGCTTTTTCAACAGTTTCTATCCCTCGCAGGAACAAAAAAAGCACTGAAAAATACTATCTTCAGGATATGTACAAGCTTTCACCCTCTAAAAAATGGTGCAACGCCATTTTACCCTTGCTGGAAGCTCCGCCCGAGGGCGATGGAATAATATTCAATTTCTTTTCTGCCAACGATTCCGTTCACAGCCCCCGAATATGCGCAAAATATATATTCAAGCGTTTCAATGATTATGATTTAATACCATTGAGAAAATACGGCTGGTTAATTTTTGATTTTCCCACTGAAAATTTATGCAGAAAAGTTATTCTTACCAACTTCAAAAAAAGGGGCTGTAAAAAAACGTAAGTTTTTTTGCAGCTCCTTTTTAGGGGATAGAAAAAAAGATGCAGAACGGACAAACTGAGCAAAATCAAGGCTTTAGACTTGATTTTGCTTGCCCGAAGGCGTACAAGGGTACGTCGAGTGGCGAAGTTTGTTCGTAGTATAAAACATAATTCTTTCATCAATTTTAGATTTC
>JAZULQ010000040.1:0-13754 GCA_045603185.1 Acutalibacteraceae bacterium
AGTCTGCTGATAGCGGTTATATTCCATTGTGCCCATACCCTCAACATCGCTGTCATTGAGTCTTGCAGTAATTTCGTCGAAATAAGGATTGTTTACCTTGATATCAATGTAGAAATCATAAGTAAACTTGTATCTCGGCGGGTTGTAGCTTACTCTTTCTCCGTCTTTGCCCTGTGTGTAAATTTCTTCACGGTCTTCATCAACTCTGAGATTACAGCCCGTAACACTTGAAAGCGGAATAACATCAGGATTTTCATCACTCCAGCTTCCGGGATTACGACGTGAAACAACAAAGCTCTGCTTCATCGGGTCGATATAGATTTTATCATCTTCACCAAAGGTGAACATCGGTGAAAAGCCTGCAAGAGCCTGCTTGGTCTGCTCTCTGTATGCAAGTTGCTGTTTGATTTCGTCAACGGTTGAGCTTCTTCTTTCACTGAAGAAAGGTGAAAGTTTCTTTGCACAATCCTTACACATATTTCCGTCTTCAAGTTTTCTGTTGCCTAAAAGTCCTATTTTCTCTCCGCAGATATCGCAATATTTTTTGTCAAAAAGTCCCATTATATTTTCCCCCTAATAATTATTTAGCATCGTTTACATCAAAAATGTCGCCACATTCAGGGCAGAATTTTGGCGGATTGTGTGGGTCATCAGGTTTCCAACCACATTTATCGCATTGGTAAAGTGGTGCCCCTGCAGGTTTTTGACTACCACAGTTCTGACAGAATTTACCTCTATTAACTGCACCGCAAGAACAAGTCCAGCCCTCGTCAGCAGGTTTCAGAGAACCGCATTCAGGACAGAATTTACTGTTTACAGTTGCACCGCAAGAGCATCTCCAGTTATCAGCAACCGGTTTGGGTTCAGGTTTCTTGCTGCCACAATTAGGACAAAAGTTTCCTGAAACTGTGTTACCGCAGGAACACTGCCAGCCGTTTTGTACGGGTGGTTGCTGTTGAGGCTGTTGTTGTCCCATTGCAAAAAGGTTCTGCGCATTCATACCGCCGCCTGTATTCATTGCCATACCCATACCCATAAAACCGGTCATAGCACCTGCTTCATTTTTAGCTGCATCTTGCATAGCCTGAGCCTGAGCACCAACGAGTGTTGCTGCAGCCATGGTTGGATCACGCAGAACGGCATTTCTCTGAAGTTGTTTAATCAAATCCTCGTCTTCTTTTGGAGCTGTTATGGAGTTGATTGCTACTGACACAACGGAAAGTCCACGAAGATTCACCCATTTTTCAGTAAGCACCTCATTCATCGCATCGGAAAGCTCCATTGTGTGTCCCGGTAAAGCACTGTAGCGAATTCCCATATCAGAAATTTTTGCAAATGCAGGTTGTAAAGCATTTAAAAATTCTGACTTTAATTGAGCATCAATCTCTTCTCTTGCGTATTCTCTTTCAACATTACCGCATACATTTGTGTAGAACAAAATCGGGTCACTGATTTTATAAGAATATGTACCGTTGCAACGAACAGAAATATCAATATCCAATCCTATATTTCTGTCAACAACTCTGAAGGGGACAGGGTTTGGTGTGCCGAACATATTGCCCACAAGTTCTTTTGTGTTAAAATAATAAACTCTCTGATCCTTACCGGTATCTCCGCCGTAAGTAAAACGCTTTCCGACAGCCTTAAATGATTCTTTTATGCTGTCGCCAAGTTTTCCTGAAAAAACACTTGGTTCTGTTGAAGAATCATAAGTAAATTCACCCGGCTCTGCACAAATTTCAACAATTTTGCCTTGCTCAACAATAATCATACATTGACCATCAGCAACTGCTATACCGCAACCGTTTGAAATAATATTGTCGTTACCTTTTGTGTTCGAGGAACGTCCGCCAACGCGTTTTGATCCCTTAACAACCATTACATCTTTATCAATAGCATCGCAATAGAAAAACTCTTTCCATTGGTCAGCAAGAACACCGCCGAGTGCTCCTACACCTGCTTTAATAAGTCCCATATCAATTTACTCCCTTCAATTAATCATTTATTTTTTTGCACAGTCTTTACAACATAGGCCACCTTGAAGGTCCACTCCGTATACTGTGCATTCTTCACAAACCATATTCCCACAAATTTCACATTTGTTCAATTCAAGCCGCACCTCATTGTTAGCACGTTCATAAGCTTTTCCGTGATCATTTGCGTAAATAATAGCTCTTGCTTCTCGTTCATCATCGCTTAAAAACTTTTTATCCTTGAAGCCTGAAACAAATTCATGAACTTCTGTTTTAATAGGTTGACCACAACAATCGCAGTAAAATTCAAATTCGAACTGCTTAATTGTTGATTTATCGGCAAACCTTTTTGTTACAGCTTTCAGCATTTTTTACGACCTCCTTATATAAGTATTTACAATATAATTTTACTTGTTAAAACTTATTAAAATAAGTAGCCCTATAGGTTACTTTCATAAAAAAAAGGCTACCTTTAGGGCTACCATGTCAAAAAATATAATGATTGTTTGTATAATTTATATAAACAAAAAACAAAATCACATTTGCTATTTTTTTGTAAAAATTGACAATAAATTCAAATTATGCTATATTATGATATATAAATCTATAGAGTTAAACTATGAAACTTGATATAAAAAAATTAAACTTTCCCGAACAAATTAAAACAGTTCGCGTTCTTTTACAACTGACACAAACTGAACTTGCTGAGCAAATCGGCATTTCCTATGCAACTGTCAGTCGTTGGGAAAGAGAAAACAGAACACCACATCTTGCAATGGTTGGTAAATTCTATTCATTCTGTATGCGTAACGGAATTGAAATCAAAACAAAGGAGGAATAATATGACAACACTTTACGGTATTATTTTTGCCATTTCTCTTTTGATGATTATTGCTTATTTTTTAGTTGACAGAAAACGTGATATTTGGTTGCTACTCCTTTTTGTTTGTGTAGCAGTATGCGATTTAGGTTATTTTCTTCTGTCTGTTGCAAAAAATTTAAACTTTGCTTTATGGGCTAACAGAATTGCATATCTCGGAAATATTTTTCTGCCTTTTGCCATACTTATGATGATTATGGCTCTTTCAAGGTTTAAATATCCTAAATACTTACCTCGCATTTTAATTGCAATAAATACAGTTATGCTTTTCATTGCTTCAAGTGGAGGATGGTTGCCGATTTACTACAAAGATGTTTCTTTTGAAATTACAAATGGCGTTGGCACTCTTATTAAAGACTATGGACCGTTGCATAATTTTTATAAAGTCTTTCTGTTTGCATATTTCTCTGCAATGATTGCAATTATCATATACACAGCCGTCAAAAAGACGGTCGTTTCTGTCAAGCACTCTATTTTTCTCGCATTTGTTGTTATCGGCAATATTGCAATCTGGCTTATTGAAAACAGTATAAAAGCAGAATTTGAGTTTATGTCAATATCCTATATAATCACAGAGGGCTTAATATTATTCCTATACGGGATTTTACAGGATTACGGTCTTGCAGATACTCAAGGAATTTCTTCCGAATGTGTTGTAATTCAAACCGAAACAGCACAAACTGTTTCTAATGAACAAATAGCTAATATCAGGTATTTTGAGCAAAATCAGATTGATGTTATTTTTGAAAACTGGGACGATGTCCATTTTCTTTCTCAACGAGAAAAAGAAGTTTTAAGATTGATTATGCAAAATAAAAAACGCAAGGACATTGCTGATGAACTCTTCGTAACGGAAAGCACAATCAAAAAACACACTTCAAGCATTTTTAAGAAACTCAATATAAATAATCGTTCTGAACTTTTTGAATACGCAAAAAGTATTTATAAAGAATTGAACTAAGTAAAAGTGCAGTAGCCAAAACTACTGCACTTAATAAATTTTATTTATTATAACCCCATAAATATATTCATCCTTAACCACAACCATAGGTCGCGTGTTCGAGTCACGTTTCCAGCTCCAAAAAAAGACAGTCCTCGGACTGTCTTTTTTTATCCATTGCGAAAGCAATGGTATATCATCACACTTTAGTGTGTATATCATCAGACGCAGTCTGTATAATACTTTCGCCATGATGATATACAAAGCGTAGCTTTGGTGATATGCAATTTTTTCAAATTTATGATATACACGCCTACGGTGTGATTTTTTCGACTTACAATGAAAAAGCCGTAATGTTTTGAGCGAACATAACTTCACATTTGCATAAAAAGGTAAATACTTCACTGCAATTCCTTACAACTTCACGTCAAACCGTGGGTTTAAAACTTCACAAAAATATACCACCCGAAAAAGAAATTAACCTTTTTCGGGTGGTTTTGTCTTATACAGTAATAAGCCGGGATTTTACGTAGCAAATTCCGCTCATTTTATAGTAAGAGATCATTATCGGGTGTCACATTTGCTACGTTTTTTCTTTTTCCCTTGTCACTTCTGCTGAATCAATATATCTTTATCGTTTATATCAAGAACACCGTCAAAATTCAAATCACATGCATATTTCTGCTTTGTGTTTAATTTATCCTGGTTTATAAGACCTTTCTTGATAGCTTTTATATCACTCTCGGTAAAAGCTACACCGTCAAAATCAAAATCACCTTTCAGATAAACATCTATTTTAACGGTATGTCCGTTAATAAACCGTTCCATAAGCGAACAGTCAACAACGTCAAGAGCTCCGTCACCATCAATATCCGAAATATGCATATCCTTGTATTCGAAATTTTCATTTGAAAGAGCTTTGTTCACAAGCTGTTGATAGTCCTGAACGTCAATATCCTCGTCATCGTCAACATCGCCGATATTAACCAAAGAATAATTATCCAATCCCGAAGTTGCGTGCACCTTATATTTACCATCGGTATTAAACGCGGGAGCCGTAGCATCTTTATTAATAACCTGACCCCAAAGCTGTTCGGTATTGGCAGACTGCAAGCAGAAAGCTACTTCACCGCTTGCGAATTGCGCAACTGTTTTAACCTCAGTTGCATTTGAAGCATCCGCAGTCACACTACCTTTTGATGAAGCACCTATACCATTTTGAATAGTACCCGAGCCATCAGACGGCGAGCTGTAAAGATAATAGCAAGTAGAGAAATTTGCGTTATTACCTTTACTACCTGCAATACCGCCGACATAGTTAGTACCCTGAACAATACCCGCACTGTAACAAATTTTCACTGTGCCGTTACTGTAACCTGTTATACCGCCGACATAAGAGCTACCTTTTGTAATTGCATATAAGGAGTAACAGTTTTCAATCTTACCTTCGCTATATCCGCAAATACCTCCAACATACTGATTGCCGTAGAAGTAAGCATCGTCAACACCAACTCTTTCGATTACCGCGCCTGAAGCTGCATATCCGAAAAGACCTCCATAAGAAAGACCGGTGTTATTCATATAAAGTCCATTTATTGTATGCCCCCTGCCGTCAAAATGGCCGTTATATTTATTTGTCTGTGTTCCTATAGGTGTCCAATTTCTGAAAGCTGATGTATCACTTGCTAACGTACCGTAAGCTGCAAGAACTCCGTTATTATCAGTAATGTCGCAAGTAAGCACTGCGTTTGCATTTACATCGCCATTATTTACGTTATCTCTGAACCAATAAAGTTCACCTATACTTGAAATCTCATACACATTGTCATACGCATTATCATCGTTAACGTCATATTTATCAGTAGTGAGCTCAGGAGTTTTATACCTTCCGCACATATCACAGAAACCGTTTGTGTAGGTACCATCACAGATATCATTTTCATCCTGCGCAAGAGGTTTGAATTTATTGCGGATTGAGGTTACATCACCTGTTGTTATGTAATAACAATAAGCGATGGGAGTATAGCTTTGGAAGCAAATTGAATCCATAACGCCAATATATGAAGTTGAATTATGATTAGCCGCAGGCTGACCCGGGATAAGGTCCGAAGTCATATTTTCATCATTTAAAGATGTTAATGTATCTCGTTCCATAACACCCGCGCAGAAATCAGTCTGACCGGGAGCATAAACACCTATACCGTAACCGCTTGAGCCGTCACCGACGAAAGCCGCCCAGTTCTCATTACATGGGAAATTCTGGTCGTCACGTCCACTCCAGAACTGCAAATCACTTCTTGTGACCTTAGTGTTACTGTCAGACCATGCCTCGCCGCCTGAATAATAAACAAAATTATTAAGGGGCTCGACGCAATAGAAAGCAGGAACTTCCTGGTTTGTTGTCAAAGAAGGATAGCCGGAGAAATCCACAAATCTGCAATCTGCTCTCATCATTCCGTCTTCAAGAGTGTACCAGGCTTCCATATATGTCGGTGTTATATACTGCGCCTCACGCGCCCAGTCAAGAGGTCGGCATTTAATATAAATATAGCTATCAGTAACCTGCAAATCAACGATTTTACTGGGGTCGTTATAAACATTACCGCCCTGAACAGGGTTATATGGCCACGCCGCGCCTTCAAACATACCAGGTTCATATGTAGAGTCACCTGCACCGTAATAGGACTGCTGAACAAGTCTGCCTGTATCGTGGGCGTTGATTAAATTCACATTGCCTAAAGTGGTATACCTTGTAAAACCGGAAGTCGGAAAATCAGATGATAAACCAACTTCAACAGGGTTTGTATTGGTGCCGAAATATGCTTTTTTCTGCGCCGCCACAACACTGTTACCTAAATCCTCCATATACGTTAACGCGCCGCCCCAATCAAGGTCGATTCCTATTTTATAGTCTGAACTTGAGAGGTAAACCATACCGTAATCGTCGCTAATATCCGAGGTACTGGTTAAATTGAGCGAGTTAAGCGTAAACTCCATAAACTCTTTATCAAGGGGTTCAAAACTGATTGAAACAACCTTATTTTGGGTTGTTCCTTCAAGGAAACCGTCAATATAGCTTGAAAAGCTACCGTTATCAGAGGCTTCTAAAAAGAACTCTTCTGTAACCGTACCGAAATTCATTGTGCCTTTAACATAGGCATCGGAAGAATAAGTAATTTCAAAGCGGTTAAATGCTGTTGAGTTGTAATTAAGAGTATATGTATTGTTCGCAAGTGAAGCTGAGTACTGCGTATTATTAAGCAGTATGCTTTCATTTTTGGAAGCTTCAACATTCACGGTAAACTCCGCTGAACCGCTACCGTAAGAAACAGTGATTGTCTGTTCCCCTGTTGTACTCAACACCATAGGAGAACAAATGAAGTCCTCATCAATATTCTCTTTTGTTCCGTCAGGGTAAGTAACACCTAAAACAAGACCTCTTGTATTGAGCTTCTCACCTGAATAGTAATTTTGCTTAATCGGTAAAGAAACCACTTCCAGATTACTTACAGGAATCGTTGTCCAGTATGAATATAACGAATAACTTTTCGCTGTCATTTTAGTGTCCGCGGTTATTTTCTCACCCTGACCGTCAGGCTGAGTATACCAGCCGTCAAACACCAGACCTTCCCTTACCGGTGTAGGAAGTTCACCGTAAGCTGCTCCTGATGAGTATGTAAAAGTTTTTCTTAAATCTAAATCTTTTGAATATTCATAAACTGAAGTTTCACAAATTCTGATATCAGAAACCTTTGCCTGAGAATCCGGCCAGTTATTGTCAAAACGAACCTGGATGTATTCAGTACCGGCAGGAGTCGTAAACTCCCACGCACTGAGTCCGTAGTGTATGGGATTATAGCTTACCCATTCAGTAAGATTTCCGTTGGAGTCATAATAGAAAACAAACGACTCCATATTCTGTGTCGCGTTACTTTCCGTTCTTTCAACTGAAAAAGCGAATGTATATTTGGTATTGGGTTCAACCTCCATATAATAATATCCGCTGATACTACTACCGAAGGTTGTATATGTTTCAACACTTTCAGTTGATGTATTAACAAGGTTAAATGTACCTGTTTCAATATCTTCAGTCAACTGACCGGGTGTACCGGGCGCTACAATACTTGAATTCGCATTATTAGACCATTCCTCAAAAACAAACAAATTGTCAAAGGTAAGCTCGTACACACCCGAAGCCGCAATAGACATAGGCGATAAAAAGCTTGATGCAAGCAACAATGCGCATATACAAATTATTGAAATACGCTTTAAACCTTTCCTCATTTAAAAATGAACCTCCGTTTTTAATTTTGCCAATACACAGAAATAATATCATTATTATATCTTTTTCTCAATACTTTTTCCAAATATCTTTATAAAAAATAACCACCGAAGAACGGTGGTTATAGTCATTATTTATGTCCGAACTGTTGTTTCATTCGTTTTTCTTTTGAAAGAATCCTTTTTCTCAGACGGATGCTTTGAGGTGTTATTTCAACAAGCTCATCGTCACCGATAAACTCCATTGACTGTTCAAGAGAGAGTGTTGTGGGAGGAACAAGTCGGAGCGCCTCATCACTACCGGATGCACGTGTATTTGTCATTTGTTTCTTTTTACAAACGTTACAAACGATATCTTCGTTCTTTGCACATTCGCCAACAATCATACCTTCATAAACAGGGACGCCTGGTCCAATGAAAAGTCTTCCTCTATCCTGGGTATTGAAAAGACCGTAGCCTGTACTTTCGCCGGTTTCGTGTACAACGATTGAACCACGTTCACGCATCTGAATATCACCCTTATAAGGTTCGTAGCCGGCAAAAAGGTTATTCATAATGCCGTTGCCGTTTGTATCGGTCATAAACTCGGAACGGTAACCGATAAGACCACGCGCAGGAATTTTGAATTCAATATGAGTTGAACCGCCATCGCGCACATCCATATTTTCAAGTTCACCCTTACGTGAACCGATTTTTTCCATTACCGAGCCAACATAATTCTCAGGAACCTCTACTATAAGCAATTCCATAGGTTCGAGGAGCTCTCCGTTGGGACCGTTTTTATAAATAACCTGAGGACGCGAAACCTGGAATTCATAACCCTGACGGCGCATTGTTTCAATAAGAATTGAAAGATGCAACTCTCCTCTTCCGCTGACTTTAAATGAGTCAGTAGTATCAGTTTCCTCAACACGCATACTTACGTTTGTTTCAACTTCTTTGAAGAGTCGGGCACGGATGTTACGCGATGTAACAAACTTACCCTCCTGGCCTGCAAAGGGGCTATCATTTACCATAAAATTCATTGAAATTGTAGGCTCATCAATCTTAACAAAAGGAAGCGGGTCGGGATGTTCTTTATCGCAGACCGTTTCACCGATATTAAGGTCTGTAATACCCGATACAGCAACAAGGTCACCCATTTTTGCTTCCTGGCACTCGACTCGTGCAAGACCTTCAAAATTATAAAGCTTTACAACCTTTACGTTTTCTGTTGAGCCGTCCTGTTTACAAAGAACTGCCTGCTGGCCTTCTTTGACACTTCCGCGTTCAACTCTGCCTACGCCGATTCTGCCAAGATAATCATCGTAATCAAGGCTTGAGAAAAGCAGCTGCAAGGGTCCGTCCATCTCACCGCAAGGCGGATCTATATTCTCAATAATAGAATCAAAAAGAGGTCTCATATCGCCTTCTCTTACATCGGGTTCAAGAGATGCGTAACCATCACGCGCCGATGCAAAAACAACTGGGAATTCTATCTGGTCATCATTAGCGCCAAGTTCAATAAACAAATCAAGAACTTCATCAATAACCTCAAGCGGTCTTGCACCCGGACGGTCGATTTTATTAATAACAACGATAGCTTTTTTACCGAGTGCCAGAGCCTTTTTAAGCACAAAACGTGTCTGGGGCATACAACCCTCAAAGGCATCAACAAGCAAAAGCACACCGTCAACCATCATCATGATGCGCTCAACTTCGCCACCGAAATCCGCGTGTCCGGGAGTATCAACGATATTGATTTTTACGCCGTTATAATGCACACCGGTATTTTTAGAAAGAATTGTGATACCACGTTCTTTTTCAAGGTCGTTTGAGTCCATAACACGGTCATCAACCTGCTCATTAGAACGGAATATACCACTCTGATGAAGCAACTGATCAACAAGTGTTGTTTTACCGTGGTCAACGTGGGCAATAATCGCAACGTTTCTTATATCTTCTCTTCTATCCACTTAATTTCACCTTCAAAATTTTAAGAATCCAAAAACAATAATAAACAATTTAGTATTATACCACTACCTATGCGTATAATCAAGATTTTTAACACCATTTTTGGTAGAAAAGTAACAAACATCGGCTTAAGCTTTTATCCATATTACCAAACATTATAAATATCAAATATTGAAAAAATATATTCGATTTGTTAAAATAACAACGGTGATTATATGAAATTCAATAATATTCTGCTGGCAAGTGATTTTGACGGCACTTTAAAAACAGATGACGGTGTCATAACCGATGATGTAAAAAAAGCAATATCCGGTTTCATAAGTGAGGGCGGTTTTTTCACTGTTTGTACCGGAAGAATTTATCAGGGTTTTCACCTTTATAATCCCGAATACATAAATGCACCTGTATTACTCGGTAACGGCGCCATGGCGTATGATTATGAAAAAAGCGAGGTAATTTTCAACGATGCCATAGGTAAAGAGGGGTTACCTGCAATACATAGCATTTTAAAAGCATTTCCCGATATTTCAATAGAATTCTATAATTTCAATAAAGTTTGCGCAATAAATCTCAACTCCCACTCCGAACAGCATTTTACGAGTCAGGGAATTGAGTTTGAAATAATAAAAACCCCGGAAGACGCTCCTCTCCCCTGGACGAAAGTAATGATAGCCGCCCACGGATGTTCCAAAGAAGTTCAAGAGATACTTGAAAATCATCCTGAAGTCAACTTTTTAAGAACCACGGGCGACTATGTTGAAATTTTGAAAAAAGGTGTTGATAAAGGAACCGGACTTTTAAAATTAGCGAAAGCTTTAGGATGCAGATATAATGACACCTACGCCGCAGGAGACGGATATAATGATGTTGAAATGTTGATTGCTGCCGCCGGTGGCTTCGTTCCTCAAAACGGCTCCCAAGAGGCGCTTAACGTCGCAAAATATGTTACCCGCTCAAACAACGACGGATGCATAGCTCACGCTATCGAAATACTTGAGGATATATACAAAAAAGAGGAGCTGTAAAAAAACTTTCGTTTTTTTACAGCCCTTAATTTTTAATTAGTGAACATCTTTACAAGAAATACCGGTTGTATTGTACCAGCTTCTTGTTGTTCCTGCAAAAGCTCTTACTGTATATGTGTAAGTTGCGCCTTTTGAAGTTGACTTATCAAGATATGCAGTTGATCTTGGATTCTTGACTGTGCCTATCAACTTCCATGTTGTGCCTGCAGTTTTGCGGTATACATAGTAACCTTTTGCACCTTCAACACTGCCCCAGGATACTGTTACGCCTTCCTTTGAAGAAACAGCACTTACGAGCTCGGGATTTTCAAGACGTCTGGCATCCGCGCCATTATCGTAGTAATAGCTGTAAACACCATTTGAAACGGCTCTTACTGTGTAAACATAATCAGTAGCTGCAGTTACGTCAAGGTCAGCATAGTTTGTCTTCTTGGTGTTGCCAAGATATGTCCACTGTGCATCGCCTAAGTTTTTACGATATACTCTGTAAACAGTTGCACCTGCAACAGCATTCCAGCTAACGTAGATACCGCCAGTTGTATTGCTTGCCTTAATGTTTGTGGGAGCTGCAACATACTTAATAACTTTACCGGGATCGTAGGGACTTAAACCGCCACCGTTTTTAGCTCTTATTGTGTATCTGTAATATTTGCCGCTTTCAACAGTTGTGTCTGTAAGGCTTGTGCTTGTTGTTATTTTAAATAACTTCCAGCTTTCACCTGCACCACGTTTATAAACATAATAACTTGTTGCACCGTCAACAACTTCCCATGAAAGAACTACACCGGCTGTTCTGTTGCAAAGAGCTTTTATAGCAGGTGTTTTGGTAACGAGCTGAGCAATAGCTACTGTACCAAGATTTTCGTGACAAGTATTACACTCTTTGTGTTTTGAACCGGAAGCAAAAATTGTAGGTTCACTGTCAACTACCCATGTAAAAGCCTTATGAAGACAGAATGGCTCTGTATAGATAATAGTTTCACCATCAGCTATGTTGGGCTTAGTATAGCTACCGTCAGCAGCTAATAAAGCTACAGTGTAGGTGTATGCAACACCTTTAGTAACGGCTTTATCAAGGTATTTGGTTTCTGTTGTTGTACCAACACAAACAAGCTCACCATCAATACCTTCTGCACGGTAAACAAGATAATTAACTGCGTTATCGTCTGCAGTCCAAGAAATCTCAATACCGTCGTAAGTACATTTTAAATCTTTAAGCTCAGGAGCCTCTGCTGCAAATGCTGCCACACCAAAAACGGACAACAACATAAGCACTGATAAAAATACACTTAATGTCTTTTTCATAATACTTCTCCTTTTATGTACATATTAAACTACTATTATATTATAGCACTTTTTTGATTTTTAGGAAGTAGCATATTAACTAAAATATAGACAATTTTTTTGTGATAAAAATGCAACAAAATATGGAAATCGACAAATAGTAATTTAATTGAAACTGAACACATCAATCAGCACGTAATTTCATTTCTTTTCCGTCTTTAAGAAGCTGACGTAAAGTATCTGAATCATCGTTTTTCATTGCATCGCTGTATTTCTGAAGCTCACATATGATGTTATCAAGTTCAAATATCAGATTGTCCTTATTTTCAAGGAAAAGCTCGGTCCACATATCTTCGTTGAGGTATGCAACACGGGTCAAGTCCTTATAGCTACCCGCAGAAATACCTTTTCTCTCAAGAGCAGACGGACTTTTTACAAAGGCATTAGAAACAACATGGGCAAGCTGAGAAGTAAAAGCAATGAGTTTATCGTGCTTTTGCGGTGTCATAACAGAAACTCTACCAAAACCGATGGCAATAATAACCTCACGCGCATTAGCAAGTGTTAAAATATCTTCATTTTCCTTGGGAGTAAGAACAAATGGAGAGTTCCAGAACATTGTATCTTTTGAATTTTCAAAACCTGAAAATTGAGTACCGGCCATGGGGTGCCCGCCGACAAATGAAAATTTATGGCGCTCAGCAATATCAAAACACTTTTCACAAACAATTCGTTTTACGCCTGCGCAGTCAATTACGGTAGCCCCTTCCTTAAAGATGTCAGCATTTTTCTCAACATACTCAATTACAGCTTCAGGGTAAAGAGGAATAAAAACATAGTCACAGGTAGCAAGTCGCTTCTCAGTTAGCTCACCATCTATACTTTTTTCTGCAATAGCAGCTTTAACAACATTCTCGTTAATGTCATAGCCGTAAACCTTATATTTAGTATTCTTCTTTGCAGATTTAGCAAGCGAACCACCAATAAGACCAAGACCAACAACACCGATATTCATAATAATACCTCCAAAAATAAAACCCTTGCAGTGAATGACTGCAAGGGTATATCAAACGATATAAAGAAAAGCAGCACAAATCACTATTACTTATTCACTTAAGTAATAGTAATAATAGTATGTAGCTGCGATAAAGTTCTTCATAACGGTTTTCCTCTCATTTTTTATGATACTACCACTATATTTTTTATTTGTCAAGAAAAAACATAAAAATAAAGAAAAAAGAGTCGAAGCTTTTGCTTCAACTCTAAACAAGGCATATACCCTGAAAACTGAACAAAGATAAAGCGAAAGAAACAAACGAAATGGTCAAGCCCTCGACCTATTAGTACTGCTTAGCTGAACATGTCACCATGCTTACACACGCAGCCTATCAACCTCATAGTCCTTGAGGGGTCTTACT
>JAZULQ010000041.1:0-18404 GCA_045603185.1 Acutalibacteraceae bacterium
TATCTTTTTTACTTATAACACCACACGAATATTTTCGCAAACAATCAAAAGTTACCAAAATCCTACAACAAAAAACATAGTGCAATAATGTCTTTGTTCTAGGATTTTATCGTGTTTACTTAAAGTGTACGATACACAGCAAGTATAGTTTTACCAAAGATTGATAGTCGGAATTATTGTATTTCCACGGTAATAATTCACACCGTTTGACGATGTTTCATTACTGCTTTGGCCTAAAATATTGTAATAAGTATGTGCATAAATCTTAGTTATGATATCGTTAGGCTTTCCGCTACTGAAGCTGCTGAACATTGAATGAACAACATTATTGATAATATGGGTATTTGCTGCGTTATAGTTTTTTTGATTAATAGCACCAAGGTAATTAGAAATAACAAACGTATTGTAACCGGAAGAAATCGCTAAAACACCGGTGTCAGGGCCACGATAGTCGCTACTACCGGAGTACACATATTTTTTGAAAATATTTCTTTCAATAATTGTGCCTCTCATTCCTGCCCAGCCATCTTCCAAATCAAGAGAACGGCTCGCACCGCGCAGCATTCCGTCACCGGATACATAATTATCATGAATCCAGCAGGCTTCGGTAGATCCGACAACTGATGCCAACCCAACGGCGCTGTTTATAATATTAGTGTTTTTGATTTCGCAAAATCTTGATGATTCGTCAGGGCAAATTCTCACATATTCATCCGTACCGGTGGGAAGCTCGCTTTGCTGAATGGATAATTTAAAGTAAACTGCATTTTCAGGTTTATTTGAGTAGCCCTCGTCAACATATTGCCATCTGTTAATATCCAACAGATTGTAATTCTCATCATACCATAAAATATCATACAAATGATGAGTTGCCTCAATAAGATCGTGCTGCCAGTTGCCAATATAATATTCGTGCATAGTATCCATTCCGTTAGCGGCCTTGGATACTGAATAAAATTTATCGGTGCTTATCCAATTAGAGTTTTCTACCAATTCTCCATTATCATTTAACCGACCGGATACAAATTCATTTGCGGCGATACTGCCTTTTTCACCGTTGACCAATTCAGAGTTACCTTTTCCGCCCATCAGGATAAAGAAACCGACCGGACAGTTTGCTTCTCGGACTTCAACAGAGCAATACTCTGCACGTTTTCCGATACTCAACAAGTTGCAATTCCATTGATATTCCTGAGCGCCCGAATAAAGCTCGCTCATTGTTGCGCCTTCCTCATAGAATTCGCCGTAATATTTATCAATAATCAGATGTGCATCTCTGCAATAATAAGCGAGTATGTTTCCGTTTTCATCCATTTCAACAGAAGCTTTTTCGGTAGGAATGTCACAGCTCCACCAAGCCCAGCCCATTCTGAAGAAAACATAGCTTCCGGTTTTGGCTTTTTCACTTGGCATCATATGGAAAGCAGAACCTTCGGGGAATTCAACGGTCATTCCGCTCGGAATATAGAATTCAGTTCCGGTAGGAACGGCATAGAAGTCAATTTCGGGAAAAATGATGTGATTGTAACCATCCTCGTGTGCTTCTGTGATAGCATCATAAATAGCATTGGTTGTCATAACATAGTCGCTATCAGAAAATGAATTTCCGTTTTTGCTGATATAGTCAGCAGAAATTCTGACAGCAATATCGTTTGTTTCATTTCTATTTACAATTTTGATTGTGCAACTGTCAGACATTTCTGTCCCTCTTAACGTTGCTGTAATAGTAACGGTTCCGGTTTTTTGAGGAACAACCAATCCGTCGATTACTAAAGCTATGGTTTCATCTGAAGATTTCCATGAAACATCGTACTGGTCAGAAACGCCATCATGATTAACATTAAAGGGATAGGGAACTGCGGATAACGCATACTTGTATCCCATAGGTAAGGTTTCAGGTTTTTTTATAATATGAACACTCTCATATTTGCTATGGTCAATTCCAAGGTCCGGCTCAACATAATCCGAAATAGTGTAATTTAACATCATTCCGTTTCCGTCGTTAACAGAATAATCGCCCGCCTCGGTAGCGGTATCGTACCATTCGGGAATACCGTATTGTCCGGTTTTAGTAAATGCAAAGGCGCTTCCCAAGCCTGTGATACCGTCATTAACACGACCGATAATTGTATTGGTATCAGCAGTCAGCGAGATTTCACTGTCTGCAAAATGGTCAGCCATTTCTTCTTTGGTAAGTTTTTCGGAATATACTACAAATTTTTTGAATTGATGTTCAGAGGATAAATTAAAAACATTATTGATGTAATTAGACCAGGCTTGTTTTTCAATGTACTCATCATTAATTTGCATTGAATAGGGGGGATTATTCTTGTCAAAAGACAGACACCAATAAGATTCTCCTCCGTCAAAAACATTCTTGTTATAGTTTAAAGAAGGTCGCAATATGTATTTAGTGCTAAGCGGGCTGCCTCCGAAAGGAGTCTTCACCAAACCCCAGCTATTTGGATCGACAGCTTCTTCAAATAAGAATATTCCGCCATAATAGTTTAAATCCTTTCCGACAGGTGAATCCGAGGAAAGCTTATTGTAGACCATAACAGTTTCAATACTTGCCTTTTCATAAGAAGAGGGGAGGTTAACTGTTCCTCCTCTGAAATAACCGTCATCATCAACAACGGCGTTTGCCATTTCTTGACCATTAACCAGATTAATGACCTTGTCGTCAACCACCGTATAGTATGCAACAATGCGGCTATCTAAAGTAAGTTTATCAACTACTCTGTCTTCTTGCGTAGTACAAACGGAGCATATCCTTGTTTCTTTTCCTGCAGAAACAGCAGAAGCCGGAATTTCAGTTTTCCATTTGCTCCAATTATGCCCCTCGGCTTTTGTAACAATTTCGGTTGTTTTTGTATCAAAAAGTTCGTCAAAGAATATTGCCGTATATTTTACTTTGCCATCTTCTGTGCAGGTTAATTCTGAAAGTGTTTCACTTGTTGTATTAACGGTTTCTGCTGCGATATGCTTATTACAAATGGTACACAGAGAAGCCGCTGTGCAGGTTGTATAGTTGTTTTTCCAGTTGTAATAAATCTTTGCATTATCTTCGCACTCTGTATCTGCAATTTCACCACAGAGAGCGGTAAGCTCGGTTAAATCTTCTTCACTTACCTTACCGTCACCAGTGATGTCAGATGCATATTTTTGAGTGGTTGAAAGTTTATATGGATTTGCGATAGCATGTTTAATAGCAATCAAATCCGATTCTTCAAATGCAACACCATTACAATCATAGTCGCCAACTGTATATATGTCAGCGGTCGCAAAGCCATTTATCAAGAGTTGCATAAGATGCGCGTCCAGAACATCAAGATATCCGTCGCTATTCAAATCATAACGGATAATATCATCATAGCTTTCCGTTTCAAGCTGTTCATGGTCATCTGCAAGGATTGTATTTACAAGCAGCTGATAGTCCTGAACATCAATTATCTCATCATTATTGATATCGCCGACAATAGCAGTACTGACAGAGTATTCTGCTGTATCGTCATCGTAAGCGGAGTTGCTTTCAACCGTCGTACGTTGTGAGATTTCCGGCACATTCTCCCATACTGCCGCAACAGATGTTGGTATCGCTGACATTATAATCAGAATTGAAAGTATGACTGATAATAATTTTTTTTTGTTTTTCATAAAACCACCCTTTTAACAATGTGGATTTTTATATATTCGTACAATTTGATTGTACCAAGGCTTCAGAAATAAAACAAGATTTTTTATTATCTTTTTGAATATTTTTCTTTGTTTTTAAGTGAAAATCTGAATTTAACCCACAAAGTCTTTGGATGTGGCTCTTTTGTACAAGTTTTTTCTAAGCCATCTTCTTTTATTATGTCGTAATGTCGGTATGAAAATAAAAAATACTGTAAAATTGATTGTAATAATTACCTGCTTATGATAAAATGATTATAACTATAGCTTAAGGGGGTAAATTCGGATGAGCAAAGAGAACGGTAAATCTCTCGCTACACAAGCCAGGTCTCTTTTTACCGAAATAAATACACATTGGAAAACTCCTGCAAAAGGTAATTATGTTTCTTATAGAGAATATAAGGATGTTGTTATCGGTGTCGGTGCAAACTATGCAGGTTCAAAAACACTTGAATACATAGGCTTCTGGTCAAGTTGTTATCTTATTATGCACCACTACCATTTGCCTTATCTTACATTCTCGGTTATAGGCCTTCTTAATATGCCGCTCAACTATATTTCGAATCTTATTGGGTGGTATGTTAGCGATAACCTGGGATTTCTGCGCAAAAAGACTGAAAGATTGGTTTATCTTGTTTATGGTTTGATGATGGCTTTCGGTATAGCTTCCCTTATTTTCGATTTCTCGAAAGCATTTGATCAATCCGGTTCGTTTATAACTATGCTCAACAGCTTTGAGGGTATGAATGCCACGGCGTGTTTCAAGACCTTTGGTACGCATTTCTTGTATGTTGGATGGACCGGCGCCCGTAATATATTCTGGCGTAAAAAGCTTGTTCCAAAATACGGCAGATATAAATACAGCCTTTACTGCGACGTTGTCCCCAAGTGCATAATGGTTATACTTATCGGTTGGCTTCCCGTTTATAATATCAACGATATGGCAACACGTGTATGGGTTGCAAACCTACTTTTTGCTACATATAACGTATTCGGTTTTGGCAATGTTCTTGAACAATGTACGAAACTTATCAGCCCCAATTTACAGGAGAGAATACTTGTCCGTAGTTATCCGGTAAAGCTTTCCCATATTTTTAACTCTATTCTGGCTTTAATTCTTCCCGCGATTGTTGATAGACTTCGTCATGATTGGGCGGATATTAACTTCTACAAATTCGTTATTCCCATAACCTTCTGTATTTCTGCCGCGTGTACAATGTACCTTGCGGGTAGAATCAAGGAAAGAATACCTCAGCCGCCTATTGAAAAGAAGGTTCAGATTAAATTCTGGGACGGTGTAATGGGCGTTCTTAAAAACAAGTACCTTCTTATAAATACTATTGTAGGTCTTATTGATTCTCTTGGTAATGGCTTACTTCCGTTTACGACAATTTTATATTTATATACATTCCGTCTTAGCGGAACACCTTATGCGTTGTTGGTGGCACTCATTTCTTTTGCCGGTACACCGCCCGATTTGTTGTCACCATATTTCCTTAAGAGATTCTCCTACAAACAGATTATGATATTCTATCAGTTGAGTCGTGCTATAGGCAATATCGTTATTGCGGTTACAATGCTGACTATTGGTGATAACCTTGTTCTTTGCGGCGGTATTTGCGTAGTTGTTCTCTTCTTTATGGAAATGACAAAAACCGTTCCTACAACAGCAGGTCACGATATGAATATGCGTATAGGGGACTACCAGATGTATTTGTCCGGTGAACGTCTTGAAAGCTTCTCGGGTATCTTCGGTTGGTTTACGGGCCCTGTTACTACATTTATCGGTTTTATTATTCCTCTTTTCTTGCTCCAATTCGGGTTTAACGGCAACTGGGAAATCCTGTTCTTTGACGGAACCAGAAGCAGTATTATTGTTTTCCCGATAATTATTGACGCAATCGGATTCTTGCTTATGACTATTCCGTACCTTTTCTGGGATTATGACAATAAAAAACAGAATATGGTTATGGAAGTTCTCAAACGCCGCGCAGAGGTTACGGAAAAGATAGCCAAGGAAGAAGGCACTTCCGTTGCCGGCGTATATAAAGGTTAAGTGGGGTGAGTTGAATGAGTAAAAAAGAAAAGAAACAAAAAGAACTCAATGCTTTGCAAGAAGATATTGAACTTGATATCCCCGAAGATGAAATATGGACGTATCAGATACCCGGCCTTGCCGCACCTCATGTCAACAAGCCCTTTAAACACTTTAAATTAAAGAAAGCTGTGTTTATAGTCGGAGTTATTGTTGCGGTTTCTTTGTCTATGTTTTTCAGTATTATGGCATTACGGAATGATACATTTAAATATGACGAAACATCCGCAGGAATTGAGTTCTCAAAATTTACCAATACAGGTTATCTTTATGAACTTGATATTGACTATGTCTGTGATATAGAGTACATTGCGGGTAATAATGACCCGAAAACAAACTTCAATGTTGTAAAAGATACAACAAAACCCATAACTTCCGTAGGGGCGTTTACACTAAACTGTGACGATAAAATCAAAACAATCAATATCGGCGCAAATGTAAAGGAAATTGATACAAAAGCGTTCTATTCCTGCTGGGCTTTGCAGAATATTGAGGTTGATGAAAATAACCCTTACTACTGCGATGTTGACGGTGTTCTTTATAATAAGGAAAAAACAGTGGTTATGTGCTATCCCTGTGACCATGACGAATATTTAAGACAAAAATACGGTTACGAAAGAGAGCTTTTCACTGAAGAAATCACTCCGGAATACCAAAGAGATATCCAGACTTATGTTGTTCCTTCTTCGGTTAAAAGAATTGATGAAATGTGTTTCAACTACGCAAACCTCAGGGTGATTTATTTACCCGAAGGACTTGAAAGGATTGAAACATTATCAATCTTTAAGCTTCATGAACGCAAAAAGGAAAATGAAACGAAGCCGTCACTTTCTGCTATTTATTCGTATAAAGCAGATAATGTTACGGACTCACATTTAACAAATGAAAAGGTGCTCGGCGAGGTTTACAACTCGTTACCCGAGGGTCTTAAGTACATCGGTTCTGATGCCCTGAGTTACAATCAGGAGCTTGCATATTTATATATTCCGGATAGCGTTACATATATCGGTCACCATGCCTTCTGGGATACTGTGTATAAAGAGGATAAGGTGCTTAAAGGTGTTACTATGGTAAACGTAGCCAAAACAGAAGCTGATTTTGAAGCCTCCGTTGAAACCGGCGAAGATTGGAAACCTAAGTATGACTTTTTGTTGTTCAAGAAGTCAGTGGATGTAGTTTATTCTGCCCAAAGGGAGATTAAGTAAGCTTTTTGGTATATGAAAGAGAGGGATGTTCATGTTTTGTGCAAAGTGCGGAACAGAAATGCTTGAGGATAGCACTGTTTGCGAAGTATGCGGCACTAAAGTAAAAGCACGAATTGTTGACAATACAGACCCAACAACAGTTGAGACAAATTCAGAAGAAGCTGTTGTTGAAGTGAACGATAACTCAGTGGAGAAAACTGAGGTTGTAGAATCAGAAAAAAACGTTGTGCCTCATCCGTATTCTCTTATGGATTATGAGCAGGATATCGAGGCTCAAAAACAGTTAAAAAAAGCCAGAAGACTTGCGGATGCGGCTTTTGGAACCGGATTGGCTGCGGTAGCATTTTTGATATTCGGTATCTTTTTTGCACTTCTGTGGGTGTTGGTGTTAATTTTAGGTATCGCTACATTCGTTCTTGCGTTCTTGTCTAAACGTGCAATGTTTGAATTGCTTGAAGATGAGCTTTATGATATGCAAGTCAGAAAAATCAAGGTTACGTCACGTAACGGAAAAATCGCAGCGGTTATTGCGATGATTTCCGCGGTTTTGATAGTAGCAATTATTGCTGTTTTCCTTGTGTATTTTGCAATGTTCATTGCTACTGAGTTTTTGCAAAGTGACTTTACCGAAGCGGGATTATTGCTTTGGGATTTAATAATGAGCCTATAAATTGAAACAAAAAAGAAGTTCGAGTAGAGGCACCTTCCGTGAGGAAGGTGCCTCAGTTATATTCGCTAAAGGCGAGTTATATAGCTTCGCAGTTATATGATGCTACGCATCGTGATATTGTCCTTCGGACAGTTTTAATGGCGAATATAATATCACGAAAACCGATAGGTTTTCATATCACTCTTTAGAAATATCTCACCTTTGGCGAGGTATTCTAAAGAATATCACTGTGAGACCTGTCTCACAATATCACTTATTATTCTTCTCTTTGAGATAGGTTAATTTTAAAATATGTAACTTTGTTACGCACCTTTTGAAAGTGCGTAACCCACTATGACACTTTCAAACTGAAAGTGTCAATTTTTATATAAAAAGAAAGCAGGGAGAACACTTCTTTACGAAGTGTCTCCCTAAATCCGACTTCTTTTTGTTAAAACACCGAAAAATAATGGCGCAACAAAATGTATCGTATGTTTTTTTAGAAAAATAGTGACAAATTTATATGGATGTGCTTATATAAAAGTGAGGTGAGAACCATGACAAAAATTTCGAAAAATATAAAACGCCTTAGAAACATCAATAATATGAGTCAGGAGGCGTTAGCGGAAAAGCTATTCGTGTCGCGCCAGGCTGTTTCGTCCTGGGAAAATAACAGGACGCAACCGGACATAGAGATGCTTCAAAAATTATCTGAGGTTTTTAGTGTGTCTATAGAAGAACTCATTTATGGTGAGAAAAGAAATATTGTGATTGAAAATGAAGAGCCGGTACGCTCTAACAAAGTGCTGATTATTGTTTTCTCGGTGTTGGGTTCTATATTTACAGCGGTTGGTCTTGTGTTCTTTATATTCTCAGGTTGGCAAAGCTTCAGTACAGTCGTAAAGAGTGTTTTGGGAATACTGCCTATGGTTATAGGTCAGGCGGCTGCATTATTTGCCTTTTTTAAGAAAAGGGAGAGCATTGCATGGTGTGAGAGTACAGCCGCATTGTGGTGTATAGGGGTTATATCTACAATAGCCCTTTTTAACGGAATACATGATATACAGATTACGACATATTTTCTCTCATTGATAATGGCGGCGTTAATATTACCTATGGTATACATCTTTAACGTAATCGTCCCGCTGGTTCCTTATTATGTTCTTTGTATTTTTGTTATAGCGTCATGTGATAACGCGGTTATAGGAATTATAAGCGGAATCCTTTTGTTTGCATTGGTAATTCCTTTCGTAGTATTAAACCGTAAATATGAAAACTCTCTGCGCCATATCTTTAGCGTATGGCTTACAGTTTTGGCGATTTTCAGTGCGTTGATAGCTTTTGTATACGTTATAGAGATCTGGTCAGATATATTTAGTTTTACAAGTGTGTTTGCTTTGTTTGTTGCATTCTTTACCGGTCTTTTGGCGTATTCAAAAACACGCAATTTCCGGAAACCGTATTATTTAGTTGGTTCTGTTGGTTCACTTGTTTCGCTTATAATTCTAAGTTACTTCGGTGGAGATCATCTTATATTATACGACGGTATAAGTGACCTGCTTTCTATGGATATTTCTTTCTGGTTATCTTTAGGCTTTAAAGCCTATCTTAGTCTGTCTTTTATAATACTTGGTTTCTTCTTCAGCCGTAATACCTTTAAAAAAGATGTCACAAAAATCATAACGGTTGTTGTTGGTTCCATAGGCGCTTTTCTGGCATTAATAACTTTTGATAATTTCCAGGTGGGTGCTTTCGTTCTGTCAACTGTTCTGGCTGTTACTTATATTGTCTTCGGTGCGCGAAACATGAAATTCTTTGAACTTAATATAGGCTTGCTGGCAGTCTTTGTATTGATGTTCAGGGTGGTGTTCTTCTTCGATCTGAATTTGATTGCAATCGGAATTCTTTTCTTATCTTGCGGATTGGCGCTGTTTGTTGCGAATATCTGCTTGATTATAAAGAGTAAAAAAGATAAGTCGAAATCAGGTAACAATTCAGTAGAAATAGGGGAAGGAGTTGATCACAATGTTTAAAAGAATAGGGAAACCGTTATTAATAGTTCTTATTGTTATTCAGCTTACCGTACCTATGATTATGTTGTTTTATCAGCAGATGATTAATAAAGGCATGGAGGACTCTTTTGTAAGGGTTAAGCTTTACGTTGATTCAGTTTGGATGAATGATGGGGACATTTACGCACAAATCAACGTCGATAATATTCATCCGATGACACGGGGAGAGGACAGATACTTGGTTTTTGAAGGCGTGGATGGTAACGGCTGTTCAAATTATCATACAAGTTTGATGAAGCCTGACCACGATGCTTATATAACATTCAAAAAAGTATATGAATTTAATAACGTTTATATTGAAAATAATAAAACCTACAAAACGTGTTCATCCGACAGTTGGTGGACTTTATACGATAGATATAACGAAGCCGCCAATATAAGAAATGATTTTTGTGAAGGTCCTTATACAAATGCTTACGCTGTTATAAAGGTGTACAAAGGTCATTTTGAAATAGAGGATGTTTATCTGAACGGTTATTCATTGGATGAATATTTAACCCTTTGCGATAGTGGTGAAATAGACCTTTCTCGTTATGATGTGAACTATTTTGATGAGTTTTACGAGATTTATGATTAAAGCATAGAGAAGATTGATTACTGACTTTAAACAAAGAACCGACGTTACCGGATTTTCAGTAACGTCGGTTTTTGTTATATATTTAATTGTGCTATTATTTTTTCACTGTCAAACCCGCTTTTAGAAATTTCGTTGAAACGGTCGCAACCGAAACCGATTAAAAATTCGGCGGCGGATTTATTGGCGGTTATGGTTGAAACAAATATTCTTAATTCCGGAGATTCGCCGAAGACTCTGAATATGAATTCCGAAACGTTTGCAAGTCGTGTTTCTGAAAAGTCTACAGAAGCTTTTATGTTCTCGATTTCTTTAGTGAAAAAGCCTGATATAGCGGATTTTGTGTCCGTGTTATCAAGCATCAAATACTCTTTGAAGATTGATAATATTTTTGAGACACATCTGTTTACACGCTTTTTATCTTTTGATATTTCATCAGAAGTTTTAAGCTCGTCAATAGCTGAAGCAAGCTCATTTAAAGCGTTTTCGAGGCTTGCATTACCAATATCTCTTTCCTTAATAATCGAAATAGCTTTTTTTAGAGCGGTATTATCGGAAACGGTATTTGAAAGTATGGGGGTAATGCTGTTACTGATAAGGTTTATAAAACCAAGTTTTTCGGAAACTGACGCTTCCTGAAGTTGTTTAATGATTTTGTCATCAAATTTTCCCTTTGAGATTTCTTCAATACAATACAAATCATCCAGCTTTTTAAAAGTATTGTAAAAATCAGCAAAGTCGGTTGCGATAGTGCTGTTCTGAATATATTGTTCTATAAGTGTCGCATCTATTTCTATGTTGTTTTTTTCAAAAGAACATATAATTCTGGAAAGGTCTTCCCAACCACGCGCAGTTACAAAAGTTTTGCCGTAAGGAGTGTTTTCTATACAGTAGAAATCAACCTTTCGTATGTCGAGATAGGCAATAATAGCGGGATGCACGTTTTTGTTGACGGCATATTCACGCCAGACGGAATAATCGCTTTCAATATCTATTTTTTGTATACGGTCAAGGGTGGCGATATCATAGTCTCTAACGGATTTGTTGAATTCAGGGGGATTACCCGCTGTAACTATGACCCAACCTTTCGGAACGGGATGAGAACCAAAGGTCTTGTACTGTAAAAATCTTAACATTGATGGTGCGAGCGTTTCAGAAACACAGTTGATTTCGTCGAGGAAAAGTATGCCTTCTTTTTTGCCGGTTTCTTCTATATAAGAATAGACCGATGCTAATATTTCGCTCATAGTGAATTCGGAAATAGGGAATTCTTTACCGTCATAAACAGCGGTCTTTATAAACGGGAGTCCCAACGCGCTCTGTCTTGTGTGATGAGTCATTGAGTATGATACGATTCCGATATCCATTTCGTCCGCTATTTGCTCTATTACAGCCGTTTTACCAATACCGGGAGGGCCATAGAGAAATAGTGGGCGTTGCTTTTCAAGCGGTATTATAAATTCACCGAATTCATCTTTTTCAAGATAAACCGTAATTGTGTTTTTTATGTGTTTTGTTGCTTCTTTAATATTCATAAATGCTCCTTAAGAGGTTTTCTGTTTCGCTTATGCAGGTTTTTCTTTTCTTGGTTGATATTAATTCCTGCAGATTCTGATATCCTTTTTGTGAGGCTGAATTATAAAGAATGGTGCAGAAATCCGTATCAAAATCTATTGTTTCAAAAAGGAAAGCTAAAATCTTTTCCTCGTTGATTTCTGTTGCGAAAACTGCCGCATCACGGTATTGATGCTTCACAACATCTTCATATGTTTTTTTATGAGCTTCAGAAAGGCTTTGGGGATACGCTAACCTGAAGGCGGCTATAATCACTTTTTCGGAATCGGTGGCTTTTACGAATTGGTTGTCGTATTTTTGAAAGTCGAAGACACCGTCTTTTATTAAAAAGTCGTGGTCGTCACTATATGAATAGAAGAACTCACCGATAAAAACCTTTGCTGAATACTTTTCTAAGCTGAGTATATGGCGAAAACACGTTTTCCCTTTTTCTGTTTGCTTATAAGATAATAAGCCTTCAAACCCAAGAGATAAAAAATTGAGTTCTTTATTTATTGTGATTGACGTGCATTTTTCAGCATCGGACTTTGTTAAGAATGAAGAACAGAACGCAGTTCCGCTGACTGTGATTTTTTCACATATTTCAGGGGGAAACGGGCGTTTGCCCAAATAATCAAGATTGCTGTTAATCTTGATGCGATTTATGTTGGTGCAGCCCGAAAAAACCTTGTTTCCAATATGCTTTAAGGATTGGGGGAAATCAATGTATGTAAGGCTCTGACATCTGTTAAATGCTTTGTTGTCTATTTTTAATAAATTGTTATTGAAAACTATCTCTTTTAAATTAATACAGCCGCTAAAGCAATCTTCTTCTATTGTAGTAATCTTTGCGGGAAGAACAATTCTTTCAAGTGCGGTGCAGTTTTCAAAGGCACTTTTCGGCAAAACCTCAAGCTTGTCGGGAAGGGTAATTGTTTTCAAATTACTGCAGTTCTTGAAGGCGTCTTCACCTAATTTTATCAATGTTTTCGGAAGAGTGACCTCTGTTAAAGCGGTGCAGTTGGTGAATGCCCGCGCTTGTATCTCAACTAAACCGTTATTGAAAATTACTTCTTTTAATTTTCTGCAACCGATAAAAGCGACTTCGCCGATAACCTTTACAGAGCTTTTGAAAACAACTCTTTCTAAATTTGAAGAGAAGGCGAATTTGTTGGGTTTAATTAGTTTGTTTCGTAAGGATAAGGTGTTTTTATTTTTGTTAAACATTAAATCACCTGATTAAATCTAATTTGTCCATATAAAATAACGTGGTCCATGATGGCGCTTTCGATTTGTCAAATCCGTTATCATGAACGACAAAAACAGATTTGTATACAGGACTTTCCGCAGGGTACATACCGTCGCCGTCCGTAAAATAGATAAGACCGTTGAAGTCACTTTTTCCCGATGCATTGTAAATCTCTTTTGCGTAATCGAATACAGGAGTAAAATCCGTACCGCCGAAACCGTGAAAAACAGTGTTTTCAATATACTTTTGTAACTCGTGTCGGTCGTGTATGATTGCTATGTCTTGAATTTGTGAGTCGCATTGTACTATATGAACTTCCGAGTTGTGCGCAAAGAAATCAGTGTTCATTAATATATCATAAGTTTTATTGAGAAAACCTTGTACACATTCGCCTCTGACGGAACCGGAAGTATCTATTGCAATAATAAGCTTTTTGATTTTTCGGTTTTCTGAATACTCAAGGGGTTCTATTATCGGCATATTTTTGTACAAGCTTAAACCGTAGGTGTAAAAAATATAATCGAACTCATCATCGTTGATTTCAAGTGCCTCGTTTACCGAAATAAATCTCTTTAAAAATACCGAGTAATCGTATTTTTCGCCTGAAACGGCTTGGAATATTTGTGTGTCAATGCCGGAGGATTCGCCCATACCTTTTGATGATTCTATATCTTTTGTGGTCTGCGACGTGATTTTGCGCCAGGCTTCCTCTTTGGAACCGGAATTGGCGGTATCGTTAATCATTTTACCCTTTGCTAACTGTGAATCGCCCCTGGTATCGTCCTTCATCTTATAAATCGAACGTGCTTCTACGAGCTCGGTTTCTTCATCCTCCCCGGTGAAGCCGTTTGATGAATCATACCATAGGATATGAACATCGTTGAGGAAAACATCCTTTAATTCATCAGTGTCTATGCTTTTGTCGGTAAGTAAAGCGTAATATATGTTTTCTGCTGTCAGATTTTTAATATCCTTGAAAGCGGATGTTGCAGTGTTGTTCTGTATGGCCTCTTTACCGGTTTTGGTATCGGGTAAATTCCATTTGTTTATAGCAATTTCCACACTGATATCGCAAGATAAATCCCAAAGCTCCTTGTTCTTAAAATCAGTGTTGAAAGGGTGGAGAAACATACAGTGCAATAATGAGTGAAGCAATAATCTGTTTACAGTATTTTTATTTTCTTTATATTTTAAACAGATGAATTTCGGGTTGTAGAAAAAATATTTTCCGTCCGTTGCACAGCCGTTGATGTCTTGAGGTAACGGCTCTAAGCTGTTTATTCCATGTAAAAACGAGTGGACGCAGTTACACAAGGTGTTTTTACTTTGATTTAATATTTTTTCGGATACTTCATAAAAATCATTTGAGTTTTCCAAAAAATCACCTTGTCTGTTTTTTAAAATATTTTATCTTGTATATGTTAAAAAAATATTTATGCTTTTGAGAAGTGTATTGATAAAAATAAACCACCAGGCTGTTCCGGTGGTTTATTTAAGTTAAGCTACTAACATATATGTTTCAGTAACTGTTTCGCGATAGATTCCGGGTATGTCATTACCGGGAATTACCTCTACCTCAACATCTGATTCGGGGTTTAAAAGCTTGTATACTTTTTTGAATGTAAGGGTAGTGCCGGGGTTTATTTCGTTGTCATCTTTCTGGTAATCTTCCCACTCTACAACGGGGATGTACTCAATACCGGACTCAAGGGCACATCCGTCCTGGTATACATTAACATCATACTGGGAAGAGAACGAGGTGTTTTCGTCAAGCATATTTGTGTAAGAATATTCTATTGTTATATAATATTCATCAGTTGTGTAAAATGCGAATACCTCGCAACCATGTAGCTCTACTTCTTCGAGCTTTTCTATGTGCGCATCATCTTCGATAATAACAATGTTATCTGCATATTCATCGTCATATTCATCGTCATATTCATCGTTATACTCATCATTATACTCGTAATCGTCATTATAGTAGTTTCCGCCTGACGCCGCGCCGCCGGAGCCACTGCCGATTGCTGAAAAAATGAATAAGAGTACCAACAAAAAAGCTGTTAAAGATTTAAGTTTTTTCATTTTTACACCTCTTGAAAATAATTTCTGTTATTAAAATTAAAAGAGCACCGGCCATGTACATGAAAATATCTGTTATATCGCCGGTTCCTGACACAACACCGAAAAATTGCAGTGCTTCCCATACAATACCTATAACTACGACAACAGCACTATTAATAAAGACTCTTTTGTAGTCATCGAATATTGCATTTAACCCGCATAAAAGACTAAATGCCCAGAGTAGGTCAGGTAAATAGTACTTAATAAAAGGGAAGTTAAAGGTGCGGAGTTGTTCGGAATATGTTTCCAAAATGGGCAACATATTTCGGGCGAAAGCTGATACATGTGTATCAGGTCTTAAGAGAATGTAAATTAAGGCACCGACTCCCAAAGCAGCAACGCACAGAAAAATATATAATTTCCTTTTTGTCATCTGTAAACCTCAGAGAGCCGTCAGAAAGTAATTTTGATTTCATTCCTACCCGGATTGGTTTTGAATTCAATATCATATCCGATATTTCCGGGAAGTTCAATGATTTTGTATTTACCGTTACATTCAATGCTTTCGGGTTTTTTGTCTACATAGATGATTGTAGGTACCTTGAATTTCTTTTCCTGGTTATATTCTATGGTGAAAGTACCGTTGTCGTGGTCGTATTTGTATGAAATAATTTCGCCGGTAACTGCTTTCGGACGTGGACGAGTAAGAACCGTCATAAAATCCTGTTCCAAAATATCATCAAAATAGCACCAGTAAGTGTTACTCCACTTGTAACTGTCGAACTTATCCTGCAAAAATCTGATATGCGGATACCAGCCGTTACCTTCGGCGCATGAGCCCCATTCACCGACAATACAAGGTACGTTGAGTCTTTCCTGAGTTTTTCTGTGTTGGTCAAAAATCATACCAACACCTGAATTGCTGGCGTATTTGTATGCCGGAGTATCTACCATAAGGTCATATGCGTGGGGAGCAAAAACCTGTTTTGTTTCTCTCTCTCCGTTTACCGTTATGGGTAAATTGCAGCAGGGAATACCCATATTTGAATAATAGTTATTTTCTATAAACATAGCACCCTTGTCTGTTATTTCGCGGACTGCGGTAGCCATTTTGCTTATAAACGGTGAATAACGCTCTGTATCAAATCTTTTGACTATTTCGTCGCAGTCCGATGTTATAGTTCTTAAAACATCACCGGTGTATTGGTCAAGAACGCGTATTTTTTCAGAGCCTAAACCTTGCTTTATTAAGTCTTTTTTGCTGATTCTGCCATCAGTTACGGTGGTTTTAGCAACGCCTAAAATGATTTTTCTGAAAATTCTTCCGCCGTCAGCACCGGGGAAAGGCTCGTTCATAAAGTCAAAACCGAAGAGGGCAGGCTTGTCTTTAACCGCTGTCGCAAGACGTTTCCACATACCGGCATAGTAATCCTGCAAGCCTTTACGGTTGTATTCTGTGTTGTTCCAGAAATTATCGAAGGCTCTGAAACAAGCGTTACCGTAGAAATAGGGTTCAGCCCAGACCGCAATCTGCTTTCTTGGAACGTATTTGTCGGTAAGTGTTGCCCAGCGCGGTGCGCCATCACCGTAGCAGTGTGATGAATAAACGTCCTGGTGGCAGTCAAGATAAGCGTAAATGCCGTATTCTTCGCATTTATCGAGGAAATCACATAAGTCGGAAATGAGCTTTTTATTGTATCGACCCGGTACAGGCTCCATGGCACTCCAGGTGAAGCCAAGACGTATCATGTCATAGCCTCTTGCGCGGAATTCTTCAAACGGAAATGTATCGGGGTTATAGCCGTAAGAGGGGTTTTCTTTATCAAAATCTTTTTTGTCAACAACGTTCATACCGCTGAATATACGCTCTCTGCCATGCTCGTCGACAAAGCGCATACCTTCGATTATGATTTTATCCATGAAAATTTCTCCTGTATAGTAAGATTATTTTGTATTGACTGTTGCTTTCAAGGGCTCGGAATATGTATCCCAGAATGAACCTGCAATGAGTTCAATATTGTATTGGGTATCGGCTTTTAAATCATCAAAATCTATTGAAAGTGTTTCAGGCATATTGTAGAAATAATAGTCACTCCAGATTTTTTTCTGTTTAACTGTTAAGCCGTTTTCAGCTTCTTTTATAACGACCTTGTAGTCGTTTACATATTCTTTTTTGACTTTTGCCTGGGGGAAAGTTACCTTGAAACCGTTTTCGGTAATATCGCTGACGGTTATTTCGGCGTTTTCAAACCACGGAGCATCTGTTGTTTTGTAACGTGCGTCTGTGTATTTGAAGGAGTCAACATTCCAGGGTTCGTCAATTTCCCATACAAAGGGGAAGAAGTTGTCTGTAAGGACGTCGTAGGGATAAATTCTGACAGCACCGTTTTCATCCGCTTCAACTATAAGCATTTGTGCGCAGTCTTCTTTGTTGGGAGGAACAGTGCCGTAGTGTTTGTCAAACTCGTCTAACTCGAAATAAGAAAGTGAGCCTGTGCCGAGACAGGTGAAATGTCTTTGGTGAATTGAACGAGGGTCGTTAATCGGCACGTGTGAATGTCCGGAGAAGTCGATTACCTGGGGATAATCCATAAGAGTGGGGATGAATGATTCGTCAGCCCAATAAATACTTCCGGAAACTGTATCTGTAATATGGGGATGCTGGAAGAAGAAAATGGGCTTTTTGGGGTCAGCTTCGCGCGCTTTTTTCAATTCATTACGAGCGTAGTCTATCTTATCCTGCTCGTACTCGCAGCCGTGTGACGATGACATTGTAATGAAATGGAAACCGTTGATTTCAGTATGATTATCAACAGGGATGCCGAAAACCTCACCGAAAAGCTTGTATGCCGCCTCAACGCCGTTGCCATGGTATTCGTGGCTTGCCATATTAAGCATATATTTTGTTTCGGGTTTAAGGTTATTATCAAGGGTTGCCTTGAATTTTCTCATCTGTGTTTCTGTTCCGGAGTTAGCAAAGTCACCATCTGCAAAAACACCGTCAAGCTTCTGATATGTAGGATGAGCCTCTGCTAATCTGTAAGCAATTTTTATGGCTTTTTCCATGCGTTCTTCTTCAACACAGTGTTCGTCCTTGTAGTGAACGTCACTGACTACCATAAATCTGAGAATGGGTTTGAAATCTTTTTGTAACATAGTAATACCTCCGGGTATTTTAATTGTATTAAATCACCCTAATTTTACCATACTTCCCGTAGGTAATTCAACTGTGAAAACGAACAATATGATGTAATAAAATATGTTAAAAAC
>JAZULQ010000042.1:0-31382 GCA_045603185.1 Acutalibacteraceae bacterium
GTAAAGAAATCAAAATCTACGCTAAGCCTAACGCTGCAGAGCTTCCCTGGAGCGAAATCGGCGTTGACGTTGTTCTTGAGTGCACAGGCTTGTACACCTCAAAGGCAAAGAGCCAGGCTCACATCGATGCAGGTGCTAAGAAGGTTGTTATCTCTGCTCCCGCAGGCAACGATCTTCCCACAATCGTTTACAGCGTAAACGAAGGCACTCTCACAGCTGATGACACAATCATTTCAGCTGCATCCTGCACAACAAACTGCCTTGCTCCCATGGCTAAGGCTCGTAACGATTATGCTCCCATCCAGAGTGGTATTATGAGCACAATCCACGCTTACACAGGTGACCAGATGATCCTTGACGGTCCCCACAGAAAAGGCGATATGAGAAGAGCTCGTGCAGGTGCTGCTAACATCGTTCCCAACTCAACAGGTGCTGCAAAGGCTATCGGTCTTGTTATCCCTGAACTTAACGGTAAGCTCATCGGTTCTGCACAGCGTGTTCCTGTTCCCACAGGTTCAACAACAATCCTCACAGCTGTTGTTAAGGGTGCTGACGTTACTAAAGAAGGCATCAACGCTGCTATGAAAGCTGCAGCTTCTGAATCCTTCGGCTACAACACAGACGAAATCGTTTCTTCCGACGTTATCGGTATGAAATACGGTTCACTCTTTGATGCTACACAGACAATGGTAGCTAAAGTTGCTGATGATCTTTACGAAGTTCAGGTTGTTTCCTGGTACGACAACGAAAACAGCTACACAAGCCAGATGGTTAGAACAATCAAGTACTTCGCAGAACTTGCTTAATTAACCTATATAAACAATTACTCCTCAGCCTTACGGCTGAGGAGTTCTTTATTTTATCTTTCTTTCATATACGTTATATTCCAATGTGCTGTACACATCACTAAAAAGATAATATTCACTTCTTGTTTCGTTATATTCAACCGATGACATTACGAAATCTGCATTACCGTTATCAAGCTCCGAGAACATCTCTTGAAAATCCTTATCAATAAACTCAACATCATATCCGAGATGTGCACATACAGCTTTAGCGATATCAACATCGGTACCTCTGAGCTCACCCGAACTGTCACGGAAAACACGGTTTTCAAAAATCGGGTCACATGCCATAATCAGAGTACCGTTAACACCAGGTGAATTGGATATTACGTAGCATTCACCCGCTTTATTTGAGTTTTTAATTTTTTCAAGTGTTCCGTCTTCAGACAATTCACGTAATGCTTCGTTGAATTTATCACATAATTCTTTATCGTTTATGCTGAAACAAGCTCTGTATTCATTTTTATATTTGCATTTTTCAACCTGTTCAATGGCACTACCTGCATCAACAAACGCCTGACCTTCATATTCATCAAGAACAACATAATCCGCCTTGCCGTTTTCTACAGCGATAACCGCATCAGCCTCTGACGAATACTCTACAATTTCAGCACTGATGGAATCGCTGTACTCTTTGGCTGCCACAAAATCATCTGAATTTATAACACACGCTACGGTACGATTTGGGATAATGTTATTTAACTGTGTTTTTTTATCACAACCACTGAACACACAAATACTTAATAACAATATAAATATTATTATCTTTTTCATACACACCACACTCAAAAAAGTCGATTCCTGCATTGCAGAAATCGGCTTTTACTATTTATTTTGTTCCGAAAATTCTATCGCCGGCATCACCGAGACCGGGAATAATATAACCGTGGTCGTTAAGTTTTTCATCAAGAGCCGCAACAAAAATATCAACATCCGGATGTGCCTTTGAAAGTGCATCGAGACCTTCGGGAGCGGCAAGTATTCCGAGGAATTTAATATGCTTAGGTCCACGTTTTTTAATTTGAGAAATTGCATCAATAGCTGAGCCGCCTGTTGCGAGCATTGGATCGACAACGAAAACCTCACGTTCTTCAATATCAGCGGGAAGTTTGCAATAATACTCAACAGGCATTAATGTTTCCGGGTCGCGATAGAGACCGATATGACCAACACGAGCAGAAGGCACCAATGCCAACATACCGTCAACCATACCTAAGCCCGCTCTTAATATAGGAACAACCGCGAGCTTTTTACCCGAAAGAACCTTGGTTGTTGTTTTACAAATAGGAGTTTCAATTTCAACTTCTTCAAGAGGAAGGTCCCTTGTTGCTTCGTAACAAATTAATGTTGCTATTTCCGAAATAAGAGCTCTGAACTCTTTTGAACCAGTTTTTTTATCACGCAGAATAGAAAGCTTGTGCTGTATAAGCGGATGGTCCATAACTAAAACTTTACTCATATTTAACAGTCCTTTCAAAATAAATACAACAGTAGTCCTGACTTACAAATACATTATAAAACCACTGTCGAATATTGTCAATAAATGGGTTCAGATGATTTCTTTTAACACTTTAACGGCACTGATTATATCATTATTAAAATCATCTGTTCTGGCTTCTATTGAGCAGGTTTCACAACCGGCACTTTTCAAAGCGTCAAAAAAGTTTTTATAAATAGTTTTTATTTCATCGTTATCCGACAGAGATGGATATGCTCTGTTAATCGGTTCAGCAATGTGAGCGTGTTTTACCTCGCCTTTATAATCTGCGATACCCTCTATACTGTCATCGTTACCATAAACGTGGTAAAGGTCAGCTAAACCGAATACATTTGAAGAATTACTCATACGAGCAATTTCAACACCATCGGCTACAGTATGAATCATCGAAGATTCGCAGAAACGAAGGGGCTCAATAACAATGATACAACCTGCCTTTTTTGCTCTGGGTGCTGCATACTCACCGAGGAAAAACGCCAGCTGCTCTTTCGCCTTTTCTAAAGAAAAGCCTTCTTCAAAGCTACGTGCTCTGCCGCTACCTAAAACGACTTTTTTTATACCGAATATTTCAGCGCGTTGAAATCCTCTGTCCAGATATTCGCTAATCTTCACATAATCTATATTATCCCCTACCAAATTCATTTCACCGGGGATGAATGAATTTGCCGCCTCACATTTTATTGCTAATTCATCAAGAGTTTCTTTGCAAAGATTGATTCTTTCATCACGGAATGTTGCAAGGCATCCGAAATTAGTTTCAATATAATCTACACCTGCCGAAACTGCAGTTTTAATCTGCTCTAAATCTTCAAAGCCTCTGCAAACGCCTATTTTCACATTAACACTTCCGTTTCCTTAATATTTTTCAGCATTTCATCAGCATTTTTCAACTGTATTTCAGTTATATCTCCACCGCTCATTATTCTGGCTATCTCCATTTTTCTGCCATCAAAATCAAGAGGTGTAACACTTGTATAAGTTTTACCGTTTTTAGCGGATTTTTCAATCAAATAATGATTATCGGCATACGCCATCAACTGAGCCAAGTGAGTTACACATAAAACCTGTTTGCCTTCAGAAACTGTTTTCAGTTTAGATGCAACCTTCAAAGCGGCTCTGCCACTGACACCTGAATCAATCTCATCAAATATCATAGTTTCGATTTTATCTTTGTGTGCCATAACGGTTTTAAAAGCAAGCATAATTCTTGACAACTCACCGCCACTTGCGATTTTGGCTAAAGGTTTGGGGATTTCACCTACGTTAGCCGATATCAAAAATTCTGCACTGTCTATACCGGTTTCGCAAAGGTCAATTTCCTTGAAATCAACAACAAATTCCACATCCGGCATATCAAGAAACCTGAGCTCTTCACAAACCTTTTGTGAAAAGGCAAGGGAAACCTGCTTTCTTAAATCGGAAAGTTCCTTTGCCAATTTCATTGCACGGTCATATGTTCCGGTATATTCAGCTTTTAATTCTTCTAATTTTTCATCGGAAAATGAAATATCATTTAACTCCTCTTTAGCATTTTCAAGGAAATTAAGTATATCATCTTCCGTAGCACCGTATTTTTTACTTAAGTTATATATAAGATTTATTCTGTTCTCAATATTTTCGAGTTCAGCCTGAGAAAAGCCCTCATCGGAAACACTGCCACGAACAGTATCGGCAATATCCTCTAACTCATAATACAAATCGCCAAGCTTTTGAGATAGGCTCTCTGCTTCCTTTGAATACTGGGAAATTGACAAAAGCTCACGATATGCCCCGCTGACCAATTCAACTGCACCGTGAAAAGAATCATCGCCCGACAAAGCCTCATATGCTCCGTATAATCCGCCCTGGATTTTTTCGTAATTCTGCAATTCGGTTCTTCGATTCTTTAAATCTTCCCATTCACCGGGATTAATTTCGGCTTTTTCAATTTCATCTATCTGATACGTAAGAATATCTATCTTACGCGCTTTTTCTGCCTTATCGCCTGAGAGTTTTCTGATTGCAGACTTAAGTTCTGTCAGTTTTGAGTATGTATCCTTAAATTCTTCCAGAAGGCTCTCTGATGATGCCATCGCATCAATGTAGCCTATATGAGTTTCGCTGTTAAGCAACTCACGGTTATCCTGCTGACCGTGAATAGACATAAGCTCCGCACCCAACTCACGTAAAACCGTAACATTGGTAAGGGCATTATTTACTTTGCAAACATTTCTGTCGGCGCTTATTGTTCTGGAAACGAGCAAAGAATCATCAGGACTTTCCGGTAAGGACAGCTCCCTGAGCTTGTTCTTCACATTTTCGCCTATACACGAAAACAACGCAGTAACCTGAGCCTCATTCTCACCCGTTCGTATAAGTTCACGGGAAGTACGAAAGCCAAGTACCGCGTTAATTGAATCAAGTATTATAGACTTACCTGCACCCGTTTCACCACTCAAAACATTAAAGCCCCTTGAGAATTCAATCTCGGCGCTTTCAATAATTGCAATGTTCTGTATTTTCAAAACGGAAAGCATAATATCTCACCTTATCATCATTCTATTGAGTGCTTCTGCAACACCATGAGCTTCATCAGTTGTACGACAAAGCATAAATATAGTATCATCTCCGGCGATTGTACCCACAACCTCGCTGACATTCATCGCATCAATGGTAGCACAAGCCGCGCCTGCTAAACCCGGAGAACATTTTATAACACAAATATTACCGGCGTAATCTACTTTTGTCATCGCTGTCTGAAAGAGAGCTTCAAACATATCTGTGTAACCGTTATCCTTACCGCGCTCTACGGAGTATTTATAAATACCGTTTGAGCCGAGTGTTTTCAAAAGGCGTAATTCTTTCACATCTCTGGAAACAGTTGCCTGGGTAACATCGCACCCCTTTTCACGCAACAGAACAAGGAGCTCCTCCTGTGTACCGATATCGTACTGCTCTATTAAATCAAGAATTAATTTATGTCTTCTTTTTTTCATAATGTCACCTAACCGGAAATTTTTTTATTGAGTATATCTATAAAAGTATCTGACTTTATCTTAATAAATGAAACATAATCGTCCGAACGTTTTACGGTAACTTTAGCTTGTTCGGGTATCAGCACCGCTTCCTGACCATCACAGGACAATATTGCCTCACCGCTGTTATCATGTACCAGCTCCAGCTCCGAGCTACCGCCCAAAACTATGGAGCGTGAAAAAACACTGTGAGGACATACTGGCGTAACGAGAATACTCTCAACCGAGGGTTCAACCACCGGACCACCTGCAGAAAGAGAATACGCCGTAGAGCCCGTAGGCGTCGCAACAATGGCGCCATCGGCAAGAAAATCAATAAGCGGAGTTCCGTTACAGGAAACTGAAAGATTCATTATCCGTATACTTCCGCTTCTTGAGACAACCGCATCATTGACACAATTTGAATGATATAATATCTGATTATCTTTGTCAACGATTGACACATCAAGCATCATTCTTTTTTCAGTAACGTATTTGTCCTCTATAACAGAGCTCAGCAAATCAAGTTCATCCGCTTCAATGCAAGCAAGGTATGCTAATTTACCTGCATTCAAACACATTATAGGTTTATTATTGCAAACTGCAATTTTGGCGGCATTTATGAATGTGCCGTCGCCTCCGACTGCTACAACTATATCAGAATCAGTTATACCCTCACCTTTTTTTACATAAACGATGTTTTCTTTTTCACCGAATACGTCTTTAAATTCTTCAGAAAGGCAGGCGGTACAATGCAATTCGTATATCTTATCAAGAAGCTTTGAAGTTACAGCAAAAGTATTAGCCCTCGTCATATTAGGCAAAACATAAAATTTCATACTATCACCAGTTATTATTTGTCAAGAACCTCATGTGAACGTTTAACCAAATCAGCGGCAGTAGAAATTACGTCCGATGAATTCTGCGGTTCATTTGTTTTTTCAAGGAACATTAAGTATTCTATATTGCCCTCCGGTCCTTTTACGGGTGAATGCTCAAGCCCCAGAACCTTAAAGGACTGCGAATCAGCAAATTCAGCAATGGTTTTTATAACATTCTCGTGAACGTCCGGGTCTCTTACAACTCCTTTTTTACCGACATTTTCACGCCCGGCTTCAAATTGGGGTTTAATAAGACAAACTGCCTGAGCGCCATCTTTGAGAAGAGTATACATCACAGGTAATATCAATTTTAACGAAATAAATGATACATCAACTGAAGCAAAATCGATATCTTCGGGTATCTGCTCATGAGTAACATATCGGAAATTGGTTCTTTCAAGATTGACTACCCTGCTGTCGCTGCGCAATTTCCAGGCAAGCTGACCGTAACCGACATCAATGGAATAGACCTTTTGCGCACCGTTCTGCAACATACAATCAGTAAAACCACCTGTCGATGCACCTATATCCATACAGATTTTACCGTCAAGAGCAATGGGAAAGCTTTGCATTGCTTTTTCGAGCTTCAACCCACCACGGCTTACGTACTTAAGTGTACTGCCGCGCACCTCGATAATATCATCGGGCTTTACATCTCTACCTGCTTTTATTTCCTTCTGGTCATTAACATAGACAATACCCGACATAATCATAGCCTTTGCTTTCTCACGACTTTCGGCAAAGCCGCGTTCAAACAAAACTATATCAAGCCTTTTTTTATCGCTCATAATGACTCCTTAATCGTTTTATACATTCCGTCACAATCAAGATTATATTGCTTCAAAACGCTGTTTATCTTGGCTTGTTTTACAAAGCAATCCGGGAATGCGGTAAGGTTAAATTCGGGAGACATTTTTCTTTCAAGTATAACACTGCCGAAGCTCTCTCCAACACCGCCGCTTCTTACGCCTTCTTCGAAGAAAAATACTTTTTTCACATTTCTGAGAGCCTCAACAGACTCTTCGGGAATAGGAACGATGATGTTGAGCTTAATAATTATTACCGAAATGCCTTCTTCTTTAAGCTTCTGATAAGCCTTATATGCTTCACCAAAAATTCTTCCGTATGTAACAATGGCAATTTCAGCATCACTGTCACCAAAAACATCATAAGCGTTTCCGCTGCACACATAGCCTTCGGGCATACAAGGTTCCGAACCCCTGGGATATCTGATAACACTGGGGCCATCGCTATGGTATAAAGCATTAACGAAGGCATTATTAAGGTCGCTGTAATATGAAGGCGAATAAACAGTTATATTGGGAATACCGTTGAAAAATGCAGTATCATAAATACCGTTATGTGTTTCACCATCGTCACCAACAATACCTGCCCTATCAACTGCTATAATCATTTTAGAGTTTTGCAATGCACAATCGTGCATAAGTTGGTCATAACATCTTTGTAAAAATGTAGAGTAAACCACGAAAACCGGCACCATATTGCCCTTTGCAAGACCTAACGCAAACGGCACGGCATGTTCCTCGGCAATACCAACATCGTAAAATCTTTCCGGATACACCTTGGAAAAACGCTTAAGACCTGTACCCAGAGACATAGCCGCAGTTATAGCGCATATACGCTTATCCTTAGCTGCCTGATTATAGAGAAATTCACCGAATTTTTCGGAGAAATTATTTTTTGACTGAGGAAGCTCGCCCTCATCAACATCAAAAGGCGGAACACCATGGAATGCAGATGGATTGACTTCTGCCGGTGAGTATCCCTTGCCTTTTATGGTGTTAACATGGACTAGTACGGGACCGTTGATTATTTTCGCGCCTTCCAAGGCGTTGCATAACTGACTTACGTTGTGACCGTCAATAGGTCCCATATATGTTACGCCGAAATCTTCAAAGAAGTTGCTTTGATACATGGCATTTTTAACATTTGTTTTAAGTTTAAAGAATTTGTCAGCAAGACGTCTGCCTACAAAAGGTATCTTTGAAATAGCCTTTTCAGCTAAAGCTTTAAGCTTATAATAACCGGAACGCGAACGCATTGCCGCAAGTCTTTTTGCAAGGTTACCTACATTCTTTGATATAGACATACCATTATCGTTTAAAACAATTATGAGTCTTGCATCCTTCATACGACCGGCATTATTTATAGCCTCGTAAATAAGTCCGCCGGTCATTGCACCGTCACCGAGAACAGCAACAGCGTAGTTCTTTTTGCCATTTACTTTATTTGCGGCGGCAATACCTAATGCAGTAGATATAGAAACACTGCTATGGCCACTGTAAACTATATCATGCTCGCTCTCGTTGGGACGCGAAAAGCCTGACATACCGTTTTCTGTTCTGAGCGTTTTGAAATCATCGTATCTGCCGGTGAGAAGTTTATGAGTATAAACCTGGTGTCCAACGTCCCAGATAATTTTATCATTCGGAGAATCAAACACCTTGTGAAGCGCAATAGTCAACTCCACCGCACCAAGGTTAGACGCAAGATGACCGCCGGTTTCAGAAACTGTAGAAATTATAGTATCCCTTACTTCATCTGCAAGTAAAGGTATCTGGTCATCGGTTAATTTTTTTACATCAGCCGGTGATTTTATATTTTTCAGAATTTTATGTTCCATATCAATACTCTCTATCAGCAAGATATTTTGCGTATTCTTTCAATGCTTCGTTGTTCTCGAATACTTCAAGGGCTTTCATTGCTTCATCAGTAAGCTCATCCACAAGCGCCTGACATTTTTCAACACCAAGAAGTGTTACGTAGGTAGATTTGCCGTTCTGTGCGTCACTACCCGCCATTTTCCCCAACTTTTCCAAAGAGCTTGTCACATCAAGGATATCGTCCTTAATCTGGAAAGCAAGCCCTATTTTCTGAGCAAATTCCGCAGCGGCTTCTATCTTCTCTTCATCCGCCTCTGCGGCAATACAACCCATTGTACAAGCGGCTTCAATTAATGCACCTGTTTTTAAACTGTCCATCAATTTCAGATTATCAAAATCAGCTTCACTGTTGTTTTCGTTAAGTAAATCTATAATCTGACCGCCAATCATTCCACGACTGCCTGCAAGGTGTGAAAGAGTGTAAATGGCTTTAACAGCAACATCCGCGCTATACAGTCCCACGCGCTGACAGTCTGTTATTCTTTCAAATGCGGCAGTAAGAAGTCCATCGCCCGCAAGGAGAGCTATAGCTTCACCGTAAACCTTATGATTAGACGGTTTTCCGCGACGATAATCATCGTTATCCATACAGGGTAAATCGTCGTGAATAAGAGAATATGTGTGAATATACTCAACAGCATCGGCTAAAGGCAAAGCTTTTTTCACATCGCCACCACATGCATCGCAGAAAAGCAATGTCAACAACGGACGAACTCTTTTGCCACCGTTCTCAACGCTATATCTCATCGAGTCAAATACAAGCTTATATTCATCAAGATACGTATCAAGGTATTTATAAAGGTCCTGATTTATAAGTTCTGTGAACATTTCAATTTTACTGTGCATCTTTCTCACCATTATCCAAAAGTTTAGTTATTTTTTGTTCTGCATCATCCAGATATTTACCGCAAGCGGTTAAAAGTGCTGTTCCCTCCGAAAAAAGTTCCAAAGTTTTTTCGAGAGGTTGTCCGCCTTCTTCCAATAGTTCAACTATTTCTTCAAGCCTTTTTAAGGCATTTTCATAACTTTGTTCCATACAATCAACCCCTGCATACTTCTTTTACTTCGGCATTCACAACACCGTCAGAAACACGAACTGAGATTTCGTCGCCGACAGAAACATCTGTCGTTCGTGTAACAACTTTATCTTCAGTTTCAACTAATGCGTAGCCACGCGAAATTACTCTCAACGGACTCAACGCATCAAGTTTACCTGCTAAAGCCGCGAACTTTCTTTTATTATTTTCAACTTCACCAACGGTTAAATTAGTCAACCGTTCACTTATATATACCAATTCTCTGCGATTCTCATTAAGCTTGACTATCGGGTCTCGCAAAGCACCGCTTTTCTCAATAGCGAGAAGTTTTCCGCGTTCTTTATCCAGCATACTCCTGGTATACCCGAGAAAACGTTGCTTATATGAAAGCAATTCCGATTTTAATTCAAGAGTATCGGGAACTGCAAGCTCGGCAGCCGCCGACGGAGTAGGCGCTCTCAAATCCGCAACAAAATCACATATTGTATAGTCCGTTTCATGACCTACGGCAGAAATTACAGGTATATGTGAACCGAAAACTGCTCTTGCAACTATCTCCTCGTTAAATGCCCATAAATCTTCTATTGAGCCACCGCCTCTGCCTACGATAAGCACATCTGCGGCATCATATTCATTAAAGAGCCTTATGGCTTTTGCAATATCCTCCGCGGCACCGTCACCCTGGACACGAGTAGGTCTTAAAACCACTTCAGCCGCAGGAAAACGCCGTGATAAAACATTAAATATATCTTGTACAGCCGCGCCGGTTTCCGAGGTTACAACACCAACTCTTCGCGGAAACTTCGGAATTCTTTTTTTATTAGCTTCAGAAAACAACCCCTCAGACGCAAGCTTCTTTTTAAGCTGTTCGAAGGCAATGCTCAGGGTACCCATACCGTCAGGCTGCATATCACTTATATAAAGTTGGTATGAACCATCTCTCGGAAAAAGAGACACCGTTCCGAAAACAAGAACTTTCATTCCGTTTTCCGGTTTAAAACGCAGACGAGAGGCATTCCCTGCAAACATTACCGCTTTAATAGCGGCACTTTCGTCTTTTAGAGTCATATACAAATGGCCGCTGTAATGCGCTTTATAATTAGAAATTTCGCCGGTTACAAACAGATGTTTTAAATTCACGTCGTCATCAAGAACTTGCTTTACATAGGCATTAAGTTCATTGACACTGTAAACAGTAGGCGTTGGGGTTATCATCAATTCACCTCAAATAAAGTGTATTGCTAAGATACGCTATGCCTGCGGCATTGTCGCACGAAAATTCAGGTTCGGCAAAAAAAGCTTCGTATCTGGATTGAATAATATCTCTTATAATTTTATCGGACATTACACCGCCTGCATACACAACCGGTAATTCACCGTATTTTCTAAATGCATCTAACGTCATTTCAGTTACTGCATCAGCAATATAAGTCAACAAAAACCTTGCTGTGTCTTCCCGGGACTCTCCGTCTTCAAGCATTTTCAGACACTTATTTTCAAGGCCTGAAAGCGAACAAAAGCCATCCTTTAGCTTTATCTTGTTTTTAAAATGACGGTTCGATTTTTGCGCTAACTTTTCGACCTCTGCACCTGCCGGAAATTTCAACCCCATTTTAACACCAATGCGGTCAACTGCCTGTCCGGCTTTCAAATCAGCTGAAGATGCAACAGGTATAGTATCAAACACCTTTTCGGCATCCGGCTGACACAAAACCAAATCAGTTGTTCCGCCGGAAACGTGAAAAGCAAGGAATTTACGATTAAACAAATCTGTTTTATCCGCAGAATAAAGAGCCGCGGCTATATGCCCCTGCTGATGGGAAAAAGTAAATAAGGGAACTCCAAGTGCAGAAGAAACCGCTCTTGCGGCACCTTCACCCACAAGGAAACACGGCATATATGAACCCTTTTGAGTAGTAGGTGTAACAGACACTCCGACTGAGTCTATTTTATTGCCGGTGCGACTCAATAAATCTTCTAATAATTCCGGATAAGCCTTAGTATGATGAAAAACAGCATCGCTCTGGCGAATACCTCTTTCCCCTTCCTTAACCGGTAAAAGACGTTTATTCTGTATTATATTTTCACCGTCAAAAAAAGCAACAGAAGTTGTATAATTGCTTGTATCAAACCCTAAAGAACTCATATTATCCTTTTGCGATTGTTCCGAGAACACCGTTCACGTACGAGGCATCCTCGCTTGTTCCGTATTTTTTCATAATTTCTACCGCTTCGTTGACGGCAACCCCCGACGGAACATCGTCGATATATTTAATTTCTCCTACGGCAAGACGCAAAACAGCAAGCGAAACTTTAGGAAGTCGTTGAATAGACCAACCACGCAAATTAGCCTTTATTTCAGCGTCAATATCATCAATATTCTCGTCAACTGCTTTAAGTAATGTATCCGCAAAAACATTGATTTTTATAAGTCCTGCTTCCTGTGCATTTTCAACAATTTCGCTGATTGATGTATCTTCAAAAAAAGTTTTCTCAAAAAGAACAATAAACGCTTGTTCTCTCGCTTCGCGCCGTGTCATATAAATCTCCTCACAATCCATCAGGGTAAATTTCATCAGTTAAAAATTATATCATATTATAATATAATTATCAAGCTATAAAAAACAGGAAGAACAAGTTTTTCACTCATTCTTCCTGTAAATTTTATTAAAAGGGAATCAATAGATGAAGTTGTAATACTCTGAAACTTCGGTAACCACACCGGAAGCAGGGATGAAACCATTTTCGATGTCAGCAACATAACCAACTGTCTGCTTCAAAGAAACGATTTCACCTGTTGCAGGTTTGTATACGAGCTCAACTGTACAACCGGTATAAGTAAGGTTTATTTCTTCAACTTCTGAATTATCCATAATTGTTCTGAAATCTTCAGCGGTGATAACCGGGAACATTGCACTTGTAAAACTTTCTGCCTTTTTGTCTTTGAGAGCAATGGGTTTAGGATTGGATTCGTCGTTAAGAACTATAACAATTTTAACTGTACCGTCGCTAAGAGTTTCTCTTGTAGCTGATTTTACAGCTGCGGAAACTGCATCGGCGTCATTTTCGTTAAGGAGACAAGCATATAACTCGTTGGGAATGCAAAGCTCAGCAGTAGCCTTATTAGCAGGAACAACTACAGGAGAAGCCTTTGCATCACTTTCGGATACAAAGTAGTCGGGATTATTGCCGGCAACATCGCCATACATCCAATCCTCCCAGAAATCCCATGAGAGAGTTCTGTATGTAGCCTTTGTGAAGGAGGGCTGAGAACCTACATGCTTACCGCGGGAAACAACATCCTTATATGATTTGAGGATAGCCTGCTGTTGCTTAATAACATCTGCGTTACTTGTTGTAGGCTGAGTTGTTGTGGGTTTAGCTGTTGTCTCAGGAGCCTTTGTAGGAGCCTCAGTCGCGGGAGCTTTTGTAGGAGCTTCAGTCTCAGGAGCTTTTGTAGGAGCCTGAGTAGTAGGCTGAGTTGTTGGCTGAGTTGTGGGTTGAGTAGCAGGCTGAGTTGCCTGAGGTACTGCGGGCTGTACGGGAGCATCAACGATATCGCCGATAAAATCTCCGACAACCGGAATCTCTCTGACCTTCATACTACTCTTCAAAAGATAAGTTGCAGACAAAAGTTTAAGTGCTGTGGTGGACAAAAGTCCGAAAGCTATGCATGTAGCAAGAACCATAGCCAAAACACTGTGAAGTCTGCCGGTAGCTTTTTTATCTGTCTTTTTCATCAAAGTATCCCCCTTGATACCATATAACTTCCATAACATTTTACACAAAACAACCCAACTTGTCAATACAAAAAGTTGGGATAGTTGATTTGTTTTTGCCAATTATAAATTTTTGTGCAAAACACTAAACTAAAGAGTTAGAATTTAGCAATAATGATGGTTGAATTTCTTGTGAATATATTGTAAAATATGGTATCAAATAATGTTGTCATATTTATGACAATATAAAAGGAGACAAAACTATTATGAAAAAGAGCAAGTTAACAAAACTCATTGCTGTTACGCTCGCCCTCATTTTGGCGTTCTCTGCATTCACTGCAGTAACAGCAGGAGCCTCAAGTGCGTATCCCATTATGGGAAGCGATAATGCCATCGGTATTATTATGTCCGACATGATTGATACGCTTTTGAGATTCATTCTTGATTTATTCTCCGGTTTATTCGGTAACGGACCGGGATTTGTAACAAAAGATGAGGCTGTCGATATTGCCGCAGAGAATTTCTACAGCGGTATCAGCAACGAATTCGTAAGTGAAGCCGAAGAAGACGCTGTATGGCATCTCGGCTATGCTAACGAAAGCCTTATCCCCGAAGATTACGACAACGGTTCCTACTACATCGGTGGTTACATTGCTCCCGAAAACGGATTCACAAACGTTGTTGAAGGTATCGCTCAGATTCCCGGCATCGGCAGAGACGATATGAAAGTAAGATGTATCGCCATCAACGATGGCACCGGTAAGGGCACTGTCCTCTTCGCTACTGTTGACTGTATCGGTATCACAAACGCTGACATTAAAGACATCCGTGCTTTACTTGCTGACTTTGCTGCAAACAACAACATCGTTGCAATCAACGTTGCTTCAACACATACACACAGCTGTATTGACACTGAAGGTCTTTGGACAAAGAACATTTCCAAACTTGTTTCCAACGGTATCATCAGCGGTACTCAGGCTGACGAGGAACTCCAGCAGGGCACAAACCCCGAATACATGGCTTTCCTTAAAGAAACAGTTGCTGATTCACTTAAAGCTGCATACCTTAACATGGAACCCGGTGTGCTCACATACTCAACCAAAGACATCGGCCAGGATTATTTCCAGAACAAGAACCGTCCTTCTTCCGGCCAGATGATTTACGAAACAAATGAATCCGGCGAAGAGGTTTTCACAGGCGAAACTGAAATCGCTATGACTGATATTACAAGATTCGTTTTCAGACCCGATGATGAATCTGTTAAATCCACTATGATTCTTAACATTGCCGCTCACCCCGACGTTGCAGGTCTTCCCACAGAGAGCAACTCCGGTAGAGAAATCAGTGGTGACTACGTATTCTACTGCGGTCAGTTCCTTGAGAAATACGGCTACAACTTCATGTTCTTCCAGGGTGCTATTGCAGGTATTTATATGGCACGTAGCGCAACCGGTGACGGTGTTGAAACTCAGCAGAGAGTTGAAGAATCACAGAGATTCGGTTATGAACTCGCAAGAATTCTTCTTTCAATGAACCTTACAGAAGAAGAAATCCTTGCTGATGACAAGCTTTCAAACATTGCTGAAGTTGAGAAAAACACTGAGTTAGTTTCCATCTATGACGAAGACGGTAACCTTAACAGTAAATTCACTGATTACGGTTTCGGTTTTGTAGATTATGTGAAAACAGTATTGTCTTCAGAAGATGGCGACCTTAACATTCACAGAATCACTGCTCCCCTTTCAATCGTTGCTGACGAAGATGCTAACACAATCACAGTTAAGAGCGGTAAATATACAGTATCTAAGAATGTATACGCAGAAGAATGTACCGTTGGTTCAATGCCTGCACAAGGTCTTTATGCAGTAACTAACGAAGATGGCGATATTCTTGAGTTATTTGTTGATGAATCAATCTCCAAGGTTGAAATCAACACAACTGAAAAGGTTGTTAAGATTCTCTTTGGTGCTGCTACTATCCTTGAATTTGATTTGGATGGTAAGACTCACAAAACAACTTATTCAAAGATGGTTATTGACAGATTCGGTAAGGTTTACGAAGAAGGCAAAATGCCTATAAATCCCGACTACACAATCTGGTACGAAAACTGGGAACCTGTTGAAGAAGTTGAAGTAGAACCTTATCTTAACCTCTATCTCAAGCAGGTTGAAATTCCGATTTCCAACTCTCTTATTGAGGCTGTCGGAAAACTCAACATGGCTAACTATGTAGTTATCGCTAACGAAGACGGTTCATATTCAACAATTACTGAAATCGGTTATATGGAAATCGGCGACTGCTTCAAAACTGTATTCCTTCCCGGTGAAATCTGTCAGGACCTTGTTGCTCCCAATGGTATCTCACTTATCGGCGAATATGCAATTACCGGTAAGAATTATCAGAGCGTAGCTGCTTGTACAGTATTCGGTGATGACATTCAGTGCTTCGGTCTTATGAACGATGCTATCGGTTATGTAGTTCCTGATAACGACTTCACAATGGGTGACCCTGCAAACCACTACCATGAACTTATCTCCCTTGGTGGCGGCGTTGCTTCCGCTCTTACAGACGGACTTGTAGCTCTCAACAGTGAAATTGTTCGCGTATAAATCATAATAGGATTATTCCCCTGCTTGCTATAAGCAGGGGATTTTTTTATATACCATTATAATATATATGCTTTTATAGGCTTGTTTTTTTAAAACAATGTGATAAAATTAATTTATAAAAAAACGAATTATCCGGAGGTCATTATGTTAAAGATTGCGCTTGTAGGTGTTGGCGGTATCAGTGGTGCACACATTCCCGCCTGGGACGAAATGGAAAATGCTGAACTTGTTGCCTTGTGCGACATCCGCCCCGAACGTATGGAAAAATATGAAAGCAAACGTCATTACACCGATTTTGATGAAATGCTTAACAACGAAGAAATCGATATACTTGATATTTGTCTTCCTACATATCTTCATGCCGACTATGCCATTAAAGCTATGGAACGCGGCATCAACGTAATTTGCGAAAAACCCATTTCTATGAAAGAAGATGATGTCGACAGAGTCTATTCCACCGCGAAAAAGTATAATGTAAAATTCATGGTGGCTCATGTTTTAAGATTCTGGCCCGAATACGAGCTTCTCAAAGAGATATACGACTCAAAGAAATACGGAAAGTTGCTTTCCGGTACAATGACAAGATTAGGTTGCTATCCTAAATGGAGTTGGGATGGTTGGATGATGGATGAAAAAAGAAGTGGTCTTGTCCCCTTTGATTTACACATACATGACCTTGATTATATGGTATATGCTTTCGGCGTTCCTGAGGTTAAATATAAATATCGTTCAAAGCTCTCTGACCAGGACTTCTTAACCATCAACTATGACTTTGGCGATTTCTCTATAAACACCGAAGCATCGTGGTATTCCACCTGTTATCCCTTCACAGCAGAATTCCGCTTCCAATTCGAAGATGCCGTTGTAGCAAATGAAAACGGAAAAATGATAATCTATTGCAGAGATGATGTTAAAATCGACCTTTCAGAAGAAGCTGAGGGTGATACAGGAAATATAAACTTACCCAAAAGCGATGCGTACGCCAACGAAATTCAATACTTCTTTGACTGTGTAGCAAATGATAAACCCGTCGAAAAATTCGAACCCGAACAGTTACGTAGCGTATTAAACATCATAAACAATTTATAAATCGGTGTTATTATGAGAAGATTTATTTATGAGATGGTTCATATTTATGAGGGTTCCGTCAAGAGTGTAATTTATAAATACTTGATGACAATTTTCATTGTGGCAAGTATACTCCCCTTAACCATCAAAGAAAAAACACCCGAAATGGGATATTTGGAAATCATCTGCCTTATAGTTTTTATTATTGATTATATTCTGCGTTGGATAACTGCTGATTACAAGTTCAATAACAAAAGCTGGACTGCATTTGTTAAATACCCCTTGCGTTTAATCTCATTTGTTGACTTATTGTCTATTTTCGCTTTACTTTGTTCAACATTAGAGTTATTCCCTAACTTAAAAATAACTCAGGTTCTTATCGTTTTCAGATTAATAAGAATTTTCAGATACTCTAAAAGCGTAAAAACCATCTTAAATATACTGGACAAATCTAAGAAGCCTCTAATCGCAGTAGGCAGTCTGGCAGTAGGATACATAGTAATTTCTGCTATCATCATGTTTAATGTGGAACCGGATTCCTTTGAAACATTTATTGATGCCGTATATTGGGCAACAATTTCGCTAACGACAGTGGGATACGGTGATATTCATCCCATTACATTATCCGGCAGAATAGTTGCAATGTTATCATCATTCCTTGGAATTGCCATCGTTGCACTCCCCGCCGGTATTGTAACCGCAGAATATCTTAACACCATAAAAAAGGGTGATAAATGAAAAAGCGAGGTGAACCTCGCTTTTTACTTTCGGACTGAAAACACCTGCAGGAAATACAAAGACATTCAGACATAAATCAGAATAAATAATATATAATAAATAATAGAAAAATTTTCTTGACAAAAAACATTATTTGAGTATAATATCCTATGTAGAGACTCGGCTTTTGTGGAAAGTCTGTCAGGGAGAACGCGTCGGCGACTGAAAGCGCGTTTGAGATGAGTAGTAAGTTTGGGAACACTCTATCGGCTGTATAAAAAACTCAATATTAAAAGAGGATGTTTTTTACATCAATGCGGGTGGCACCGCGGGTTTACTTTGCGTTTACTCGTCCCGGGAATATGATAAATATTCCCGGGCGTTTTTATTTTTTAGGATAATTAGGAGGTTTTATTATGTATAGAACGTTATTCTGTAATGATATTCGTGATAAACATATCGGCAACACCGTTTCCCTTGCGGGCTGGGTTGACGTTATTCGTGACCACGGTGGCGTTATGTTCGTGGACTTGCGCGACTACACCGGTGTAACTCAGGTTGTTATTCACAACGAGGAGTTACTTAGAAACGTAAACCGTGAAACTGTTATCTCAGTAACCGGTATCGTTAAAAAGCGTGACGAAGAAACCGTCAACAGCAAAATTGACACAGGTCGCGTTGAACTTGTTGTTGACACATTAACTGTACTCGGCAAGAGTCATAATATGTTGCCTTTCGATGTGCGCGCATCCAGAACAAGCAAGGATGAATTGCGCCTTAAATACCGCTATCTCGACCTTCGAAATCCTAAAAACCACGATAACCTTGTAATGAGGTCAAAAATAATACGTCACTTGCGCAACAAAATGGAGGAAAAGAATTTCCTCGATATGCAGACCCCTATTCTTACTGCATCATCTCCCGAGGGTGCTCGTGACTTCCTTGTACCCAGCCGTAAACATCCCGGCAAGTTTTATGCTCTGCCTCAGGCTCCTCAGCAGTTCAAACAGCTGTTGATGGTTTCCGGCTTTGACAGATATTTCCAGGTTGCACCTTGTTTCCGTGATGAGGATGCCCGTGCGGATCGCTCACCCGGTGAGTTCTATCAGCTCGACTTTGAAATGGCTTTCGCAACTCAGGAAGAAGTGCTCGAAGTGTGTGAAGATGTGATTTATGACACCTTCAAAACCTTCTCAGATAAAAAAGTTACCGAAAAGCCTTTCCAGCGCATCACTTATGCGGATGCAATGATGAAATACGGTTCCGATAAACCTGACCTTCGCAATCCCCTTGTGATTTGCGACCTTACTGATTTCTTTGCAGATGTAGATTTCCCCGCATTCAAGGGCAGACCTGTTCGCGGTATTGTTGCCGATTGTTACGGTAAATCCAACAAATTTTTTGAAGATTCATTGAAATTTGCTACAAGTGCAGAAGTAGGTCTCGGCGGTCTTGGTTATATTACTCTTAAAGACGGCGTTTTTGTAGGTCCTATCGCCAAATTCCTTTCAGATGAAAAGAAAGCTGAAATTATTGCTATTACAGGCGTTAAAGAGAGAGAAACACTTTTCTTCATCTGCGACGACAAAAAGAGCGACACAGAGAAAAAAGCAGGACGTATCCGCTCATGGTTAGCTGACAAAAACCAACTTGACCTTATTCGCGACGATGCTTTTGAATTCTGTTTTATCGTTGACTTCCCTATGTACGAAAACGACGAAGAAACCGGTGACATTATATTTACTCACAACCCCTTCTCAATGCCTCAGGGCGGTATGGATGCACTTCTCGGTGATGACCCGACAGAAGTTCTCGCATACCAATATGACCTTGTTTGTAACGGTATTGAGCTCGCATCGGGTGCTGTGCGTAACCACGATATTGATATAATGAAAAAAGCCTTTGAAATTGCCGGCTACTCAGAAGACGAACTCAAATCACGTTTCAACGCTTTATATACTGCATTCCAGTATGGTGCTCCTCCTCACGCAGGTATGGCACCCGGTATAGACCGTATGGTAATGCTTCTCACTGATGAAGAAAAAATCCTTGAGGTAATTGCATTCCCGCTTAACGGCAACGCCCAGGACCTTTTGCTTGGTGCTCCCAGCGAAGTTTCCAATCAGCAGCTTGAGGATGTACATCTTCTCGGTAACAATAGTGCGTTGGCTGCTCGCGCTGCGGCAACAGGCGGTGCTAAAAAGCACAGTGATAAACGTTCAACTTTCTCAAATGCCCAACAGCTCAACCAAATCTCACTCACCGATGAGGAAGAAACTGTTGTTCAGAACATCTTTAAAACAATGAGCGAGAGCGAAGCTCTTTTGAAAACAGTTGATACCGAAAATACAGAAGAAATGATTTACGTTATGCCTATGACCAATGTCCTCCGTGAGGATGAGCGCAAACAGAACTTCTCAAGAGACAGACTTCTTGAAGGTGCTCCCGAACGCAACGATGACAGTTGGCAGGTGCCAAGACTTGTAAAGTGAGGTGCGACAGATGAAATATTATGCAACACAAATATCCGAAAAAGGAAATATAGCAGTTGACGATACAATTCTTGTAAAAGATGTTCCCGCTACTGCCGGTTCTCGTATATTAGAAGGTTTCAAGCCTCCGTTCAGCGCAGAAGCAGTAACACGTTTGGAAAACAAAGGTTACAGCATTGCAGGTAAAACTCACGTTGGTGAATTCGGTCTTGACCTTTGCGGTGAATTCTCTTATTATTCAGAGAAAGAAACCAACCTTTACGGCGCAGCCGCACAGCTTGTAGATGACGGAAACGTATATGCGGCACTTGGTGTTGATATGAACGGTTCTCCCCGTCGCGCCGCCGCTTTGTCAAAGGTTTGTTTCCTCAAGCCCACTTACGGCACTGTTTCACGTTACGGCATTGTTTCCTGCGCGGCTTCGGGTGAACAGCTCGGTGTTTACGCAAAAAATGTTAGTGCAGTTTCTGAAATCATGTCTGTAATTGCAGGTCACGATAAAAAAGACGGCACAAGCCTTAAAAATGAAAGCTACGATTATACTAACGATGCAACCGTATCAGGAAAAAGTGTTTGTATCGTAAAAGAACTCCTTGAAAAAGCTGACGATGAAACTCGCGCACAGATTTCCTCATATGCCGAGAAGCTTCGTGCTAACGGTGTGAAGGTCGACGAGATTTCACTCGACTTCTTTGATATTGCAAACACCGCATGGCAGATTCTTATGACTGCCGAAACCTGCAACAACGTTTCACGTTACGACGGTGTAAAATACGGTTTCCGTGCAAAAGAATACAGAAATATTGATGAGCTTTATATAAACACACGTACAGAGGGCTTCAATTTCCTTACAAAGGCAGTTATCCTTTACGGCTCAGACGTTTTATCCAAAAACCGTTACGAAGACTGTTACGGAAAATCACTTAAAGTTCGTCGCGTGATTTGTGAAAAGCTCAAAGAAATCACAGATAAATATGATGCTATTCTTACTCCTGCTTGCAGTAAGGCATCATACGAGACTTACGATATACACGAAGCCTTTGAAAAGGTGTTCAATGAAAGTGTATTCACATCAGTTGCAAACCTTATAGGAACTCCGGCACTTGTAAGCGGCGGTGTTCAGCTTCTTGGTAAGCACTTTGGTGAAAGCACTCTCTTAAGCCTTGCAGGCGCTGTTGAAAGGATGGGTGAATAATATGAACTACGAACTTGTAATAGGTCTTGAAACCCATGTGGAGCTTGATACTGAGTCAAAGATTTTCTGCTCCTGCGGCGGCCACTCATCACCCAAAGAGCCCAATGACTGTGTTTGCCCTGCATGTAGCGGTATGCCCGGTATGCTCCCGGTTATGAACAAACACGTTGTTGAACTCGCAGTTACTGCAGGTCTTATGCTCAACTGCGAAATCAGCAGATACACTACATTCGATAAGAAAAACTACTATTACCCTGATTTGCCTTGTGCGTATCAGATAACTCAGCTCAACCATCCTATATGCACAAATGGTTGTGTTTCACTTAAAACCGCTCTCGGTAACCGCGATATCCGCATTAAGCAAATTCACATGGAAGAAGATGCCGGTAAGCTTGTTCACGAAGGAAAATTCTCTTACGTAGACTTTAACCGTACCAGCGTTCCCCTTATTGAGATAGTTACACAGCCCGATTTCCGCAGTGCAGAAGAAGTGCTTGTATATCTTAACAAGCTCAAATCAATGTTCCGTTCAGGCGGTATCACCGAATGTGAAGAAGGCGCAATGCGTTGCGACATAAACATTTCTGTCCGTCCCGAAGGCAGTGAAGAATTCGGTGTTCGTACCGAAATAAAGAATATGAGTTCATTTGAAGCTATTGAGCGTGCAATCCGTTACGAAGCTCAGCGTCATATGGATGCATTGGAATTCGGCACTGAAGAGCTCGTCCAGGAAACTCGTCGTTTTGATGACGTAAGCGGTAAAACTTTTGCTATGCGTAACAAGGAAACCGAAGCTGATTACCGCTATTTCCCCGACGCAAACATTATGCCAATCATAATTGATGACGAATGGCTTGAACAGATTAAGGCTACTAAACCCGTTGCAGTTGACGAAAAGGCTGATGCTTACCGCGAGGCCGGTATTTCTGAAAAAGAAATCGAAATGCTTATCCAGAACAACAAATTAAGCAAGCTCCTTGATGATGTTGTTGCTCTCGGCTGCAATGCGAAAGACGCCGCCGCGTGGATTCTTACCGACTGCGCCGGTATCCTTCGTAAAGATGGCAAGAGCCTCAGCAATCTTTCCATTGATGCAAATAAGCTTTCAGCAATAATCAAGATGGTTGACAGTGGCTCAATCAACAGAAATGCGGGCAAAAAGATTCTTATTGCCGTTGTTGAAAAGGACGTTGACCCCATCGCCTACTGCAAGGAGAACGGCCTTGACAGAAAAGTTGATGCATCAGCCATTGAAAGCATCATCGACAAGGTTATAAGCGAAAATCCGCGTGCGCTCGAAGACTACAAAAACGGTAAAGAAAAAGCAAAGCAGGCTTTGTTCGGAGCTTGTATGAAGGAGCTTAAAGGTGCAGGAAACCCCGCAGTTATAAAAGAACTTCTTGATACCAAGTTACGTAACGCTTAAAATTCTCAATAAACAATTAACAACATCGGAGTAAACTTTATTCCGATGTTGTTTTTATTTATATCAGTTTGACACGGTTAAAATACTGTGATACAATTTAAGAAATTAACGTGGTGTTATATATTAAAGGCGGTGAAGATGTTGGGTATTTTTGATGAAATTTCTGACTATCGATATGAAAAGAAGAAGGATAAAAACCAAAGAATTGCTGAAAGCTTTTTGCCCGAAATGAATTCAGCGGCAGAAAAAGAATATAAAAAATTCTCCCACAGTAAAACCGTCCAAGCTTTGGCTCAGGAAATACTGTCGGAGAAAAAATCGCTGAGTATGATTAGCGTTTATGAAAAGGAAATCCATTTAGAGTTTACAGATAAAACAAAAAAGCAAATTTCTTTTTCTGAAAAAGGTCTTCCGCCATTATCGGATAACATAGAAATTGGTACAGATCTTTATCCCCTTGGGGGTCTGTTGCATACATACGCAAGACAATATCCCTACTTAACGTTTTGTCAGGTTTGTAACGACAACTTGACGGACGGAATGGCTTTCGGTTGTATGTATTTTAATCAACAAAAGGCCGTTGCTTACATACTTGCCAAAAAAGTCGATATGCCGATTGAGGATGATGGTTACGGTATATCGTCAACATTTTTCAGAAAAAACACACCGACAAAAAGTTGGTATTAATTTAAAGAAAAACAGCGAGGTGAATTCACCTCGCTTTATTTAATCAACGAATCACTCACTGCTTTTTCAAAATTACGTGCCGATTCATTTGCTGCTCCACCGTCAAAAAGAGAGTTTTTCATATACACAGCGGCAATATTGTTTGTCGGGGCAATCCAAAAATGCGTGCCGTAAGCTCCGCTCCAACCAAAGGTTCCAACAGGCAAAACCCCATAGTTTTCACTGACTATTACCCGAACACCAAGACCCCATCGCTCGTTTCCGGGCATAATGTCTTCGGAAACAAAGGGCGTATGCAACAACTTAAATATATCTTCACAAATAATTTGTTTTGTGGGTGCTTTGCCTTTGTTTAAAAGCATTTTTGCAAACTTTGAGTAATCGGCAAGGGTTGACACCAATCCGGCGCCTCCCAGATAATGTGTACACGGAAAAATGGAAAAAACATAATCTTCACTCATTCTCTCAACACAATTTTTGTCATTAACCCTATTGTGCATAGCAATCGTTGCATTCCATTGTTCCGGTGTAGGAATAAACGTGGTATTCAACATCCCGCAGGGCTCAAAAATTTCTCGTCTTAAAAAATTCAGATAATCGGTTTCGGTCACTTTCTCAATAATTTTCGCCAATACATCAAAAGCACCCGTTCCGCTATACTGTTGCTTCGTTCCGGGTTCAAAATCTAAACCTATACGTGAATAAAATCCAACTGTAGTATCGAGGTCTTTTCTGTCTTCATCGGTCATTTTGTCATCCTTCAAAGGCTCACTGCCGATTCCCGAAGTATGCGTAAGCAGATTGCAAACAGTAATTTCATTTTTCGCTTCACCTAAATCTGTCAGACCACCCGATTGTGTAATTTGTGTAATATGAACATTTTTAAATTCAGGCAAATATTCTGACACCTTATCAGACAGCGAAAGCAATCCTCGTTCTACAAGGATAAGGGTTGCCACCGCCGTAACCGGCTTTGTCATAGAAGCCATACGAAATATTGTATTTTCGGTAACAGGCTCCGTATTTTCAAGGGACACGGTTCCGAAGCAATTTTTGTAAACCTCATCCTGACCTTGTATGACACAATACGCCGAGCCAAATACCTTGTTATTTTCGAAGTCGTACAAAGCGGCTTTTTCTATATTCGTTTTTAATAATTCTTTATTTAATTCATTCATTTAAACCACCTAAACAAATAACTACCAATATTATATCGCTAATACCCCAAAAAGTAAAGCCGCGCAGAATAAGGCTTCATAAAACACAATTTCAAATCAGACAAATGCACAGCAAATATATTTTTTCTTGTTAAAAGCTCTGATTGACTTTAGGTTTTATTTATAATATAATTAGCGGGTTGTGAAATTGGAATTATATGGTGATAGTTTGAAAGTAATAAGATTTTTAAAGAAAAATATCGTGTTTTTCATTGCCGCCCTGGCTGCAGTTGTTTCTTGTTTTTTTGTTCCACCCGACAAGGAATATTTAGATTATTTCGATTGGAAAACACTTTCCTGTCTTTTTATAACATTAGCGGTTATTTGTGCGTTACGAAACATCAAGTTTTTCACCATTGTTGCACGAAAGCTTGTTATTATGACCGGAAACCTACGGACATTGTTTGTTCTTCTTATAGTCATTACCTTTATAGGCTCGATGATTATCGCAAATGATATGGCGCTTATAACCTTTTTGCCCCTTGGATATTTTGCGCTTTCGGTAGCAAAGCAGGAAAAATATATGGCATATCTATTTGTATTGCAGAATATATCAGCAAACTTAGGCGGTATGCTGACCCCCTTCGGAAACCCACAAAATCTTTACTTATACTCATATTTCAACATACCAACAGGTGAATTCTGCCTTATAATGCTTCCCGCATTTTTACTTGCAGTAACCCTCTTGTTAGTTGCTTGTATTCCTGTAAAATCAATTAAATTCACCTTAAACGAAAAGTTCCCCGAAAAGCTGAACATACCAAAAACCATACTTTACATAGCATTATTCCTTATTTCCATTCTTATAGTTTTCAGAATCGTTCCTTTTGGTGTAGGACTGGTGCTTATACCCGCGGTACTTTTCTTTATTGACCGCGAACCACTTAAAATGGTTGACTATGGTTTACTCGGCACATTCTTCTTTTTCTTTATATTTGCGGGTAATTTAGCGAGAATAGATGCGGTAAATACACTAATATCTTCATTACTCGAAAAAGATACGCTTATTGTATCAATACTCTCGTGCCAGGTTATTAGTAATGTTCCCTCGGCTATTTTACTTTCGAAATTCACAAGCGATTACCCTGCCCTGCTTCTGGGAGTAAATATAGGCGGTACAGGAACACTTATAGCTTCCCTTGCGAGCCTTATAACATTCAATGAATTCAGAATTTTGTATCCTAAACAAACCAAGAAATACCTGCTCATTTTCACAGGTTTAAACGTTGCATTTGTAGTTATTTTAACTCTTGCAATGAAGCTACTTTCTACAATAGTGTATAATTAAATATAAGACATACAGTAAAAGCGGAGAAAAACTCTCTGCTTTTATTATTTGAAAGAAGATTCTTGACATATAGGGCAGTGTTACATAAAATGTAATTAGTCCTTTTTGTTTTAGACAAAAAGAATTATAAAGGAGCATACCTATGGATTCAATATTAGAATTTTGGAGTCAGATGACAGCAAATCCGCTTTTGTTTGTTGCGGTGGCGCTAACATTTGGTGTTATTTTAGTAAACGGATGGACTGACGCGCCTAACGCTATTGCTACTTGCGTTGTAACACGATGTATGCCACCAAAGGCGGCAATACTTATGGCGGCGGTTTTCAATTTCCTGGGTGTTTTCCTGATGACGCTTATAAACGCCACAGTTGCCGAAACCATTACAAAAATGGTTGACTTTGGCGTAGACCCCGACAAAGCAATTATTGCTCTGAGTGCGGCACTTTTTGCTATTGTTCTTTGGGCTATACTCGCCTGGGTGTTTGGTATTCCTACAAGTGAAAGCCACGCTTTGATTGCCGGTCTTACAGGTAGCGCGATTGCACTCCACGGCAGTTTTGATGGCGTTAACGGCAGTGAATGGGTAAAAGTCGTATACGGTATTTTTATTTCAGTTATACTCGGATTTGGTCTTGGCTGGATTGTTTGCAAACTCGTTACAAAAATCTTCTATAACGCCAATAGACCAAAGACTGAACCTTTCTTCAGAGGTGCTCAGATTGTAGGTGCTGCATCAATGGCATTTATGCACGGTGCACAGGATGGTCAAAAATTTATGGGCGTTGTACTCCTTTGCGTATATATGTCGCAAGGTCAGGGTTTACCCAATGACATTAATATTGCACGCGATTACCTTTGGCTTATGGTTATTTGTTCAGTTGTTATGGCAGCAGGTACTGCGCTCGGCGGTAAAAAGATTATTAAATCAGTTGGTATGGATATGGTTAAGCTTGAAAAATACCAAGGATTTTCCGCCGATATCGCCGCCGCACTTTCACTTTTGATTTGTTCGGTATTTAGTCTTCCTGTATCGACTACTCACGCAAAGACTACATCTATTATGGGTGTCGGCGCCGTAAAACGAGTTTCCGCTATTAACTTTGGAGTAGTTAAAGAAATGGTACTCACTTGGGTACTGACTTTCCCGGGATGCGGACTTGTAGGCTTTTTGATGACAAAATTATTTATGTTTATATTTACCTGATAGAAAGGATTTTTAAAAATGGCAAAAGGCGATAAATTCTATTTTGAAAACTTTGCAGCAAGTACTGCACTCTCAAAAAAAGCGGCATTATACCTTGTAGAATGTCTTGAAAATTATAACCCCGATAACATTGAAACAATGCTCAAGGAAATGCACGAAATCGAGCATAGTGCCGATAAGAAAAAGCACGAAATGAATAAGGCTCTTGCAAAGGCATTCGTAACACCTGTTGACCGCGAAGATTTAGATATGTTAAGTCATAATCTTGACCAGGTAACAGACAAAATCGAAGAAATTTTACAAAAATTCTATATTTACAATATTCAATCGGTTGAGCCCCCGGTTATAGAATTTGCAAAGAAAATTGTAAAATCCTGCGAACTCCTTTGCGAGCTTATGGGTGAGTTCGAAAACTTTAAACGTTCAAAGAAAATTCACTCTCTCATTGTTGCTCTTAACGATGTTGAAGAAGAATGTGATAATCTTTATCTTACATCAATCCGTGCGCTTACAAAGGACCAGACCGATGTGCTTAAAGTAGTTTCATTCGGCAAGATTTATGACTGCTTTGAGTCTTGTGCTGACGCTTGTGAGCACGTCAGCGAATGTGTCGGCGCAGTTATTATGAAAAACACTTAATTTTTCAATTCCCAACCCTTAATCTATTTATCATAAATCTCCTTGTTTTACAGATACTAACAGTACAAATTTGTAAAGCAAGGAGATTATTATATATTATGAAAGCAACAGGAATTGTGAGAAGAATAGACGATTTAGGCAGGGTTGTTATTCCTAAAGAAATCAGAAGGACACTTCGTATTCGTGAGGGAGGTCTCGGCTATCGCCTCGGTCGGTGCTTCTGCTTCGCAGAGGTGTCCACCGGACACCCGCACCCCGTCACATACATCATTGACACCTTTCGACAAATTTTGCTTTGGGGTACATAGTGTTGTGTGCAGATATAAAGCGAGGTAAATTTCACCTCGCTTGTGTTTTATTTTATAAAATATTTAAATCCCAGTATAACAATACCCAACACAACTAACACTACACCTACTACTCTATTAAGGGTTTCCGGTTTTGCTTTGTTAGCAAACTTAGCTGCAATTTGTGCCCAAACAAATGTAAATACAACACACAAAACCATGACCCAAACATCAGGTGAATCACCAAGAGAAAAGTGGGAAATAGCACCCGTTAATGCAGTAAATGCCATAATAAAGACACTGGTACCAACTGCAGTTTTTAATTCATATCCAAGTACACTGGTAAGAATAAGAAGCATCATCATACCACCACCGGCACCTACAAAACCACAAATAAACCCCATAAATATACCACATAGCACAGATCCGACTATTTTTCTTGTTTTGCTGACCGCTTCCATTTCAGCTTTTGTTGTCATAACAGGTTTCAAAATAAACTTGATACCGAGAATTAGTGTAACGAATGTACTGAATCCACCCATTGTATGTGAGGGAACCATACTTGATACATAACTTCCAACTACGGTAAAAATTAATATAATTCCCATCATAAGAAGTCCGTTTTTCACATCTAGATTTTTATTCTTACGATAAGTATACGCTGAAACAGCACTCGCAAGCACGTCGGAAGCGAGAGCAATACCGACAGCGGTATACGGCTCTATATTAAGAAAAGTAATCAGCATTGGAGTTATCACAGCGGCGGCGCTCATCCCCGCAAAGCCTGTTCCGAGACCTGCTCCCATTCCGGCAAAGAAAGTAACAAGTATTGTAACTAAATAATCCATCAATCATATCTCCATAAAATAATCCTTGATTCAAACAATGCAACTAAACTGAAAATATTATATCACAACTAAATCGAATTGTAAATTCGCACAGTATAAATTCCCTTTAATCACAAATACTAACAACACAATTTGAGTTTAAGGAGAATGATATATATGAAAGCAACAGGGATTGTGAGAAGAATCGAGGCTCGTGTTATAATAACACAAAAGTGCGGCAAAGCCTTATAAATACTGGGTTTAACGGCAGTTTGCCCTATTGAACACAAGGGTGTCAAAACAGGGCTTTGGGCGGTTTTTATACATAGCAAAAGCGAGGTGAATTCACCTCGCTTTTGTTATGCTAATTTTTAAAATATCCGTTATAAACAAATTGATTTTAATAAATCTATCCTACTTTGTGCTTTAGGTTCAATCGATTTCATAAAATCACTCATATAATTCCAATCAGGTACAAAACCCTCATCAGAGTATTTTTTATCTTTATCAAAATATAACGAACCATCTTCATTATGTAAAGCAGGAAGAGGTATAATTAAACCGCTTAAATTATCGCTGGTTAAAGCATCGTTATAGTCGAATTTCTTTGCAGATATTTTTATTACAGTGCAAATGAATAGTCCGCTATACTTTGAAAGATTTTCGTTATATAGCATTGAAATTGCAGACCCTGCTCCTCCTCTGCCAAGAAAATCCATTTCCTGATAAAAAGACGAACCATCTAACGGACTAACAGTTATACAATTTCCTTCTTCTAATTCTTCGTCTTCTTTGGGCTCAAGATACGAAACAATACCATTATTTACACTACCAGAAGACACATACGGAACCTCTCCCTCATTATATGTTTTTATTGATCTTGCGGCAGGAGGTTTTATTGTAAACAATTTTGATATTCGAAATTCTTTCCAGTCCTTTATATCTACTTTATTCATTCTTTTCTCCTCTTTCAATATCTATGGATATATTATCTGTTTTCTCGCATGAAGAAATATTACTAAAATATATAACTTTTTCGGCAATAATCTCTTTCAATTTTTTTAAATCAAAATCTTCTTTAAACATTAGATAATCTGCCATTGTTTTAGTGAAATCTTCTTCGTATGCTTCAAATGGTACTTCGTCTTTTTGATAACTCAAACATTCTTTTGGGTTAATCCATTTAATACTTTCGTCACCACTTTGCTTTTTGATAACATCAACCCATTTATTTTCTATATCTTTCCACTTGTGGCGAACATCTTGTCTGCCTTGATTTTTTACTCTTTCTAGTCCGTCTTCTTTAATATAACAAGTAAAAATTTCCTCACCTTTTTGTGGAATACCGCTTTCAAAAACGAATATAGACGCTGTAGTGCCCTCGTCAAAAGTTTTTTCGGGTAGCTTTATTATTTTCAACAATCTATGCTTGTTTAATATATTATCAACAGCTTTTTTAGGTAACTTTTCTAGTTTTTTATCCGGTAGTAGGAACGCACCAATAGTATGTGGCTTGACGTTATCAAGAACATTTTTAATAATTATTTCTGGATGACATTTTCTCTCATAAGGTGGATTCATTAGTACTTTTGTTATCCCTTTGCTTTTAATCCAATCACAAGCTTCTTGAGTGGTAGAGTCCATCTGCTCTAAATTAGTTTTACCATCTTTATGAATCAACATATTGGCACAAGCAAGCGAAAAAATTCGTTTGTCTATTTCTATACCGTATAACTGTGTAGACATTATTTTAGAAGCTTTTTTGGTTGCTAATCCTCCGACCTCTTTTATCATATTAGACATCGCTTTAGTTAAAAATGCGCCACTACCACAAGCCGCATCCAATATTCTATCATGTGCTACATCTACATTAATAATTCGATACATTAAGGAAGTTATGTGATATGGAGTAAACACTTGTCCGTTTTCAGATTTTCCTTTATAACGATTAAATTCGTTAAAGAAAATTCCCATTACATCTTCGCCGTTCCAATTTTTTGAATTAATCAAATTAGAAATGAGCTCGACATTTTCTATAAAGCTATCTATTGCTTTTTGATTGTTGGTTA
>JAZULQ010000043.1:0-72398 GCA_045603185.1 Acutalibacteraceae bacterium
CGTCACAGGTGCTTTTAATATACCGGTGGGGCGTAAGACATATTCGTAACTCCAGTTTACACCTGTACTACGCCATGCATCGGGACCATGCCATGATTCCTTGACATTTACAAGGTGAATGGGTCCGAATGTATTGTAGCGATGAGTGTAAATAGTCACGTTGAGGGTATGGTTTCCGTTTTCGATATTATTCTTATAAATAAGGTAAGGGGGATAAACGATTTTACCTATTTCTTCATTGTCGAGTGATACACCGATTAAAGCACCTCTGTAATCGGAAACGGACACTTTAATAGAATTATCTGTAACCTCAACGGGGATTTTATAGGTAATGTTACCGCCGTAGAAGGGGAATCCCTTTTGAGTTAAATCTCCGAAACTGATTTTTTCGGGAAGATTTGTAATGGTGGTATTTTTTCCATCAATTTTAACACCGAATTTACCTAAAATAAATACATTTTCAAGGTTAGCGCTATCGCCGAAGGGAAGGGTGATAATAAGAGTGTTTTCGCCCTTTACTATTTTCGGAAGATTTACTTTGAATATTGAAATATCAACGAAATTACCTGTAATGGTGTTGTCAACCGCTTCGCCGTTAAAGGTGATTTTTGCTTTTTCGGCATCTTCCATAGCAAGGGATGCACCCTCATACTCAATTTCACTTGTGAAGGTGTATTTGAGTGTAACTTCGGAAATTGGTTCGATTTCACCGTAAACCCAAGGCTGAACAACTCTTCCGCCACGGTTTTTTAAACCGAGTCTTTCGCGGCAAATGTTATCAAGACGTAAAATTTCTTCCTCGGGTGAAAATTTCTCTTCGCCCTTGAGTTTGAACTGAGCCATATCAAGAAGAAGTACGTTTTCTTCGGAAAGCTCATAATCTACAACGTTTGGTGCGGGTGTACCTTCGCCGTCAAATTCGGGTTTGTCTGCGGTCCGATTTTCGGCTTTTCCTTCGGTTAATTTATAAAGTTTGGAGTCATAGCCATAGAAAACTTCATTAATAACGGTGTTGCCGTTAGTGTATGTAACGTCCGCAGGGTAAATGTCGCCATTTTGAGTGTCGTAAACGGTTACTGTGTACTCACCGGGAATACTGATGCGGATATCGTCACTGTGGCAAAGGTCCTTGTTAAAAGGCTCTTTGTCATGACAAACAAAAAGCCAACTGCAGTCAACATCTTTTCTTAATTGATAAATAAGGTGGTCTGAAAGGTCGCCGTCATCGTAACGAATAGTAAGTGTACGGTCTTTTTCAAGGGCGGTAAGTATTGCGGCACGTGAAAAATCAACCTTTTCGCATTTATCGGCTAAAAGCTTGCTTCTGTCTGAGGGGAGTGCATCGCAGAGAGTGGGTGCTGAGCCCATAAATATAATTCGTCCGCCCAATTCACGGAATTTTTCAAGTCTTTCGAGAGTAGAACTTCTCAAGGTTTCGCAATTGGGAACAACGATAGTTGTATATTCCATTTCACCAACCTTAAGGGGAGCGGTAGCCTCTTTGCAAAGGTCGGGTAAAAGGGATTCACAGATGAAGTCGAAGTCTATGCTGCCCTCAATAAGCCATTTTGTAAGACCCTGGAAATTTTCGTCACAGCTCTGACGGAAAATAGCGGATTTATCGTTGGGTCCCCAATGGAGCCAGAAGCTTTCGACGGGGTGAATAACGGCAACCTTAACTACGGGTTTACCCCTTGTGAGTGCGGTGTTCACTCTTGCAAAATGGTCCTCGATTACATTGTACTGTTTGTACCAAGGGGATTGATATGAAATGGATGCGGGATAGTCACGCTTTGCCTCGCCCGCCATAGCGTACCACGAAAGATGGGGTACACGAACGGTAACACCCAAAGCCGCCTGCCAGTCGCCCTGATGTTTATATGTTCTGAAATCGCAGTCCCAACCTGTAACACCGTAAAGCTCTGAGAGTACACCTTCGTAACCGAATTGATGTGCCGCGGATGCCGCCTGTTTTGCGGTGGTGAATTCGTGGGAGTTGCAAAGTAAATCTATACCGGGAAGCTGGAAGCTTCTGTATGAACGCATTGCTTCACCTAATGCAGCGGTCTGGGAGTGTAAGGTGGGTTCTTCCATCATATGACCCGTAAGGGCAATGTTGTTTTCACCACACCAACCACCAACAGTATCGGCAAAGGCACTTGCGAAAAGTTCCGCAATGAAATCGTGGTAACGGTAACGGTGCAATGAGGGTGCACTGTCCTTCAAATCCCAGAAAACCTCGGGGAGGGTATCAAAAATATCCGCACCATAAACCTCTTTATAAAGTTCGGGAACTTTATCCGTCCAAGGCATCATAATATCCTCGTCAGTGTCAAAGGAATTGCCGAGAACTTTTTTGCGTGTGAACTGAGGCTCGTCGGTAAAAATAGCGGGGACAGTATCGTCAAAATCCTCGCCAATTTCGGCTTTGTATTTTTCGTGAGTAACTTCGACGAATTTTTTAACTGCCTCCTTGTTAAGGGTGTCAAGATATGTCTGGTCATTATACCAACTGCTGCTCTGATGTATTTCAAGGAATGCGTACCATTTTGTACCCTCGACAATATCGTCCTCGTTAATACGTTTGTAGGATTCAAGATAACCGTTTTTATCCAATACAACGTCATAACAAGCGAGAAGTTCACCTTCGCCACTTCTGTTGCCTTCTGCACGGGAGTCAGTATCAGTGTATACTTCCGCCTCTTTTCGTGCGGTAAACATAAGGTTTCTCGCTCTGTACTGTTTATCTTTTGTAACAAGACCGCCTGCTGCACCTGAGGGCCATCTGTCCTCGTCGTAGAGCCATGCGAGCATTTCTTCGCTCTTGGCTTTTTCAACACATGCCTTCATAAGACCCATATATTCTTTGCTGAGATACTCGTTTTTTAGACCTGTTCTTACGTGTAAATGGAAACCGCCCAGACCCATTTCCTTGAAAACGTCAATCTGACGGCAAAGCTCTTCCTTTGTAAGATAGTTGTTTAATGCCCAAAAGGGTGTGCCCCTGTATTCACTCGTAGGTTTTTTAAATAATTTGTCACTTAAGGCAGACTCGCCGTTTTTCTTATAAAGCATAGGAAACCCTCCTTGTTTAAACGTTAAAACAATTCTAACATAGCGTTTTTGTAAAATCAATAAAAACGTATGTTGAAAAGAATAAAAATACAAGGCTGTCCTTGACATACAGCAAAAGATTATATAAAATTCAAAATAAAATAACAACTTACTTCTTCGGAGAAAATGAATGAAAAATAAAGCTAAAAAACAAACAAGGCAAAAAGCGCACGTAATAAAAAATACAGTGTTTATGCTGGGGTGTGCTTTGAAAAGTGCGCCCATCTCTCTTTTCATAATATATTTTTCCTATATGCTGGAAAATGTTTATTATGCTGTTGTTGTGAATGTAATGTTTCTTGAAACAGCTCTTTCAGTTATTGAAGGCAACGGCACCTTCAAAGAGTTCGCTATAAGAATGTGTGTTATCGTCCTGGGCAAGCTCCTTGTTGACCTCATCGGCTACATTAACGTTTACACGGTGAGAATAAAGTTTGAAATAAAGTGCGAAAGCTATATAAACTCACTCATATTCAAAAAAGCTCAGGGAGTAGAGCTTGGTTGCTATGAGAATCCCGAGTTTTTTGATAAATATAACCGTGCAACATGGGTAGTGGAAAAAAGCGGATTTAAGAGAATTATCGAAGGCTCTGCATGGACATTGGGTTCGGTGGTGAGCCTTGTTCTGCTTGTGACGTACCTGATTTCCATAGACCCGATTTTGTTGGTGTTTATTTTATGTCCTGTTGCGGTAGTTGCTTTCAGAGTGTTTAAAAATAATTTAGAGCTTCAAAAAGAAAAAGAGATGACCCCCTTTGAAAGGGAAAAGGATTATGTAAGACGAACAATTCTTTTGAAGGATTTTGCAAAGGAAATAAAAACAACAAACATTTTTGTTGTTATGGAAAAAAGATTTCGTAGTGCTATCGAAAAAAATATTCTGGCAATAAAAAAATATGGCTGGAAAATTGCTCTGCTTGAGTGCGTGTCCGACTATTTTGCAGAAATAATACCTGTTACCGGTGGCTTTATATACGGTTGTTACAGGCTGATGATAGTAAAGGATATTCCCATTTCGGAGTTTTCCGTGCTCGTTTCTGCTATAACCACCTGCAGGAATAAGCTAAATCAGCTTGCTTACTATTTTGCAATGCAGCAAAAGCATTGCTTGTGGGTCCAGAATTTAAGGGAGTTTCTCCAATATGAGCCAAAGATTCAAGGCGGTGATGTTATACCCGAAGATTTTTCAAGCCTTGAATTTAAAAATGTTTCTTTTAAATATAACGAGAATACAGACTTTATTATAAAAAATGTTTCTTTCAAAATAGAGAAAGGGCAGACCGTCGCTGTTGTGGGTCATAACGGTGCAGGAAAGACCACCCTTTCAAAGCTTATTATGCGTTTTTATGATGTGACTGAGGGCGAAATTCTCTACAACGGTATAAATATCAAGGAGTATGACCTTCTTTTATATCGCGAAAAATTCGCTTCCGTTTTTCAGGATTACCGCGTTTTTGCAATGACTGTTTCTGAAAATGTTTTAACTGAGGAGGTAACTGAGGATAATAAGAATGCTGCTATTGAAGCACTTAAAATGTCGGGTGCTTATGAAAAAATAGGAAGGCTTCCCAATAAGGAGAATTCTCTTCTTACTAAAGAGTTTGATTCTGATGGTGTACTTCTTTCCGGCGGCGAAACCCAAAAGGTTACAATAGCTCGTCTTTTTGCAAGAGATTTCGATATTGCGATTCTCGATGAGCCTTCATCTGCCCTGGACCCTGTTGCAGAAAGCAAAATGTACGACGCTCTCCTTGAGGGCACAAAGGGTAAAACAGTAATCTACATATCACACCGTTTGTCCAGTGCTACGCGCTCCGATAATATTCTCGTTTTTAACAGCGGAGCGCTGACAGAACAGGGCTCCCATAACGAGCTTATGAAAAACGCCGGTGAATACAGCGAGATGTTCACATTACAGGCGGCAGGTTACAAGGAGGTGTGCGAGGATGAAGAATAAAGAAAAAGTAAGTTCATTTAAAAACTATTTATATATGTTGAAATTCATTTCAAAGCATACGCCTTTTATGGTTTTCGGCTATTTGTTTTTTGATGTTCTTGCGAACCTTCCCTGGACACTTTCAAATGTAGTGCTTCTTAAATACATAATTGATGTTGCAACCGAGGGAGAAGCACTTTACCGTGTTCCAATAGCACTTGCGCTGTTTATTGTTTTCGTTGTCGTAACAAATCTTTGTACAACACTTTTTTACGAGATTTCTATGCCCAAGCAGAAGGAAAAGCTCTATTTTGCGATTTATAAAACAATTTATCAAAAAGCGGCAAAAATGGATTATGAGGCATACGATAATCCCGAATATTACAACGACCTTGTGCTTGCAATGAATTCAATGAATGAAAGAGCCTATGCAGTTTTGTCGAATACTCAGGATATTTTAACAAATGTTATCGGAGTTATTACCATAGGTACGGTTATAGTTACCATTGACCCTATTTGTCTTGTGTTTGTTGCGGTTTGTGTTGCAATAATGACACCTGTCGGAAGACTTATCGCGAAGGTAAATGTTGACAGAACAGAGGCTATGACACCGCTCGATAGAAAGAATCTTTATTTCAGCAGGGTTTTCTATTTGCAGGATTATGCCAAAGAGCTGAGACTTTCGGGTGCAGGAAAAATGATTGAGGCAAGGTACAATAAAAATATTCTTGACCGCATAAAAACTATTTCACCTTATCTTACAAAACAATGGAAACTTTACTTTTGCCAAGAGTCCCTTCCGATGACGCTCCTTATTTATCTCGGTATCACATTACTTATGGGTTATAAGGCTATCGTTACAAAGGATGTGAGTATGGGTGATTTTGCGGCGACATTTAATGGTGCGGCATCTATAAGTACAAGTGTGTTTGCAATAACAAGCCAGTTTGCCATAAGCATAAGAGAGAACGGTCTTTATGTTGAAAAATTCCGTCGTTTTATGAATGCAAAAGAGAAAATGGTGTCGGGAACAAAAACAACTGTTTTTGAAAAGCCTGTAACTGTAAAGTTCGAAAATGTTTCATTTAAATATCCCGGAACGGAAAAATATGTTCTTAAAAATATTAACCTTGAAATATCACCGTATAAAAAAATAGCACTTGTGGGCTATAACGGTGCCGGAAAAACCACCCTTACGAATCTTCTTTTGCGACTTTATGACGTAACGGAAGGTGTTATAACAGTAAATGGTGTTGATATTAAGGAATGGGATATAAGCGAATATAATAAGAATTTTGCGGCAGTTTTTCAGGATTTTTCACTTTTCGGTGCAACCTTGGGCGAAAATGTTTCTATGGATGATGCTCCTGATAAAGAGTTGGTGGCTAAGGCGTTGGAGGCGGCAAGCTTTAACCGGGAACTTCCCGACGGTATGGATAGCATCCTTTTAAAAGAATTTGATGATGACGGCGTGTCCCTTTCCGGAGGTGAGGCACAAAAAATAGCCATAGCCAGGGCATTTTATAAAAATTGCCCATTTGCTGTTCTTGATGAGCCCAGCGCGAACCTTGACCCTGTTGCGGAGTATTCTCTTAATCAGTCAATGGCAAAGGCGGCAGACAGTAAAACTGTTTTGTTTATATCTCACCGACTTTCGACCACTGTTATGGCTGACGAAATATACATGCTTGAAAACGGCGAAATAATAGAGCACGGCTCCCACGAAGAGTTGATGTCCCTTGACGGGAAGTATGCTTATATGTTCCATTTGCAGGCAGAAAAATATACCGAGAAATAATTTGCAGTATCATAGTAATTTTGAACGGCTTTTTAACTGAACAATTATACTTGAAATGCCATATTTTGTATGTTATTATTATATTGTATGTGACCAGAAATTCATTTTTGGAGGTAGATTATGAAACACGCAGACCTTATTAAAAAGATGACACTTGAAGAGAAAGCATCTTTCTGTTCCGGTCTTGATTATTGGCATACTCCGGGGCTTGAAAAGCTCGGTATCCCCGTTGTAATGTGGACTGACGGCCCTCACGGTATCAGAAAACGTGCCGAGAAAATGGACAAAGACCAGGCAACAAGCCTTAAAGGCGTACCCGCTATTTGTTATCCTACTGCGGCAACGACCGCTTGTTCATGGGATCCTGACCTTATTTATGAAATGGGTGTTCTTCTTGGTGAAGAATGTCTCAAAGAGCAGGTAAGCGTTCTCCTCGGACCCGGTACAAATATTAAGCGTTCACCTCTTTGCGGAAGAAACTTTGAGTATTTCTCCGAAGATCCCTATCTTGCAGGTGAAATTTCAGCCGCTTTCGTAAACGGCGTGCAATCTAAAGGTGTCGGCACATCACTCAAACACTTTGCAGGTAATAACCAGGAAACCCGCCGTATGACCTGCGATACAGTTGTTGATGAACGTGCATTGCGTGAAATTTATCTCACTTCATTTGAAAAAACCGTCAAGCAGGCTCAGCCCTGGACAATTATGAATGCCTACAACCGCCTTAACGGTACATATTGTGCAGAAAATAAATGGCTCCTTACAGATGTCCTTCGTGACGAATGGGGCTTTGAAGGAATGATTGTTACAGACTGGGGCGCAGAGAATGACCGTGTTAAGGGTCTTCTTGCGGGTCAGGAGCTTGAAATGCCCACCTCCAAAGGTATGGGTAACGCAAAGATTGTCGAAGCGGTTAAGGACGGCAGAATCCCCGAGGAATTCCTTGATAAAATGGTTGATAACGTACTGAACGTTATTATAAAGGGTAAAGAAGTACTCGGCGATTATACATACGATGCAGATGCACATCATCAGAAGGCAAGAGAGATTGCATCTCAGTGTATGGTTCTTCTTAAAAACGACAGCAATATTCTTCCCCTTAAAAAGAACGCAAATATTGCGGTTATCGGCGAAATGGCAAAGAATCCCCGCTATCAGGGTGCAGGCTCTTCAATAGTTAATGCTATAAAAATTGACTGTGCTTATGATTCTATTGTTGAAAAGGGCGCGAATGTTACTTATGCACCCGGTTATTCAACCGCTAAAAAGAATAAAATCAGCGATGAAAAATTCATTGCAGAGGCAGTTGAGGCAGCAAAAGGTAAGGATGCAGTTATCCTCTTTATCGGACTTACAGAGGAATTTGAGTCTGAAGGCTTCGACCGTCGTCATATCGGCATCCCCGAACTTCATACAAAGCTTGTTGATGCAGTAAGTGCAGTAAACAAAAATGTAGTTGTAGCAATTTCAGGCGGTGCGGTTATTGAAATGCCTTGGGCAGGTAAGGTTAAGGGTATTCTTAACTGCGTTCTCGGCGGTGAGGCATCAGGCAGTGCGGCGGCAGACATTCTTTTCGGCGATGTTAATCCCTCCGGTAAGCTTGCTGAAACATATCCGATAGCACTTTCAGACACACCTTGCTACAATTTCTTCCCCGGAAATACTGCAAGCGTTGAATACAGAGAGAGCGTTTTCGTAGGTTACAGATATTATGACTCTGCAAACAAGGATGTTCTTTATCCCTTCGGTTTCGGCCTTTCATACACAAACTTTGAATACAGTGATATAAAGCTTTCTGCAGACAGTATTAAAGACACTGACGAGGTTACTGTTTCCTTCAAGGTTAAGAATATTGGTGATGTTGACGGTGCTGAAGTTGCTCAGATTTACGTTAAAGATAACGAAAGCACAATTTACAGACCTGAAAAAGAGCTTAAAGGCTTCAAAAAGGTATTCCTTAAAGCAGGCGAAGAAAAAGAAATCAGCATTACTCTCGGCAAGAGAGCCTTTGCATACTATAATGTTAATATTCACGATTGGCACGTTGAAAGCGGTGCTTTCACAATTTGTGTAGGTGCTTCAAGCCGTGATATTAAGTTGACCGCACAGCTTAATGTTGAGTCAACAGTCGATGCAATCGTTCCTGATTACAGAGAAACAGCACCCGCATATTACACCGCTGACGTGCAGAATGTTCCCGCAGAGCAGTTTGTAAGTGTCCTCGGTAGAGAACTTCCTCCGTCTGAAATAAAAGCCTACCCCAATCTTACGCTTGTTAATACAATCGAGGATTCCGCAGAGGGTAAAAACGGGGCAAAAATTGTAGGACTTATCAAAAAACTTGTTGGTGAAGAAAGTATGGCTTCGGGTATTGCTTTACAGTTGCCCATCAAGAATCTTATTTCTATGAGTTTCGGTATTTTCAATCCTCAGATGGCAGAACAGCTTCTTGATATTCTCAATGACAAGAAACCCCTTGTAAGAGGTGTTGTAGTCATGGTAGTCAAGGCTATCCCCAAGGTTATAAAGGGTATTCCCGATCTTAAAAAGATATAACAAAATAATAAAATAAGGGCTTCAGTCAAATGACTGAAGCCCTTTCACTTACACAAATATTTTTTTGCTGAGCCAGGCGCGGACTTTTTTACTCTTATTGGCGTACAACCAAAAGAAAACAAGCGCAAGACAACAAGTATCTATAACAAGAAATACATTGAAAGAAATGGTTTTTTCGGCAAAAAACAGACAAACGCACAGCACTGATAAGGATATAACCAGGTCAATAAAAATGAGTAACATCTTTGATGTCCAATGGCGTTTACGTTTACGTACCCAATGGATAAACCCGAGAACACATAAGGAAACGGTTGATATAAACGGTAAAGCTATACCCAGATACCATTTCTCGCCGCCTAAATTATTGGCATGGAAAACAAAGACATACAAAGCTAACGTAACCGTATCAAAAGCCCACATTATATATGGATGAAGCTTCTTTGTGAAAAAGGGAAATACAAAAACAACCCATGCCAGAAAACTGGACGCCGCAACAAACACAAACCAAAGGTTGTCCGGATTTACAAACAGATTAATGAGAAGACATACGATGTTGGGAATCAGAAGGATGTATGAAATTACAAGGGCAACGAATTTTTGTTTAACGTTTGTTGGAATAACCGGTGTCTGTGAAAAGGGAGTAGGTTCGTTAGGTTCGACTTTTGCGGCAGGGTGATACACCGGAGTGTCGCATAAAGCACATTTTTTTGCGGTCTGGTCAAGTTCAACACCGCAATTAACACAATAAGACATAATAAACTCCTGTTATTTATTCTCTGTTACTTTGTATTTTTACGTGAACACCCATTTTTACAAGCGTTGTGAAGAATTCACGTTCAATATCATTTTCTTCATAACTGTTCGCGAATGTAAAAACAAGCTTATCATTAAAGGATACCACGCCACAGCGTGCGGATGTGCGCATACCGGGACTTGGAACAAACAATGCTTTTTCTACAAGTGGCATCATTTCTTCGGGTAGGGTGATAGAACCTAAATTTGTAAGATATACCGATGTGGTTTGCTCTGCGCCTACGACAGTAGCAACGTTAAGAAAAAAGTTTTTAATGGGAAGGGGTAAAAATTTTAAGAACGGATTTTTTTCAATTCGAACATGCTGTGAAATCATAGCGTTGATTTTCTTTTCATCACGTGCCAGACGTAATTGAAGAGATACGATATTAAGTAATTCGTCAAAGGAATACTCACCTAAATTGGGGTCAACCTTAACCATCAGACAAACAGAAAAGTTGCGCATTGTCTGAGAGGGATAAACGTTTCGTAAATTAATAGGTATCTGAACGGAAACCTCTTTAAGTTTTGTGGACTCTCTCAGCTGTTTGCGACAGTGAATATCCAGCAGTATAGCCGCCAGGAACTCAGTAACAGTCACACCTTTTTCTTTAGCGAGGGCATGTACTTGCTCCAAAGACATAATACCGCAAGTCATATTTACCATATGTTTTGAAAGCTTTGTACCAGAAGGGTGGTAAACGTGTTTGTCCGTTATAGCGGATTTTGCTTTGCTTTTAGCGAATTTGGGGAAATCATCCACAAGCTCGGCAGCGGGCGGTATTTGAGAAATATCTTTAACAAACCCACCGGAAGGTATCGGGTGCCCCTTTAATCTTAAATACTCGGCAGCGAGTGTGCAAACAAATCGTGAGTTTCCGTAACCGTCGGAAACTGCGTGAAAAAGGTCAACGGCTATATGATTTCCGTGATAATAAACTCTGAAAAGAAAACGGTCGGATTCTTTGAAATTCATTCTGTAACAAGGGTTCTGTACGTCGACAGATACATTAGGAACTTTTACGGGATTTTTTTCCAGGTAATACCAGAAAAGTCCTTTTCTCAACCTGACGTTGAAAGCCGGAAATCTCGGCATGATATTTTCAAGCGCTTGTTTTAAAACAACCGGGTCAATTTCTTCCTTTAGCTCTATGGAAAATCTGAAAATATTAGACCAATTTCTAGTGTTCTGACCGGGAAAAAGAATACCGGCGTTATCTAATCTGAACCATTCCGGCTGCTGGAATGACTTTTTTTCCGACATATCAAAACACCTCCGTCTTTACATAACTATGTACATTATACAGATATCGTTTGTCATTTGCAACAGAAAAAAATCAAAAAACACTTTTGAAGAAGCTTTTACTGCTTTTTCCGTTGGGACGATTGAATCTTCCTAATTCATATAGGTCACTTCCTACGGAAATGTGATTCACTGTTTCACGGCAAGTCAGTGTTATATGAAAACCTGAATCCTTACAGATATCCAGTAGCTTGTCGTTGCGTATACCGTAGGGGTATGCCATCACAGAAGTTTTTTCCCCCATAATACTATAAACATAATCTTGGAAAAGTCGGATATCCTCACGTATGAGCTGTTCGTACTCTTCGACGCTTTCGCCGTGTAGTTTTGCCATTCCGCGGCGACCGCTTAAGGAGTGGAGGTCATATGAATGGTATCCGATTTCTACGAGGGTCTCCGAAGACAGGAGTTTTAAATCATTCTCATTGAGGTAGGCATATCGGTCGTCGGTAGAGCCGTTTTTTGTGTATAATTCAACAAGTGAACCGACAATGTTTACATTTGCGGGGTATGAAAATTCTTTAAGAAGAGGAAGAACTTTTGTGAGAAAAGTCCGTTCGCCATCGTCAAAGGTAATTATTATGGGGTTTTCGGGCAGAGGTTCTCCCAGCTTTACAAATTTGTTCAGTTGTGTAAATGAAATCGGGTGTATATTATTATCCCGCATATATTCGAAATCATTTCTTAAAAGCTCCGGCGTTATGGCATAGTCTCCTAAAACAGCAGGGTTTTCGGAAATCTGATGATACATTATAATGGGCACTGCCGCGGTGGTGTCGGTGGAAGTGGCAATATACGGAATAACGGTATTTACTGTTGAACCAGAAAGCATAGCAATACACAAAATTAGTGCCATTACAGTAAGATTTTTAAAAGTAAAAATTCTGAACATATTATCACCAAAAACAGTGTATGAAAAATTTTTATATTTTTTGCAAACAAATGTTTGCTTTTTGCGAAAATGTATGATATTATATAAACAGAAAATTTGTTCGGAAAGGTGATTTTATGGAGCCTATTAACGAAACTCAAAAAAGAATATATGAATTTCTTGTAGAACGTTCTCAGGATGGTGTTCCGCCTTCAGTAAGGGAAATAGGTGCAGCGGTTGGTCTTAAGTCTACATCTTCCGTGCAGGCAAACCTCGACGCCCTTGAAAAAGCCGGTTATATTATGCGTGACCCGCTTCTTAAACGTTCAATCAGGATTCTCGGTCAGGCGGAGAATATAACGCACGTTCCGCTTCTCGGTACTGTTACGGCAGGTTTACCTATATTAGCAGTAGAGCAGATTGAGGGTTATATTCCCTATACAGGCAGAGTATCTCGCGACAAACCGCTGTTTGCCCTTAAGGTGCGCGGCGAAAGTATGTTGTGGGCAGGTATTCTTAACGGCGATATCGTTATCGCGGAAAAGACGCCGTATGCCGCTAACGGAGAAATAGTAGTTGCAATGATTGATGATGAAGCAACTGTGAAGCGCTTTTATAAGGAAAACGGCCACTTCCGTCTTCAACCTGAAAACGATGAATTTGAGCCGATTATTACAAATGAGGTTATAATCCTGGGTAAAGTGGTAGCACTTATGAGGTATTATTAAAAAACAGATGTGCCGGTGGCAGGTTTCTGCTACCGGCGCATTTTCTTCTTGATAATATATAAAGTATTTGGTATAATTTAGAAAGTTTAAAAGGAGGTTAGCGTTATGTTGATATTTGTATTGATTTTGGGCGCGGTAATTTGTGCCGGAATGACAGCAGCGAAGAAAAATGAATTTTTCTCCGATTACTGTTCGCCTAAAAACACAAGCACTATGAATGCTATTTTTTCTGTGTTGATTTTTTTAAGTCACGCGGTAACCTATGTTAATTTAAGCGGAGCGTTAGATGGTCCGTATCTTTCCTTCCGTAAATTTTTAGGTCAGTTGGTGGTTATTACATATCTGTTCTTCTCCGGCTACGGTATTATGGAATCTATAAAGAAAAAAGGCACCGACTATGTTAAAAAGATGCCTTTCCACAGATTGTTCAAGTTATGGTTCCATTTTGCCATAGTATTGGTTATGTTTACCGTTGTTTCGGTTGGCGTAAGAGGATTAGAATATACTCCTATGCACTATATACTTTCTTACACCGGACTTAAATCTCTCGGCAACAGCAACTGGTATATGTTTGTAACCTTTGCAATGTATGTAATTGTTATTATATCTTTCCTCATTTTCAGAAAGAGCAAAGCTCTCGGCGTTGGTTGCGTGGTAGCTCTTACAACTGTTTTCGTGATTGTTGAAATCAAAGCAGGCTTACAGACAACATTCTATAACACTGTTTGCTGTTTTCCTGCAGGTATGATATTCTCTCTCGTGAAACCTTATGTAGACAAGATACTTATGAAAAACGATATTATCTGGTTTACAGGCTTTTCGGTATGCGTACTGGCGTTCGCCTATTTCTCCCAGAACAGGAACGAAACATTCTGGCACTATATGCTTTTCGTTCTTTTCGCCATGGCGGTAATAGTAACATTTATGATGAAAGTCAGCATTAAGAGCTCAATTCTTGATTGGTTCGGTCAGCATATATTCAGTTTCTTTATCCTGCAACGTATACCAATGATTCTTATGAAGCATTTTGGTTTTAATAAAGAGCCTTATTTCTTTATAATAGTTTGCTTCTTCGGCACGGTATTTCTTTCGGTTATATTTGATGCCTTTACGGATAAAATAGATTCCTTTATATTTAAAAGCCGAAAGAAAATAAAATCATAAAAATAACAGCTGTTGCTATTAAGCAACAGCTGTTTTAATATCTAAAAAACAATCCTTTTCTTATGTACCAATTATAACATAATTTAATTAATAAAACAAGACTTGAATATCATAAGACAATATAGTAAAATTCAATTTACTACGATAATAAGGGGGATTGCACTTTGTTCGGAAAAGATATGATAGCCGAAGAGCAAAAATATTATGAAGTTCGCGATTTTCTTGATAGTGAAATTGTACGTCTCGGCGAGCTTATTAAAGAGTATCGGGCTAATATAAAAGAACAGGGTGAGGACTTTAACAGAGATAACCCTAATGGCGGTATGTATTCGGGAATGGAGCTTACCGAAATTCATTATGAAATGGAAAAGCAAATGATTTATGCAGAGGAGGCGGCACGTGATGCCTATTTCTTTAAGAAGCTTCGTCTTGCGCCGTATTTTGCAAAGGTCGTTTTTAAACCCGAGGGTATAGGAAAAGAAAAAGCTGTATATATAGGCTTGCGCACCCTTCAGGACCCGGACACATTTGAAATGTTTGTTTGTGACTGGCGCGCACCTATTGCATCGCTGTTTTATGACGATTTTGAAGATAAAGCTTATTTTGAAGCACCGCGAGGCAGAATTGACTGCGACTTGTTACTTAAACGTCAATTTAAATTTGCCGACGGCAAGCTTCTTTATTATGTTGACAGCGATATTAAAATTGATGATGATATTCTTCGTGATGTGTTGTCTTCATCCTCCGGTGAACACCTTAAGGTTATTGTAAACAGCATACAGCGCGAACAGAATAAAGTAATACGCTATTCCGATGGCGAAAACCTTTTGGTAACCGGACCTGCCGGTAGCGGTAAAACATCTGTGGGATTCCATAGGCTTGCATATCTTCTTTACAGAAACCGTACTGAGCTTAGCTCCGCTGAGATAATAATGTTTTCCAATAACGATATTTTTTCAAGTTACGTTGCGGATATAATTCCTGAACTTGGTGAGATGCCTATAAATTACGCATCGTTCTATTCGGTGTTTGCGGCAGAGTTGCCTACGGTAAACACCGGCGACTATTACTCACTTGCTGACGATATAATAAATGGTAATGAAAGACGAATGAAAAGTGCGTCTTTAAAGATGAGCGAGGAATTTATAAAGTATCTTGAAATTGCCGCAGACTCAATAGAGCCGGAATTCAGCAGCATCAAAATATACGGAAGGGAAATTCTTTCTGCGGAGAGTCTTCTTGAGCGTTTTCGTAACGATACTGAAAATTCGCAAAAGTCAAGAGGAGAACGGCTTGCGGCATATGTTCAGGGTGTTATTGATGAATATTTCATAAATAACAGGGAGGAGCTGTATGCTTATCTTGACGAAGAAACTTCAGTGGATGAGGACACCTCCAAGCTTCTCAAAAAAGCCCGTCGTGAACTGAAGTCCTATGCCGTTGATATGATAAAAAGAGCGACGGTAAGTGACCCGGTGGTTATTTATTATAAACTGCTTAAGGAATACGCGCAGAAATACGATGCTCCCGAAGTTCTGGATACAATGAGCTCCCTTGAAAAGGGTTTTGTTGAATTTGAGGACGCGTTGGGAATAGTATACGTTAAAACAGTGCTTGGCACTTGCGCAGTGCTGACCGGAGTTAAGCATATACTTATTGACGAAGCTCAGGATTTATCGGTTATACAGCATAGAATTATACAAAAGATGTTTCCCAGGGCAAAGGTAACACTTCTTGCAGATACTAATCAGGCTATTGTTCCGGAACTTAATATTTGTGATGCGGAAAAGCTTGTTTCACTCTATAACGCGAAACATATGAAGCTTAATAAGAGCTACCGTTCTACAAGACAGATAAATGAATTTGCTTTAGAAATGCTTGATGAAAGCGAGCGTTACGATATTTTCCGACGAGAGGGAAGTGATGTGAGTTTTACTGACGGTGATATGTCAGCCTTTGTAGAATTATTTAAAAAAGAAAGCGAAAAAAGAAAGACTCTTGCAATTATCACAAAGACAACCGATGAAGCACGTGATATTTACAAGAATCTTAAGAAATCGTTTGATAATGTGCGTTTGTGTGACAACAAATCATGTGAACTCGGCAGTGCCCCGGTAGTTATACCCCTTTCCTTGACAAAAGGGCTTGAGTTTGACAGTGTTATTGTTTTTGATAATAAAGGCGCATTTTCAGGAGAAGAGAATAAAAAGTATCTTTATCTCGCATCAACAAGAGCACTTCACAATCTGCACATATTCAAAGGTAAATAAGATAAAAATAAAAAGACCTCACAAAGTGAGGTCTTTTTTGTTGATTAAAGTTCTACGCCTGCGTCAGCAAGTTTGTTGATTTCGTTCTGCATAATGCAGGGGTTAACGATAGCAAGGAACAAGCCAACGATAAGGTACATGATGGATTTGTCTTCGTGAGGAATACCACGCATCTGGCAGCCTTCTGTGAATTTCTTTTCAGCAAGATAGAAACCGATGAAGGGAAGGAAGATACAAAGGATACCTTCTAAAGTACCATTGTCATTGGGGTCTTTAATCTTTGCAGCAGTTGTACCGAGCTTCCAGTTCCAAATGATACCATAGATACCACATGTTACGATAGAAAGAACAACCGCAACAACAATATTCTTGTTTTCTAATTTCATGAGGATGACTCCTTTCATATTTTTAATAGCCTAAGTATAGCACAATATATTGTCAAAAGTCAACAGATTTCGACCAATAAATACAGATATAGCAATAAATAATATCCATTAAAACTCGGCAATATTTGCATTTACGGTTTTTCGTAAATTGAGAAGCCAGTGTTTTTCGTGAGGATAGTTGTTGAAGGATAAAGGTGTGTCCAAATCCTTTTCGATAAGCGTTAAAACGTGCTTTCTTGATGTAAGCTTTTCCAATAGCTTTAATGCTCTTAAATCCTGCATCGCTTCCAGAAAGACTAAATGCCTTAATGAGTTCAGTGGTGTTCCGTTTTCTCCGGGATAAACCACAAAGGCATCACCGGACGGAAATGCGTTTCCGGCATCGGTTACTTTATATGGGTCAATAGGATATTTTGAGTATTGGGAATACCAGAAATTGTGTCCCCATTGCAAAAATCCTTGGGCATCATATTTGTAGAGCAAAACACCTAAGATTCTGTTGCGTTGGGATGGCTGGGAAAACAGTCTGTTCGGAACGAAGTCGGAAACGTGTCCGCAACAGTGGTAAGTCCAGAAGTTTTTGACCTCTGCTCTGAAAATATCCGCGGAATCCTCACCACAAACAGGGGTTTTAATAATGCCCTGACGGTAGAAGTCTATATCGGAAAGTGCGTCGAAAGAATTGAATGTGGGAAAAAGTCTGTGAAGGAGCTCGGCGGATTTTCTGTAATTTTTGATTTGGCTTTCGTTAGGCTCATCTGAAACATGAAGCCAGCAGCGGTCTTTTATGCCAAGCTTTTTAACTTCTTTTTTGAATTCTTTTGCAAAACACTCTAAAAATTCCGAATAAGCTTTGCCTGTGGCTTTTGTGTTCCATCCGAAAATTTGCTTTTCTTTACCATTCACTTTGGCGACAATTTTAGGTGCTGCGACTGCACCCCATTGAGTGAAAAAGTGTGATATTTCAAAAGCTTTTATACCGTTTTTGAGGCATATATCTACATATTTTTCGAAATTCGTAAAATCAAAGAGATATTTACCCTTGACTTTTTCAATTCCTACAAGTTGAACAGTGGGACGTTCGCCGCCCACTGCTGTATCAAGCGGTGGTGTGAAAACCGGGGTAAGAATCATATTCATACCGTGGTCGGCGGCATTTTTTATGTATTTTTCTACAATTTCCCAATACTCATGGGAAAAAACATCAACGTTGTAATATGTACAAAGGCAATCATTGTGAAACCAGTTAGTGTATAAAAGCTCCTGCTCAGGTAACTCTTTGTCAATAATATCGAGAGTGAATGTTTTTTCTGTGACGGCTTCTTTCGTTGTGAGTTTAACGATTATATCATTCTTGCCGGAGGCTTGTTTTGAGGGAGTGTATTCAATCCAAAGAGAATTCCATTCTCCTTTTTTTACCTTCAGGCTTCCGTTAATAGGCTCAAGCAAATCGGGAAACTCTTTTCTTGTAAGGTTGTAATGAAAAGAGTCAGAGCTGTCATAGCCGTTTTTGCCGGCGGGAATGTTACGTACATAATAAATCTTTATATCATCCGCCAAAGGAGAGTCAACGGAAATCTGTATGCAGGTTTCCGTTTTATCTTCTGCGCAAAAGGCAATCTGAAAAGAAAATTTTTCATTTCTTAAACAGGAAAATGAGGGGAACTCAGAAAAATTCGGTTCAACATCTTTGAAAACTTTGTTGAGGGAAGAAAGTAAAAGTGTTTTCATAATTAATCCTCTTTTTTATCAATACCTTTTTTACGAAGAATAATGATAGGAATAAGTGTGAGTACGGCAACGATACCGGCTGCGAGGAACATTTCTGCACAAGGCTCATATTTTTCTATACCGTTTTCTAAAAATACAGCACCATAAGCCCTTTTGCAGACTTCATCACCGATTGTGGGGCCGACTATCATAGGAATAAGAACGAAGAAAATCATACGTATACCCTGGAAAAGACCGGTTTTGTCTTCGGGAGTATAGTCACGTACGGTGGAGTTGAGCAGAATTCCCAGAAGAGCGTAACCTGCAAGGAAAGGTATAGCGCAAATGAGGAACGGAGCTGTTCCTTTTGCAAAGCCTGCACCAATAAGACCGGCAGCAAAAAGAACGGTGGCAATAACAATAGAGTTCTTCTTTCCGATTTTGTCAGTAAGCTTACCGAATGCTATTATGCCTAAACCGACAAGAAGGACGCCAATCAAAACGATGACAATAACCGTCGGGGTGAGATAAGCCATGAGACCTTCTATGTTGATGCCTAAGCTGTGGTCAAGATATATCAAAAGATAGGGGAAGAAAATTTGTACGGCGATTGAATAAATACATACAGCCGCCAAAGAAATATAAAGCTTGCTGTTTTCTTTTATAACGGAAGGACGGAATCCGTAGAAAAGGTCCTTCCAATAATTACTGCTGGTGTTTCTTTTACCATTGCGGGAGTCCTTAAGGGTGAAGAGACCTATAATACCGCAGAGACAAACAAGAGAACCTAAAATTACAAAATAGATTTTATAACCCTGCTCGGTATTTCCGCCGCCGAGTGGATCAATGAACCCACCGGAAATTGTTACGACAACCAATGCAACAATCGGAAGAATGGAGAGAACACTCTCTGCAGTAGCACGGTTTTTTGTAGTGGTTATATCGGTAATCCATGCGTTAAAGGCAGAGTCGTTGCTGGTGGAGCCTATAAAGGTCATAATACAGTCCATAACAATTATGGAAATTGCAGTTGCGGTAACAACCTTTGTCGGGTTGTCAATTCCGAAAAGACTGCCGATGGTATCTTTGTTAAGGAAACCGAAAACGGCGGTAACTATACCCCATACAAGATATCCGGCAGAAATGAATAATTTACGTTTATTCATTTTATCGGAAAGATTGCCCATAATAAAAGTGGTTATAACCGCGGTAACAGCACTGCAGGCAACCATTATTTTAATTGCGGACATAGACGAAAGCTGAGAGTTTACAACATTGCCGCCCTCGTAGACAGTAGCGTACATAAACGTGTTGTAATACATGTTTTCCAGGTTCCAGGCAATCTGGCCTATGAAACCGAAAAGACATAGATTAAACCATGTACGACCGGAAAGCTTGCTTCCGGAATTTGCTTTTGCATTTTTCATAAATAACGCTTCCTTTAAGCTTATATTATGATTTCATTATAAATGTAAATATAACAAGTGTCAAGATTCACGAATAATGAATAAATTGAATAATATTATCAATAATTTTATAGAAAATACACCACTATAATATTTACAAAAAATTTTTTGTGTGTTATCATAAAAGCTAATGGCGATGAAAGGAGGATGTTGCATGGAACACGCATTAGTACATTTTGCGGCGGATAAGGCTCTTACAAGAATTTTAAAATACATCGATAAAGACCCCGAAAAGAATCTTTTGAAAATTCTGAATATAGCTGAAAAATCGTTCAAGTTTTTTCCGAAAAAGAATTTCGAGAAGATGAAAGCTGCGGTTAATGATAAAGATAATGTTTATATGCGTATGGCAAAGAACATTCTCACGGACATCGACCGCGATCTTGCGAAATCATTGATTCTTTCAATGGGTATTCATGCCGGTTATTACGGAACTAAAACTGTACGTGCTAACCGTGACAAATATAATTGCAATATACCTTTTACAATTCTTTTTGACCCTACCAGCGCGTGTAACCTTAGTTGCAAAGGCTGTTGGGCGGCTGAGTACGGCCATAGTATACAGCTTTCTCTTGATGAAATGCGCAGTATTGTCAAGCAGGGCAGGGAGTTAGGTACTCATTTTTATATGCTTACAGGCGGCGAGCCGCTTATAAGAAAAGATGATATTATTACACTTGCTTCCGAAAATCCCGAGTGTGTTTTTCTTATCTACACCAATGCAACGCTTATTGACAAGAAGCTTTGTGACGATATAAAAAAATGCGGAAACATCACTCTGGCGCTTTCTATTGAAGGTGATGAACAAAGTAACGATGAACGTCGCGGTGACGGTTCTTATAAAACAACAATAGAAGCGATGGAGCTTCTCAAAAAAGAAAAACTCCTTTTCGGAATTTCTGTTTGTTATACACGAAAAAATGTAGAGCGCGTAACCTCTGAAGAGTTCCTTGACAAAATGGTGGATTTAGGCGTCAAATACGCTTTCTACTTTAACTTTATGCCGGTAGGTAAAAATGCGGATAAAGATCTCATACCTACACCGTCACAGAGAAAATATATGTATTTCTGGATGAAGAAAATGCGCAACGGTCATACAGGAAAACCTTTGTTTATTATGGATTTCCAGGATGACGGCGAATATGTAGGCGGATGTATCGCAGGCGGTAGAAACTACTTCCATATTAACTCCAACGGAGATATAGAGCCTTGCGTATTTATACACTATTCCGACTCCAACATCAGAACGGACACTCTTTTTGAGGCGCTTAAAAAACCGCTGTTTATGGCATATAGAAAAGGACAGCCCTTTAACGATAACCACCTTATGCCTTGTCCTATGCTTGAAAATCCTCATATTTTAAGAAATATTATTAAAGAAACAGGCGCGAAAAGCACGGAATTCATCAGTCAGGAAACTGTTGATGAGCTTTGCTCGAAGTGTGATGACTTCAGCAAGGAGTGGGCGCCTGTTGCAAAGGAAATCTGGGAAAGCACAGTGCATCCCATAACCCATACGCAGTATTACCGTGATACACCCGAGGGAAAAAGTGAAAAATAAAATAATAAAATGGCTGTTGCTTATGTAACAGCCATTTTTTCTTGTCATTGTTTACATAAAACAGAAGTGCCTTTCGGCTCTTTGTCTATTTACAAAAATATTATAGATATGATATAATATACCATGTATTATTATCTTCGAGAGGTGTAACCTTATGGAACGAAAAAGCGGTGTCCTGATGCACGTTTCTTCCCTGTGGGGCGAGTATTCCTGCGGCTCTTTCGGTAAAGCTGCAAAGGAGTTCATAGATTTTTTATCATCGGGCGGTTTTTCTTATTGGCAGGTTTTGCCTTTCGGTCTTGTGGATGAATGTAACTCACCTTATAAATCCTATTCGACCTTTGGCGGCAACCCTTATTTTATTGATTTGGAGTCTCTTTATGATGATGGACTTCTTACAGCTTCAGAGCTCGAGGCAGCCCGTCAGCAAACACCGTACTCATGCGAGTTTGAGAGACTTAGTGAGGAACGTGTAAATCTTCTCATTAAAGCATCCACTCGTGCGGATGTAAATCTCGGAGAAAAAATCAATTCGTTCATAGAGAGCAACACACATTTAAAGGATTTTTGCAAATTTATGGCTTTAAAGGCTGTAAACAACGACAAAGAGTGGACTTTTTGGACTGAAGAAAAAATTAATAAGGATATAGAGTTCGGATGGCGTTTTATTCAGTATGAATTTTTTACTCAATGGGCGAAGATAAAAGAATACGCTAACGAAAAGGGAATAGGTATAATCGGCGATATTCCCATATATGTTTCTTTTGATTCATCAGATGTTTATTTCAATAAAAATCTTTTTATGATGGATAACAACAATAAACTCACCGACGTTGCAGGTGTACCGCCAGATTATTTTGCCGAGGACGGTCAGCTATGGGGAAATCCTCTTTATAATTGGGATGAAATGTCAAAAGATGATTTTAAATGGTGGCGCGACAGAATTAAATCCGCGTTGGAGCTCTTTGACGGAGTGAGAATTGACCATTTCAGAGCATTTGAAAGCTTCTGGGCGGTAAAGGGAGATGCCGAAACTGCTCGTGAGGGCAAATGGATAAAAGGGCCCGGAATGAAACTGATAAATGCACTCAAATCCGTTGCCGGAGATAAACTCATAATAGCAGAGGACCTGGGCGACATAACGAAAGAGGTTATAGAGCTTGTTGAGGAAAGCGGTTTTCCGGGTATGAGGGTATTCCAGTTCGGATTTTTTGGTGGCGATACTCCTCATAAGCCACATAACTACATAAATAACAGTATTGCGTATTCCGGCACACACGACAACAATACTTTGTTAGGCTATCTTTGGGAAACGCCCGCGGATATAAAAACAGATATTATGAAATACTGCGTCTGTAACCCGGACCAATGGAATGAAAAGGGTTGCGAAGCAATTATAAGGACTATTATGGCGAGTAATGCAGGTCTTGCAATATTCCCGATTCAGGATTTATTGGGCTACGGCAATGATACACGACTTAATGTGCCGGGAAGAGCCCACGGAAATTGGCTTTTCAGAATAACAAAAGAGCAAGTAAATTTAATTGATACAAAAAAATACAAAGAATTAAACAGACTTTACGGAAGGTAAGAATATGGCAGAATTAAAAGATATTACGCTGTTTCTCCTTGATATGGACGGAACTGTAAATTTGGGATATGACCCCATTGACGGAGCAAAAGAATTTCTCTGTACTTTGAAAGAGCAAGGCAAAAATTTTATTTTTCTTACAAATAACTCATCAAAGAGCGCTTCGGATTATGTAGACAAAATGCGTTCTCTGGGCTTCCCTTGTGAGAGTGAAAATGTTTTCACTTCAGGTATGGCTGCGGGTATGTTCCTTGAGGAAAATAAAAAAGACAGTAAAATTTTTGTTTGCGGCACACATTCACTTAAAAATGAGCTTAAAAATTATGATATCTGTATGAGCGAAACCGGAGAGGATGCCGACACGGTTCTTCTTGGTTATGATACCGAACTGGATTACAAAAAAATCCGTACCGTTTGTGATTTGCTGGACGGCGGAGCGGATTATTACGCAACAAATATTGATATGGTTTGCCCCATAGAAGGCGGCAGATATCTTCCCGATTGCGGCAGCTTTGCGGATATGTTTGAACAGGCAGTTAAAAGACGTCCTCGTTTCCTCGGAAAGCCCGACAGAACAATGATAGATATTATTGCCAAGGCGCAGGGCGTGCCGTATGAAAACATCGCAATGGTCGGTGACAGAATTTATACGGACGTAAAAACCGGTATAAATGCAGGGGTTACGTCTGTACTCGTTCTTTCCGGCGAAACAACTCTTGAAGATTACAAGAAATCGGATGTTAAACCGGATTATATTCTTTCGTCAGTTAAAGATATATTAGAAGCTATCAGATAATTTGGAGGAAAGTATGAAAAAGAGAATTATATCTGTAATTACGGTCGTAGTAATGTTATTTTCAATGATGGCTACATCTATTTCTGCATCTGCTATTTTTGAAAATGATATATTGTATGGCGATATCGACGGTAACGCAACTATTGACCTTGCTGATGCGAGACTTGCTCTCATGGCGGCGGCAGGACTTAAAACTATTACTGATGCTGATGCTTTTGAACGCGCAGACGTCAATAATGACGGTTCAGTAACTATATTCGATGCACGTCAGATTCTCCGTGGTGTAACAGGTCTTGTTTCCTTACAGCCTTCAGGCGCATTCAGTGGTTTTAAAGGATATCAGGATGGAACAATAAACGTGAATTCTCCCGAGGCGGCTATTGCGGTATTTAATACATGCCTTAACAGAGTGAAGACGGAATTCCCCGGCTTTACCAGAAATGAAGCAGTTGATATTACCGATTTCAACATCCATGAAGTACAGTTTGTCGGAATAAACTTCGGTAACTCCGCTGAAAGTGTTGCTCAGTTGATTCAAGAAATGATAGTTTCCGAGACCGAGCCCGAAGAAGCCCAGATTATAATTAAAGGAACTAACAACTATAATGCTATGTCTGTTGAAACTGAGGACTATGTTTCAAAGCTTTCTGTTGATGATGTTTACGGTATTGAGGTTTCTTACGATATAGAGGGTTATATGACAATAAAGGTTGCCCTTCCTGACAGTGAGATAGATAACCTCAGCCAGACAGCTTATGCCAAAGCGTTTAACACCGACCTTATTCAGGAAGAGTCAGACAGTGTTCTTCAGAATGTTTTTGAAGCTAATACACCGGAAGATGCTAAGACTAAGGGCATCAGAAATGCTGTTTTAACACTTGTTATTGATACAGCGGGTAACGTGGTTTCTTATTCTACAACCTATGAAACAAGCGTATATCTTGCGGAATCTAATTTCGGTGTAAGTTCTATCCTTTCAGCAGAGCTTAAAGGAGTCAGATACGGTACAAGGGTTACAGTAACTTACGATGCTTTCCAGTGGTGAAATTAAAATAAAATCTGTTAGGAGTGCTGTTTATGAAAAAATACGTTCTCGCTCTCGACCAGGGCACAACATCCTCAAGAACAATAGTTTTTAATAAAAAAGGTGCTATTGTTTCAAAAGCGCAGTTTGAATTCGAACAGATTTACCCGAACTCCGGTTGGGTTGAGCATAATCCCTATGAAATTCTTGACTCGCAACTTCGCTCACTTTCTGCCGCTCTTGTAAACGGAAAAATAGACCCTGAGGAAATTGCGGCAATAGGTATCACCAATCAACGTGAAACAACCATTCTTTGGGATAAAGAAACAGGAAAACCGGTATATAATGCAATAGTCTGGCAGTGCCGCAGAACGGCTCCCATTTGCGAGAAATTAAAGGAAGAAGGACTTGGAGAGTATGTTAAAGAGCATACAGGTCTTCTTATAGATGCCTATTTCAGCGCAACAAAAATAAAATGGATACTTGATAATGTTCCCGAAGCACGTACACTTGCCGCAGAGAACAAACTTCTCTTCGGAACTGTTGAAACCTGGCTTATCTGGAACCTTACAAATAAACAGGTACATATAACTGATTACAGTAACGCCGCAAGAACGATGCTTTTTGATATCGAAAAGCTTTGCTGGGATGAATATCTTTGCAAACAGCTTGGCATACCTATGAGCATACTTCCCGAAGTAAGGGAGAGCAGTTCTGTTTACGGTTACGTGTCCGAGGATGTTCCCGGACTTAAAGCTCTGGCCGGTATACCCATTTCCGGTGCAATAGGTGACCAACAGGCGGCACTTTTCGGTCAGGCTTGCTTTAACGCAGGTCAGGCAAAGAATACCTACGGCACAGGTTGCTTCCTGCTTATGAATACTGGCGATAAGAGAATTCACTCTAAAAACAATCTTATTGAAGGTATCGCGTGGGGCATTAACGGCAAGGTTACTTATAACCTTGAGGGTAGTGCATTTAATGCAGGCTCTGTTATAAAATGGCTTCGTGACGAATTGCGTCTTATTTCTGAACCCAGCGAGTGTGACTTTCTTGCAGAAAGCGTGGAGAACGCAAATGGTATTTATCTTGTACCGGCGTTTACAGGGCTTGGCGCACCGTATTGGGATATGTATGCGCGTGGATGTATCGTGGGCCTTACCAGAGGTGTAAACAGAGCACATTTCGCAAGGGCGGTTCTTGAAAGCATAGCTTATCAGGTAACAGACCTTGTTGATGCAATGTCAAAAGACAGTAACATTATTATGAGCGAGCTACGCGTTGACGGCGGTGCTTCGGTAAGTAATGTTATGATGCAGATTCAGGCGAACCTTACATCAGCAAAAGTAAATAGACCTAAATTAGTAGAAACAACAGCTCTCGGTGCGGCTTATATGGCAGGCCTTGCAGTCGGTTTCTGGAAAGATTTTGATGAAATCGAATATGTCCGTGAGGTGGATAGAATTTTCGTTCCTGAAATGGATAACGCCACCCGTGAGGCGGCTCTCAAAGGATGGCATAAGGCAGTAGAGTGTTCCAAGGGTTGGGAAGAAAAATAAGATTTACTTATTATGCCTTGTAAAATGAAATTATAATCGGCTTTGCCCGATAATTTTGCATTCCCGTGGGGGTATTATGGATATTGAAATATTAGTTATATTATTCGGTGCACTGACAGTTGCACTTTCGATAGTTTGCATTGTTCTTTTGTTTTCCTTGAAAAAAGGGAAGGATAATGATGCTATTTATGAGGAGTTTCGCCGTAACCGTGAGGAGATGGCTCGTTCGGGAAAAGAATCCCGTGAGGAGACGTCTGCCGCTTTAGGTAAAATCGAAGTCAGGCTAAACGATATGCTTAAAGAGAACTACCAAAGCAGAATTGACCTTGCAGAAAAGGTGGAAACATCTCTTAAATCAATTCAGGAACAAAATGCACAAAGTTCTGAAAAACAGGCAAGAGTTGTTTCCGAATCTATCATCCGTATGCAGGAAAGTAATGAAAAGAAGCTGGAGGAAATGCGTGTAACAGTTGATGAAAAGCTTACATCAACACTTACAACCCGACTTAACTCGTCTTTCAAAACAGTTTCGGAACAGCTTGAGAATGTTTATAAATCTTTGGGCGAAATGAAAGAGCTTTCCCAGGGGGTTACAACAAATGTAACATCTCTCAACAGAATTCTTACCAACGTAAAAGCACGTGGCACCTGGGCAGAGGTTCAGCTTGAATCGATACTTGACCAGACTATTCCCGGACTTTATGTTAAAAACTATTCACCTAAAAACAATGCAGAACGCGTTGAGTTTGCTATACGTTTTCCCAACAGCGATAAAAACGGAGAGGATGTATATCTTCCCATTGACTCTAAGTTCCCATTAGAGGATTACGTGAGAGTTTGTGAAGCGGCGGATAATGCGGACCCCGAAGCATTGAGAATGGCGCGAAAGGCGCTTGAGGACAGAATTCTTGCGGAAGCTAAGGAAATAAAGAAGTATATTTGTGTTCCTCAGACAACACCATTTGCAGTTCTTTATCTTGCAACTGAAGGTCTTTATGCAGAAATCGCATCGTCAAAAAGCGGTATAGCGGAGAGATTACAGGCTCAGAATATTATGGTGGCTGGTCCTTCAACAATAACGGCGCTTCTTAATTCATTTGCAATGGGCTTTAAAGCGATGGCAATTAATGAGAAGGCAGACGAAGTAAGAAATCTTCTTTCTGTTGCTAAATCTCAGTACGAAACATTCGGTACCGTTCTTGAAAAAGCACGCAAGAAAATTGATGAAGCGGGTAAATCTCTTGACGAAGCGCAGAAGAGAAACGATATTATACGCAAAAAACTTAAAGGTGTAGAGGCGATTGAATCTTCGGCAGCGGAACAGTTTTTTGAATTAGAAGAATAAAAAGGCGGTGTATCCGAATTCGGAATTTCGGATACACCGTATTCTTTAGATGTAAATAAAAAATAGATGCAATAAAAAAACCACAGTACCGAAGTACTGTGGTTAAATTTATGTCGTTTAACACGAACCAAGATTCAATAGAGGGATATCAAACCGCACCGTTGATGATTCTGAGAAGCATATTAATGTAATCAAGGATTACGCGAATGAAGTGGTAGTTAGCAAGAGCATCATTGTAATCTGCTGTACCGAAAGTGTTTCTTGTGAGAACTGCGCCGCATTCCTGACAAATTGAAGATTCAGTACCATTCTTTAAGAAAGTCTGGTCATTGTTTGCTGTCCAGCAAATCTCGTTGCCTTCTTCGTCAAGGAGAGGATTTCCGTTTTCATCAAGAACGGGAGAGGGGATATGGGGCTGTGCTTTGTGTGCCTCGCCGCAACCATCACAAACGATAGCGTGATAACCGGGTTTTGTTTCTGTGTAGAGGTCTGTAGTAATGCTGGAATAGCCGCTTGACCAAGCGTGCTCAACCTGAACAGGTAATTTTACAAGTTCGATACCGTCAAAGTAAGCGATAACTTCTTTTACATTAACATTAAGCTTTTCGTCTTTTGAGGGGTTAGCTGAGAACATGTTAGCTGTTTCAGGACCGTAAACTACTAAACCTTCGTAGCCTTCTTCGTATGTGTAAACTCTTTCGAGAGCACCTGACTCACCGGGAAGCTCAACATAGCTTGTAGCGGTTTTTGTTTTAACACCGATTGTTGTGCCTTCGAAGTCAATTTTTTCAGTATCTTTATATTCCTGCTTTGTGGGTCTTGATATAATGTCGATTGTATCAACACAAGGGAACTGCCAGATGTTATCGGTAATGCTGATTTCGATGGGAAGAGCAACATTTGACAAAGCATCATCAACAGGGCCAAGACCGATAGCGAGAGGAGCCATAAAGCCTGATACATAAATTTCGTAATCAAGTGCGCCGAAAACCTTGTCGCTTTCAAAATTAACTGTGAAAGTAACTTCAAGAACTGTACCTGCGAAATCTTCAGCATCAAAAGCAGCAAAGAAAGCATCTTCATCCTGAAGGTAGTCGATACCGTTAGCTACAACTGAATCTAATGTGCAAGTAAACTCTTTTGATTCGCCGTCAAGAGCAGCAATTTTAGATGTATCAATTCTGACATCAACATTGAAAAGCTCCTTCTGGGCATCTGTTTTTCCGTCAAGGGCGTATGTGCCGGTAACGGTGTATGAAAGTGCAGCTTCGGGTTCCGCAGCAACAACGGAAACTAAACCGATGCTGGAGAAAAGCATTACTGCAACAAGTAAAACTGAAAGAATTTTTTTCATTTTGATTACCTCCGATTAGCGAATGCCAGCGAGAGCCTGAATGAGAGTAACGGCAATCATATAGAAATAACTGATGATTTCTACTTCGAATTCAGTCATTTCGCCGCCGAAAATTGAAAGGAATGTTTCGGAGCCGGGAATGCTTCTTGTGACCTTTTCTCCGCAAACTGTGCATGTACCTGTTTCAGTCTGCTGGATAATGAGTCCGCCGTCATCATTAGGGATGTACTCGGGAATGTCGTGTTCTTCGTAGTTGTGAACCTTACCGCAACCTAAGCAGTACTGTCCGTGACCGGCTTCGCTTAAGCTTGTAACCTCACCGAGAACGTGGTCAACAGTTATTTTTACAGAGCCGGCGTAGCGGTTTTTATAATAAACTTCTACAAAAACTTCGTTTACGTCTGCGCCTTCGCTGTTTGTACCTACTGAAAGGTATTCGTTAAGAGCGGGAACGAATGTGAAATCGGGATCAACGGGTGAATATTCGATAGTGTCTTCGCCATCCTGGACTACAAGACCCTGGGGGTTGAAATATTCACAATCAGTGTATGCGGTTTTGATGGGGTCTGTTACAATTGCGGGAGCAGCATAGGAAGATACTGCAAAGGGAACTGCAAGTATAACAACTGCAAGCAAAACAGCAATTGCTTTTTTTGTTCTCATGATAGATTCCTCCAAATTGAATTAGTGTATACTACTAGTGCTTGTATTATATCACAAATATTTCTAAATGTAAATACACAAAATACAGAGAGTTTATTATATAAATTGTATAAATATTGTGTTGTATGTCTAAAATGACGAAAAAATGGGTTTTTCGGAAAGTAGGTTGACTTGAACCAAAACGGACTATATAATTTTTATGGTGATTGAAATGTTGATAAAAGGTTTTCAAAAATTGACGGTTCTTGATTTCCCGGGCAGGACAGCCTGCACGGTCTTTACCGGTGGGTGTAATTTCAGATGTCCGTTTTGTCATAACGCTCTTCTGGTGACGGAAATGGATGATGCGTATTATGATGAAAGTGAAATATTTGAGCATCTCGAAAAACGCAAAAATGTTATTGATGGCGTTGCGGTAACCGGTGGAGAACCTCTTTTGCAAAAGGATATAGAACGTTTTTTATATGAGATAAAGGATAAAGGCTTTGCAGTGAAACTTGATACTAACGGCAGTTTTCCTGACAAGCTGGCGGGGATTCTGGAGCTGGGTCTCGTTGATTATGTTGCTATGGATATAAAAAACTGTCCTGAAAAATACGGTATCACCGTAGGTGTTGAAAATTTTGATATTAAGCCTGTGGAAGAAAGCATAGCGCTTTTGAAAAACAGCGGTATTGAATATGAATTCAGGACTACGGTTACTGCTGATTTTCATACCGGGGATGATATAGAAAAGGCTGCCCAATGGATACAGGGTGCTCCAAGATACTTTTTACAGAATTTCGAGAATTCAGGGAACCTTATTGATGAAAAATGCCGCGGTGTGTCAAGGGATGAAATGCGCAGTATGCTTCTAAGGGCAAGAAAATTTGTGCCGAATACAGAATTAAGGGGAATGTAATGGATATCGCCAAAATAAAGGCATTGCAAACAGCCATTGAAAGAGCGGAAAATATATGTGTTTTTACCGGTGCGGGAATCAGTTGTCCGTCGGGAATTCCCGACTTTCGTTCTGCTGACGGATTATATAATGATGACGGCAGAGGCGGATTTTCTCCCGAGGAGATAATCTCACATACATTTTTTAATAAGCATACTGATATGTTTTATGATTTCTATAAATCAAAAATGATGTATCCTGATGCCAAACCCAATAAAGCACATAAATATTTTGCCGATTTGGAGCGCAAGGGAAAACAGGTCAGTATTGTTACCCAGAATATAGACGGTCTTCATACCGCCGCAGGAAGTTCTGTCGTTTATGAACTTCACGGAAGTGTACACAGGAATTTTTGCTTGAACTGCGGTTCCTTCTATGACGGCTCATACATATATAAAAGTATAGGAATACCGAAATGCTCAAAATGCCGGGGCACTATAAAACCGGATGTCGTTCTTTACGAGGAGAGTCTTAACGATGACGTCGTGAACGGTGCACTTGTAGCTATAAGACAAGCTCAGTTGATTATAGTAATCGGCACTTCCTTGGCAGTTTATCCGGCGGCATCGTTTTTGCAGTATTTCAGAGGCGAAACCATAGCACTTATTAATAAATCCTCCACGCCCTTTGACAGCAAGGCGGATATAGTTATTTACGAGGATGTTGCGCTCGTTGCGGAATATCTTGGTGTATAATTCGATTTTGTAAAATACACACCACAATATATAGTGGTGCAAAACACAAGATATTGTGTCCGGAAAGAATGTTAATACAAGTCAAAAAGCAAAATTGTACAAATACAGACACATATATATGTGTATATTTACTACATTTTAACAAAAACTAATCAATATCTTGTGTTTAGGCTGAAAAAATATTTTAGAAAAACACAAGATATTGTGTTTTTTGTATTGACAAAGTCATATATATCTGCTATTATCTTAAACAGTCACCTTCGGAAAAGTGTGGAAATTGTCCGAAGGGCAATAAAAGGTAAGTACACATATAATAAATTTTAAAAAGAAAGAAGGAGAAGTATGTATCAGGTAATTAAACGTGACGGCAAAATCGCAGATTTCAATATTGAAAAAATTGCAATAGCAATCAAACAGGCTTTTGAAGCATGTAACAAACAGTATAATGACAACATCATCGACTTCCTTGCGCTCAAGGTAACAGCAAACTTTGAGCCCAAAATCAGCAACAATCTCGTTGCTGTTGAAGATGTACAGGACAGCGTTGAATCCGTACTTGTACAGGCAGGCTATGCAGATGTTGCAAAGTCATACATTCTTTACAGAAAACAGCGTGAAAAAATCCGTAATATGAAATCAACAATCCTTGACTATAAGGAACTCGTTGACAGTTATGTTAAGGTTACGGACTGGCGTGTTAAGGAAAACTCCACAGTTACTTATTCAGTAGGTGGTCTTATCCTTTCAAACTCCGGTGCAATTACAGCTAACTACTGGCTTTCAGAGGTTTACGATGAGGAAATCGCTAACGCTCACCGTAATGCAGATATTCATATTCATGACCTTTCAATGCTCACAGGTTACTGTGCAGGTTGGTCATTGAAGCAGCTTATTCAGGAAGGTCTCGGCGGTGTTCCCGGTAAAATTACTTCCGCACCCGCAAGCCACCTTGCAACTCTTTGCAACCAGATGGTAAACTTCCTCGGCATTATGCAGAATGAATGGGCAGGAGCACAGGCTTTCTCATCCTTTGACACATATCTTGCACCCTTCGTAAGAGTTGACAATCTTGATTATAAACAGGTTAAGAAATGCCTTGAATCTTTCATTTTCGGTGTAAATACACCTTCACGTTGGGGTACACAGGCACCTTTCTCAAACATTACTCTTGACTGGACTGTTCCCGCTGACCTTAAGGATATGCCTGCAATCGTTGGCGGTAAAGAGATGGATTTCACTTACGGCGATTGTAAGAAAGAAATGGATATGGTCAACAAAGCTTTCATCGAAATTATGATTGAAGGCGACGCTCACGGCCGTGGATTCCAGTATCCTATCCCCACATACTCAATTACAAGTGATTTTGACTGGTCAGAAACAGAGAATAACAAGCTTCTCTTCGAGATGACTGCAAAATACGGTACACCTTATTTCTCAAACTATGTAAACTCCGATATGGAGCCCAGCGACGTTCGTTCAATGTGCTGCAGACTTCGTCTTGACCTCCGTGAACTCCGCAAAAAGAGCGGTGGCTTCTTCGGTAGCGGCGAAAGCACAGGTTCAATCGGTGTTGTAACAATTAACCTTCCCAGAATTGCATATCTTTCCGAGACTGCCGAGGAATTCTACAAACGCCTTGATAAGCTTATGGATATCTCCGCCCGTTCACTTAAGGTTAAGAGAGATATTATCACAAAGCTTCTTGAAGAGGGTCTCTATCCCTATACAAAGAGATATCTCGGCACTTTCACAAACCACTTCTCAACAATCGGTCTTATCGGTATGAACGAAGTTGGTCTTAACGCAAAGTGGCTCCGCAAGGATATGACACACAAAGAAACACAGGAATTTGCTAAAGACGTTCTCAACCATATGAGAGAAAGACTTTCTGACTATCAGGAGCTTTACGGTGATCTTTACAACCTTGAGGCAACTCCTGCAGAATCTACAACATACCGTTTCGCAAAGCATGATAAAAAGCATTATCCCGCAATTATCCAGGCTAACGAAAACGGCACACCTTACTACACCAACTCTTCACATCTTCCTGTTGGTTATACAGCTGATATCTTTGAAGCACTTGATGCTCAGGATGAGCTCCATACACTTTACACATCAGGTACTGTTTTCCATGCATTCCTCGGTGAAAAGCTTCCCGATTGGAAAGCTGCGGCTGATATCGTAAGAAAGATTGCAGATAACTACAGACTTCCTTACTATTCAATTTCACCCACATACTCAGTATGTAGTAACCACGGTTACCTTGTAGGTGAAGTATACGAGTGTCCCGAGTGCGGCAATACAACAGAGGTTTACAGCCGTATCACAGGTTACTATCGTCCTGTTCAGAACTTCAATGACGGTAAAACTCAGGAATTCAAAGACAGACGCGTTTACGATATCGCAAAATCACAGTTGAAAAAAGAAGACAGAATTGTTGACCACGCTCACTGTGACTGCGAAAAGAAACCTGAAGTAAAAGTTGATGCTGAAACAAAGTTCATCCTTTTTGCAACAAAAACTTGCCCCAAATGTAAAATAGCAGCCCAGCTTCTTGATAAGAAGGGCATCGCATACGAAAAACTTTTCGTTGAGGATAACAGAGAGTTTGCAACAGCTCTTGAACTCAAGCAGGCTCCCACCCTCGTTATTCAGAAGGGTGACTCATACGAAAAAGTTGCAGACCTTCCTGCAGTTAAAGCATTTGTTGAATCTCTTTAATTAATAATGAAATGGGTTGTGAAAAAACAAGTTTTTTTACAACCCATTTATGCAATAGGAGTAATTTTTATGTATGATATAATTGTTATAGGTGCAGGTCCTGCGGGACTTACTGCAGCGCTTTATGCTTTGCGCGCATCAAAAAGTGTTCTTGTAATTGAACAATCTACATTTGGCGGTCAGGTGACTTTTTCCCCTAAAATCGAAAACTATCCGGGTATACCGGAAATGAGCGGCAATGAATTTGCCGACAAGCTTCTTGACCAGGTGCTCAGTATGGGTGCGGATGTGGAAATGGAAAGAGTTACAGGCATAATTGATGAAGGAAAAAGAAAGCTCGTTTTCGCAGACAGTAAAATGTTCGAAGCCTCTGCGGTTATCATTGCTGTGGGTGTTCATCACCGTCAGTTGGGACTTCCTAAGGAAAATGAGTTAGTAGGAAACGGCATTTCATATTGTGCAGTTTGTGACGGCGCGTTTTTCAAGGATAAGGTTGTAGGCGTTGTAGGCGGCGGCAACTCTGCGTTGCAAGAGGCAGTGCTTCTTTCTGATTTGTGCGAAAAGGTCTATATTTTCCAGAATTTAGCTTATCTTACAGGGGAACAGAAGCTTGTAGATATTCTTTCCGGTAAAGAGAATGTTGAATTTGTGTTGGAAGCAACGGTTGCAGAGCTTAAGGGCGAAAATGAGTTGAGCGGCGTTGTGCTTAATACTGTTCAGGGTGAAAAAGAGGTCTCTCTTGACGGTCTTTTTGTTGCAATAGGTCTTGAGCCGAAGAATTCTGCCTTTGCGGAAATAACCGGACTTGACGAAAACGGCTACTTTGATTCAGATGAAAGCTGTGTAACAAAAACCGAAGGCGTGTTCGTAGCAGGTGACTGCCGTAGGAAAAGTATACGTCAGATAACAACTGCGTCAGCTGACGGTGCGGTAGCCGCACTTGCTGCATGCAGATATATTGATAATAAATAATTAAATTTTTGTAAATTGACGGCGAATATTGTGATTTGCCGTCAATTTATGCTATAATGAAGTGAAAAAGAGAGAATGAGGAGGTGCTTCAATGGTTGAGATAAGTGAAGAAGAGTATGTCAATCTCGATAATCTGGCGGACGGTTTAAGTGAAGTCCGGAAATATAAATCCAAACCGCCTAAAAAACAACCTAAAAAAGCTCCTGCTCCGCCTCCTGTTCTAGAAGGCACTCAAAAAGAAAAGCCTAAAGTCAAAATAGGCGCGATAGCTTTTTTGCTTTTTTCATTGACGGTGCTTTTGTCGGTGATAGGATATTTAACGGTTGTGTACGGAAATATTCCGATTGTTGTAAAATGGCGTAATATATGGATTGAAACGGCTATGACCACGGATCAGCACAAATGGCTTGCTACGGCGTTCTTCCCGGATAGTCTGGTGGAAGAGGTAATGTCAAAGCAGGTGGATATCAAAGATGTCGGTGTAACTGATATATACGGCAATCAAAGCGCTGATATTCTTGGGCAGGAGTATCTGGTTGTAGGCGAAAAAGATAAGTTCGGGAACGAAGTTTTCGTCAATGACATTGAAGAAAATATTGTTATACTGAAAGTTAAAAACTCAACCTTTGAGGGAAAGCTCGTTCTTATTGACGACCCTTCGAGAGTTGTCCTCAATGCTACCGATTACAAAGGCTCCCGAGGAGAATTTGTCTGTGATTATCTTGAAAAGGAAAATGCGGTAGTAGGAATCAATGCATCGGGATTCGTGGATGTTGGCGGAACGAGTCTCGGCGGGCAGGTAACCGGACAGTGTGTAGCCCAAGGTGAATACTGGGGTACATACAACTCGAATTATACGTTGCTCGGTTTTGATGACCGCAATCGCCTTATTGTCGGAGGTATAGAAAATTGGCAGGATTACAACATACGCGACGGCATTCAGTACAGACCTACGCTGATTCTGAATGGTGAAAAGGTAGTAGAGGATTCTGCCGGTTGGGGTCTTCAACCCCGTACTGTTGTAGGTCAATGTGCAAACGGCGTAGTGCTGTTTCTTGTAGTGGACGGAAGACAAGCAGGGTATTCATTAGGAGCCACTATGGAAGATTGCGCAGATATTCTTCTTCAATACGGCGCAGTTACCGCGGGTGCTTGCGATGGCGGTTCATCGTCGGTTATCGCCTATGACGGCGAAGTTATAAATAAACCTTCCGCAAGGCAGATGCCTACAGGCAGATATCTTCCAAATGCCTGGGTTGTAAAAAGAAAAACTGCACCGGAAATGCAGAATTAAGGTGATTTTATGAAAAGACAAGAGGCTTTCGTCAATCAGAAAAATATGCTCAAGGGTGGACTGCATTGTCATACTACTCGTTCCGATGGGGATGGTACACCCGAAGAAGTCATAAAGCTTCATAAGGAAAACGGTTACGATTTTCTTGCCCTTACAGACCATAAAATATATAATTACAAAAATTTTGCCGAGGATGTGGATATAACAATCATCCCGGGTATGGAGTTTGATAACACTTTTGTAAGGGATAACGGATTCAGAACGTTTCATACTGTGTTTATCGGTCCCGATGATGATACAAACGGATATTCTCAGGACGAAACCTTACCAAGAGGAGATGCTCCTGACCAAGAGGGTTTCCAGAAATATCTTGATGAAGCCCACGAAAAAAATAATCTTACAATATATTGCCACCCTCAGTGGAGCTCAACTCCTACCAGATATTTTGATAAATTAAAAGGTAATTTTGCTTTTGAAATATGGAACAGCGGTTGTGCCATTGAGAATGATATGGATACGGATAACGGTTCCTATTGGGATGAACTTTTGGGAATGGGTGTCAGAATTTTCGGCGTTGCAACTGACGATGGCCACGCAATGCATCAGCATTGTAATGGTTGGGTTATGGTGAATGCCGAAAATAATGTGAATGATATTCTTAAAGCATTGGAAAACGGAGCTTTTTATGCATCCTGCGGTCCTGTGATTAAGGATTTTTATGTGGATGATGAGGGCGTTGCTCATATTGAAACAAGCGAATGTGAAAGAATCATTTTCCAGTGTGACAAAAAGCCGTCAAGAAAGTTTACTGCTGAAGATGAGCTTCTTACAGGCGCAAAGCTGGATTTAAAGGATGACTATGATTACATCCGCGTAACTGTTGTTGATAAAGAGGGCAGAAAAGCCTGGACAAATCCAATATTTCTTAAATAAAAATGACCCTGATGAACCAAAAAGTTCATCAGGGTCTAATTCTTTTTATGGTTGGTTATATTTCTTTAGAAAACTCGACTAAATGATGGATTATTTCTTTTAGTTGGGTTTCTTTTTTGCAGGGGTCTGGTTAAGAAGGGCTAATGTACTGTCCCACTTATTATAATCACAGTCACCTTTTATGATGTAGTCAATGCTTATACCCAATATTGTGCTGAGTTTAATAAGATTTTCTATAGAAAGACCGGCAAGCCCTCTTTCAACCTCACTATAGTGTTTTACGGATATGCCGAGTTTTTCAGCCATTTCCTCTTGGGTGAAATGCAGTTCTTTGCGGTGTTTTTTGAGCCTTTCACCCATTCCTTTTTTATAATTGTTCATACTCATCACCAAACCTATTATGTTAATTCTAACACAACTTTATAGTTGTAAAAACAGGGTGACGTCTCTTGTTTGTTTTTACGTTATATTGACATTTTTTTACAATAGTAATAAAATATATTTATTAAACGTATGTTTATAATTTTCATAGATTTAGGAGTAGTAGTTATGCCGTTTGTTCAAGCAAAATGCCCTAATTGTGGTGGAATGTTAGCCGTCGATGATAATCACAAAGCTGCAATATGTAATTTTTGCGGTAATGCATTCATAGTTCAGGAAGCTGTAAACAATTATATTACCAATAATATTACTAACCATAACACTAATTATAATTATGGTGCCGGTGCGGTTGTTAATGTTTATGAAGATAAAAGCAAGGATTTTGTTATTGAGGCAGGTGTTTTAAAAGAATATCACGGCGCTTCTGCCGATGTTGTTATTCCGGACACTGTTGAGGAGATTGGCCCGGGATGTTTTATGCAATCTAATATTAAATCTGTTACAATGGGTAATAGTGTAAAGAAGATTGGAATTGGTGCTTTTGAAGCTTGCCACAATCTTACAACAGTTACCATAGGTAATGGCGTAACAAAAATAAGCGATGAAGCTTTTCAATGGTGTACAAATCTTACTACTGTAAAAATGGGTGGCAATTTAAGAGAGATGTCTTTCGGTGTTTTCAGAGAGTGCAGAAGCCTTACATCAATAGTTATTCCTGGAGGTGTAAAATCTCTGTATAAGGCTTTTACAAATTGCTATAATCTTTCTAATGTAACTATTGGTAATGGTGTTACCTGTATAGGTTCTGAAACTTTTATGAATTGTGTAAACCTTAGGTCTATTGTACTTCCTAACAGTGTTACAGAAATTGGTATACGTGCTTTCTCCGGTTGTAATAATCTTGCGTCAGTTCAACTTGGTAACAATGTAACAAAAATAGAACCCTATGCTTTCAGTAATTATTGGAAGTCAAAGGGTTTATGCCAACGTTGTGGTGGCACTTTTAAAGGTTTATTGTCATCTAAATGCAGCAAATGTCGTAGCCCCAGAGATTATTAATTGGACAAATTTATAAAATAACCTAATCCTGAAAATGTCAAGTAAAAGTAGACAATAAAAAAGCACACAAAAAGAATTTAAGCAAAGCCCTGTTCGGTTATGAACTGAACAGGACTTTTTCTTTCGCATTTAATAGGACGTCGTTCGGTATATAGTCGATTTTTTGAGTATGACTACTTTAATAATTACATAACTTTTCCAACCTAAGAATAACCGCAAGAGAACTACTGACCACCGATAGTGCTATAAAACATTAACTCCACGTATGAAACTTTTATCCTTAACGTTAAAAAGGTGCCCAAAATCGTTGGTCGCTCCTGTTCGTCGCTAACGATTTTGACCGCTACGCCAACTCACACTCCCTGTATCCGCCACCGGCGGTTGTGTCCCTTGCCCTGTCCTTACGCAGAGAGGTTGAGCTTCGCATTATTTTTAGTTTGTTTATAATCAGAAGCGAAAGCTTCCTCAATAATTTTGCATTTTGCATTCTGCATTCTGCATTTTATTACATACTTTCGGGAGCGTTGATTTTAAGCATTGAAAGAACGTTTTTCATTGTTCTTCTTACGCAAAGGCAAAGGAAAATTCTCGCCTGCATAAGTGCTTCATCATCAACCATAACTCTCTGTGCGTTGTAGAAACGGTGGAATTTGGTTGCAAGGTCTGTTGCGTAATGTGTGATTTTAGCGGGGTCGTAAGTGTTAGCTGCATTTACGATAACACCGGTAAGTGCAGCAAGGTGAGAAATAAGGTCTTTTTCCTCATCGCTTGTAAGAAGCTCCAGTTCTGCTTTTTCGGGTTTTCTCACTGTTACGCCTTCGGCTTCGATTTTCTTAAGAATACTGCAAATTCTTGCGTGTGCATACTGGCAATAGTAAACAGGATTCTGGTTGGATTGCTCAACCGCAAGACCTAAGTCGAAATCCATTGCAGAGCCTGCTTCTCTCATATTGAAAAGGAAACGTACCGCATCAATGGGAACTTCATCAAGAAGGTCAACAAGGGTAATAGCCTTACCTGTTCTCTTTGACATTTTTACGGGTTTTCCGTCTTTCATAAGGTTTACTAACTGCATAAGTACGACGTCGAGCTTGTCGCCGTCGATGCCAACGGCTTCCATGGCACCCTTCATACGTGCAACGTGACCGTGGTGGTCGGCGCCCCATACGTCTATGGCTGTGTCAAAGCCACGTTTTTCCAGTTTGTTTCTGTGGTATGCAATATCAGCGGCGAAATATGTGGGGTTACCGTTCTGACGGATAAGTACATCGTCCTTGAGCTCAAGCTTTTCGATGTCTTCGTCAGATTTTCCCTCTCTTTTAAGGATTGCGGTCATAACCTCAATGTTCTTGTACCATAACGCACCGTCTTTTTCGTAGGTGTAACCGTTCTTTTTGAGAATTTCTATAGTTTCTGCAAGTTCTCCGCCGTTGTGAAGTGAAAGCTCAGAGAACCATGTATCGTAATCAATTCTGTATTTTGCCATTGCGGCTTTCATTGTGGCTATGTTTTTGGGAAGACCGTACTCTACAAGAGCTTTTCTTCTTTCTTCTTCCGAAACCTGAAGAAGACCGTCACCGTTTTCGTCAATATAGCTCTGTGCAAGGACTCTTATGTCATCACCGTGGTAGCTGTCCTCGGGAAGCTCAATGAAATCTTCACCTTTGAGAATTTGCTGATAACGCACTGAAAGGGAAAGACCGAATTTATCAATCTGATTACCTGCATCGTTTACATAAAATTCTCTTTCAACATCGTAACCTGCCCAGTCAAGCGCCGCAGCAAGACAATCGCCAAGGGCACCGCCACGGGCATTGCCCATGTGCATAGGGCCGGTGGGATTTGCGGAAACAAATTCAACGTTGATTCTTTTGCCGTTGCCGAAATCACTTCTGCCATAGTTATCACCGCAGGCATCAACATCAAGAAGAATGTCTGCATAAAATTCGGGTTTTAAAAAGAAGTTTATGAAACCGGGACCTGCAACTTCACATTTGTTGAAATAGGTATTGTCGAGTTCAATCTTATCAAGAATGCACTCGGCAATTTTTCTTGGGGGCATTCTCAGAGCTTTTGAAAGCATAAATGCTCCGTTGGCAGAATAATCACCGTTTTTTCTGTCGGCAGGAATTTCGGTTTTAAAAGCCGGGATATCAGCTTCAATGAAGGTTCCGTCAGCAATATTTGCTTTTATAGCCGCTGTAACGGCATTGATGATTTGTTCTTCAGCTGTTTTAACTAATTTAGACATTATAAACACCTTTCAAAGTTCATTTATTTTCATTAACAGATTATTTTCACCAATGATTTCCGAGTTGTTTTCAATATTATAACAAAGAAGAATTTTGCCCGAGCAGTCAGGGATTTGAACGTTGACTCGCTTGGCAACAATATCCATATTCATTTCACCGAAGGGTGTTTTATAAATACAGGAATGTGTTTTGCCTTCTTCAATGAGAAAAACAGCTTCATAAAGACCTTTTCGGGTCATTCGGATAAAGTGATTGTTTATCACTTCTATCACTGTTTCGCTTTTGCCTAATTCTTCATCAGGCTCAGTGTAAGAAATAACTTTTACGCCGTCGATTTCATCAAGAGTACCCAAAGCCTTGAGCTTGCTGCTGTCGCGGTCGTCACAGTATTGTTGTTCGCTTACGAACTCTATTTCAACTTTTCTCATTTTGCGCGGTCCTCTGCATATTCAATAAGCTTGTCGATGAGTTCCGAGTAAGGAATTCCCACGTGACCGAAAAGCTTAGGGAACATTGAAATTGATGTGAAACCGGGAAGTGTATTTATTTCGTTAAGGCATATTCTGCCGTCGTTACAAAGGAAAAAATCAACTCGTGAAAGTCCCTCGCAACCCATAGTTCTGTATGCGTTAATTGCTGCCGCGCGAACCTTCTCGCTTGTTTGCTCAGGTAAATCCGCAGGAATTGCAAGACCGGTTGAATTGTCGATATATTTAGCATCGAAATCGTAAAACTCAGCGGTGGGTAAAATTTCACCGATGCAGGATGCTATGGGTTTAGAGTTACCCATAACAGCACATTCAATTTCTCTGCCGACGAGAGTTTCCTCAAGAACTACTTTGTAGTCGTGTTCAAAAGCCACGTCAAGAGCCTCGAGAAGCTCCATATGGTTATGTGCTTTTGAAATGCCTACGGATGAGCCTGCGTTTGCGGGTTTTACGAAAATCGGGTAGCCCAATTTTTCTTCAATAGCCGAAAGCTCAACGAGTCCCTCTTTGTATTCAACCTGCGTAAAGGCAGCCCATTTAGCGCCGTCGATACCTGCCGCATCGGCAAGAGTGTTTGTAATGGCTTTATCCATACACATACCGCTTGCAAGAAGTCCGCAACCTACATAAGGAATGCCCGCAAGCTCGAAAATGCCCTGGATTGTACCGTCTTCACCGTTTTTACCGTGAAGTACGGGGAAAATAACGTCGATAGAGATTTTTTCATAAGCACCGCTGTCGTTGAGTACCACAAGTGCTTTGTCTTTTTTGTCGGGAGAAAGGAAAGCGGGCGTAGTATTTTCTTCGCAGAACCAGCAGTCGTTTTCTATGGAATCGATATCACCGGTGTAAAGATACCAGGAACCGTCCTTTGTTATACCGAGAGTGATAACATTGTATTTTGAGGAATCAATATTTCTCAGAACGGAAGCCGATGAGCGCAAAGAAACCGGATATTCGCTTGAGCAACCACCGAAAATAACAAGTAAATTTTTCACAATAATCACCTTAATAAAAATATTACACAAATATACATTATAAATGATACCACAAGAAATCCTGTAAATCAATTATTAAATGCTATGATATTTTTACAATACTATTTACCTTTTTAGATAAAAATGCTACAATGAGCCAAGAAAGGCGGTAGCATTATGGAACTTAAAAATATTCTTACCCACGTGGACCATACTCTTTTGAAGCAGGAGTCGACCTGGGAACAGATTAAGGCGATTTGTGATGATGGTATTAAATTTAATACGGCGAGTGTATGTATTCCGCCGTCATATGTTAAAGAATGTGCGGATTATTGTGGTGATAAATTAAAAATCTGCACCGTAATAGGGTTCCCCAACGGTTATAATACAACAGCGTGCAAGGTTTTCGAAACAGCGGATGCCGTAAAAAACGGTGCCGACGAAATAGATATGGTAATTAATATCGGTTGGCTTAAAGATAAACGCTACGATAATATTCTTAACGAAATCAAGGAAATCAAAAAGGCGTGCGACGGAAAAATCCTGAAAGTAATTATCGAAACCTGCCTTTTAACCGATGAAGAAAAAGTTAAAATGTGTGAGCTCGTTACTGAAGCGGGTGCAGATTACATTAAAACGTCAACAGGCTTCTCCACAGCCGGCGCAACATTTGATGATATCGGACTTTTTTCAAAAAATATCGGTGAAAACGTAAAAATGAAAGCCGCAGGCGGTATAAAATCCCTTGACGATGCCGAGAAGTTTTTATCTTTAGGCGCCGATAGATTGGGAACAAGCCGTATAGTGTCCATTGCTAAAAATGAAGCAGGAAAGGGTTATTAAAATGAAAGTAAAAAGTGTTATAAAAGAATTTATTTATCCACCTAAAACTGTTACAAAATCTTGCCACGCATCAACGGTTTTGCCTCTTTCTGACGGAAGCGTTGTTGCTGCCTGGTTCGGTGGCAGTGCCGAGGGTAATGATGATGTTAAAATATGGTTGAGTATAAGAGATAATGAGAAATGGGCTGAGCCTTACAGTGTGTCTGTTGATGGTGAGGCGCTTCCGCATTGGAATCCGGTTTTGTTCCTCAGAGAAAATGGGGAAATCATTTTATATTTCAAATACGGAAAGCCTATACCGAATTGGGTTACGTATTTCTGCATTTCAAAAGACGGCGGAAAAAGCTTTTCTAAGCCGAAGCTTCTTGTGCCCGGTGATAACGACGGAGGCAGAGGCCCTGTAAAAAATAAGGCAATACGCCTAAAAAACGGTATTGTTGTTGCTCCCGCATCAAAGGAAACCGTAACAAGAAATTGGAAATGCTTTGTGGATATTTCCCACGATGACGGTCTTACATTTGAACATTCAAACTTCGTTTTAAGACCTAAAAAGAGCCTTAAAACAGTTGGTATGATTCAGCCTACTCTATGGGAGGACGATAACGGAGGACTTCATATGCTCATAAGAACAAATGAAGGCCATATCTATAAAAGCGACAGCAAAAACGGAGGAAAGACCTGGTGTAAGGGTTATGAAACGGATATGCTTAACCCAAACAGCGGTATAGACCTCGACCGCCTTTATAACGGCAATCTTTACCTCGTAATGAATCCCACAACAGGAAAATGGGGCGACAGAGCACCACTTGTGCTGCTTGAATCCGCCGACAACGGCGAAACCTTCACTGAAATTTATCAGTGTGAAAGCACAACCGGTGACCACGAATTCAGTTATCCGGCGATAGTTGCCGATGGTAACACGTTACATATAACCTTCACCCACGAGCGTGAGGGTATAGTTTACGAAAGAATAGAACTTGAATAATAAAAACAACAACGGACGTTAGGGCACGGGCTTGCTTGTGACGCGTTTAATTACGTAAAAAAAGAGTTGCCGCGAGGCAACTCTTTTAGGGTTTATTAAAGCGTATCAATTACTTTCTTTGCAGCATTAACGAAATTTTCAAGACCTTTTTTGAGTGTTTCGTCGTCTGCTAAAAGGCAGGGCATTAGTTTAACAACGTCGTTGTTTCTGCCGGCTCTTTCAACAATAAGTCCGTTTTCAAAGCATTCTTTTACTATTGCTTTTGAAACAACGTCGGGTTTGACTTTGTTACAGTCAACGCCCCACATAAAGCCGATACCGCGGATTTCGAAGCCGTCGTGAAGTGTGGCAACTTTGTCGAGATACTCTTTTATGATAGCACTTTGTTTCTGTACTTTTTCTTCAACCTTTTCGTTGAGCATAAGCTCGAGACCTGCTTTTGCGGCAACCATTGAAAGCTGGCTTCCGCGGAATGTGCCGTTGTGTTCGCCGGGATTCCATACGTCAAGCTCAGGTTTAAAAAGAACAAGTGCAAAAGGCATACCGTAACCACCGATGGACTTTGAAAGAGTAACAATATCGGGGATGATACCTGCGCGTTCGAATGAGAAATAGTAACCGGTTCTTGCAGAGCCTACCTGTATATCATCGCAAACGAGAAGAATGTCGTTGCGTGTACAGAAATCACGGAGACCTTGTAAAAATTCAGTGCTGAAAACGTGTATACCGCCGTCAGCCTGAACAGGCTCGATGAAAACAGCCGCAGGCTTTGAGACACCTGAGTGGTCATCATCAATAAGAGTCTGCATATAACCCAGGACATCAAAATCAGGGAACATATACGGTGTGGGAATATGTGTTACATCAGTAAGCACAACCCCTGCACCTTCGCGGGAATCGCGGTCGGTAGTCATTGAAAGCGAGCCCAATGTCATACCGTGGAAAGCACCCATGAAAGCAAAAATATTGTTTCTCTTTTTTACTTTTCGTGCAAGCTTTAATGCTGCTTCAACAGCGTTTGTACCCGTAGGTCCGGGGAACTGGATTTTGTAGTTAAAACCGCGGGGCTCTAAGATGTTTTCTTCAAAAAACTCGATGAAATCACGTTTTGCAGATGTGAACATATCAAGTGAATGGATGATTCCGTCACTTTCCAGGTAGTTGATTATCTGTTTTTTGATATAGTCGTTGTTGTGACCGTAGTTAAGAGCACCTGCGCCGCAGAAGAAATCAATGTATTCTTTGCCGTCCTCGGCATAGATTACAGAGTCTTTCGCTTTGGTGAAAACTGCCGGGAAATTACGGCAGTATGAGCGTACTTCGGATTCGTATTTTTCAAAAGCTGTAGTGTTCATTGTCATTGTCCTTTCCGACAGAAGCAGCGTCTTGCCGGTTTGCAAAACCTTCTCCGTCGCCATAATATTTTTTAGTTAAAAACAATTACAACATAAAGATGGAAGAAGCAGCGTCTTGCCGGTTTGCAAGACCTTCTCAACCTTTATTTTGATTTTCTTCATCTCTTATTGCAGAGATAATAATATTATATCACTAGCTTTATGATATTCCAATATATATTTGAAAAAAACTTTATGTTTTTAGTTTCAAAATTTGGTGCTTACGTATTGAAGTTTTTATGCATATTTGGTAAAATTTATAATGTATAAATTTGTATTAAAAAGGAGTAGTTCTATGGCAGAGGCAGTTAAATTATACCCTCAATTAACAAGGGTTATAAGCCATTTCAAAAAGTATGACATAGAAGTGCCGAAATCACTTTTAGAAGTCAAAGCGCAAAAACCGGATCTTACAGATTTCCCATATCCGTTACCGCTCAGAAAGAAAGATTATTGCTGTTGTTGCGAAACTGCTAACGGCGTAATGTGGTATGGCGGCAAAGGCGGCGTAACAAGATATAATCCCAATGCAGAAAGTCTTACGGATATCGTAATGCATTTTGCCGCACGTCGTGACCTTCTCGACAATAATGTAAGCTCGCTGGTGCCGGATAACAAGGATGGCGTGTGGGTACTTACAGACAACGGAGCAACCCACATTGATATGGTTCTTATGTCTATGGAGGAAAAGGCATACAGACTTCTTGAGGAAACTCTTACTTATGTAGACCGTCACGGTATGGTCAGTCAGAGACATCTCTCCGAAGCAGGCAACCTTAAATCCGCATTACCCTATGGTCACTCTGATAACGATGGCAGCTTCTCGGCTGCCTACGCAATGGGCGAAATTTTCCATTATGCTACGCTTAAAAGGGAATTGGGCGATTTAGCGGAAGAAACAATCGAGGCAAGGCGCGTTGCTATGAGAGCCAGTGAAGCAACACTTATGCTTATGTATGTTGCAGGCAGAGGTGACGGATTTGTTGCAAGAACATATCTCACTAAGGATGAGCCCGTTCCCGATGACGGCTTGTTCTATAAGAAAAATGGCGCAACGGCAGTATGTCTTAATACTACTGATGCAAGGAATATGAAGGTAGTGGGTCTTGAGGTTAAAGCGGATGCACCGATTCCCGAAAGACTGCGCAAGCTTTATACCTGCGACGGTTATGAGGATACCGATATCACATACAAGGGTGATACAAGCAGTGACGAAATCACTCATCACTATATGCATCTTCTTGTTGCTCACGAATTTTTGGGCAGGGAAGACCCCGAGTATGATGAACTTTTAAAGACTGCGGCAATTAACACTACAACCCATATGATAAAAAACAACTTTGCTCTTCGTGAGGCTCACGGCGGTTATACTACATGGGCAAAGTGGAATCTTGAATATTTCAACACACCCATGGGCTGGGCGGATGCTTGTCTTAACGCGGGGCAGATGCTTATGTATTTACGTGTCACAATGCATTTGACAGGTGAAAAAGGCCTTTGGCAGAAAACCTACGATGAGCTTATTGAAAAAGGCTATGCGGACCTTACGGTTAAGCATTATGACCGCTTTAATCAGGTTTGCGTTCAGGCCGGCATTGACTTCCGCGAGGATATTATGTACGGTGACCATATGTTAGCGGTGCTTTCTCTCTGGGGTCTTATAACACTTGAACCCAATGAGGAGCTTAAAGAAAAGTTCCGAACCGCTTACAGAACATGGCGTGGCTCTCTCGCACCGGAGTTCAATCCCGGTTACGATTTCCCGTATTTCTTAAGTGATCCCGAAAATGCAAAGCCTGACGCGGAGCGTATAAAAACATGGTTCTATCGCTTTGGTGTTTCACGTCTTGCATCCAATGTTTCGCTTGATATGCGTCGCGACTACGCAAAGAGAATCTACAAGGGTGGCTACGGCTCAACATCAGCCCTTCTTCCCAACGACGAAAGATTTATTGCAAAATACGACAGAGACCCGCTTGAATATAAAAACGAAGACAGTGGCGGCGTTTTCTGCGTTGAAAGCTGTTATCCTTATACATTTGCCTACTGGTTGGGCAGATATTTCAGATTCATCGAGGAGGGTAAAAACTAATGGATAAGACAATTAAACTTATAGGCAATGCCCACCTTGACCCTATCTGGTTATGGAGATGGCAGGAAGGTTGTGCAGAAGTTCTGCAGACATTCCGCAGTGCCCTTGACAGATTAAAAGAATATAACGACTTTGTTTTTACCTGCTCATCCGCGGCATACTATAAATGGGTTGAGGAAATTGACCCTAAGATGTTTGAAGAAATCCGCGTAATGGTGAAAAAGGGTAGATGGGTTCCTGTAAACGGATGGTGGGTTCAGCCCGATTGCAATATGCCCTCAGGTGAAAGCTATGCCCGCCAGGCACTTTACAGCCAGCTTTATTACTATGAAAAATTCGGTATAACCTGCAAAACAGGCTATAACGTTGACTCCTTCGGTCATAACGCAATGTTACCCCAGTTACTCAACAAAGGCGGTATGGACTTTTACGTTTTCCAGAGACCCGGTATGCATGAGAACAATGAAATTCCCGAAAATCTTTTTTGGTGGGATAGTGCAGACGGTAGCCGTGTTTTAACATACAGACTTCCTGACGGTTACGGTGCAAACGGCACAGCGGCTCTCAACAGACGTATTGACGATATGAACGAAAGAGCAGAAAAAACAGGTCACGGAATGATGCTCTTTTACGGCGTGGGTAACCACGGCGGTGGTCCCACAAGGGGTGATATAGAGTATCTTAAAGAAAACCTTGAAAGAGAAGGCTATAACGACCTTGAATTTTCTTCTCCCGACGGATATTTTGAGGATATTCTCAATGAATTCCTTGATTTACCCTCATGGAGTGATGATTTACAGCATCACGCAAGCGGCTGTTACAGTGCAACATCACTTATAAAAGCACTTAACAGAAAAGCTGAAAATGCCCTCGCCGCCGCAGAAAAGTGGGATACAATTTCTTCAATAGTAACCGATTCCAAGCCTTGTACCAAGGATTTCGAAAAGGCATGGCAAAAGGTTTGCTTCAATCAGTTCCACGATATTATGTGCGGATGCTCAATTATGGAAGCATATGAGGATGTTAAGGAGTCCGAGGGATTCGCGTTAAATATTGCTTCCGAAAGCTACAACAACGCTGTGCTCAGAATTTCCCGCAAAATAGATACATGGCTCGAGGGCGTAAGCGACCCGGTTTTTGAGGAACGTCATTATTCCGGTGCAGACAGCGGTTTCCCAAGACCCGTTGTTGTGTTTAATCCCCATTCTTATGAGGTTGAACTTCCGGTAAGAACATATCATCCCTCAAAAGCGGTTACTGATTGTGACGGTAATGATGTTGTTTTCCAGAATATCCGTTCATCACGCTCAAACGATAACCATCTTGATACCTTGTTTATGGCTAAAGTTCCTGCGTTTGGTTATGCTACTTATTGGCTTGAGGTTGACGGTGATGCAAGGGCAGAAAAGGAATTAAGCGGAGAGCAGAATTTCTTTATGGAAAACGAGTTTATGACAGTTGAACTCGACAATGAAACAGGCTACATCAAGAGCCTTGTTGACAAAAAATCGGGTGTGGAATACGCCGGGGATAAATTCCTTGCTATTCCTACAGTTATAAATGACGATAAGACTGATACATGGGCTCATATGGTATTCAAATTCCATGAAATTAAGGGCCTTATGGAGCTTGTCAGTATCGAACGTGTAGAGCACGGCGCACTTCGTTCCGTTGTTCGCACAAAGCATAAATTCGGTGACTCCTATCTCACTCAGGACTTTATTCTTGCAAAGGGTCAGAAGACCCTCCGTGTTGATTGCAAGGCAATGTGGCAGGAAAAGTTCACTATGCTTAAATTCGCTTTCCCCATAGGCGGAGAAAATGAAATTTCAACTTATGAAATCCCCTGCGGTTATATTAAAAGACCTTGTAACGGCGAAGAAGAGCCTGCACTTAATTGGGCAGATCTTACCGTTAATAAAGACGACAAGCGCGTAGGTATTTCTGTTATGAGTGACTCAAAATACAGCTATGATTGCCCCGGTACGGAATTAAGACTCACGGCTCTCAGAAATGTAATTTTTGCTGACCATTATTCAGACAGACCTGCGGCAGATTTCAACTTCACCGATGAGGGCCTTAACAGATTCTCATACGGAATTTATCTTCACGAGGATGAAGCCGAAACAAGTGATATTGTTAAAGAGGCCCATCTGTTTAATAATAACATTGTTGCTGTACCCGAGAGTTATCATAAGGGTGAGCTTTCACAGAAAGACTCCTTTATATATACTAATCTTGATAACGTTGTTATTACTGCTCTTAAACGTTGCGAAGACGGAAGCGGCGACCTTATCGTAAGACTTTATGAAACAAAAGGCGTTGAAAGCTCAAGAGGTTACATTATGTCAAAACTCTTTGACAACGGCTTCTGGTACGATATCGGTAAACACGAAATTAAAACATTCCGAATTGACCGAGAAACTAATGTAACAGAAGTAAACTTCCTTGAAGGTATTGTAAAATAAACAAAAATCCCCTCTCTGAAAGAGGGGATTTATATGGAAAATACGTATTGTTTATTATTACTTGTTATGGTAAACTATTTAATTGTTTTGGGTAATTTTTTGTCCGTTATTAATACTACGACGATTTTTATCAGATCCGGTATTATAAATGGCAAAACGCAGATTTGCGCGGAACTGACGAACGCTTCAAAATTTAAAGTTTTAAGGTAAACTGCGGTGTACCATAATGTACCGAAAAGGTAACATACAACGAGACCCGCTAAAAGACCTGAGAATTTTACAATAGTTTTCGTTCCGAGGATTTTTGTTATAATCCAATAACATAATCCGCAAAGAATAAAGCCTGAAATATATCCGCCTGTTGCCCCTAAAAGGTGGCTCACACCACCGCTGAAACCCGAAAAGACAGGTAATCCTACGAGTCCTGTGAACACGTAAAGGATTATGCAAAGTGTTCCGCGCTTACCTCCTAAAATGGCAAGTGCAGCGAAAACACCTAATGTCTGGAGGGTGAAAGGTACGGCGGCAGGAACGGTAATAAAAGAACATACCGCAATAATTGCGGTAAAAAGTGATATGAGAATATAGTTTTTTGTTTTGCTTACGGTAGAATCTGAACTTGTCTTGTCACTCAAATTTGTCACCTCTCTATGATGGTATCATAAGAAAGACGCATTGTCAACCGCGCTCGTGTTTATGGTTTACAATCTTGGCGGTTGATAAAACAAAAAAGAAAGAAGGAGAAAAAATGGAAAACGTATTAACCGACATATTAGGTAAAGTCCTTGAAGTTTTTTCTGTTTTTGGCGCGGATATAAACTGGATAAAACTGATTATTATGTGGGCTATAGGCGGTTTGCTGATTTACTTGGCAATTAAAAAGGAAATGGAACCCACTTTACTTTTGCCTATGGGTTTTGGTACGATTCTTGTAAACTTACCCCTTGCGGAAGCTCTGGGCGTTTTGGCTGAAGGAGAAGGCGCTATTGATGTTCTTTATAATGCCGGTATTGCCAATGAATTATTCCCGTTGATTTTATTCATCGGTATCGGTGCTATGATTGACTTCGGTCCGCTGCTTTCAAATCCGAAGCTTATGCTTTTCGGTGCGGCGGCACAGTTTGGCATTTTCTTTACTCTTACAATGGCAACTCTGGTTGGCTTTGATATCAAGGAAGCGGCATCTATTGCCATAATCGGTGCAGCAGACGGTCCCACATCAATCGTTGTTGCAAATACACTTATCGGTGACAATCCGGCTTCAAGCGGTCTTATAGGTGCAATTATCGTTGCGGCTTATTCATATATGGCGCTTGTTCCCATTGTTCAGCCTCCGGTTATCAAGCTTCTTACAACTAAAAAAGAGCGTAAGATCCGTATGAAATATGAGGGCAAAGCTGTTTCCAAGAGAACCAGAATTCTTTTCCCCATCATAGTTTCAATTATTGCAGGTCTTGTATCACCTCAGTCTGCACCGCTTATAGGCTTCCTTATGTTTGGTAACCTTATCAGAGAGTGTGGCGTTCTTGATTCACTTTCAGAAACTGCACAGAAGGTTCTGGCAAACCTTATTACCATTTTCCTTGGTGTGACAGTTGCATTTAATATGAAAGCGGAAGAATTCTTATCCTTGAATACAGCACTTATTCTCGGTCTTGGTCTTGTTGCTTTCATTTTCGATACCGCCGGCGGTGTTCTCTTTGCAAAACTCATTAACATCTTCCTTCCCGAAGGAAAGAAAATTAACCCGATGATTGGTGCGGCAGGTATTTCTGCATTCCCTATGTCATCTCGTATTGTTCATAAGATGGGCCTCGAAGAAGATAATCAGAACTTCCTTCTTATGCATGCAACCGGTGTTAATGTTTCAGGTCAGGTTGCATCTGTTATAGCAGGTGGTATGATTCTTAACTTCTTCGGAAGTAATTAAGGGAGGTATATATTATGACAGAAACTATTGTTGCTGCAACGGAAGTTACAACTCAGATGGCAGAAACCGGAATGAGTGATACAGTTAATGCTCTTTTTAGTTCAGTTGCCGGAATGGTTGGTATTTTTGCAGTTGTAGGAATTATAATAATTACAGTATCTCTTCTTAATAAGCTCGGAAACGGCAAAAAGAAAGATAAATAAAATCGAAGTGGCTGTAAAAAACGAAAGTTTTTACAGCCACTTTCTATATGTTTGACAAAGGGACATAAAATAGTATATTGGAAAAACTAATAAAAAACTAAAGGATTGTTATATGGGTATTAAAAAATTTCTGAACGGTGCATTGGGCAGACCCGAGAAAGGTGACACCGTTGAATATTTTAATTTAAAAGGCAGAGTGTCCGGTTATATTCTGACAAAGGCACAGCAAAATACACCTACCGCAGGGTATAATTATGAGGCGGACATTACAAAATTCTGGGAGGAGTTTCAGAATTTCAAGGCTACTTGCGGATATCCGATATCCTTCAATACCATTATGATGAAGGTGCTTGTTGAGGGCTTGAAAGAGGCGCCGAAGCTTAACGCCCACATTAAATTCAATACGACTTCTTCATGCGGTACAATCGTTATGAAAAAGCATATTGATGTTGCAATGCCAGTTGTATTGGATAATGGGGAGACCTTCCCGGTAAAGGTAAAGGAAACCGAGAATAAAAGTCTTAAAGAGTTGTCCGAACAGATTAACGAGCTTCTTGCAAGACTTGAAAAAACCAACGTTGACAAGGTTATGTTTGACGTTATTACACAGAGAACGGTTGGTCTTATGCTCAGTGGCGCGATAGTGCCAACGGTTGCGCAGACTGTAACCGGTTATGTGGGTAAGCACAAGGTTGCAAAACTCAAAGGGCTTTTTCATCCTGCTCCCAAGGATGGTTCAATGCTCTTTATGGATGAACTGAACGAGGGCTCAGTATGCCTTACAAACTGGGGTGTTCTATACGACGGTCTTAACGGTAACGTTACTTATACACCTTTGTTATATCCGCAGACGTTTCTTATGGCGATTGGCAAGGCAAGAGATACAGATTACGTCTTCAGAAATGAAAAAGGCGAAGTCGATATCGGAACTAAAAAGCTGTTGCCTATAACACTTATGTTTGACCACAGAATAGGCGCATTTAACGATGTTATGCCCTTTATTAAAAAAATAGATGAAATATTCCAAAACCCGGAAATTATGAGGGAATGGTAAAAAACAACCCGATAGGTTCGACCTATCGGGTTTGATTTTTAATAATATGCTTCTCTTTTTCTTTTTTTGATGAATTTATAGACGAGATAGACTATAACGAGCACCAGAGTAACGGAAAGCCCTACATAAGCATCAAGGTTTGAATTACCCTCGATTTTAAGCTCGTTCCATAGCATCGACATATATTGCTGAGTGTCGTAATCGAGGTTTTCAAAAATTTGTGTTTTGGGCATTTTAGCTTCATCGGGGTAAAGAATAGGGTTGCCCTTTAAATCATAATCATCTGATTCCAAAACAAGGGCGTGAGGTGTAGCGTAGCAGATATAGTTTGCATTAGCAACTGCAATTTCTTCTTCACACATAAAGTTTATATATAACTCCGCAGCTTCTTTGTTTTCTGCATTTTTTGGAACACACATAGCATCTACAAAGAAGTTAACACCCTCTTTTGGATAACAGAATGCAAGATCGGGATTTACATCGTACATTGTAAGGAAATCGCCTGCATAATAGGGGGCGAGTGCCGCTTCTCCGTTTTCCATTTTGCCGAAAATTTCGTCCATAACATAGCTGGAAACGAGCGGATTCTGCTCTTTGAGCTTTGCTATAGCAGCATCCCATTCCTTTAAATCGGTAGTGTTTATGCTCTGTCCTAGAAGGAATTGAACAATACCGAAGGTATCACGGGGATTATTGAACATCAGTATTTCACCTGCATATTTTTCATCCCACAAAATTTCCCAGCTGTCAGGTGTGCCTTCCACCATTGTGGTGTTGTATATAAGCCCTACCATACCTACAGTGTAAGCAACGGTGTATTTGTTGTCAGGGTCAAAGTAAAGACCTTTGTATTTATCAAGAATATATTTGGCGTTTGGAATATTTGAAAAATCAAGCTCTGCAAGTAAGCCTTCATCACGAAGCTTTGCGATCATATAGTCCGATGGAATAATTACATCGTAATTTGCACCACCGCTTATGAGCTTGTTGTACATATTTTCGTTGCTTTCAAAGTTTGTGTAGTTAACCTTGATGCCGTAACGCTTTTCAAATTCTTTGTTTACATCCAATGTTCCATCTGCACCATCGGAAATATATTCACCCCAGTTGTATACATTGATGGATGTACCCCTGAGGTGAGAGTAATCCTTTTCTTCTTCTGCAAAGGCAACAATGCCAAAGGTTGAAAGAAAAATAAAGGAAGCGCTAAGTAAACATAAAAGGCGTTTAATCATTTCTTTGCACCGCCCTTCTGTTTTCTTGTGAGTCTTTTATCTCCGTGAGCACTGATCACGTTTGAAACAATAAGGAGAACAAGAATAGCAAGGAAAATCAAGGTGGAAAGAGCGTACATATCAGGCGTAACGCGACGCTTTGTCATAGAGAAAATTCGTATAGGTAAGGTCTGTGAATCTGTGCCGCTTACGAAATAACTGATAATAAAATCGTCAACAGAAAGCGTGAAAGCCATCATAAGACCGGATATAATACCGGGCATAATTGCAGGAAGAACAACCTTGAAGAATGCCTGTGCAGGTGTGCAACCTAAGTCCTGCGCAGCTTCTGCAAGATGAGGGTCTGTTTGACGGAGCTTCGGAAGAACATTGAGAATTACATAAGGCAATTCAAATGTAGTATGAGCAATAATAAGCGTTGCAAAGCCGAGTGTACCTGTTTTTCCGAAAAGTGAGCCGATGAAAACGAAAAGGAGCATCATAGATATACCTGTAACAATTTCGGGGTTCATCATCGGTATGTTGGTAACTGTCATAATACTGCTTTTCAGCAGTTTGTTTTTATAACCATAAATCGCAGTTGCAGCGGCAGTTCCCATAATTGTTGAAATAATCGAGGAAACTACTGCGACTATCATAGAGTTTTTGAAAGCGGTAAGCGTTGCTGAGTCATTGAAAAGCTCTTTGTACCAATAAAGCGAAAAGCCTTCAAAAACAGAGGTGCTTTTGCCGGAGTTGAAACTGAAAACAATAAGTACGGCAATAGGTGCATATAAAAAGATAAAAACAAGTGCGGTATATAACTTTGCACCGACGGAAGTTTTCTTTGTCATATGATAACACCTCCGTCATCATCTGAAAATCTGTTCATAACCGCAAGACAGATGAATATGAGAATCATAAGCACAAAGGAAAGAGATGCACCTAAGTTGAAGTTGTTTGCGGTCTGGAACTGAGTTTCTATAATGTCACCTATAAGTATTGTGCCCGTACCGCCTAATTTCTGGGAAATGTAGAAGGTACTTACGGAGGGAACAAAAACCATAGTGAAGCCTGAAACAATACCGGGTACACTGAGGGGAATTGTGACGTTTTTGAAAACGGCGAGCTTGTTGCCGCCTAAATCCTGCGCTGCCTCAATGAGTGAACGGTCTGTTTTGAGCATAACGGTGTAAATAGGTAAAATCATATAGGGAAGGAAGTTATAAACCATTCCCAGAACTACGGCACCGCGTGTGTTTATTAAGTGTACAGGGTCAAGGCTGATGGCAAAAGCATTGTTTGCAAGTATTGTGTCGTTTATCAAATTTATTGCTGAGTTAATTGAAGTAGTCAAAAGACCATTATCTTCCAAAATTGTCATCCACGAATATGTTCTCAAAAGGAAGTTCATCCACATAGGAAGCATTATGAGCATAGTCATAGTGCTCTGCTTTTCGGGACCCTTCTGAGCCATAATGTAGGCAAGGGGATATGCAACCAGCAGGCAGATAACCGTAGCCACAAGACCTAACCAGATAGAAAGTAAAAATGTGTCTGTGTATTTAACAAGACCTGTAATATTTTCGATTGTAAATGCCCCGGTGGTGTCCGTGAAGGCATAGTAAGCAACCATACACAAAGGAACGATAATGAATAAAGCCGCCCAAACAATGTACGGAGCCCCTGCCAACCGGGACATAAGTGAAGATTTTTTATTCACGGTCAGCACTCCTTTCGTAGTTTAAGCGAATTTTATTCGTCGTCTTCCTCGTAAACTGTCGCGTCCGAAAGCTCGTCGAACTCCTCACTGAAGGAGCTGTAGTCGCCATAAAGACCGGAGTACTGAGATTTTTTCATAATGTGAATGGCATCGGGTTCAACATTTATACCAATAGTTGAGCCGACTTCCTGGAAATCGGTGGATTGAATCATCCATTTAAAACCTTTGATTTCAACAATTATTTCGTAATAAACTCCTTTGAAGGTGATGGAAGTAACAACACCCGAAATCATAGATTTTTCTATGGGAACGACGTCAACGTCTTCGGGTCTTACAACGACGTCAACCTTTTCGTCTACGCCGAAACCTTTGTCAAGACATTTGAATTTGTGTCCTGCCATTTCAACATTGAAGTCGGCACGCATAACACCCTCAATGATGTTACTTTCACCGATGAAATCGGCAACGAAAGCATTTTTGGGTTCGTTGTAGATATCGGTGGGAGTGCCGATTTGCTGGATAACGCCCGAGTCCATAACGACGATGGTATCGGACATGGAAAGAGCCTCTTCCTGGTCATGGGTAACGTAAATAAACGTAATACCAAGACGTTGCTGAATATTTTTGAGCTCAACCTGCATATCTTTACGAAGCTTAAGGTCGAGTGCACCCAGCGGTTCGTCAAGTAAAAGCACACGCGGTTTTACAACAAGCGCACGTGCGATAGCCACACGCTGTTGCTGACCGCCGGAGAGAGAGGATATATTTCTGCGCTCAAAGCCTTTAAGGTTTATGAGTTCGAGCATCTCGGTAACGGCTTCCTTAATCTCTTTTTCAGGAGTCTTTTTAAGGCGCAAACCGAAAGCGATGTTCTCGTAAACATTAAGATGAGGGAACAGAGCGTAACGCTGAAAAATGGTGTTCAACTGCCTCTTGTGGGGCGGAACACCATTGATTATTTTACCGTCAAAGATAACTTCACCCGAATCAGGCTCCTGGAAACCGGCAATCATTCTGAGCGTAGTTGTCTTGCCGCAACCGGAGGGCCCTAAAAAGGTTATAAACTCCTTGTCGCGGATATATAAATTCATATTATCTATTATTTGTTGACCGTCGAAGGCGACGGAAATATTCTTTAATTCAATAATGTTGTTGGACAATTATGCATCCCCTTTCCGCAAATTAAGAATATTTGAAAAAAGAAAAATATCCTCATTCAAAAGAAAAAACCACCTACCCAAAGAACCTGAAAAGTTATTCTTCAAATTGGTGAATTTTATTTGTCCGTGGCATAACTACCCGTGACGGCTGACACGTTATTTTTAATTTGCAATTTAAATATATATATAATTACATTAAAAGTCAATATATTTTTTAAAATGTTGAAAAATAAATTATTTTGTCAAACCTTGCAGTATAGCAGTGTATCCCACGCAGGTATGTATGGGTGGTGGCGTAAAAATATTTTATAATCAGGGTTGATTTTATGAATGAGTATGGGAAGGGTGAAAATATCCGCACTTTTATGATAAACCGCTATATTCAGCTTTGGGGAAAATTCTTTCAGAATAGTGTTTCCGGCAGAAATAATTTCATTCTCGCAGCCTTCTGAGTCTATTTTTACGTAAGTCGGTACAACGCCTTTACACAATGTTTCTAAAGTGACGCAAGTAATCATTTTATCGCCGCCTACGGTTGATTGTCTGCCGTGAGCATCAGTAAAGCCGATTTCGCCGTCGGTGTCTGTTACGGCGGCATTCACAGCGCTGAAATCAGTTAAATCACGGCAGTGTTCCATAAGCTTTCTGAAAGTTTTTGCGTCGGGTTCTGCGCAAAAAATTTTGTTGTATTTTCCGTTGCAGTAGTTTAAAAATGTGTCAACGGTATCGCCACGGTATGCGCCTATATCAATATATGTTTCGTTTTCTGAAAGGTTCAGAATATTTCCGAATGCTTCACTTTCGGGAGTAGTTATTTCTTTTAATACTTTGAGTTCTCCTCCGTAAAGGAAGTTTACATATCCGCTGAAAATACGCTTTGAAAAATCATCGGCCATAAGAGAATATGCAAAGTCTATTTCCTCTCTGTGCTCATTTAAGAATTTTTCGTCGAAAATCTCAGCTCCTATAACAGGAACACAGGGTACGAGTACGCGGTGTTTTTCGGCTATTTTATAAATATTGTCCATAACCTCGGGGATTGATGTTCCGAATGTTATGATAACGGTGAATTTTTCATACTTTTCTTCGAAATAGGAAAGGGGCATAACCTGAAACCCACGGAAAGTTCTGTTTCTTACAAATGAGCTGCTTGCAGTTATGCCGGCAAGAGAGATGCCTGAAGCGGTGAGCTTATCCATAACTTTATCTGCGCCGTTTCCTGTACCGTACATTATTATGGGTTCATGGGTGCTTTTGAGCTTTTCCCAGACGCTTATATCCATTTTAAACTCCACGCTAAAGACTCCTTTCATATATGATTTTTGATTGTATCACATATATAAAATTTCTTCAATAACAAATCTCCCGTAAAGACGGGAGATATCTCAAAAATTCCACACACCCCTATGATCACGAAGTCCCACAGTAACTTCATACTCAACCAGAGCTTGTTCGGCTTTGTACCTATGGATATTTTCTAAGGCACTCAGTTTTTCGGAATTGGCTTTTACTGCGTGGCACAGTCTTTTTCTTATACTGCCGATGCGCCACCAATGGTATTCAATTTTTGCGGCAAGTAGCATTTGATTGAGACTTTTCATAGTCGATTCTCCTTTACAAAAAAATAAATAAAAGACATATAAACTGTTGTTTTTCTGTTTTTATATCTTTTTATTACATTATACTCATTAACCCTGTCGATATTTGTCTTAATACGGCATATAAAGATAAAATTCTTGAAAAAATAAAGAAAATCCATTTTTTTAGGTGTTTATGTACGTTTCGGGTGTTTTTTTGTTGTAAAGAGGGTGATATTGTGTTAAAATATTTAAAAACAAAGGCGTTAGCGAGGAGAGTGATATTGTATGGATAATTTTCTTGAATCAATGGAGCTTGTTACGGGTACTGTAAAAAATCTTGAAAACATAAACAGTGAATGTTTTTTGAAGGATATTACGGACAGAAATCTTATACCTAACAGAAAAGAAGTTGTTAAGGTTATCAAGGATTTGCAGTCATTGCTTTTCCCCGATTATTTTAAGCATAGCGAAGGCAGTGAGAATGTTCTCTCTCAGACGGAGCTTCTTCTCAATATTTACAACAGACTTGTACAGCAGATAAAAGGTGCGTGCGAATTTAATCATACGGTTATGGAAAAAACGCCGGAAGAACTCTGCAACGCGTTTATTGAACAGTTGCCCACTGTTAAAAAGCTGCTTATTAAAGATATTGAAGCAATATATGAAGGTGACCCTGCGGCAAAATGTCACCAGGAAGTTCTTATTTGCTATCCGGGCTTTTATGCGATTTCAATTTATCGACTCGCTAATGTTTTGTATAATCTTAAGGTTCCGCTTATTCCGCGTATTATGACGGAGTTCGCCCATGAAAAAACAGGTGTCGATATTCATGCCGGCGCAACAATCGGTGAGTATTTCTGTATCGACCACGGTACAGGTATAGTAATAGGCGAGACAACAACTATCGGTAACAGAGTTAAAATTTATCAGGGTGTTACCCTCGGTGCAAAGAGCTTCAAGGTTGATGAAAACGGCAATCCGGTCAAGGATATTAAGCGTCATCCCGATATCGGAAATAACGTTGTCATTTATGCCAATGCAACTATTCTTGGCGGAGACACAAAAATCGGTGATAACTGTGTTATCGGCGGTAACACATGGCTTACTCATTCTGTTGAAAGCGGAAAGGTAGTTTATTACAACGAAAAACCGATTATATAAGAAAAAGTGGATGTGAAAAGCGCAGACCCCACAAAACGATATAAAAAACTAAGGGACTTTTACAGGTGTCAAAGCCTGTAAAAGTCCCGTTTTTTGTTGGTTAAATTTTTTCAGCGTTTTTAATTTTGACTTTTCCCACAAAGGGAATTTTTAAAAATCCGTTGCATTTATCATCTTCAAATGTAAGATTGATATCAATAATTCTATCGGGCAGAAGCTCGGATGTAGCTTTTGCTATAAGAGTGTTTTCTTCCACAGAAGCTTCAGTTATTTCTACCGGCATATCGAACTCTGCATCCTTAAGGTCAACCTCCATACCGTACTTACCGTCGGTGTAGGTAATTCCGAAAACGGCATCTCCCTTGAAGAAGATAGTATTTATTTTAGCGTTATATTTGTTCGTTGTATCTATCATAATAATCACCTTAAAGAGAATCTATAATTCCTGCGGCATAACGCAGAATTTCGCGTGCATCGGAAGTTGTAACGCCATTGACGCCATCGGCATCTGCGGCGGTTTTTTGTACATCTGCTAAATTCGGAATAAGACCTGCGGCGATACAAAGGGCAAACCTTGCATCGTAAGAGGTAACAATGCCGTCCGCATCCACATCACCTTTCTTGGAGAAATCGTCGTTTGTAATAACTGTATAAGTGCCGAGATTCTTGGATTGAGCGGCAACAAAAGGTGTGTGTGGTGAACGTATAAGCTCATAGACATTATTTCCGCTGGTACGGTAAATTTTAGCGGTGGAGATAATAGTGCCTTCAGGTAAATTTCCGAACTGAATAATAAGCTCCTTAGTGGGCTTATATTCTTCATCCTCGCACGTTAATGAAATTTCATAGGAGAAAATATTTTTGTGTCTGACAGGGAGAAGAAGAGAAATTTCTTCGGTTGCTATGGGTTTTACGTTTAATACTATGTTTTTGTCAAGCGGCAATCCCGATTCGGGGTCAAATATGACAATACCGGATTTGATATCTGTAATTGTACGTGTTTCGGTTTTGAGATAAGGTGTCCTTATACCTAATTTGTAAACATAGTCATATGCATACGAATCTGCTACACAGAAAATGCCGTCAGTGAAGTAATACATCTTATCGTTTTTGGAACCCATTTCGCCAAGGAGCGCATCCGGACCTATTATAGACAGGGATGCGGGCAAGTGGAGTTCTCTCAAGGAAACACAACCGGCTAATGCTTTGCTTCCCAATACACGGAGATTATCGCTCAGGCGGATATCGCTTAAAGAGAAACAGCCTGAAAAAGCACCTTCGTAAATTGATGTAACCGAATTGTACATTGTAACCTTTGTGAGATTGTTAGCACCGGAAAAGGCGTAACTGCCTACTGTTATAACTCCATCGGGAATTGTGAACTCGCCGCCAAGACCGTTAGGGAAGGCTACGAGAGCAGTTTTATCGAGGTTATAAACAACGCCGTTTTCTGATATGTAGTTTTCGTTAGCTGTGTCTACCTCAATTTCCGTAAGCTTTCTGCATTCGGCAAAAGACGCGCCCGAAAGATTTGTTACGGTTGCGGGGATTTTTATGTAAGTGAGGTTTACGCAATCCTTGAAAACATAAGTTGAAAGAACCCTTACCGGATATCCGCCGAGAGTGTCGGGGATTATAATCTTGCTTTCTGTGCCGGTGTATTTAGTAATCATCACATATTTGGGGTTGTTTTTAGGGGTTGCAATGTAAACGAAATCGGATTCGTCAGCAACAACGGGCTCGCTTTGTGAAGAAGCCGAGGCAGCAGCTGCAGTGTTTGTTTTAAAATATGAGTTTTGCGGAAACGCCAGACATAAAGTCAGAATTGTTAAAATTAGGGAAAATGAAACTATGCGCGAAACCTTCAAATTATCACTTCCTATTATTCGCATAATAATCTAAGATAAATTATACAGTATATAAGAAAAAAATTCAATCGGAATGTTTAAACAATTTTTGAATTATATTCCAAATGGATAAAAAAGACAAAAAGCAAAGCTCCGAAGTAAACTTCGGAGCTGTATTGCTTTACAATGTTGAGTTTTACTCAGATAGCGCGGGTAACCTTACCGGAGCGCAAGCAGCGTGTGCAAGCATATACTCTGCGGGGAGAGCCGTTTACTATTGCCTTAACTCTCTTAACATTGGGTTTCCAAGTTCTGTTTGAACGTCTGTGTGAGTGAGAAACCTGGATGCCGAAAGCAACCTCTTTGTTACAAAATTCGCATTTTGCCATTGAGCTGCACCTCCTTCGTATAATCATAAAAATAGTCGGAATTAAGTCTAAACATAAGACAACGAACGTATGATATCACCTTTTTAATGCAAATGCAAGTATTTTTTTTATAAAAACGAGGTTTTTATGAACTTTTACATATTCGGGGGCGATATTTTAAATATTTTTTTAAAAATTGCTTGATTTTTGCGAAACCATAATATATAATGCTATTTGTAACCGAACATTTGTACACTTTGAAAGGAGTTTCACAATGGCAGAAAGAACAGAAAAGAATAAGGCGCTGGAAACAGCGCTTTCTCAGATAGAAAAGAATTTCGGTAAAGGTGCAATTATGCGCTTGGGCGAGAATGCAGGTATGAATATTGAGGCTATACCCACAGGTTCAATAGCACTTGATGCGGCAACAGGTATCGGCGGACTTCCCAAGGGCAGAATAGTTGAAATTTACGGCCCTGAAAGCTCGGGTAAAACAACACTTGCTTTGCATGTTGTTGCCGAGGCACAGAAAATGGGTGGCGAGGCTGCGTTTATTGATGCTGAACACGCTCTTGACCCCATATATGCTTCTGCGTTGGGCGTAGATATAGATTCTCTTCTTGTTTCTCAGCCCGACAATGGTGAACAGGCACTTGAAATTACCGAATATCTTGCGCGTTCAGGAGCTCTTGATGTTATTGTTGTTGACTCTGTTGCGGCACTTGTTCCCAAGGCAGAGATTGAGGGCGAAATGGGTGACTCCCACGTAGGTCTTCATGCTCGTCTTATGTCACAGGCATTGAGAAAGCTTACCGGTGCTATTTCAAAATCAAATACAACTGTTATATTTATTAACCAGCTTCGTGAAAAGGTTGGTGTAATCTATGGTAACCCCGAGGTAACAACCGGTGGTCGCGCTCTTAAATTCTATTCAACCATACGTATAGATGTCAGACGAGTTGAGCAGTTGAAGGGTACCGGTAATGAATTTATCGGTTCACGTACACGTGCTAAAATCGTAAAGAACAAAGTTGCACCGCCCTTTAAAGAGGCAGAGTTTGATATTATGTACGGTCAGGGTATTTCCAAATACGGTGAGATACTTGACCTTGCAGTTAAAATGGAAATTGTAAGAAAAAGCGGTGCTTGGTTCTACTACGGTGAGGAACGTCTCGGACAGGGTAGAGATAATGTGAAAGAGTACATCCGCGAAAATCCCGAGTTCTGTGCAGAAATTGAGGGTAAAGTACGCGAAAGTATCAAAAATGTTATTTCCGCAAGAAATCCGATTTCTCGCAGAGAGGTTGCTCCGTCTGCAACACCCACGGAGCCTGTAACAAAAGAGAAAGCCAGAGCTAAAATTGATATAGCTGTTGACGATGAATAAGAATGAAAATTACTTCAAAGCCGGGTAATGGCAATAAGGTACACATATATATTGATGATGAATACACTCTGACCCTGTACGATGACTTCTGGTATCGTTCGGGGTACTCGGAGGGTCAGGAAATTTCAGAAGATGAGCTTGCTTCCTTGAAAGAGGAGGCAGGCTTTCGCTCTGCTTACGAAAAAGGCGTAAAATATCTTTCTGTGCGTGCATATTCGCAAAAAGAATTGTATAATAAACTAAAGATGAAATTTGGAGAGGATGCATCACATCGGGCAATAAATAAAATGTTGCGGCTGGGTTACATAGATGACGAAGCTTTTTGCAATGATTACGCAAAGTATCTTTTTGAAGTGAAAAAATACGATATCAAGCGCATATCTTACGAGTTGAAAAACAAGGGAATTGACGCCGAAACGATTGATAATACGCTGAAAATACTTGACAATGAGCCAATTCAGCGTATTATAGATATGTTAAGGTCAAAATATGAAAAAAACGTTGAAAACGAAAAAGAAAGAAAAAGATTAGTAAACCGTTTTATACGAATGGGCTATTCTTACCACGACATTAAAGAAGCGTTTTTTGAAGTGGGCGCGGAAATGCCACAATAAATGAGGTGAAGGTTATGTCACGAAAAGTCGGAATGATAAGTCTCGGTTGTCCGAAAAATCAGGTGGATGCCGAAATAATGCTCAAAAAACTTGTTGACGCAGGTTACGTCCTTGTCCAGCAAGCGGATAAAGCAGATGTTGTCATTGTAAACACTTGCGGATTTATTGAGGATGCGAAAAAGGAATCTATTGATGCTATTCTTGAAATGGCAGACCTTAAAGAAGATGGTTTGCTTCGTAAAATAGTTGTTTCGGGATGTCTCGCACAGCGTTATGCAGATGAAGTTTTTACGGAAATTCCCGAAGTGGATGGCGTAATAGGCATAGGAGCCAATGAAGATATAGTTGCTGTGTGCGATGCTCTTTTTGAGAGTGATGAGCCGTATAGTGCTTTCCCGGAAAAAGAGAATCTTCCGCTTAACGGTGACAGAATTCTTACAACTCCGGAATACACCGCATATCTTAAGATAGCGGAGGGTTGCAGTAACCGTTGTTCATATTGTGCGATACCTTCTATAAGAGGTGATTTCAGAAGCCGTAAGATGGAAGATATCATTGATGAAGCAAAGAAGCTTTGCGATAACGGCGTTAAAGAGCTTGTTATTGTTGCTCAGGATACAACAAAATACGGCGAGGACCTCTACGGAGAGCTTAAACTTCCCGAGCTTCTCGATGAACTCAGCAAAATTGAGAGCCTTCATTGGATAAGACTTCTTTACTGTTATCCCGACAGAATAACCGATGAACTTATTGATGCTATTGCAAAAAACGAAAAAGTTTGCAATTATATTGATATGCCCATGCAGCATGCAGACGGAGAAGTTCTTAAGGCTATGAACAGAAAGGGCGATAAAGAGAGTCTTCTTGCCCTTGTAGAGAAAATAAGAGCAAGGATTCCGGATGTAATTATAAGAAGCACATTTATAACCGGATTCCCCGGCGAAAGCGAAGAAGCATTTACGACACTTTCGGAGTTTGTAAATGAAGCCAAGCTTGACCGTGTAGGTTGTTTTGCATATTCTCGCGAAGAGGGCACACCTGCATATGATTTTGATAATCAGGTTGACCCGGAAGTTGCGGCAGAACGTGCGGAAGTAATAATGAATCAGCAGTACACTATTTCCGAAGAAAAACTCAGCGCGTGTATAGGTAAAACCATTGACGTTCTTGTTGAGGGCTACGATCCGTATACAGATAGTTATTACGGCAGAACTTATATGGATGCGCCAGATATTGATAATAATGTAGTTTTAACATCGGGTTACAGAATCGATGACGGTGATATTGTTCCTGTTGAAATTTTCGACAAGGATGAGTATTCACTTATCGGTGAGGCAGTATGAAAAATATGAATGTACCTAACCAGTTGACGGTTATAAGAATAGTTCTTACACCGATATTTCTGGGACTTTTCTTAAGCAATCTTGAGCATCATTTCCTTTGGGGCTTGATAGTGTTTGCGGTGGGCTCATTTACGGATTTTCTTGACGGTAAAATAGCCCGAAAAAAGAATATTGTAACGGTTTTCGGTCAGCTTGCGGACCCTGTTGCGGACAAAATACTTACAACAGCGGCGCTTCTTGCGTTTATGCAATTCGGTCTTTGCAATATCTGGATAATTATGATAGTATTATTAAGGGAATTTACTATCACATCTTTCCGATTGGTTGCAACGGCGCAGGGTGTTGTGATTCCCGCTAACATATACGGTAAAATGAAAACGGTTTCCCAGATGGTGTTTTCCCTTGTAATTATGGTCCTTGCGGAGCTTAATGAATGGGGAGTATTAGGTGAAAATTTCCCTCTTACCACGGTATCCAACGGACTTCTTTGGATTACAGCGGTGCTTTGTGTGATTTCGGGGGTAATTTACGTAAAACAGTCAGTTAAACTTATTGATTTTTCCAAATAGAATAGGGTAGATAATATGAAACTTTATAATTCACTTTCACGTAAAAAAGAAGATTTCAAGGAGAATGTGCCGGGCAAGGTAAATATGTACACCTGCGGTCCTACTGTGTATCATTTTGCCCATATAGGAAATCTTCGTAGTTATATTATGGAGGATGTACTTGAAAAGCATCTTCGTTACAGCGGATATGACGTTAAGCGCGTAATGAATATTACCGACGTAGGACATCTCTCAAGCGATGCCGATACAGGCGAAGATAAAATGGTAAAAGGCGCAAAGAGAGAGAATAAAACTGTTATGGATATCGCAAGATTCTATACAGAGGCATTCTTTGACGATTGTAAAAAACTCAATATTAAAACTCCCGATGTTGTTGAACCCGCAACAAACTGTATTGATGAATTTATCGCAATGGTTCAGGGTCTTATTGAAAAGGACTATGCGTATGTTGCAGGTGGAAATGTATACTTTGATACATCGAAGCTTGATGAATACTATGTTTTCAATAAACACGACAGCGACGAGCTTATGGTAGGTGTTCGTGAAGGCGTTGAAGAAGATACCAATAAGCGCAATAAGAATGACTTTGTTCTCTGGTTTACCAAATCAAAGTTCGAGGAACAGGCTCTTAAATGGGATTCACCCTGGGGCGTAGGTTATCCCGGTTGGCATATTGAATGTTCAGCTATAAGCCTTAAGCATCTTGGTGAATACCTTGACATTCATTGCGGCGGTATTGATAATGCGTTCCCTCATCACACCAACGAAATTGCTCAGAGCGAGGCTTTTGTAGGCCATAAGTGGTGTAATTATTGGTTCCATGTTTTACACCTTAACACAAATACCGGCAAAATGAGTAAATCAAAAGGCGAGTTCCTTACGGTTTCTCTTCTTGAAGAAAAGGGATATAATCCGTTGGCGTACAGATTTTTCTGCCTTCAGTCTCATTACAGAAAACAGCTTGTTTTCTCTTATGAAAATCTTGATGGTGCGGCAACAGCTTACGAGAAATTGCTTAAGAAGATAGCGACGCTTAACCCCGATGAGAACGATGAACTGGACACTGCCGCAGTAGAAAAGCTTACTGCATCATTCAAGGGTGCGTTGGATAATGATATCAACACATCTCTGGCGGTTACTGCCGTTTACGATGTTCTTAAAGAGAAAACCAACGATAAAACAAAGGTTTACCTTCTCAGTGATTTTGACAGAGTTCTTTCTCTTGATCTCATTGAAGGCGCAAAGAAGCTTTCTCAGGTTACTGAAGAAGCTGTTGGTGAAAAGGACGAACTTACACTTTATGTTGAGGAACAAATCGCTTTGAGAGCTGCCGCAAAGAAAGAGAAAAACTTTGCTGAAGCGGATAGAATCCGTAACGAACTTTTAGAAAAAGGAATTAAACTGCTTGACACCCGCGAGGGTACAACATGGTCAAAGGAATAATTATATGACAAGTAAAGAAAGAGCAAAATTGCGCGCAGAGGCTAATGGCCTTGACCCTATTTTCCAGATAGGTAAAGAGGGTGTTACCGATGCGGTTATAGCACAAATTGAAGATACATTTAATACGAGAGAGCTTTTTAAAATCAAGGTTCATCTTGAGTCCGCGCCGGAAACACCCAAGGAGCTTGCCGTAAAAATTGCGGAAGCTACAGGTTGCGATGTTATTCAGGTTATAGGCGGAACTATTGTTGTGTTCAGAATAAACCTCATTCTTCGTCAGAAAGAGGCGGAAAAGAAAAAACGTCAGAAAGAGAAGGCTCGTAAAGAGGCTCTTGAAAGACGTACAGAGCGCGCAAGAAGAAAATATAGCAGGTAATAAAAATGGACGAAGTAATTACTGTACAAAAAAAGAAGAAAAAAAGAGGGCCCTTTATTTTAGGTCTTCTGATTCTGGTGTTGGCGGCAGTCGGTGTTGCAGGTATTGTGGCAACGGTTTATTCGTACGTACAAACCAAAACCGATAAGAATGCCGAATACACCGCATACGCAGACTATCTTACATGGGTGGTCGGAGTGGATCCGGACCCTTTTACGGACATTACAAAAGCGGATAAGGATTCCCTTCGTAATATAGCGCTGTGCTCTCTTTTGTCCGATAACGTGAAAACAGGCACATATACCGTTACCGAAAGGGGACTTGTAGTACCGGCGGCTGATGTGGAAACTTGTTACATCAATATGTTCGGTGCGGAGAATCCTATTGTTCACGCAAGTGTTGTTGGTTACGGATACGAGTTTATTTACGATTCGGTAGCACAGGCTTATTATGTACCCCTTACAGGTGTTACACCGCCTTTTACCGTGCGTATAGAGTCCGTGGAAAAGACCGGTGGTCTTATAGTGCTCAGAGTAGGGTACGTGGGTACTAACAATATCCAGGTTTCACCCGATGGAACACTTGAAGCGGCTCAGCCCGATAAGTATGCGGATATTACCATTAAAGAAACCGAAAACGGCTATAATCTGATTTCGGTTATGACTGTTACAGTCGGCGAATACGAATAATTAAAATCTGAGCAGTAAGGGTTTTTGCCTTACTGCTTAGTTTATATGGAGGATAATATGAACTTTTTTGAACTTGCCGCTGAGCGTTACTCAGTAAGAAAATTTAAAAATGAACATTTGGAACAGGGCGTTGTAGATAAAATTCTTGAAGCGGGGCACCTTGCACCGACCGGTTGCAATAATCAACCCCAACGTATTTTGGTTTTGAATAATGATGAATCATTGGATAAATTAAAGGATTGTACCAAGTGTCATTTTAATGCGCCCACCGCTATGCTCGTCTGCTATAACAAGGACGAGTGCTGGACAAGAAAGTATGACGGTAAAACCTGCGGCGTTTCGGATGCCTGTATCGTTACAACCCATATGATGCTTGCCGCCTTCAGTTTGGGCGTAGGCTCTACGTGGGTTATGCATTTTGACCCCAAAGCGATGCGCGAAACATTTAATATTCCCGGTAATATTGAACCGGTAGCCCTTCTTGTTATGGGATATCCGTCAGAGGATGCCACTCCCGCCGATTTTCACAATCAGTTCAGGGATATTAATGAAGTTGTGGTTTATGATAAATTTGATTAAATTCCGGCTTTGCCCCGGAATTCTGCATTCTGCATTTTACATTTTGCAATTCTTGTCTATCTTCACTAAAAATTTTATTGTAATATTCTGGCTTTTTTCTGTTAAAACTATGGAAATATCAAGATTTATGTGTTAAAATGGTTGGTGGTTTAATATACCCATTAAAATGTAAATTATTTTTGGAGGTAAATTATGAGCAAAAAATTCGTTTATTTGTTCTCAGAGGGCGATGCTTCAATGCGTGAGCTTCTCGGTGGTAAAGGTGCAAACCTTGCTGAAATGACCAACATCGGTCTTCCTGTTCCCCAGGGTTTCACAATCACAACAGAAGCATGTACTCAGTACTATGAGGACGGCAGAAAAATCAACGATGAAATCCAGGCACAGATTATGGAATACATCGACAAAATGGAAGGCGTTGTCGGCAAAAAGTTCGGCGATAAAGAAAATCCCCTTCTCGTATCTGTTCGTTCAGGTGCTCGTGCATCTATGCCCGGTATGATGGATACAATCCTTAACCTTGGTCTTAACGAAGAAGTTGTTGAAGTTATGGCTGCAAAGTCAGGCAACGCTCGTTGGGCTTATGACTGCTACAGAAGATTCATTCAGATGTATTCTGACGTTGTTATGGAAGTTGGTAAAAAATACTTCGAACAGCTCATCGATGAAATGAAAGAAGCTAAAGGCGTAACTCAGGACATCGAGCTTACAGCTGAAGACCTCAAAGAACTTGCTGGTCAGTTCAAGGCTGAATACAAATCAAAAATCGGTAAAGATTTCCCCTCAGATCCCAAGGAACAGCTTATGGGTGCTGTAGAGGCAGTTTTCCGTTCATGGGACAACCCCCGTGCAAACGTTTACCGTCGTGACAATGATATCCCTTATTCATGGGGTACTGCTGTTAACGTACAGGCTATGGCTTTCGGTAACATGGGTGATGATTGCGGTACAGGTGTTGCTTTCACTCGTGACCCCGCAACAGGTGACAAAGGCCTTATGGGTGAATTCCTTGTAAACGCTCAGGGTGAAGACGTTGTTGCCGGTGTTCGTACTCCCATGCCCATCGCTGAAATGGCTGAAAAATTCCCCGAGGCTTTCGCAGAATTCACAAAAGTTTGCGCTATCCTCGAAGATCACTATAGAGATATGCAGGATATGGAGTTCACTGTTGAAGCAGGCAAGCTCTATATGCTCCAGACAAGAAACGGTAAGAGAACTGCAAAGGCTGCTCTTAAAATCGCTTGTGACCTCGTTGACGAAGGCATGATCGACGAAAAGAAAGCTGTTGCAATGATCGATCCCAGAAACCTTGACACTCTTCTCCATCCCCAGTTCGATGCTAAAGCTCTTAAGGCTGCTACTCCTGCAGGTAAAGGTCTTGGCGCATCTCCCGGTGCTGCTTGCGGTAAGGTAGTATTCACTGCTGAAGATGCAGAAGCATGGAATGCTCGTGGCGAAAAGGTTGTTCTTGTTCGTCTTGAAACATCACCCGAAGATATCACAGGTATGAAGGCTTCTCAGGGTATTCTTACTGTTCGTGGCGGTATGACATCTCACGCAGCTGTTGTTGCTCGTGGTATGGGTACTTGCTGTGTATCCGGTTGCGGCGAAATCAAAATGGACGAAGAAAACAAGAAGTTTGAACTCGCAGGCAAAACATATGTTGAAGGCGATTACATTTCAATCGACGGTTCAACAGGTAATATCTATGACGGTATCATCCCCACAGTTGATGCTGAAATCGCAGGCGAATTCGGCAGAATTATGGCTTGGGCTGATGAATTCAGAACTCTTAAGGTTCGTACAAATGCTGATACTCCCGCTGATGCTAAGAAAGCTCGTGAGCTCGGTGCAGAAGGTATCGGTCTCTGCCGTACAGAGCATATGTTCTTTGAAGCAGACAGAATTGCTGCATTCCGTGAAATGATCTGTGCTGATACAGTTGCAGAAAGAGAAGCAGCTCTTGATAAGATTCTTCCTTATCAGCAGGGCGACTTCGAGGCTCTTTATGAAGCTCTTGAAGGCAACCCCGTTACAATCCGTTTCCTTGATCCTCCGCTTCATGAGTTCGTTCCCACTGAAGAAGCTGATATCAAGCTCCTTGCAGATGCACAGGGCAAAACTGTTGAAGATATCAAAGCTATCATCGCTTCTCTTCACGAGTTCAACCCCATGATGGGTCACCGTGGCTGCCGTCTTGCAGTTACTTACCCCGAAATCGCTGCAATGCAGACAAAGGCTGTTATTCGTGCAGCTATCAACGTTCAGAAGGCTCACGCTGATTGGAACGTAGTTCCCGAAATTATGATTCCTCTTATCGGCGATGTTAAAGAGCTTAAATTCGTTAAGAAGGTTGTTGTTGAAACTGCTGATGCTGAAATCGCAGCTGCAGGCGCAGACCTTAAGTACGAAGTTGGTACAATGATCGAAATCCCCAGAGCATGTATCACTGCTGACGAAGTAGCTAAGGAAGCTGACTTCTTCTGCTTCGGTACAAACGACCTTACTCAGATGACTTACGGCTTCAGCCGTGACGACGCAGGTAAGTTCCTTACAGCTTACTATGACAGCAAAATCTTTGAGAACGATCCCTTCGCAAAGCTCGACCAGAACGGCGTAGGCGCTCTTATGGAAATGGCTGTTACTAAAGGTAAAGCAAGCGGCAAAGACCTCCACT